>NZ_CP134146.1:1231733-1847600 GCF_031583575.1 Thalassotalea nanhaiensis | reverse complement strand
CAACTTGGATACAGAGATCAAACAAATGCAAAAATTAGGGATAAAATTAACTTACAAAGGCGTTTAATCAATCTTTGCCTGAATGGCTGTCATGTGGAAGTTTAACCGGCTTACATAAATACCCTTTGGTATGCGATGCTCGAGCGCAGTCTTTACAAATATGACGTGGTTTATCAACAATATGCCAAAGCTCATGTAAATGATTTTCTACTTCTTTTTTCTTCCATTTACATAAAGATTTAACCATATTACTCCCCTAGAAGTGTCGATATACGCAGCTAACTCCACTAAGTTTATGCAATAAACGCTTTTCTTGCCAAATCAAAGCCGAAATTTGTTAAAACCAGGATTGAATAAAACTATTAGCCAGCGGTACACAAAACCAGACAAAAGCTGACACATTGAAAATGATCATCAACCAAAGCTGTATTCTAAAAGACAGTTTTCTAGATTTATGCCTAAATTTTTGCTGTGCCCATACAGCACCAGGCCAGCCGCCAATCAAGGCAAGTAACTGCAAAGTTAATTCGGGTGTTCGCCAATGACCTTTTTCTGCAGCCTTTTTGTCCCAGCCATACATAATCATAGTAATAATGCTTAGCACCACGTAGCCAGCCAAAAAGTGAATGGCAAGTTCGTTAAACACCACTAACAAACCAACAGACATGATAAATAGGAGAGCAAAATATATCGATGCGTTATTTGAATTGCGCACTCTTCTATTTTTACCTTGTTTTACAGTGTGATGAGCCAAGTTTGTTATTACTCCTCTAATTATTTTATAAGTTATTAAACAACGTTATAGCCAAGTAATGCAACTCAGCGTAAAATTGCCCGCCTAACTACGATCAATTGCGTTTTTAACGTAAACAAGGAACATTTGTGAACACATATTGCGGCTTAGACTTTGGTACTTCTAACTCTACCTTTGGCACAATTCAAGATGGTAACCCGATATTATTGCCTTTGGAAGGCGGTAAATTTACCATTCCCAGCGCAATATTTTTTCACTTTGAACTGAACCAAACCTTTTTAGGTCGCGCGGCAATTAACGAATACATTGACGGTGAGTTTGGCCGTATTATGCGCTCATTAAAAAGCGTGTTGGGTACACCGTTAATGGAAGAGAAAACTCAAATAAAGTCGCAACAGGTTCCTTTTGCCGACATTGTTACCAGTTTTTTAAGCCACTTAAAAGCCAGAGCAGAAACTAATGCGAATCGCCCGTTTGAGCAAGTAGTATTAGGTCGTCCGGTTCACTTTGTAGATAACGACAAACAAGCCGATTTATTAGCTCAAGACACTCTTGAAACAGCGGCATTAAGAGCTGGCTTTAGTGATGTGTTATTTCAATATGAACCCATTGCGGCAGCCCTTGATTTTGAACAAAGCATTAATAACGAAGAAATAGCCTTAATCGTTGATATTGGCGGTGGTACCTCTGATTTTTCAGTGGTTCGCCTGTCACCTGAACGTGCTCTTAGAAGTGATCGTGAAGACGATATATTAGCTAACGGTGGTATTCATATAGGTGGTACCGACTTTGACCGTAAGTTAAGCCTTGAAATCGTTATGCCGCACTTGGGTTATAAAAGTAAACTTAAAGAAACCAAACAAATCCGTAATACCGACAGCCAATTTAGCATTCGCAGTTCAATGGCAAATGTTTCGCACAATGAAACCAAGCAAATGTTCATGCCTTCAAGCTATTATCATGAATTGGCAACCTGGCATAAAATTCATCATTTATATGAAAAAAATACACAAATTTCGTTAAAAGACTTAGCGTTCAGAGTTGAAAACAAACAATTAATAGACCGCTTATTAAACGTGATCAATAAACGCGAGGGACATTTGTTGGCTATAGATGTTGAGCAAGCAAAAATTGATTTAACCACACACAGCACTGCTAATATCGATTTAGATTATGTTGAGTCAAAATTGAACGTTGATTTAACCATTAACCAATTACATGACGCGATACAAACTGAAGTAAACAACATTAAAAAACAGACGTTACTGACCATTGCTGATGCTGGTATTAAATACACCGACATAACAAAAGTATTTATGACCGGTGGCACAACAGCAATACCTATGGTTAGACAAACCATTGCAGATTTATTTCCTAACACAGAAATAGTTGATGGTGATAAATTTGGCAGCGTAGGCATGGGCTTGGCGATAGATGCGGGCCGTAAATTCGGATAGAAACAAGTTCAAGAAGTGTGGGGTTTTAATACCCTACACTTCTTGATAAATCGTGATTCGTGATTCGCTCCTATTCTAATGAAACACTTGTCGACTAAAACGCATATGCCTTGAGTTTTCTGTGAGCTTTTTAAAGCCTTCATGATCAAGACAAATTAAATTTTCGTGATCGCCAGCTTCAAGATAAACCTCATCTAAGTCATCAAGCAATGAATCGCAAACCATTGTCATATTGTAGGCGTCACCTGCAGGAGGCACCGCACCATGTTCGCAGTCTTTGAATAACTCATACACTTTACTTTCTTTAATTAAATGGTAACTGCCAAGTAATTCATCATTAATATACGACATACTCACTTTATTATTTGCCGGTAACACCGCCATAAGCTTTCGTCCTTCATGATCTTCAAGTACCACCGCCTTCGCAATTTTATGTAATGGTACGTTAGCAGATACAGCACTGCTTACTGAATTAAGGCTATGAAAATGAGGAAGTAACTGATAATTAATTTGATGTTCGTTCAGATAAGAGTCAAGTCGAGTTGCAATAGTCATAAACACCTCCAAAACTATGTCAATCAAATGCTAATGTAGCCTATTAAGTATAGTTGCTTCTGCATAGATAGGCATAATTACAATCAATACCGCTGGCTTTATTTTTATGATAATTATTCAAACAAAACCACCAATTAACTCATTGAAAACCATTTAAAAAATAAACATAATGATGGAAACAGGAAAAATAACTGTAAACCTTTATTCACTAGTAGATAACTTTTATAACAATTATTGAATTATTCAATTTGACTAAAAGTAACTGTTTTTGTAAAAATCCCGACCATATATAAAAAGAATTCATCATCATGGAGAATTAGATGAAAAAATTATCATCCTTGCTGCTTTGCGCAATTACAGCAGTAAGTTCTATTTCTGTTGCCGACGAAGGCATGTGGCAACCACATCAATTACCTAGTATCGCTAAAGAATTAACAGCTGCCGGCTTAGAATTAAACCCAACTGATTTAACCAACCTTACAGAGTTTCCTATGGGCGCTATTGTCAGTTTAGGGGGTTGTACTGCTTCGTTTGTGTCTGATCAGGCGTTAGTGGTAAGTAATCATCACTGTGTATATGGCTCTGTGCAATATAACTCGACGGAAGAGAACAACCTTCTTAAAGATGGCTTTTTAGCAAAATCGTTCGCAGAAGAATTACCTGCAGCGCCAGGACAACGCATTTATGTAACCGAAGAAATTACCGAAGTAACCCCACTTATTAAAGCTGGTATTACAACAGCAATGAAGGGTGATGAGCGTTACAAGTTTATTGACACTAATAGTAAAAAGCTTGTTGGTGAATGTGAACAAGATAAAAATTACCGTTGTAGCGTCGTTAACTTTCACGGCGGGCTTGAGTACTACTTATTTAAACAATTAATGATCCGCGATGTACGTTTAGTGCATGCACCGGCATCAAGTGTTGGTAAGTATGGTGGTGATATTGATAATTGGATGTGGCCACGCCATACCGGTGATTACGGATTCTACCGTGCATACGTAGGTAAAGATGGCCAACCAGCAGATTACTCGCTGGACAACGTACCATATCAGCCTAAGCATCACTTAAAAGTGAACAAAGCCTCTGTTGATGAAGACGACTACATTATGGTGTTGGGTTACCCTGGCCGAACAAACCGCTACCGCGTAGCGAGTGAAGTTGAGCATCAATTCACTTGGGCTTATCCTGTGGCTAAATCTTACCGTGAAGAGATCATCAATTTAATTCACGAGAACTCTGAAGTTGGCAGCGATAAACGCATTAAGTATCAAAACGAATTGGCAAGCTTGGCAAATTACGCCAAGAACTACGGTTCATTAATAGAAAGCTACAACAAAGGCACAACCCTTGAACGTAAGCAGCAGCTAGAAGCACAATTAAGCGCGTGGATTAACAGTAACCCTACACGTAAAGCTCAATACGGCAGTGCCCTGTCTGGTTTGAACAAACTAGTTAATGACAGCCAAGAGTTTGCCCCACGCAGTTATGTATTAAGCTACATGGCAAGAAGCAAGTTACTGACTACCGCAAATAAACTACACCGCTTAGCTATTGAAAAAGCAAAGCCTGATCTTGAGCGCCAACGCGGTTATCAAGAGCGCGATATGGATCGTTTTGCTCAAAGCATGACAACCATTAACCGTCGCTTAGATGTAGACATTGATCAAAAGATATTAGCGCATATGCTAACGCACTATGCCGCTTTACCTAAAAAGCAGCGTATTGAAGAGCTTGACCAATTTTTTGGCTTAGAAAACGGATTAAATGAAACCGAGTTAAATAACAAACTTGATGCTATTTACCAAACAACCAAATTGGCCGACGAAGCTACGCGTTTAGCGTGGATGAACAAAAGCGTAGAAGAGTTTAATAACTCAAACGACCCATTCATTCAATTAGCGGTTAACACCTTTAAAGCGCGTAAAGCCATTGAAGACAGCAGCAAAGAATTAGCCGGTAATTTACAAGCATACCGTCCTAAATTTATGGAAGCGTTAATCGCTTACAATAAATCGAAAAACATCCCGGTATATGCCGATGCAAACAGTACGCTACGAGTAACCTACGGTAACGTAAAAGGCTACTCACCTAAAGATGGCATTACTGCTACCCCATTCACTACCGTTGAAGGTATTGTCGCTAAAGATACGGGTGCATTTCCTTTTGATGCGCCTAAAAAGCAACTCGATTTAATCAACAAAAGACAATATGGCTCATACACCAAAGATGACTTGAATACTGTTCCAGTAAACTTCTTAGGTACATTAGATATTACTGGTGGTAACTCTGGCTCACCAACATTAAACAGCAAAGCAGAATTTGTTGGTTTAGTGTTTGACGGTGTATACGAGAGCATCATTGGTGGTTGGGATTATGACGCTAAATTAAACCGTTCAATTCATGTAGACGTACGTTACATGCTTTGGGTTATGGAGCACATTGATGGCGCGACCAACCTAATTGATGAAATGGACATCGTTGAAATGTCGGCAACCAGTGAAATTAACACCACAGTTGCAGAATAAAACGTTTACATAAATAAACTAAAATAATCTTTGAAATAAAAGCGCGATAATTCACATTATTGCGCTTTTTTAATTCAGGGATGAATTAACTTAGAATTGCCACGGATGGCTTAAATTCTGTTAATTTTCTTCTATTTTCCCTTCCTGAATTTATTTCTGGATCCACTTCTCCTCTCTGAATTTATTTCAGAGTCTAGGTTATAAGTTGCTAATTAGACCCTGAATCAAGTTCAGGGCGATGCTAAGACATCGATTTCAGGATCTATTAAAATAGTAATAAGATACTGAAACAAGTTCAGCAAATGGTGGGTGAGAACTGGAGTTCATTACCCCTCTCACTCCCTGAATTTATTTCAGGATCCACTTCTCCTCTCTGAATTTATTTCAGAGTCTAGGTTATAAACTACTAGTTAAGCGAGTTGATTGCCTAAATCAAGCCAGTCAGGATTATCCTCTTCTATCAAATTAATTTTCCATTGACGTCGCCAATTCTTTAACTGCTTTTCTCTAGTTAAAGCCTCATAAAAATGATCACATAGTTGATAATAAACTAAAGTACGTAAGTTATATTTTGATGTAAAACAATCTGTTGCTTGTAGATGATGTTGGTCTATTCTACGTGCTAAATCTCGAGTAGCACCTATGTAAATAGTCCCATGTTTTTTATTGGTTAATATGTATACGGCACAATTGCTCATTATGAAATCCTTTTCAATGTGGTTAGCTATTAATGATAGATGCTGAAACAAGTTCAGCAAGTGGCGAGTAAGACTGAGTTATCATTAACCACTCCCTGAATTTATTTCAGGGTCCATCCTCCTATTCTGAATTCACTTCAGGGTCTAGGTTAATTAGATGCTGAAACAAGTTCAGCAAGTGGCGAGTAAGACTGAGTTATCATTAACCACTCCCTGAATTCATTTCAGGGTCCATCCTCCTCTCTGAATTTATTTCAGAGTCTAGGTTAATTAGATACTTACTAAAGATCCTGAAACAAGTTCAGGGAAATACTAGAGTATCGAGTTCAGTAATCGGTGATAAACGATTCAGGACTTGATTGAAAAGGTATTAAAACGAAATAGTTTAATATCGTTATGCCAATAATCTTCCGCTAAACCAGCCTTTAACTTTAGCTTACTAACAAAATCTTTAACGCTTGGTAATGACTGCCAAACCGAAGGCAAAAACAGTGCATTATGCTGCTGGTATTCAATAACTAAACCATCAACATTTGGCTCCAACTCGGCAAATAATTGTGCTTCGCCTTTATTTTCCATCGGCTCAAGCGGTGATAATATTGATATTTGAAAACTTAAATGTTCAAGCTCTTTAGCCGTTAACCGGTCAAAGCGATAATCTTCAAAAGCACTACTATAACTGTATTTACAGATGTTTTCCCACAGCGGTGTCTCACGTTGCATTGTCCCCACGCAGCCTCGTAATTCATCACTAACATACAAGGTAACAAAACACGCATATGGGGAAAGTAACGTAGTAGAATTTGGTGCAATTGGCTTTGTATAACAGTTTTCTTTAACGGCCTGATTCAAAACCTGCCAAACAAGATTTATGGCTTGCTGTTGCTCGTGTTGAGTGAGCTCAATACACGATAAAGCTGGCATAGCCCACTACCTTGTTTTTATCTCCTGCGGTATCACCGGAATTTTCATATTTAACCATTTTTATTTTCCACTGGGCATGATCACAAAATTTAAAAAAACCATTGAGTACATTACTGCCACACGCATCTTCACCAGTCAGGTCGGTATCAAAGTTAAGCATCCGCACGATATTAAAGTTATCGATAGCATTTGCCTGCTGATACGTATGAAAATGGCTCATGTCGGTGCTTATTAAAAACAAAGTACCTTCAACATTAAGCTCATTAATTACGGTATATACCTCATCTGGCGTACATGCCCCCACAACAATAGGCAGCAAGGTAAAGTTGCTTAAACAGCCTTGTAAAAATGGTAATTGAACTTCTAACGAATGTTCATACTGATGCGCTTCGTTTGAACAGTGCACCATGCCTTTATCTATTAATCGCTGACAACCTTCTACATCAACATTTATATCGCCCAATGGTGTTGAGAATGCATCATGATCAGTAACCGCTAAGCCATTTACGGCTACCCGATGGCAAGGCCCCAAAATAACGACTCTTTTAATGTCATCAGCTCGGTTAGCTAACAACCGATAGGCCGCACCAGCTACTGGCCCTGAATACATATAGCCTGCATGGGGCACAATTAACGCCTTGGCTTGTACACCCGCATCAACAAATTCACCAATACATTGCAGCACACTGTCTGCCAAATCGATGGGATCGTCAAAATAAAAACTGCCCGCTACAGCAGGCTCGCGCACATTCACAATTGCTCCTACGGATTAAACTAAATTAAAATTATGCTTCTACAACTATTAAGTATAGAAAAAGAATTTGGCTATACTTAATACAGGCGGTAATAAACATGGCAGATGCTTTCATAGAACATTTTCCTACCAAGTATTGGCATCGACTGGATGATGGTAGAGTGCGCTGTGAAGTATGCCCACAGCATTGCACATTACGTGAAGGTAAACGTGGCAGTTGCTTTGTACGTATGCATCATAAAGGCGAAATTGTGTTAACTAGCTATGGTCGCTCTTCTGGCTTTTGTATTGATCCTATCGAGAAAAAACCACTTAACCATTTTTACCCTGGCACACGCGTTCTTTCATTTGGTACTGCCGGTTGTAACTTAAGCTGCCAATTTTGCCAAAACTGGGACATCAGCAAATCAAGACAGCTTGACACTCTGTGCGGTTCAGCCATGCCAGAGGAGTTGGCAAAAACAGCTAAGCAAAACGACTGCAAAAGTTTGGCGTTTACCTATAACGACCCGGTAATATTTATGGAATACGCCATAGACACTGCCATTGCCGCAAAAGAACAAGGGATAAAGAGTGTAGCGGTAAGTGCCGGTTATGTATGTGATGAGCCGAGGATTGAATTTTATCAGCACATGGACGCGGCCAATATCGATTTAAAAGCATTTACAGAAGAGTTCTATCACAAAATATGCCACGGCCATTTACAACCGGTATTAGATACACTGCTGTATTTAAAAAACGAAACGGATGTTTGGTTTGAAATAACCACCCTGCTCATTCCCGACGAAAACGACTCAGAGGCAGAGCTGCACAATATGTGTCAATGGATTGCCGAAAACCTTGGCACTGACATTCCCCTGCATTTCAGTGCCTTCCATCCTGACTTTAAAATGCTTGATAAAGGAAATACACCGATAACCACTTTGTTAAAAGCAAGAAGTATTGCCCAAAGCTATGGATTAAAATTTGTGTATTGCGGCAATGTGTTTGATGTCGACTCAGACTCTACCTATTGCCCGAACTGCCAACATCCGGTAATAAAGCGCAACTGGTATGAAATAAGCCAATATCATCTAACCTCAAGCGGTAATTGCCAACACTGCGATCAGCCAATTAATGGCATATTTGGTGAATACAAAAATGGCTTTGGCAGACAACGTATTCCGGTATCAATTGGGTAAAGTGTGAAATGAAGAATGGCGAAGAAATAACACCACAAATCGTTTTAGATGAAGCCTTGAGCCTGGCTAAGCAAAGCTCTTGGGAGAGTTTTAGTATGTTGGCATTGGCAGAAAGGCTGCAATGCGATCTTAGCGTTATTCGCAGCTTTTACCGCTCGAAAGACGATATGGCTGAAGCATTGTTTGATCAGGCAGATCTCGCCATGCTGAAGCTCGCAAGCAAACTAGACCGTAACAATTCAACCAGTACTGAGCGTTTAATTGATTGCATAATGGCTTGGCTTAATTTTCTCGCGCCCCACAAAAGTATAATTAAAGAGATCCTTGCCTATAAATTTGAACCGGGCCACTTTCACTTGCAAGCTCACGGAGTTACGCGGGTAAGCCGTACAGTACAATGGTTTTTGCAAGCCGCTGGTAGGGATTATTCAGGGGTTAAACGAGTAGGCGATGAATTGTCGGTAACGTCGGCCTATTTACTCAGTTTAAGCTTCTACTTTGTTGACAATAGTGTGCAACATGCGAAAACCAAGGCATTGTTACAACGAACGTTAAAAAGAAGCAGTGAGTTATACCATGTGTTGAAGGTAATTAGCAGGCCATTAAGGCTACGCAAGTGACATATAAATGGATGCATTAACTCATGCTATTGTTGGCGCTGCAATCGCACAACTACCCCGCTCTAGTGATACAGATAAACAACCCGTACTGTCTTGGCAAAAACGGGCACTGATTGGCGTAAGCGCTGCGCTATTTCCAGACATAGACTACCTGCTATTTTATATTAACCCGTTAGAGTTTCTTGCTGACTGGCACCGGGCAGAAACACACTCTTTAATACTGGCGCCTTTGTGGGCTTGGCTAATAATGCAATGTTGGCAGCGCCTTACTGCTTGGCCGCTACCGTCTAAACAATTATATTGGCTGTGTTTACTAGCCCTTATTTCACACCCCCTGCTTGATAGCCTTACTGCATTTGGTACGCAATGGTTTGCCCCGATAAGCCGTTATAAAGTTGCATTCAATCTATTATTTGTAATCGATATTTACTTTAGCGCATTAGTATTGTGCAGTTTGTTGTTCGTCATAAATTACAAAACCCAAGTGATTAAAGTATTGGCACTGTTGTTGCCTGCTTGCTACTTGCTTGTGGTAATTAACGTTAAAAATCAAGTCCAGCAGTCGCTAAGTGACAACCCACAACCCGTTACTTTGTTGCCACAACCATTTTCGTTTTTTTACTGGCAAGCAATTAGCCAAACGGCAAATGGATTCGATCAAGCGTATATAAAACTGACCAACGATCACGTTGGAGAATGGTTTAGTAACAAGTTAAGTTTACCGCAACAACAAAGCTACCACTTGAACGAGCAGTTAATTTGGCAACACTATTACACCCTGCCAATACAGCCACAAATGAACAAACATGCCAGACAAGTTTGGCAACATCATAAGTTTAAGGCGTTCCAACGTTTCAGCGTTTACCCTATTTTTTATGATTACCAGCACACACCGCAACAAACCTGCGTTTGGTTTAGTGACTTACGCTACCACTGGCCAAATATAACCCCGTCTTTTCGTTATGGTATGTGCCAAAAACATCAAACTGATAGTAAAAGTGACTGGCACGTATACCGAATGAAGTACTTTAGTAAACATCAAGTCACGTTAAATTAACGATGAAAAATTTTATAAACTGATAAATTGCTAAAGTAAAAAAAGCAGTAATAATTAGAACAGATTAATAATAAAAAGAAGCCAGATCATGTCTAACAACAATGAAGAAGACTTTAGAAGATACATTTGGATAGATAAAACCCAAGGTGTTATTGATATTTCAGTTGAAATGGTAGATTGGCTAGGGCCACATGAGCCAAAACGGGAATATAGAATTGTTAAAAAATTGCCGTTAAATACCAGCGATGACCAACTAGAGCGAGAGCTTAAAAAGCTGACAAGCGACGATAAATATTTTGCTCGCTGTGCTCAATGTAATAAAGCAAATTTACGTGGTCATATGCATGATGAATACATTTGCCATACTTGCGCTGAAAAACATCACGGTATTGTCCATTAGGCTATTCCAGCACAAGCACTATTCACTAATTACGATGACCTACTTAATCTACTTCATGGCTGGTTAAAAAAGTAGATTTATTTAATGCACTATAAAAGTCTTGATAAGGAGTGGGATCTTCAATCGACTCTAGGTTGTAATGAGCGTTAGCTCGCACTAATAACTGATGCTCGCCCCGCTCTCTGATAGTAATAGTCATTCGTAATGAATAACGATTAAGTTTAGTTGCTGACACCACGCCAAATTCAACATCTGCTTTGTCGATAATAAATTCCAAATCTTGTAATGTTGCAATAACCGAGCGCAGTAATAGTACCTTGTCAGTAGTATCATAAGCTCTGGTTTGATAACTGCGAACCTCAACTTGACTAGAATTCATGGCAAACGCGTCTTTTGGTGTTCTACTTCCGCTACAGCTGCTTACTAAAAACAAAATAGAAATTAATAAAGCTGCTTTATTTGTACTTGTTAAAATATTCATATGCTATTTGCCTCCAAAAATACCGCTTTAGACAGTTTTGTAAAAAATGCATCATAAAGCTCAGGATCTTTTACTGACTGCACACGGGACAGTCTGCCTCGGTCATTCCAAATTAGCCTCTGAATGGTTATTCTGGCTAGTGATGACTTATCATCAGATAAATCGCTGTTTATCACCAAACAAACTCTAATTTTTTGCTTATCATCAACTGGCGGTGATGATCCGGTAAATATTGCCAATAAAATGGCTCCAGCAATCTGACCACTATCTTTAGCATCTATAACTTTTGATGCCGACAATACCCCTAACACCGAGTTTGATTCATCCAACGAATATCCCAAATCTTGCAATACACTGGCACTGGCAACTAATAAGTCAATGCGTTGCACTGTTGTAAATTGTCGGGTTTGCATTTGTTTATCTTCTATTGATGTAGGCGATAATTTAAAAGCATCTGTAGGTGGCTTGCTATTACTAGTACAGCCACTTATTGCAACGACCACCAACACCATTATTAAAACGTTTTTAGTTAACATGATATTTCCTTAACGCCTAAAAGCGTGACGTGTGGTAAGCAAAATCTCTGATAAGCCCCTCATCATCAAATTTTAATATTATTGTTAAGGTTTTCTGTGATTTAGAAGAAGCTCCCGCTTGTTTATTGTAACTACCACCAGCTCCTCCCAGTACCTCACTACCAAAGCCTAGAACAAGTGATGAAACGCCTCCGCTACTGCTGGAGTGTACAAATTCAGTAGAAATTTTGTCGTAAATCCACACTTCGTTTCTATTTTCATCTGTAGAAACAATGTTGGGTGAACCTAAAACTGCCGCAACTTCTGCGCCTGACATGCCAATATTGATCTCTTTTTGCACAACACCAACGGTAAGCTTGCCTGTAGAGTCGTCGGCAATTTCCTGTTGATGTTCTTGCGCTGTCATACAGCCAGAAATGGCCATAAGCAGTAAGGTAGGCAACGTTAATTTATAAAAAGCATTCATTTAAACCTCCATACATTTATCTAATGAACATCAATAAAGTAAGTTGCAGGTAACATGCCAAACCACAAAAACAGGTAAACCATTGTTTTTGAAGATTAAATAATAAAACCTAAACTTTCAGCTTGATTTTTTAAAGTACATAAATCCTTTAAGCACCTACAAAAATGCACATGAACACGAGAGTAAGAAGTTGGAAAATAGCGATTTAAAAAATACTGCCGATGTTTATTTCAGCGTATAAAAGATTAGTTAAGAGGGGATCTTAACAAAAATGGTAATTAAAACAGGATAACTAAGCGCAATAACTGTTTTTAAGTGATGTTATAGAGTCGAGTTTTTTTGAACCTACATTAAGCGGATATTTCTTCATAACCCTAATAAAACGTGCAATATACTGGCACTGATTTTTAGGAGGTAGCCATTCATCCAAACCTTTCGCGCCTTTGCTGCGGTTTAAGCTTGCTTCAACGCTAAGTAAATTTGCAGGATCGTTGGCAAACGCGACGCGTTGTTCATAACTCCAAGAGCTTGCCCCGTGATCCCATGCCCATTTAAGCGGTATAACGTGGTCAATATCAATCGATGAGGCTTCATAGAGTGTTTCACCGGTAAACGATGATATCCACTTACCAGAGCGCACAGAGCACTCTCTGGAGTCTTTAAAGTGCACGGGACCAACAGATTGCGCCACTAGCACTTCCATACGTGAATTTTGACAATCACGGTCAACATCACTCCAACCACTACCAAACTGACTGCGAGTATAATGTTTAAGGTGCGACGCAGACTGAGCAGCAACATCACCTTTAGCAACAAAACCTTTAGGCAAGCGCCCGCCTGAATTTATGCAAGATTCAAGTGAATCAAACGCAGTGAAATTCTTGGTGCGATTATAATAAGAACTTTCTTGAGAGTGACAAATACCAGATTTAGATTTTTTAACCAAACCTGAAGCAGCATGCACATCAAAAAAAATACTCACCGCAATTAAGCAGACAACAAAGTAATTTTTTAGCATATTAGTAAAACAGTTTCTTTTTAACGTAACACATCAACACCTGACGTATCACCTACAACGTAGACCCAACCCAATTATTCCTGCTCTAGCCGTCTTTCCCGCGAAGGCGGGAATCCATTCGTCTACCACGTCTTTCCTGCGCCTGCCGTCATTCCTGCGTAGGCAGGAATCCATTCGCCTACCACGTCTTTCTTGCGCTAGCCGTCTTTCCCGCGAAGGCGGGAATCCATTCGACTACCACGTCATTCCTGCGCCAGCCGTCATTCCTGCGTAGGCAGGAATCCATTCTTTGGTATTATTTACAAATATACTAAACGAATTCAGTCAAATAAACAGAAACAGTTTGTTAACCAGCACTACCTTGAACACCAACCACCATTTCTTGAACCTCTGCATTCCTCCCTGAATTTATTTCAGGGTCCATTGTGCTATATTTTATAATCATCAATTAGCGGGATTCAAACAATGTCGTACGATAAATCAGTCTCTGATCATTACCAACACGGCAATTTGCTCAATGCCATCGAAGCGGCTCTTCCTGCACTAGGCAAAACCACTGAAAACATAACCATAGCTGATCTTGCCCCTGTCGATGAGTTTCATATTGGCGGGCGCTTGGCGACAGATCACTTACTTGAGCAACTCAACTTTTCTGAGCAAGACCAATTATTAGATGTTGGTTGTGGTCTAGGCGGCGCAGCAAGATATGTCGCAACAAAATGTAAAAGCCAAGTAACCGGAATAGACTTAACTAATGAGTATATTGAAACCGGCACAGCATTATGCAAATGGGTAAGGCTTGAAAGTAAAGTTACATTGGTACAAGGCAGCGCCTTAAACATGCCTTTTAAAAATAACAGTTTTAACGGTGCTTACATGCTTCATGTTGGCATGAATATAGAAGACAAAGCCGCGCTGTTTAAAGAAATACACAGAGTTTTAAAACCAGGTGCCACTTTTGCTGTTTATGATGTTATGCGCCAAAGTGACGGTGATTTAATTTACCCAGTTCCGTGGGCGACAAACAGCAGCACCAGTAAACTGGCAACACCAGAGCAATACCAACAAGCACTAACCGATGAAGGCTTTAGCATTATTAAAGAAACTAATCGCCATGCTTTTTCCCTACAATTTTTTCAACAACTTAAGGCCAAAATAAATGCAGATGGCGGGCCACCACCATTAGGCCTTCATACCCTAATGCAACAAAGCGCTGCCTACAAAGTTAAAAACATGGTGGAAAACATTGGTAATAACTTAATTGCACCGGTTGAGATCATTGCAGAAAAACTTTAAGCATTATCTCAGCTAATTATGACGGCTCATTAGCTCTTTTCATTTGAGCGCACTTATTTATAATGAAAATAGAATAATAAAAAAGAAATGCTCAAATGGATTATGTAAATAAATCGCCTAAACGCAACCCTAGCAAACAAAAACAACAACGCGCATATAAGATTAAACTATTTACCACTATTTTAACGGTAGGCATAGTTACACCAGTTATAGGCTTGAATTTTTATAACTCTAGTACTGAAAAACAAACAGTGGCTATTTCTACACAGGTAAATGATAGCCAAACTGAAGAGCTCGTTTTACCAAATAAGCCAAAACCAAAATATGTTTTTCCTGAAAAGCTTGAACAAGGACAGATAAGTTTTATTGAAAGGGATTATGACACCCCTGACTCTACTCCCCATCAATTACGCTGCGGAGCATTTAAACTAGAAAGTGACGCGCAAAACCTAAAAAATAAAATTAGCAAACTCACGCCAATGAACGTAAGTAGTTCTGGCAAATGGTATGTGGTAACAAGCCCCTACTTTGCTAATAAACGTAAAGCAGAAAACTTTAAAAATCAAATAAAGAAAAACCTAAAAATATATGAGTGTGTATTAAGGCAGAAACGCAACTAACTATTACTATCCATAACAAGTGCCCCCATCACGTGCATAGTATCTAATCCGAATTACTTTATTTATCATTTAACTCTGTACAATACGCCATTCAACACTCATAGGTTTTTCACCTTAGTGATTCAAATATTCAACTTCACCATAATATTTAAATGGTGCTGCTTTTTTATCTGGCCCCAGTTTATTTTCTCTAACAAAGAGATGAAATTATAGTTAAATGTATTTAATAGTCGCTTGTTCAGCCAGTTTGGTGGCATTTTTCTTTATGTTGTATGAATTGCTTTCGTAATAATAACCACGGCCTGCATTATTTAAACCTTGGTCTTTTACACTGTCTGTAGTCTGTTGGTTTAATTGTTGCTTTTGTCGCTCTAGTTTTTTAATTTTGATATCAATAGCTTCCATTTCATCTATTACGTAAACGTTGGCATTTACAGAGTTTTTTGTAGTTTTAGCAACATAGTTATTAGCACTTTGCTTAGTGACGTTTTTAGAGTTAACAGAGGATAGCGGTTTTGCTTTTTCAGGCTTTGTAGCAATGCATGCTTGAATAACTTTAAACAAAAGCTTAAATACAAACTTTAAAATTTGATATGGGACTATAACCATCATGGCCATAACAAGTAATGGAAATGTAAATGGTAAAAAGACTAAAAACCAAAACATAGCCGAAGAGTTGCCCTCTTCATGCTCAACATGGTTTTGGTTTGAATTAAATGCACCAAGTAGTGCAGCAATACCAGCAAACTCTAAGAAGCCTAAGCCTTCCTCAACACCCGCTTCATGATAATCGAACTCGTCAAAACTATCTTCATAGTAATGCTCTTCAATTTCGAATTCGTCACCCTGAAACTGTTCAAAGTCGTGTTCGTTATTGTTGCTGTGGTAGCTCAAACTAGCAGGCCTTTAACTTAGCTTTACTTAATAAAGATACACAGCCTTTAGCAATAAAAAATAGTACTAATGGCACTGAAAGAATAACCATAGCTGGTAGAAATTTTGCCGACTAAGGGCTGGTTTGATTCATGTATTGTTTTGGATAAATCATAAAAAAGTCTTTAAATAAATTACTGTTTGTTAATTACTGGCTATTTTACCTAAACAATTAATGTGTTTCTGTTTAGCTTTGTTACTGATTAATGGGAAGTTGTTGAGCTAGAAGCCCTAATCTATTGGGCTATTACAGGTTTTGACATGCCAGTTAATGAAATTAACAAGTTTATAACAACAAACTTTTGCAGTGTTTTACATTTGGTTAACGGAATATTTTCTGGTCGGATGTATAATTAAACACAGTTAACTTTTCATAGTTTTCCTCCCTGAAATGCTTTGCCACCTCATATTTGCAGGTGGCTTTTTTTTATCTCAAACATCCCTGTTCTCGGTCCTTCGGACTGCTTCGCAAAGAAAATTATTTCCAGAAGAATTTTTGCCTGAAATTTATGGATTCCGTAACAAGTACGGAATGAAGACTAGTCGTACGCATGTTAACGGTAAATGCCGAAACAAGAGCTTCAACCCAACCAAGCAACATCCAGCCCAAAAACAAATTAACAAGTTTATAACAACAAACTATTGCAGTGTTTTACATTTGATTAACGGAATATTTTCTGGTCGGATGTATAATTAAACACAGTTAACTTTTCATAGTTTTCCTCCCTGAAATGCTTTGCCACCTCATATTTGCAGGTGGCTTTTTTTTGCCTGAAATTTATGGATTCCGTAACAAGTACGGAAAGACGTGGGGTTATGGTTTTTGTCTGAAATTTATGGATTCCGTAACAAATACGGAATGACGTGATTGTGGATTTTATGTCTGGAATTTAAGAGCTGGATTCCCGAACAAGTCGGGAATGACGGTGTGGTGATACGGAATGACGCTGTGGTGATACGGTATGACGCTGCGAGGCTTACGGGATGACTGAACTGAGAGAGTGAAATGCTTTGCCACTTCCCTAACTTGGCAATTTTAAGTTAACTCTTCCATGAATTAAAAAACCAGCGAGTTCGCTGGTTTTATTTTGTGTATCCTATGTGGCTTTAATAATACAACTTCCACCAATCGGTATAGCTTCCAACACTATATTCATAATCGTATCGGTATCTGGCATTACCATTAATAAGTTCCCCTCTAAAGTTGCTGTACGACGTGTTATTACCAAATTCATCATAGGTATACACGTAGGTGTAATCGATAACACCATCACCGTTGTGATCATTTATTCGTTGGGTAATGTTATTCATTTCATCATAGGTGTAGGTATTTCGATAAAGTGGCGTTACTAAATCACCATCATAGTAGGTGTTGGAAGTGCGGTTACCTCGTTCATCATATTCATAATAATAACCATAGTCGGTTGTACCGTCACCATCGCTGTCGGTCAATCGGCTCATCACATATCCATTTTCATATGTGCTCACACTAACGTAATCATAAAGTTCATCACTGAAATTACCATCTGAACGATATTCTATTTCTTCACCGTCTTCGTTATAAACCCACTCAGAAATATAATTTATTATTTCATCGCCACCTTCGTCATTTTCAACCCTTATTCTTAAGCCCTGCTCGTTATAGTAAGAATAAGACACATTTTCAATGACCAGCTGAGGGCCCTCTGGAGTATCAATTGAGCTGTAATCTGTTTCTTTGGTTAACACATTGTTGGTGTACTCTCGGGTGTACTTATAATCGATAACACCGTCACCATCGTCATCACTTGAATATGATGTTAGATTACCATTTTCGTCATATTCAGAGAAATCACTGTTATCACTAATGGTATCGCCGTCTTCATCATCATAAGACGCTGTTTCAAAGCCAATATTGTTATACTCATACCAACTTGAACCTGTCATTACGCCTAGCTGTTCAAACACTCTTTGAAGACGGTTACCATGAATATTCATGGTATAAAGACCGCTGCTGGTTTTGGTTTCTCCCTCATAATACTCCCATCCTAAATAGTTAACATTGCTATCGTGGAAGTATCTATCTTTGGTAAACGAGTCCGCAACCACATTACCTTCACTGTCCAATTCGTAGTAATCCCAGTCGGTTGAGTTAGTTTCTGCATTTAAATAAATATTATAATATTCTTGTAATACGCCATTAGAAGAATAGCTTTCCTTTGTTTTTCCGGGCACTTGTGGCATCAAATTTTGCTGTGCTGCAATTAAGTCCAGTGCTTTAAAATGAAAGGTTATATCGGCATTTGAAATCAAGCTTTGATCAAACGCTTTATACAAGGCAATGGTAATTAAGTTGTCTCGGTCTAAGTCATCAATCTCTTGCTTTAAGTTAAAAGACTTATCAGCCCAAAAAGCATGTAAGTTTGTATCAATAGCAATGCCATTACTGGTGTCTTTATCTTTATCAACCGTGTAAAGCATAGCCACAATATTGATCATTTCACTCAGCTTTGGAAATTTTTCGTAGTCATCATAATCATCGATAAACTCACGTGCCTGCAGTTGAGTAACAGGTATTTCAGCTCCTGGTACTAAGTCGAGCGGTGACAAACTTGTTAATGCTTGAGTTGTTTCCCCAAGCTTCGTACCACCAATATAAAATGAAATATTGTCACCTTGGCTATAAATATAGCCACCATTTTCATCAGTAAAGCCACTGGCAGAATCAGAAGTATAAGCAACACCGGCTGCGCCGCCCATAAACTGGCCCTTGTTAACATTGACCGTGGCATTGGCTGATGCACAGTTTTCAGGATTAAGGTTTTCACACACTTGATACGTTAATGCATATTCGCCGGTTGAAATATTGGCTGCTACACTAACGTGCTCACCCAGTAAAGATAACTCTGGGCTTATTGAGATAACACTTGTGGTTACCTCAGTAGCAGAAATACTGTCGCTATCTATTAGGTCATTGGCTAAAACATTAAGTATGTTTTCGTTCGCAAACCCACCATTAATATCGTTAATTGTATCGTCAGACAAAGTAAGCTCTGCGGCAATAACTTCAACACTTACACTACCACTTGCACAAACCGTTGGTTCATCAACCAAACATACTTTGTATACAAGATCATACGTACCTGCACTTGTCATCGGCATGACGGTAACAAGGCCCTCTTCCGTCAATGATAGAGGCGCATGACTGTTAACCATTGAAATACTTATTTGCTCTAACGTAAGGTTAGATCCATCAATAGTATCGTTGTCGATAATTGCAATGCCAACACTGCCCATTCGACCTGAAACATTCGTTATTGTGTCGTTGGTAATGACTAATTCTGGCGAGTTATCATCTACCTTTGGATCCGAACTTGAGCCTGAGCCTGAACCGCCACAGGCGCTTAACAAAGCTATGATAAGAGAAGTTGACAGGAATTTTATTGCGTTGCAACGTGGGGGTAGAGCCATACTTTTCACCATTGATTGTTATTATGTTTTAACTATAAACCAATTTTAAATTTTTTCCTGTTCAGACCATTTAACGCCACATCTAATTAACACCAGCGTAACAACATAGTGTTGCAGTGTTTTACATTTGGTTAACAGCTTAATTAATAACCATCAGCTATTATAAACACAGTTAACTTTTCATAGTTTTCCTCCCTGAAATGCTTTGCCACCTCATATTGCAGGTGGCTTTTTTTTGTCTGGAATTTATGGATTCCGTAACGAGTACGTAAAGACGTGGGTTATCGCTTTTTTGTCTGGAATTTATGGATTCCGTAACAAGTACGGAATGACGTGGGGAGCTACGGAAAGACGTGGGCTTATGGCCTTTGGTCGTACTGAACTAGTGTGAGTAGTACGCAATGAAGGCGTGTAACAATAACCGTTTACTGCCACGGTTAATTCTACTTATATGCTTCTGGTTAGTTATACATTAACGGCTTTTATCAGTAAAGCCAGGCCTGTTATCACGGTCATCAATTCAAAGGTTCTTTTAACTAAAGTATTGCCCTTTTCAATGGCAAGGTGTGCTCCAAAGTAACCACCAATTAATGAGCCTAATATAAGTGCCGGCAGCCAAGACCATTGTACAGTTTCTAATAACGCCAGCGTTACTGCACCGGCACCATTCCATAAAATTCCCACCATAACCAAGGTGTAAGATACTGCTCGGGCGTAGTTCATACCAAACCAATGGATGAGCCACATTGTAACAAATAAGCCAGTTCCTGAAGTTAAAGAGCCGTTAAGAATACCTAATAAAAATAAACCGAGTGCGCCAATTAAATAACCTTTAATGGTTAAGTTTTTTAAGCTGTCATGCATGCCCAAGTTAGGTTTAAAGAATGAATAAATACCTAATGCTATGGTTAAACAGCCAAGCGAGAACATCGCGATACTCTCGGGTATATTTAATATAACGTTGGCACCAATAACTACGCCGGGCAGCGCACCTACAATCATAATGGTTACAAGCTGCCATTGAAAACCACCATATTTAAGGTGCTTTAAAGAAGCGCCAACACCCAACGCAACCGATGCAATTTTATGTGTTACTAGTGCAACGCCAAAGGGTAAACCAAGAAAAATTAAAACAGGTAGTTGTAAAAGCCCTGCTCCACCGCCAGCAAGAGAAGAAAGAGTATTGGCAAGTAAACTGATAACGAAAAGTAATAAATGCTCAAGCATTGAATTCATGATAAAGATGATGGTTGTTAGCACACTAGCACGGTTCTATCGAGATATTAACTTATTTGTATTAACAAACTACTGCTGTACTTACTTTTTAAATAGTTCGGATTAATTTGTGATGTACATGCAAATAACAGAATTTAAGCCATCCTAGTCAATGCTAGGCAATGCGTCCTAAATAAAAAAACCAGCGACATATCGCTGGTTTTATTTTTAAATGTTGAGCAAACAGTATCTATGCTCTATTTAATTTTCCAGTAGATATGCTGTGGTAAAATCGGTAAGTAAATATTCATAGTGGTAGCCATATCTATAAACACCGTCTTGATCTTCGCCTCTATAATTAACATATGACACCATATTTCCATGCTCGTCAAAGCTATAAATATTGGCATAATCGGCAACACCATCACCGTTATTATCAGTTTTTTGTTCAATCATATTGTTAGCATCATCATATTTGTAAAAGTATGAATAAAGAGGCTTGTCAAAACCATTATTATAATATGTATATTGAATTCTATTTCCGTGCTCGTCGTATGTATAAAACTGGCCTCGGTCGTCAACTCCATCACCATTGCTATCAGTTAAATTTGAAACTCTTAAACCATTTTCATAGGTAGTGACGGTTCGATGATTGAAGGCTTCATCCGCTAAATTATTATCAGAGCGATACTCGATTGTTTGACCTGCTTCGTTATAATCCCACTCAGTAAGATAATCTATTTCCCCATCAGCATCATTATCAGTTTCTTGTCTAATTAGCAGCCCAGCTTCGTTATAGTAATAAAAGGTCATATTGTCGACATCATTTTCAGCACCTGCATAAGCTGAAATGTCATTGTAATTAGACTGTTTCACTTTTAGATTATTGGCATATTCCGTTAGCCTTTTATAATCATTTTTGCCGTCGCCGTCGTTATCACGCAGATAGGAAATTTCATTACCATTTTCATCATATTGGCTAAACTCACTTTCATCGCTTACCTCATCTCCATCATTGTCTTTATAATAGGCAGTTTCAAGGCCAATGTTGTTGTACTCTTTCCAACGGCTACTGTTATCACCGTATATACTTGTATAGTCAGAGCGCATCATATTCCCATGGATATTGAGTGTGTAGGTTTCACTGCTGTTTAGTACACCTTCTTCATAATATTCCATGCCAGTATAGTTAGCATTACCATCGTAAAAGTATTTATCTTGGTAAGAAATTTCAGGAAGCAAATTGCCTTCATCGTCTGTTTCAAAGTAATCCCAAGTGACAGTGCCTTTATCCGAACTTACTGAAATTTTATAAACTTCATCAGCGACACCAGGGTCAGAGTAATACGTTTCTTGATTAGTACCATACACATGCGGAGTTAAGCCCTGTTGTGCAGCAAACGTGTCTAAAGAGCTAAAATAAGGCGTTAAACTTGTATTGGCTAACAATTCTTGATCAAATGCTTTATACATAGCAATGTTGATAACGGTATCTCGCTCGAAACGGCTAATACTTTGTTTCAAGTTAAATTGTTTGTCAGCCCAGAGAGTATGCAATTTCTCATCAATGACAATACCATTGCTGATGTCTTTGTCTTTGTCTACGCTATAAATTAACGTTAATGCATTAACCAACTCATTTATTTTTGGGTTTATATCAAAGTCATACTTGTTATCTAAAAATGAATTTACTTCTGTACTACTAACAGGCACTTTTGAATCTTTTATCAAATCTAATGGTGACAGTTTAGCTTTAGCTGCTGCTTGTTCACCAAGCATTGTGGCACCGATATAAAACTTGATGTTATCACCGGCATTATAGATATATCCGCCATTGGCGTCGGTAACGCCATTAGCTGAATCTGACTCATAACGGATCCCGGCGATCCCTCCCATAAATTGGCCTTTATCAACGTTCACAATTGCTGTCGATGAAGTACAATTTTCTGGGTTCAAGTTTTCACATACTTGATAAGTTAATTGATGCTCCCCTGCCATAGTATTACTGGCAACACTTACGTAATTGCTATCAAGCTGCAATGAGGGATCATTTGATAAAACACTCAAAGTAATGTCATCAATATTGATGACATTACTATTCATGGTGTCATTTGCGAGTACATCAATTATATTTGAATTGCCAAAACCGCCATTAATATTGTCAATAAAATCATCAGCTAATGCCAATTCAGCAGCAAGCACTTCAACACTTACAGTCGCGGTTTCACAAATTGAACTATCGTCAACCAAACAAACCTTATATTGAAGTTGATAAGTTCCGGCTGCCGTCATTGGCGCAACATTAACAGTACCATCTCCATTCAATGTTAATGGTGCATCAGCCATAACTACAGAAATGTTTACCTGTGAAAGATCAAGCTGCTCACTGTCCAGCGTGTCATTATTGATGATTGAAACACTGTTTACACCGTCACGACCAGAAACGTCAGAGATGGAATCATTAACGGTTAAAATTTCTGGATCGCTCGAATCTGATCCACCACAAGCGGTTAATAGAGCTATGATTATTGAAGAAGTTAAACACTTGATCGACTTAACATGCTGACTTTTAAGCATATCATTCACCTTTTGATTATTATTATTATTTTTTAGGGATGGGCGAGCAAACAACATAGCAATACAGATACTAATAAACAACCTACAAAGAATGTGGTTATAACCCACCCTTAACACTTAGTTGACGATTTAATAACAACAAACTATTGCAGTGTTTTACATTTGGTTAACGGAATATTTTCTGGTCCGATGTATAATTAAACACAGTTAACTTTTCATAGTTTTCCTCCCTGAAATGCTTTGCCACCTCATATTGCAGGTGGCTTTTTTTTTGCCTGAAATTTATGGATTACCGCCTCGGCTTTGGCATCCATGCGTCGCTCTACCTCCTAAATCCATTTAGTCGTTCGCGGTAATGACGGTGAGAGTGGAATGCTTAGCCACCTCATTATTGCAGGTGACTTTTTCTTGCCTGAAATTTATGGATTCCGTAACAAGTACTCAAATACGTGGGGTTATGGTTTTTTATCCGAGATTTATGGATGCTGAAACAAGTCCAGCAAGTGGTTATAGTGGCTCAATATTAGCCAACTCCCTGAATTCATTTCAGGGTCAATAAAGTTGTTGCATTCCCGAACAAGTCGGGATTGACATTGGAATGTAAGCAACGGCTAAATTTAAGGTAAAAAAATACCGAGCGAGCTCGGCATTAACGGCAAGTCAAGCTTGCCTTTGTTTTATTTATTGTTGTTTTTATGCGCTATAACTCAGGTTGCCCTTAGTTATCTCTCCCCATGAATTTTCTTGTAATAGCTAGCTTTGTACTGAACAACTGCAAAGTGTTAAACATTAATTAATGATTAAAACCATTTAATTTCATTACAAATAACAATGCCAAGTACACCAAACATGCACACTAAAAATATGGCCATAGAACCTTCTCAATTACCTTTCTGGCAATATTTAAAAACAACACGGTTACAATAAGTAACAATTGCAAACATAGGAAGTGGCTGTTACAAAGCTGAAAGGTGTATGAATTTAACGTGTACTTACCGTTAACCAAGTGTTGCACTAACTATTTGTTAGGTATTGATATTTATAGGTTATTTTAATTTAACATTTAATTATCAAAGTTAGTTTCGCAACGTTACACACAGTTAACACGGCATAACTACGCAAAGGTAGCTTGGTATTGATTACTGGGGGATGCCGTTTTAATAACGTGAAACGAACTCAGGTCGATATTGATGTACCTATTACAACAAATAGATAGGTTAAATAGCACCTTTTCCTGGATTTAATTCAGAGTTTGAAAACGTTAATAGTCTTGCTGGGTAACTAACGACACTAAACCTTTATCATCAATCCACACGAAAGCAGCTTGTTGAAAGTCTTTGGCTAATTGGCTAGCTTGTTGTTTAGTTATGTTGGTAATTAACAAACTGTGCTCTTTGGGCCAGTCGTTCTGTTGGCTAAGACCGTAGCCTTTACAACTCGCTAATCCAAGCTTACTTACAGCTTGATGCAATTGTTGTTGGCGTTGTTGGTTTTGCCCTTCTTTAAGGCGTTTACTCTTTGGGTTGTAGGCGGTAATAAACGCTGCGGTTGGATTTTCAAAGGTATTTAAATAGCGGCTCAATGGGCGGTCGGTATCACCGATATTAATTTGCCAAAAACCTAACTCATCATCAATGATGTAATCTGTGTTTATATAGGCTTGTCGCAAATTATGGTCCATTTAAATGTCTCGTTTGTAGAAATGAACTTCAGTGTACAGATATTTAAAAACAAAGTTCAGCACTTTTTCACTCATTTTACTAATTTCACAATTAAACTATTCTTTATAAACGATAATTAATCATTTTTGCTAGGATGCGATGACCCTAATTAAAGAGTTAAAACGCCGTAACGTTTTTAAAGTAGCCGTTGCTTATGTCATTGTTGCTTGGCTCATCGTGCAAGTGGTTAATACAATTGTACCTATTATTTTAGCGCCAGATTGGATCGCTAAATTTGTGTTTATTTTGTTATTAGCCGGTTTCCCTATCGCCTGCCTATTTGCTTGGGCATTTGAATTAACTCCAGAAGGAATAAAGCGCAGTAAAGAAGTTGATCCAGATGAGTCTATTTGTCATCAAACCAGCCGGTATATTGACTATGTGATAATCGCGGCATTGTTATTAATTATTGGAGGCTTGCTATATAACCAATACTTTTCTTCTTCATCACAAAAGTCACCTCCATCTATTGCAGTACTGCCGTTTGTAAATATGTCTTCCGATGTTGAACAAGAGTATTTTTCAGATGGTATTTCTGAAGAAATTTTAAACCGCTTAACACGTATAAACGAGTTAATCGTCAGCTCACGTACTTCCTCATTCGTGTTTAAAGATAATGACCGCAGTATTCAACAAATTGCTGCGGCTTTAAATGTAAACCACGTACTTGAAGGCAGTGTACGTAAATCAGGAAGTAAAGTTCGCATCACCGCACAACTTATTAGTGTTGAAGACGATAAGTCTGTGTGGAGTAACACTTATGAACGCGAGTTAACTGATATTTTTGCTATTCAGGATGAAATTGCACATGCAATTGTGAGTTCATTAAAAATAACCCTACATCCTGAGCAACTTCAATATAGCCAAACGAACAGCATTGAAGCATATTCATCTTACCTACAAGGAAAATTTGAATTTGCTAAGCGAGACACTAACCCGCAAGCGCTGTTTAAAGCGATTAATTTATTTAAACAAGCTATAGCCCTAGACGATAAGTATGCTAATGCTTATGCAAGTTTAGGTAGAACTTATGCCTTAATGATGAATTACGGCTTAATGGTAGATCTTAACAAACAAAAGGAATTAGCTCGTGCTGCAACAAGTAAAGCATTACGATTAGATAGTAGTAATATTGGTGCATTACTGTCATCAGCCACCATTAAGTTTCAATTTGAAGGCGATTTTATCGGTGCTAAACAAGATTTTGAAACTATTATTGGTATTTCGGCCAAAGATGCCGAAGTTTATAATTTTTACGGCGACTATTTAAATACCGTGATGGATTACGAAAAAGCCATTGAAATGGAAGCCATGGCTCTTAAACTTGACCCTAACTCTTACATAAATCAAAGCGAATACGGACAAGTTTTAATCTCTGCGGGGTATGAATTACAAGGCTTCAAAATATTAACCGCACTAGCAAGTGATAATAGATTTACGGTTAATAAAAGTAACATTAATAATTTGCCAAATTATTTTGCTATTAGGCTTATTTCTGCAAATAAAGATCATATTGAACAGTTACCTAACTGGGGCTTACAAAGCCAATTTACCGATCTGGCAGTTGCTGCAAAAACAGGAGACCAATTAGCTTTAAATCAATTAGTTAACACTAGAATATATGATTACAGTTATGCCGATATTTACCCATTATTTATTGCCAATATACATTTTGAAAATAACAATTTTGATTTGGCTGAAATTTGGCTAAAAAAATCGTTATTAAAAGGCTTAAATTACTTTACGTTTATTGATTTAAAAATTGTCGATCCTAGAACAAACATTGAACACCCTGGGCTTAAGCACATATTAAGCACTCCACCATTTGCTAAATTGAGAAATTTACGTCGAAAAAACCTTGGTTTATCTACACCAGAATAGATACTAATTTAACCCTCAAAAACATACTAAGTAGGTATAAACCTATCAGTTTCTGAAAAGGTGTTAAGTTATTATTTAACTGCTTTAACCTATTTTTAAATTATTTAGTTTATTTGCTCTAAGATTTGAACTTTATTGGCTTTGTTACGTCATACATAACGTAAACAAAATTTAGATTTCTCCCTGGGACCTATATTTTTATTTTTAAACCTCCTATTTAGGAGGTTTTTTTTTGACTTGTAGTTACTCCATAGCGATTTACTCTACTCATATCATCCCCATTTGACACCGTCATACCCGCCCCACTCAGTCATAACTGCTCCACACCGTCATACCTGCCCTACACCGTCATACCTGACTTGTTCAGGTATCCATAAAAAATTCAACTCCTCAACCGACCTTTATATTTACAATACATTTACACAACACTTACTTATGCCTTACGGTGAATTATTTTAGAATATGTATAGTTTAACTAAGGTCCTAAATAGAGTTGTAGTTTATGTATAGAGTGTTATCGGTGCTTTCAGTGTTATTAATCGTAGGTTGTGGCGGAAGTGGTTCTAGTGATGAACCTGAAGTCAGCACGCCTGTGGTTGAACCGACACCTGATGATGGTAGTAACAATGATGACACGAATAATGATACTGTGATCTCAGACTCTACCAATATTTTATTTATATTAAGTGATGATCAGGGGCTGGATGCTTCTGCGCAGTATTCATATTCAAACGACTTACCAAATACAGCAACGCTTAATGCGTTAGCTGAACAAGGCATCACCTATACCAACACCTGGGCAACGCCTGCTTGCACAACTACCCGAGCGTCTATATTAACTGGCAAACATGGCGTCAATAGCGGAGTTACTTATGTGCCTGCCACCCTTGATACTACATTACAAATTTTACCTGAATATTTAAAAGCAGATCCTGCTACTTCTCACTATCAATCGGCAGTGTTTGGTAAATGGCACTTGGGCGGCGCACAAAGCTCTGCTAGCCATCCTAATGACACTGGTGTTGAACACTATGCTGGCAATTTAGGTAACCTAGATGATTATTACAACTGGGAGCTAACCGTAAACGGGCAAACCAGCATGGTTAATGAATACCACACAACCAAAATGACCGATTTGGCTATCGATTGGATTGGCGAACAATCAAGCCCATGGTTTGTTTGGCTTGCCTATTCAGCGCCGCATTCTCCGTTTCATTTACCGCCTGAATCGCTGCACACCCGAAATGGTTTAACGGGTAGTGAAACAGATATAAATGCCAATAAACGTGACTACTACCTTGCCGCCATAGAGGCAATGGATAGTGAAATAGGCAGATTAATTGCGTCATTACCGGCAGACGTACAAGACAATACCGTGATTATTTTTATGGGTGATAATGGCTCACCTAAAGGCGTTATAGATACAAGTGTGTTTGAAAAATCTCATGCTAAAGGCAGCCTGTATGAAGGCGGAATTAGAGTGCCCTTGCTAATTTCAGGTAAAGGGGTCGAACGTAATAATGTCTTGGAGAGCGCTCTGGTTAACAGCGTAGATTTATTTGCTACTATCGCTGAACTTGCTGGCAGCGACACAAGCAGCGTGTACGACAGTCACAGTTTTGCTAACACCTTAACCACTAATGAGCCGATTAGAAGTTCTAACTATTCAGAGTTTGAAAGTGACACAACGACTGGTTGGTCTGTTCGTGAAGGTGATTATAAATTAATTGAATATTCTAATGGCGAACAGCAGTTATTTAATGTTGAAGATGATCTGGCAGAAACCAATGATTTGCTGCTTACCTCTTTTGACAGCCATGATATTGTTCATTCACTTGAAGAAATTGCCCAAGTTGTTCGTAATGAAACAACAAACTCGGCGTTAGACATTACCAATCAAATTTTTGAAAATAGAAGCGCAAACTGCAGTGCCTATGTTGAACGTTACAGCTCTAATGTTTTAGATGTTAACAACAGTACAGTATTTGCGGGTAATTTAGTTATAAGCACTAGCGCTGATAAATGTATTTTTAACACCAATGCGATACCCAATCATGACTTTAATGATGGCAATAATAGCTTTCCAAACAATGTATCAACACAAAACGATACCTTTGAAATCACCACCACCCCAAGCTTTGCCAACACAACAACGGCTATAAGCTTGCAAGTAGACAATGCGATATTACTCAACGGCGTAAAGGTTGATTTATTAGCTGCTGGTTGCTTTGGAGTGGGTAATGGCAAAGTTGGTTGTAACGATATGAGTCAAGCTTGGCGCTATGATCCTATGTCACCTTTAAGTGGTTTTTCAGTAGATAGTCATAATGCCCATGCACAACCTGATGGCACCTATCATTACCACGGTACACCAAATGCATTTTATCATACCGAAAATAACGGTAGTGTTTCTCCGGTTGTCGGTTTTGCCGCCGATGGTTTCCCTATTTACGGTCCTTATTTTGATGACAACGGTAATATAAGAAAAGCCTTGCCCAGCTATCAATTAATAAGCGGTAATCGCCCTACTGATAGCGGAAGCCCAGGCGGGAGCTACGACGGAACTTATCGAGACGACAATGAATATGTACAAGGCTTAGGCGACTTAGATGAATGTAATGGTATGACCGTCGATGGTGTTTATGGCTATTACATTACCGACGGATTTCCTTATGTTTTAAATTGCTTTAAAGGTACCCCAGATGCAACATTTCATAAGTAACTTTTTTTAGGTGATAAGCAGCACTGGCATATTTGAACTAGACTTAAAGTAGGTCTATGCGAGGTTCTGCTTATGCTACGCTGGTTGGTAGGCTTATTATTAATTGTTAGCTTTGTTGGCAAGGCCACTACAGAGCCGCCCAAAATAAGCCCTTCCCCTGTTGCAACACAAACCGTACCTGTACTTTCAATTAAAGGCGCAATAGGGCCTGCAGTAAGTGATTATTTAGTCACTGAAATAGCCAACACTAACCATAATAAGAGCTCTCCTTTACTCATTATCACATTAGATACCCCTGGTGGTTTAAGCTCAAGCTTACGTGATATCAATATGGCAATTATGGCGTCTTCAATTCCCATAGCTTGTTTGGTTTATCCACAAGGAGCAAGAGCAGCCAGCGCCGGAACATATATCCTTTATGCCTGCCATATTGCTGCAATGTCTACGGCGACAACCCTTGGCGCAGCAACACCGGTAAGTATAGGAGCGCCAACAGGCGCTGATAAGCAAGAGGAAAAAACAAACTCGCCAACCGCTATGGAAAAAAAAGTGTTAAACGATGCCATCGCTTATATTCGCTCGTTAGCGCAATTGCGCGGTAGAAATGAAAAGTGGGCCGTGTTGGCGGTACGAGAGGCAGCAACTCTTACAGCCAAAGAAGCACTGGATAAAAATGTGATCAACCTAATTGCACAATCTCCTGCAGGTTTAGTCCAGAAACTACACGGCTATAAGGTAGTGATAGATAAAGAAAGTCAGCAATTAAACCTAGCCAATGCGCAACTAACACCAATAAAGGCTGATTGGCGTAACAATTTTATTGCCACTATCACCGACCCCAACATTGCATATATTCTTATGCTAATTGGTATTTATGGTTTACTGCTTGAGTTTTATAGCCCAGGTATCGGTATAGCAGGCATTACCGGCGGTATTTCATTGCTAATAGCTCTTTATGCATTTCAGCTACTGCCCATAAGTTTTACTGGCGCCGGCTTGTTAATTTTAGGCTTAATACTGTTAATTGCAGAATCATTTGCTCCTAGTTTTGGCATATTAGGCATTGGCGGTGTAATCGCATTTGTATTGGGCTCAATATTTTTAATTGACACTGATCAGGCCCATTTTCAAATTTCAATTCCGTTAATTGCTGCAGTGGCATTTATTTCTACGTTATTTTTTGTTTTTACACTTGGTTATTTGTGGCGAAGCCGTAATAGCAAAGTGGTTAGTGGACAAGAAGAACTAATTGGCGCTAATGCATTGGTAGAGCATGATTTCACCGGCTTGGGCTACGTTATTGTTAATGGCGAACGTTGGGCTGCACAATCACAACACGAATTAACTCGCGGTCAATCAGTACAGATCAACAGCATTGATGGCTTAACTTTACGAGTTAGCGAACTTAAAGATAAGGAGTGACGCAATGGAGTTTCTAGCTTATAGTCCTCAAATTTTCTGGTCGAGTGTAATACTTTTAGTTGTCATTATTTTGATCAGCATGTTTAAAATTTTGCGCGAATATGAACGTGGTGTCATATTTTTACTAGGTCGATTTTACAAAGTAAAAGGCCCTGGCTTTATTATCGTTATTCCGCTTATACAACAAATGGTACGGGTAGATTTGCGAACCGTTGTTATGGATGTACCAAGCCAAGATGTGATCAGCAGAGACAACGTGTCGGTGCGGGTAAATGCGGTGATCTATTTTCGTGTTATTGATCCGCAAAAAGCGATAATTAACGTTGAAAACTTTTTAGAAGCAACCTCGCAGTTGGCTCAAACCACACTACGTTCAGTATTGGGTCAACATGAATTGGATGAAATGTTAGCCAATAGAGAAATGCTTAACGATGATATACAAGAAATATTAGATACCCGATCTGATGCCTGGGGCATAAAAGTATCTAATGTTGAAATTAAGCACGTTGACTTAAATGAAACCATGGTACGCGCTATTGCCCGACAAGCCGAAGCAGAGCGTACTCGAAGAGCGAAAGTAATTCATGCCAGTGGTGAAAACGAAGCATCAACAGCATTAGTTGAAGCGGCAAATAAATTGGCACAAGAGCCTAATGCAATTTTACTTCGCTATTTACAAACCTTAACCGAAATTGCCGGCGAAAAAAATTCAACCATTGTCTTTCCATTACCATTGGATTTAATAAGTAGTCTGACAAAAAGTTTAAATGAAGAAAACAAATAACCTAGCTATTTTTATTGAGACGAAAGCGTAGAAAAATCAGCCTGCCCATTAAGACTTTGATAAATACTAACGAAGTCTTTGGTAAAGGTTTTTGCGTCATGTGCCGTTAAATGAGAGTCTTCTGGTAAGGTATATTTACTTAAATCTGGGTAATCTTCAAAATGAATGCCAGGGGCACCTGTTTCTTTCAGTAAAACATCCCAGTTCGTTTCTTTTGGATTATACATCCCCTCTTCCATCGTATAAAAACCTTGCGATGGCATTCTAACAAAAAAAAGTTTTGCGCCTTTCGCGATCATCTTTTTGTTAACCGCTACGGCTCTTGCGATTTGTTTGTCTCTGTTCTCATGCATTTTTGCAATATCTTCAGCGGATTTTTTATCGATAGGCTCAAACCCTTGCATCCATATTTTAATAGCTAATTGTCGATACTCTTCGTTGTTAACAACCTTGTCCCACATTTGGGTATTTCTGTCTTTAGACATAACCATTAAGGCGCGCACATCCAAGTTATTTTTAACCTGATTTCGCTCAGGCCAGTTTTGTCGTTTGAGCACGGTAAACAAAGCAAAATCAGGTTTCATGAACGCAAATAACGGCTCTATCAACATAGCTAACTGTTGTCCTAACCATTGCGAAGGCGCTTCTTTTTTATATGCTTTCAAGGCATTTTTGCGATATTCATAGCCAGAGAAAAAAAGCCCTGGAGCAACACCGGCAAACACAGTTCCTTTAAACTGTTCATCGTCTGCTAAATCTTCCAACACACCTAATGGCGTTGTACCTTCTAGTGATAACTGAATAGGTTTAACACCTGTTTGCTGTTGCCAAATATCAGTTTGCATATTGAACAACATCCTTGAAGAGCCAGTAAATACTACAGAATCTTGTTGCACTTTACGTCGTTCTATTGCCCATAAACTGTCAGAGTTTATATAGGCGGGTTTTGCACCTTCGCTGCGCCAATACATTTCCCATCCGGCAATTAACACTACAAACAAGCTAACCATAACAACAAATAGCGTAGCCCAATTTTTATTAGGAATTTCTCGTTCAACAATTTTAGAACTGGAAGTAGATGAAGGCATTGCTTCCTCCTTGCGTAATCGCAATTAAAAACATTAATGTAGCGCCTGTAGCACTTAGTGCCGGTAAAGAAATATTGCTAATGACATCTTCAAGCTTTCTATTGCGCATGTACCAGTGAATGCCAAGCATAATGCTTATGGTTAATACCGTTTGAATAATAAACTGATTAGAGAGAACGTTTGTATCACCGCTAAACAACAGCATAGATTGCATCATTCGCCAAGCGGTGGCAAAGTCCGGTGCACGGAAGAATACCCAAGTAATATTGACTAAGAAATAGGTAACTGCCGCGAGTATAATTTTGCCCTTAGTTGTATGCCAAAAGACTACTTGTTGATATTTATGTCGAAGTATTCTTTCACCAGCGAGGTACAAGCCATGTAACCCACCCCAAACAACAAATGTCCAAGCTGCGCCATGCCATAAACCGCCTAACAGCATGGTAAGCATTAAATTAATAAAGGTACGCCTAGAGCCTTTTTTATTACCGCCCAGTGGGATATATAAATAATCACGTAACCAGCTAGACAGCGAAATATGCCAACGGCGCCAAAAGTCTGAAAAGCCAATGGCGGCATAGGGATAATTGAAATTATTAGGCAGAGAAAAACCTAAGGTTAACGCCACACCAATAGCGATGGTGGAATAACCGGCAAAATCACAAAATATTTGCCCTGAAAAAGCTAAAGTTCCAAGCCATGCATCAATGGGGTTAAGCTGATCATGCGAAGCAAACACAGCCTCTGCCGCCGGTGCTAATAAACCATCTGCCACCACTACTTTTGAAAACATACCGATGATCATTAAACCAATCCCCCACAACAATTGGTTGCTTGTTGCGACTTTGGGTTTAGCAAACTGTGGAATTAAGTAAGTTGGTCTAACAATTGGGCCGGCAACTAATTGTGGGAAAAAAGTAACAAATAAAGAAAAGTCTAATAGTGATTTAGCCGGCTCTGCCCTTTTCAAATACACATCAAGAGAATACGCCATGGTTTGGAAGGTATAAAAAGAGATACCTACCGGTAAAATTATTTCCCATGCAGCAGCTTGATATTCAATACCAAATACCGCCATAAACGCGATAAAGTTATCGAGTAAAAACTGACCGTATTTGAAAAAACCAAGCATACCAAGGTTAACTAATACACTTATTGCCAGTAATACTTTTCGAGCATGAGGTCTTTGTTCATTGAACATCCGCTTGGCAACATGCCAGTCTACAACGGTTGAGATCCACAGCAGTATTACAAAAGGAGGATTCCAGGCGGCGTAAAACAGATAACTGGCAATAAGCAGGTTGGATTTTTTAATACGCCAACTAAATGGCATATTGTGCAAAGTAAGAACAATTAAAAAGAAAAATATGAATGAAAATGAATTAAATAGCATTTTACCTTCCGCTGATTTTTTAAACCATTCAGTTAGTAACTGATAATGCTAGTTTTTTGTACAAAAATTAAGTTTATAAGAAATTTGTCTAAATTGCTAATCACTCGATATGTTCTTCATAGCAGATAAATTAGATGCTGAAACAAGTTCAGCAATTGGTGGCACGGGATGCAAATGATTGCTGAGATGCTGAAACAAGTTCAGCAAGGGGGCATAGGCTGCAAGTGATTGCTGAGATGCTGAAACTAGTTCAGCAAGTGGTGCTGTGGCCTGCAAGTGATTGCTGAGATGCTGAAATACGTTCAGTAAGTGGTGGTAAGGTCAGCAAATGATGAGAGCTGTAGTTTGGAAGTGATTAGTTATGCGTTTACTGATGATGGTAGGTGGCGCTGGATACAATTAACTTCATAGTAAAAATACGACTCCCTGAATTTATTTCAGGGGCTTTCTATTTTTAATAGGGAATGTTTTTGAAATTTACTTGGCGCTTTTATTACGATAAATATTTGTTTTGTTATGGATATTAGATTTCCCAGTAAATTGAGTTTTCAAAATATCGTAAAAACCTTTGGCAAGAAAAGGTAATGAGTTTAGCAACAACTTAAAAAAGATCGTAAATAACTGCCCTACTGAGACATTTTGCTCTACTTGTTTTTTGTTCTTTAATATTGGATGTTTACGCTTTATCAAAATAACGCCTCATAGGTTTTCTAAATTACCAGGCGAGTATATAGATAAAAATGTAATCGGGTGTTACCCCTTTGTAACAGTAAAAATTGTTATTTTCATTTTTTTTGCTAGGCTTTAACGGTAATCATACTGGCTTCAATGCCATTTGAATTCATAGTGTTATGTACTTGTTGTGAGTTGTTTCAAAGAATTGTAGCTAGACATTTCAACTCGTTTTAAGGAAAACATAATGAGTAAAGTAATATTTAAAACATTCATTGTTAGCTTATTAGCAATAATGCAATTCAATTTTTCAGCATTTGCTGCTGACGAAAAACCTCCTTCATTAGCCGATGCTTGGATTATCGTACCTAACGCAGGTCAACAAGCTCAATTCGAGCAAGCATTCAAAGAGCACATTAAATATCGAGCATCAAAAGGTGATCCAAGAGAATGGAATACCTATGTCCCGGTAATAGGAAATAACTTAAACTTTTATGTTGTTCGCTTTTGTTGTACTGCGTTTAAAGATGTTGAAAGCTATATCAAATGGGATAGTGACAATAAAGTTAACGAGCATTGGAATAACAATGTTGGTCAATATGTAGAGAGTTATCAACACTACTATTCACGTTTAGATTTTACTAACAGCAATTGGCCTAACAGCGACACTAACTACAGATACTTTGCAGTCACTGACTACAAAGCCAAAATGGGCGCAGGTAAAAGTATCAGTGATGGCAAAAAAATGTTGAGTGATACAGCTAAAGCAATGAAGTGGCCATATTCTTGGTCTTGGAGCTGGCAAATTGGTGGTGAAGGCGGATTAAGCCTAGTTATCCCTTATGAAGGTTATGCAGGCATGGCACCTCCAGAAAAGTCTTTTGCCGCAGCATTTTCAGAGCAAATTGGTGACGAAAAGAAAGCAGCCGATGCCCTTAAAAGCTGGTCTGATAATTTCCATTCTACGTCTTATACGGTTTATGCCATCAGAGATGATATGTCTATGGGTGCCGATTAGATAAAGCTAAACCTAACTTTCAGTTTTAAAAAGCCAATGCAAACGCATTGGCTTTTTATTTATGGATTTAACGCTAGATTCCCGCCTCGGTTTTGGCATCCATGCGTCGCTCTACCTCCTAAATCCATTTAGTCGTTCGCGGGAAAAGCCAACCAACATAACACCGTCATACCCAACTCGTTTGGGTATCCATTTAGTTAACAAAACATGGATTACCGCATGCGCGGCAATGACGGAGGAAGGTTTCGCAGGAATAACGTAGAAGTTCTGCGGAACCCCTTAAAGTTCTTATACACCAATTGTTGTTATCGAACTCCCCGCCCTACTGCTTTGTACATCAATGCGCAGCGCCATTTGCTCTTTCAGTTCTGACACATGCGAGATAATACCAATGGTTCTGCCTGTAGCCTGTAAATCAATTAACGTTTGAATGGCAAGTTGCAGTGACTCCTGATCTAGTGAGCCAAAGCCTTCATCGATAAACAAGGTATCAAGCTGAATACCACCAGAGCGTTGCTGTACAACATCGCTCAAGCCTAAGGCAAGCGATAAAGATGCCATAAACGACTCTCCACCGGACAGTGTTGCAACAGGTCTTGTTTTACCGGTATAGGCATCATCGATCGCTAGATCTAAACCAGCGGTTACATTACGCTTTTGTGTGCCCTCATCCTGACGAACAAGGCGATATTGACCTTTACTCATAATATGCAAACGTTTGCTCGCTATGGCTAATACTGAATCGAGTAAATCGCCAAGAACAAAACGTTCTAAAGACACTTTAACATTGCCCTTGCCTGATGCCGCGCTGGCTAATGTGCCGATCACTTCAAACTGTTTTTTATTGTCTTCTTGTTCAGCTTCAATGCGGGTGATTTTAGTTAAGGTATCTTGTAACTTACTGTGCTGATTTTGAGCTAATGCCCAATTGTCTTCCGCTTGTTTATATAAGCGTTGTTGCTCTATTAAGTTCGCATTAAGCTGCTCTAAATCTGGTTCAACTTTACCTTTTAGTTGCTCATCAAGCACCGACAATTCCGATTGGAAGCCTTGCAGTGATTGATCATAGTGTTTAATTTGTCCCGCTAACTTCTCAAGCAATTCATTTGATATTATTGCTTGCTGAAAGGCAGTAACACTTTCAAAAACGCTGTCATTTAATGACTGCTGCCAACTTAATGACAGCTTTTCAACGCGTGCTGTTAATGTGGTTTTATTGGCAGAAATTTGCTCAATAGTGGCATTTATAGCGCTGCTGTCATTACTCGCTTTCTGATGCTGATGCTGAGCATTGCGTAAATTTGTATCAAGCGTTTCTATTTGATTGTTGTTGTTATTTATTGCGGTCTCAAGCTCTTGCGCAGATCTATATTGCTCTGGCAAAGCCTGCTCTGCGGTTTGTAATTTTGTTTTAGCCGCAACACTATTGGCTTGCAAAGCTGGTAAATTAAGCTCTAACTCAGCAATTTTTTGGCTAATTGGGGCGAGCTGCTTTTGCATTTCTTGTTGAGCTTGTTGCCATTTTGGCAAGTTATTTTCTTTTGTCTCTAATTCAACAATCTGCTTACTTAAACCATTAAGCTCATCATTTAGCTGAACTAAGGTTTTATTAAAATCTTCGCCAAGTTCAGCAACTAGATTTTGTTTTTGCTGCTCTAATTGTGTTAATTCTTGTTTTGCACCGCTAAACACTTTATCAGCTTCGCTTTGAGCATGAAGCAGTTTGTTTTGCTCTTTTCTGGCTATATCAACGTGCTCTTTCGTTGCTTTAGACATTTGCTCAGTGCTGGTTGCCGGTTGAGGGTGTTCAATAGCGCCACACACAGGGCAAGGTGTATCTGCCTGTAATGTTTGAGCCAGAATGGCTGCTTGGTTTGAATGCCAAAGCATTTCAACGTGGTTGGCATTATGGGTAGCTTGCTCATACTGTTGTTTAACTTGGTTAAAAGACTTTTCCAACTGTGTGATTTTCTCCAGCAGTTTAGCCCTATTTTGCTCAATCGTTTGCAGTGTTGTTAAACAATTAGTTTGTTGTCGCAATGTCTGCTGTACTCGCACCATTTGGGCTTTACCCTGTAACTCTTGATGTAAGTCATGTATTAGTTTTAAGCCGTTTTCGCTACGTTCAGTAAACTGATTAAATTGCCGCTTTAATTCTGCTTGCTCGGTAATTGCCAGTTGCTCTTGCGTTTGGCATTGCTTAGATTGCTGTTGTAATTGATTAAGGCCTGATAAAGTTTGTTTATACCCTTGTAGGGTATTGCCCTGATTAACGAACGAATCACGTTGCTGGTGTTGCTCTGTTGTCACGGCTAAATGTTTGGTTGCTTGTTCAAGACCTACTACTAGTTGCTGCTGCGACTGTAATGCCAGTTGATATTGGCTGTCATTATTTTGTAAATCAACTTGCCCTTGTTGCAGTGCGTTAAACTCTGGTGCAATTAACAGAGCCTGTTTAGCTAATGTTAACTGCTCCCGTTTTTGCTCAACCAAATTTTGTTGTTGAACATGTTGAGCTAATCCTTGTTGCTTTAACTTTTTATTGGTGAATAAGGTGGCTATTGCTTGTGCGGACTCTACTTGGTTATGACTAAGTTGGCGTTGTTTTTCTACCGAAAGCTTAGTCTGGTTCAATTTGTCCTGTTTTAATTTTGAGTCTAAGACTGCGGCAATTAAATTTTCTTTACCATCAACAAAAACTTCGTTGAGTGCTTCAGTAATTTGCTCTTTAAAACGTGCATACTCACGTTCAATATTGCCCGCTTTGGTTTTTAGTAATTGTTCTATACGCTGGTAAATTTCAGTTTGAAATAACGTTGATAAAATAGCCTGCCGATCGGTTGAATTTGCCAGCAATAACTCTCGAAACTTACCTTGCGGTAAAACCATTACTTGCCTGAATTGCTGAGCAGATAAACCAACAATCACTTTAATTTGCTCGTTCGCGTCCTTTACCTTTTTAGTAACAACTGTTTGTTCTTCGCCATCATCTAAAATTTTGACCAAATGTGCCTGTGACTTTTGCTCGGTAAAACCGTCGCCACGCTTCGCTTTACGCTGCTGAGTTGGAATGCGAGTAATTCTGTAATGCTGCCCTCTTATTGAAAATTCCAACGTTAATTCTGTTAAAGTCTCATCCGCGGCGTTATCTGAGCGTACGCCCATGTCTTTTCTGTCTTCATCGGTTGTTTCGCCATACAAGGCATAACAAACCGCATGTAAAATAGATGATTTACCCGCACCGGTTGGTCCATCAATAAGGAATAAAGGGTTGTCACCGAGATCTGAAAAGTCGATTTTTTCGGTTTGAGCGAATGGACCGAAGGCTTGAATATTAAGCTTATGGAGTTTCATTATTCATCCTCCATACTGGCTCGAGCACTGTTAATGGTAGTTTGCAATATCGAGATTTGCTCCGCTGATAATTCAGTGTTCATAACCTGACTAAAAAAATCAGTAAACACTTCTTCTTCACTGCGTTGGTTAGCGCTTGAGGAGGATGTGTTTTGGCTTAATTTGCTGCCGCTTTGCAGATCAAAGTTTGTACGCTCTATTTGCAGTACATTAGGGTAAACGGTCCGCAGTCGTCCCATGGGATCTAAAATCACTTGAGTGTCTGTAAGCTTTGCCAATAAATAATCATCATTTGCTGTTTCTGTGTTTTTTAAATTTGCACAACCCTGCTTTAGTAACTCTTCTAACGTGCCTTCAATAACTCGTAAGTCATGCTTTGCGGTTAACGGTAAATGCTGATGTGACAGCAAACCTTCAGCATTCATTTCAACTAATGTGACGCCTTTTTTCTGTTTGTATTCAGAAAAGGAATATTTAAGTAATGACCCCGAATAACGAATGTGCTGTTCACCCTTATACTGTGGTGCATGTAAATGACCTAAAGCAACGTAATCAAAATCACTTAACGGTTGCCATGATACTCTGTCGGCTCCACCAATAGATAAAGGTCGCTCTGAGTCTGATTCACTGGCACCGTCGATAAAACAATGGCTGAGTAATACTGCCGGTTGGTCAGGGTAATTCGCCGTTTTATGAGCCAATATTTTTTTAGCGGCAAAGGTATGGGCTTGATCGTATGTTTTGATCTCAAGGCCTTGTTCGGCAGTATTAAACGCTTCTCGCACCTCTACCGGATCATGATAAGGAATACCATAAAATGTCACCGGCCCGGTTTCACTATTGATCACGATACCTTGCTCAATATCGTGTAAATCAGCCAATATATGCAACCCTGCTTTTTGCATTTGCTTAGCACCAAAGCGTAAACGCTTGGCACTGTCGTGGTTGCCACTGATCATAATAATTGGGATCGCTAATACTTCCATACTTTTAATAAATTGATTTAGCGCATCTACCGCATCGCTTGGTGGTACTGAGCGATCAAAAATGTCTCCGGCTACCACTAACGCGTCTATTTTATAATCTTGCGCATATTGCTTAATTTGCTTTAACACAAACAGTTGATCGTCAAGTAATGAGATATTTTGGAATAACCGGCCGATGTGCCAGTCTGAAGTGTGGATAAAGCGCATTGAATCCCTAAAGGTATGAGTTTATTTTGATATTAAAGTACTACGTTCAAAGTAAGGCATGTTATTAAATATCTCAATAACATTTTTCTATTATTGCCGTTATTTATTTTACCCGAGTAATGGTTAATTCAATATAGCCTTTGTTGTTTTCATAAAAACTCCAGGCATCGTTGGCAAAACAATATAAATAGCCAGCATGGTTTATTAACAATGGTGCGTTTTCTTGATGTTCAGCTAGTTGTATGTATTGATGTGGAATTGCACTACCATCGTGTTTTACCACCTGTTGCTGCTCGGTTTGATGATTTACATTTAGGTTTTTATGAGCTTGGCCGCTGTCATTTGCTATTGCACCAATTAAGCCAAACCAAGGTTTATCTTCTACGCGTTTACTGGCGAAAAAATCGGTTGATACGTTTTTATTAAAACGCTTAATTAACGATTCAAACTTACCTAAAAAACTTGACGTTGCCCGAAATAAATCCCCTGCTGTACGTTGGTTGTTATATTCGGTGCCAAGCCAGTCGCAGCTCTCTACTCCATCTTGCCACTGCCCCTTAGCACTGAATACATATTCATGGCCTTGTTCTAAATAAACAGATGTTTTATTCCACCGACACTTGGCATATATTTGCAAGGTTGTCGCCTCATTAACGGCAAGCATTTGAGTGGGATAATATGGTTCATGCTCTATTGGTGAAATACGCTGGCGAATAAAGGCACTATCGTGAAATTGTCCAGAATTTGCTTTGATTAACGCCGGAATATTTCTTGGTCTAGAGCGTAGTTTTGAAAAGACCCCTTTAAAAGAGTTATGCAAAACACCAATCGGGTTGTCTATTATTAGCTGATCAATATCTTGTCGAAACTCTAAGCCAAAACTTTTACTTTGTTTGATCATCCATTTTAGCGCACCATTTGATAAGTCACTATCTTGGTAACCTCCGCCTACATCTGAATGCACTCCTGGAAACCATAACTCAACAGCGTCGTTATGCTCCTTTACATTACTCCAACGAGTGACGGTAAAACTACTGCGCTTTTCATCCATCGCCATCGCATGACGAGCATGCTCAATATGATCGGCTAATTTAGTGTCGTGAAATTGCCAACTGTCTTTGCGATCAAATAAATTTATTATCTCCAAATCATCAGGGATCCCAAGTGCCCCAACCGTATCCCACACCCCAAGAAATGTAATCGGAATAGCGCCTTTGTCATGAAAGAAACTCCAATGATTTTTCGCCCATTGGTTTTGTGGCATTTTATCTTTGTAGCCACTATTAAAAGCAGTTTCAACTCGATGCCAACTCTCTTCAGCTGAAATACCTTGCAGATTTACTAATCCCTTGCCTAAAAAGCCAGCTAAACTTCTTGCTGAAAACGCTCCTCTGGAAAAACCAAATAAGAAAACCTCATCGCCTTCACGGTAATTTAAACCCAACCAATGGTAAGCACTGGAGATATGACGGTTTATACCTATACCAAGCGCGCCGCCCAAAAACTCATCAATTAATCCAATTTCTTCACCGCCTACACCTGGGTGATAAAATACTTTTTGAGTAACTTCAGATGAATTTGCAGTTGCACTGATACAGTTTTTTAAACGATAAACGTTGGTCGGAGTGGTAACGCCATTTTCTTCTTGTTCAGGGTTATTCCAAGTGCCATCAAAACAAATAATCAAACGCTTCATCATGCTTCCTGCTGATATTAATTACATTAGTTAAACTTAGTTGAAAGTTGCCAATTTGCGAGCTAAAAGTCAATACAAAAGCAAATCCACGCAACTTTAAATTAACATCTCGTAAACCTTTGTTTACCAGCCTTTGGTCGCGCTGATTACCACTTATTACACTTTATTTCTTGCGCTGTTTTTTATTAATCAGCTTTCGTATAAATAATATCCCCTAAAATATTTGGGGATATTAAAACCATAAATGTTTGATCTAGATCAAACTCTAGCACCTAACAAGCACTATATAGTGTGTCTAACAATAAAAATTACACCATATATAGATTATGACGTTTAATTCATTACCGCCAACAATTGTGTTTCAGGAAGTACCAAATGAGATAAGTTTGTGCTTTAGCATCACCGGTTGCCAAGTAGGTTGTAAGGGTTGCCACAGTACTGAACTTTGGAATAAAAACTCTGGCGAGCCGTTAACAAATACAAAATTTCAACATTGGATTAACAAATATCAGACGTTGATTTCAACGGTGCTGTTTATGGGCGGGGAATGGCAAAAAGAGCACCTGATTGAAAAACTCATATGGGCTAAACAGCAAGGATTAAAAACCTGTTTATATACGGGCGAAAATTTTGTTGATGATGAAATTAGCAAACATTTAAGCTACGTAAAAATTGGAAAATGGGATCCTAGCAAAGGCGGATTAAACAACCCTGACACAAATCAAAAATTCATTGATTTGGCCACTGGAAACACTCTAAATCACTTATTTATAAAAAAAGGAATACAACATGTTGCGGCTTAGCGAAGAACAAATTAATAATAAAACAGCTTACATTGAAGAATATTTTGCAGCCAAAAATGCAGCAGATGGCTCTAAAATGGATGCCAATGCCAATGTGACACAAAAAAACATTGCAACACTAGAGGCTGAATTGCTTAAAGATTGTTATGTTCAAATTAATCGCTCATTGGTCAAAAATAAGATCAGTGAGATCTTTGATGCTGAATTAGCCAATGAATATCAACGTCAAATTGAAGATCATGAGATTTATGTACATGATGAAACCAGTATTAAGCCCTACTGCACTTCAATTAGCATGTATCCTTTTTTACTTGATGGATTAACTAAGTTGGGTGGAGAGTCTAAAGCACCAAAACACATTGAGTCATTTTGTGGTTCATTTGTTAACTTGATTTTTGCCATCTCAGCACAATTTGCCGGGGCGGTAGCCTCGGTTGAGTTTTTAACTTATTTTGATTATTTTGCTCGTAAAGAATTTGGAGACAACTACCTTGATAAGCACAGCAAAGCAATTGAAAATCACCTACAACATGTCGTTTACGCACTAAACCAACCTGCCGCAGCCCGTGGTTACCAAAGCGTATTTTGGAATATCTCAATTTTTGATCAGTTCTATTTTCAATCAATGTTTGAAGATTTTGTATTCCCTGACTTTACCAAGCCAAGTTGGCAAAGTGTCGATAAATTACAAAACTTCTTTTTAACCTGGATAAACAGTGAACGAGAGAAAGCTGTACTTACTTTCCCGGTTATCACTGCAGCTATGCTTACCGAAAATGGAGAATGTAAGGACAAAGAGTTTGCTTACAACCTAGCCAAAGAAAAAGCGATGGGTAATTCCTTTTTTATGTATTTATCAGACAGCCCGGATTCTTTAGCATCATGTTGTCGACTGCGTAACGAAATTACCGATAATACCTTTTCATTTACTCTAGGCGCTGGTGGCGTTGCAACGGGCTCGATAAATGTCATTACCCTGAATATGAACCGCTTAATTCAAGATGGTCGTGATTTAAAAACCGAAATTGAAAAAATTCAAAAATATCAGGTTGCCTATCGAAAAATAATGGAAGACTATCTAGCTCAGGGCGCATTAAGCGTATACGATGCTGGCTTTATTACCCTGGACAAGCAGTTTTTAACTATTGGCATTAATGGTATGGCTGAAGCGGCAGAGTACAAAGGCATAGCAGTAAGTAACAATCAGCAATATAAAGACTTTGTCAGTGATCATTTGCAAGTTATTTTCAAAGCCAACCAAGAGGCGAAAAAGCAATTTGGTTATATGTTTAATACTGAATTTGTACCGGCAGAAAACCTAGGCGTTAAAAACGCAAAATGGGATGCTAAAGATGGTTACCTAACTAATCGTGAATGCTATAACTCATACTTCTATCTGGTAGAAGATGAAAGCAGCAATCACTTAGATAAGTTTGTTTTGCATGGTAAAGAGATCAACCAGTACCTTGATGGAGGCTCTGCTCTGCATCTAAATTTAGATGAGAGTTTGTCGGCCGAGGCGTATGTGAAACTGTTTAATGTAGCGGCTAAAACCGGTTGTAACTATTTTTGTGTGAACGTAAAAATTACCATTTGTAATGAATGTGAGCATATTGACAAACGTACTCTGCATTACTGTAATTCGTGTGGCAGTGAGGATGTTGATCATGGCACAAGAGTTATTGGTTATTTAAAGCGTGTGTCTTCATTTTCAAATGACAGACAAAAAGAACACGGTTTACGTCATTATCAGCGTTTACAAAGCGACCGAGTGTATAATGAAAGAATGCTGCAACAACAAAGACAAAAACAATCTCATTTAGAATTGGTATAACTTTGAAAAATAGATAAAAAATGTAAACATGGCAGTGTAATATTATTGTATAAATGTTATTCTGCCATATCGCTGTTAGATCATTTTTAATTTATTTACCGTCATGCTTGCAAACATATTTACACCCTCCCCCTATATTAATCAATATGCTAAAGGCTGGATTTTTGACACCTTTACCTGGGCATTAACAGAGTTTGATGCCGCCGTATTTATGCAAGATTCACAGTTGATACTACCGACAAATAAGTTTTATCCCGGTAAAGTAAGCAGCATTGAAGAAATGGCGCAATCGGTATTTGATCACACATTAAAGTATGCTGGCATGCAACACTGGCCAATCAAACTGGTAGCGCCCGATAAATATCAAGAACATGCGTTGCCTAAGCTTAGCTTTACTGGCGGTATGCGCGGCTCACAAAGCCAAGTAATAAATACTGATTACACCGTAAACAACAACTCTGAAATTTTAGTCAGCTATAATCCAGCACAAATTAACCAACCACAAGATCTGGTTGCTTCTTTTGTACAAGCCTTTGCTTCAATTTTGATTGCACAGCGTGGTGTATTGCCACCAGGCGGTGATAAGCTTCTTCCTCAGGCAGTAGATTTAGTCGCGGCTTTCATGGGGTTTGGTGTAATGTTTGCCAATACTGCTTATCAATTCAAGGGTGGCTGCGGCAGCTGTTACAACAAGTATGCCAACCGACAATCGGCATTGGTTGAAAAGGAAATTATTTATTGTTTAGCGCTGTTTGCAACATTAAAGAAAATTCCAGGTAGACACGTAACGTCTCATTTGAAAGCGCACCTACGTAAGGACTTTAGAAAAGCGCTAAAAGAGTTAAAACGCGATAATGATACGAAACAGCTTCGTTTGCTGACAAAGCAATAACCTTTCAATAGTCGTTAGGCTCTGCTTTATATGATGGCTGCTGAAACAAGTTCAGGAAATTAAAGCTGACTCAGGTAATTAAAGCCGTCTCAGCAAGTAAATTTAGGTTTTGTAAAGTATTGTGACGGCAAAGCCAGGTGATTTATTACCCCTGACTACGCCCTACATTGTTGATTAAATCGAATCGACAATGTCTTTGATAAGTTTAGGACCTTCGTAAATAAAGCCAGTGTAGACTTGCACCAAGCTTGCACCTGCAGCTAGTTTTTCTTGGGCTGCTTCGGCGCTATTAATTCCACCAACACCTATAATTGGCATTTTTCCAGAGAGCTCTTTGGCTAATAACTTTATAACTTCAGTGCTTTTATCTTGTACAGGTAAACCGCTTAACCCCCCCATTTCACTGCCATGTTCCAGGTTTTCTACACCTTCGCGGCTTAAGGTAGTGTTGGTCGCAATAACACCATCGATGTCATTGGCTAACAAACATTCTGCAATTCCTGCAATTTCTTCTGCCGTTGAGTCAGGAGCGATTTTAACGGTAATTGGTACATACTTAGAGTGTTTAGCTGCAAGTGCTGTTTGTTCTGCTTTTAATGCGCTTAAAAGGTTATTAAGGGCGTCTCCGTACTGTAAGTCTCGTAAGCCTGGAGTGTTTGGCGACGAAATGTTTACTGTGATGTATGAAGCGTGCTCATACACTTTACGCATACAAAAAATATAATCGTCTTTGGCATTTTCTTCTGGTGTGTCTTTGTTCTTACCAATATTGATACCAAGCACACCTTTAAAGTTGGCCTTTTTAACCTGGTTTACTAAATAATCAACGCCATGGTTGTTAAACCCCATGCGGTTTATAATCGCATTCGCTTGCGGTAAACGAAAAATACGAGGCTTTGGATTTCCCGGTTGAGGACGCGGAGTAACCGTACCTATTTCAACAAAGCCAAATCCCATAGCACCAAAGCCATTGATACATTCACCATTTTTATCCAAGCCAGCCGCTAAACCAACCGGATTAGGAAATGATATGCCCATTACTTCTACAGGTTTATCTTTTACCTGTGCGCCGTATAAGCCTTTTAAAGCAAAAGAAGCAGGTAGTTTAAGCATATTAATGGTTAATTCGTGGGCTTGTTCAGCACTAAGTTTGAACAATAAATTACGGGCTAATGAATAAAGCATGACGTCTCAAATGATTAAATATTATTGATAAAGTTTATTTTTTTAGGCTTATAAAAAAATAAACTCCCTTAAAAAAAGGAGTTTATCATTTTTCAGTTAAACAGTATAAATATTTATACTACTGATGAGCAAGCAACATTAATTCACGTAATGCCACTGAGAACTTGGCAAACTCGTGTGTTTTGGTTGTTCTAAAGTCGGCAAGTATTTGCTGCCAACGCTCAATTGGTTGCGAAGACGTTTCCATCCAAGTTTCAAACATTTGCTCAATGTCTTTACTTTCAGGGCTTCCGCGCAAAATTACAGACGTTAATGCACGTTGTTGCCAATCCAACTCTTCTCTGAAAGAAGCTCGAGCCAATGCTTGCCAATGGTTTTCAACTGGTTGCTGGGTAATTTGGTTCAAGAACCAATGCAAGTCTAGACGTACACCAATATGGAAGTACAATTGCGCGACCAGTTCAACTTGTCGTGCATCTTGACAGGCAACTTGGGCAATATCCATTGTTGAGAATAACGTAGACAACAATGAAATACGCTCTGCAAGTTTTGCAGGTACTTTTTCAGCCAATAATTTATCTTTAGCGTTAGTTAATTCACGAGCTTCTTCATCAACCAGGAATTTATCCATTTTAGTTGCCAACACTTTAAATGCCGGACGGTAAAACTCAATTGATTGCTCAATATCTAGTGCTTTATTACGGTGACGCAAGAACCAACGAGTGGTACGGCGAATAGTACGACGCATTTGGAATAACATTTCAGTTTGAACTTTCGCTGAAATTTTATTATCAAGCGCTTCAATAGACGACCAAATACTTTCCAGCTCAAATATTTCGCTAGCCATAGTGAAACATTTGGCTATTTCAGCAACATCACAACCTGTTTCTTCACCCATACGGTAAACAAAGTTAGCGCCCATGTAATTACACATGTTATTTGCCATACGTGTGGCTATAATTTCACCGCGCAGAGGATGGTTTTGCATTTCTGCCTGATATTTTTCCTGTAATTGCACAGGGAATGCTTTGATCAATAACGCACTGATAAATGGGTCGTTAGTTACTTCATCAATAACTAATTGCTCTTTGAGTACCATTTTACCGTAAGCAATAAGTACCGATAGCTCTGGACGAGTTAAACCACGATTACTTGCCATACGATCAGCAATTTCTTCATCGTTAGGAATAAACTCAAGGCCTCTGTCCAGCTTACCTTCACGTTCTAAATGATGGATAAAGCGAGCATGCTCTTTAAGTTTACTTGCTCCGCGCGACTCTGAAATAGAAATTGAATGAGTTTGACGGTAACAATCTTCTAATACGATATCTTCAACTTCATCAGTCATATCGTAAAGTATGTTATTACGTTGTTTTAAGGTTAAATCGCCATTAGCGACTAATACGTTAAGTAAAATCTTAATGTTTACTTCGTTATCTGAACAGTCAACACCACCAACATTATCAACAAAATCGGTATTCATGCGGCCGCCATTGGCTGTATATTCAATACGGCCAAGTTGCGTACAACCTAAGTTACCACCTTCACCAATAACTTTTGCTTGAACTTCGTTACCATTTACACGTAATAAGTCGTTAGCACGATCGCCTACTTCTAAATGACTTTCACTCGAACCTTTAATGTAAGTACCAATACCACCATTCCAGAACAAATCGACTTTCATTTTTAACGCCGCTTGAATCAATTCATTCGGTGCCATGCTCGCTTTTTTAGTGCCAAGCATTTTCTTGATTTGTGGTGTCAGCTTAATTGATTTCGCTGAACGTAAGAAAATACCACCGCCTTCAGAAATTAGATCTTGGTTGTAATCTTCCCAACTTGAACCCGGTAGGTTGAATAAACGTTCACGCTCTGGGTAAGTCGCTTTAGAATTTGGCGTTGGGTCAATGAAAATATGCATGTGGTTAAATGCCACTTGCAAACAAATATGTTTTGATAACAACATACCGTTACCAAATACATCCCCTGCCATATCACCAACAGCTAAACAGGTAAAATCGGTAGTTTGACAGTTGATATCAATTTCACGGAAATGACGTTTAACCGACTCCCAAGCACCTTTCGCTGTAATACCCATCTTCTTATGGTCATAACCAACACTTCCGCCTGAAGCGAAAGCATCACCTAACCAGAAGCCGTATTCTTCAGCGATGCCATTAGCCGTATCAGAGAATGTTGCCGTGCCCTTATCGGCAGCAACAACTAGATAAGTATCATCTTCATCTAGGCGTACAACGCTTTCTGGATGAACAACTTCACCACCAACAATGTTATCAGTAACGTCTAATAGACCGCGAATAAAGGTTTTATAACATTCACGACCGGCTTCAAAGATATCTTTGCGAGAGCCACCAACGGGTAATTGCTTACAGAAGAAACCACCTTTAGCACCAACAGGAACGATAACGGTATTTTTTACTTGTTGCGCTTTCACTAAACCAAGTACTTCGGTACGGAAATCTTCGCGTCTGTCTGACCAACGTAAACCACCACGTGCCACTTTTCCGCCACGTAAATGCACACCTTCAAGTTGTGGTGAATAAACAAATATTTCGTACTTAGGTAACGGCTTAGGCATTTCTGGGATAAGCTCAGGCAACATTTTAAATGAAATGTAAGACTTGATATTACCCTGTTCATTATTTTGGAAATAGTTAGTACGTACCGTAGCATTAATGATTTCTTCGTAACGACGGATAATTCTGTCGTCATCAAGACTTGCTACGTTATCCAGTGAAGACTCGATAGTTTCAACCACTTTAGCAATAGCTTTGTCGTTCTTCTTACCGTTTGGCGTAAACTTAAGTTCGAATAAATTAATTAATAACTCAGCAAAGTTCGGGTAACGGGTAAATGTTGATTCGATATAGCTTTGTGAGAACGTGCTGCCAATTTGTTGTTGGTACTTAGCATAAGCTCTTAAAATAGACACTTCACGGCCTGCAAGACCAGCACCTAAAATTAATCGGTTAAAGCCATCATCTTCTAATTCACCATGCCATACTTTGGCAAATGCATCTTGGAACAATATTTGAACTTGTTCTAAATTAAATTCTTTATTACCGGTTAACAGCATTGAGAAATCTAAAATCCAACACATTTCTCCGTCACAGTTACGTACCATGTATGGGCTTTCACCGATAACACGCAAACCAAAGTTTTCCAACATTGGCAATACATCAGATAAATGTAGTGGCTCACCTTTATGGAATAATTTTAATTTAACAAAACGCGAGTCAGATTTTTCTTCAAGTGGTTGATAGAACAACATCTCAAGCGGTTTTTCTGCCGAAACAGCTTCAAGTTTTTCAATATCAACAATAGCGGTACCAGGTAACACTTCGTCTTTATAAGCTTGCGGGAAGTTAGCATACTTGCGGCTAAGTGATTTACCTAACACTTCACCTTTATTTATGTTTAGCGCGTCGGCTAATTTGTCATCCCAGCTGCGTGCAGCTTGATTAAGATTGCTTTCAATTTCTTTCACATCGATATCTGCTTTAGTTGAGTCTACACGGACTATGTAATGTGTTCTTGCTTGTACAGACTCAGAGAAGAAAGTATTAAATTCTACTTCTGCTGAGGTGCCAAACGCGTTTTGTAATATTTCTTGGGTAGCGATACGTAATCGGGTGTTATATCGCTCACGCGGTACATATACCATACAAGAAAAGAATCGATTAAATGCATCACGACGAACAAATAACCCTGTTCTGTCTCGCTCTTGCATTTGTAACACCCCTTTTACGGTGCTAATTAGTTCTTCTTCTTTTGATTGTAATATTTCATCACGAGGGAATGTTTCTAAAATATTGATCAAGGTTTTGTAGGCGTGTGATCCTTTGGCAAAGCCAGAATTATCAACTACGCGTTGAACCTTATGTCGAATAATAGGCACGTTTAAGGCGCTGTTATTGTAAAAAGCTGAGCCAAATAAACCAACGAAACGATCTTCGCCAACAATATTGCCTTTTTTATCAAAGCGCTTGATACCAATATAATCTAAATGAGCAGGACGATGAACACGTGAACGAGAATTGGTTTTGGTCAATATCAGTAAGTTTTGACCTAATGCTAACTCTCTTGCCGATTCTGAATATTTAGAAATCAACCGTTGTTTAGTGCCATTAGAATTGCGCAATAACCCTAAGCTTGTATCGATATCAGCCTCTAAAGCGATATCACCTTCAACTTTTACCACGTTATACGAGCGATAGCCCATAAAGGTAAAGTGGTTATCACAAAGCCAGTTTAAAAATTCTTTGCTTTCGTTAAAGTCAGTGTCATCAACTTGTGCTTTAAACTTTTCCAGGCCTTTAATGCTGTCAGTGAATTTTTTCATTAATGGCTGCCAATCAGTAACCGTTAATGACACATCTTCATACACTGAATGCAATTCAGCTGTTAAATCATCTAACTGTGATTGATCAGATAAGCGATCAATTTCGATAAAAAATACGGTTTCACAAATGCTGTCTTTTAAATCTTCTCGAGCTGGAGAAATTTGTTCAACACTGCCATTATAGCCACGAACAATATTTAGTGGGCAATTCAATATTAAATGAGGAGATAGGCCTAAACGATTTAATGCAATGCGCGTTGAATCTACCAAAAATGGCATATCTTTAATGATAACTTCAATTACAGTATGGCTGGACTTCCAACCATGTTTGGATACTTCAGGGTTTAATACGCGTATAAAGGCTTTTTCATCTTTTTGGGCGTTCAGCGCTTTCCAAAGACTTAGTGTTGCGCCATAAACATCGCTGTCATTACGACCAGCAAGATCATCTTTCGACAGATTACTATAAAGTAAACTGGTAAATTTCTCTAATAAAGGGGCCGTTTCACTAGGCACTTTATCGTGAATTAATTTTGCAACATTTTTAAAAAGTACAGAAGATTTATTATCTAATGACGCCATATTTTTACCCTCAGATTAAGGCGAAATGTAATTGATTATTTAAACTTTCACAGTTAATTACAGCAAGTATAGTAAATTCTTGCAAATTATAACTTTAGAATAGTCTATGGGGCGGATTCTATTGTGATTTTTATTGTTTTGCGAGTACTTTATTAGAGTAAAAATACCAATTTTTATAATGCTATCAAGCAAATGTACGTGATTATTCAGTAGCTATAAATAGAAAATGGCCTTTCGGCCATTTTAGTGATTAATTATGCAGTTATGTGAATACTGCTTGAATAAAAATATTTTTATCGCATCACAATTATTTCGTCTTGCTTGCTTTTTTAGACTGACTTTTGTCTGACCATAAGAAAGTAGACAAGGCTGGTAATATAATAATTGCTGCCAGCATGTTAACTAAAAACATAAAGGTTAATAATATCCCCATATCAACTTGAAATTTAAGATCTGAGAAAAACCACGTTGATACACCAATAGCTAACGTTACTCCGGTAATCAATACTGCACTACCTCGTTCTTTAAGAGCTGAAAGGTAAGCTTGCCCCATTGTTTCACCCTGTTTTAAATGGGCACTCATGGTAGAGAGAATATAAATACCATAATCAACACCAATACCAACCCCTAAGGCAATTACTGGCAATGTAGAAACAGTTAAGCCTATATCAAGGTACGTCATTAGTGCTTGGGCCAGTGTTGAAACTACATAAAGAGGAGCAATAACAACAACTGTTGCACGAACCGAGCGGAAACTGATTAAACATAATAAGGTTACCGCGCCATAAACATAAAACATCATTGGGATTTGAGCTTCAGCTACCGCTTCGTTGGTAGCAGCCATTACCCCTACAGGTCCTGATGCTAACTTAAACTTGATGGTATCAGTATTTAGTTCGGCGGCATTTTCTTTAACGGCAGTAACAATGCGTTCAATGGTTTCTGCTTTATGATCTTCCATAAATAAAATGATTGGCATCGCACTACAATTAGTATTTAACAAACCACTGGTATGTGGAATACGCGCAATAGATTGCACAAGGCTTTGCTGGTTTCGTGATAATACCTGCCAACGCTTGTTACCTTCGTTATAACCGGTATTTACAATTTTGGCGACGCTGGCTAAAGAAACAGCTGACTGTACACCAGGCACGTTTTCCAGGCGCCATTGCATGGTATCAATGGTATTCAATACTTCATGCTCTACACAAGATTCAGCAAAAGTTTCAACCACAACAGACATATAATCAACACTGATTGCGTATTTGTCAGTAATTAAAAATGTATCTTGGTTATAACGAGAATCTTCGTGTAAAGCCGGAGCTCCAGCATGAAGTTCGCCTATTTTTAGCTCACCACTTTGGTTAAAGCCCCAAATAAACAATATTGCCGTGAACGTTAGAATAATCGCCGCTGGTTTACGAGAGGTAACAATAGCCGCTTTACGCCACAACAACCGATTCATCAGTTTATGATCAGCATTTTCAACGATATGCTTTTGTTCTTCTTCATTGAAGCGAACAAACGACACTAAAATTGGTAATAATAACAGGTTGGTAAAAATAATAAGCCCAACACCTAAGGATGCAGTAATTGCCAACTCGCGAATAATACCGATATCAATCGCTAGTAACGTTAAAAAGCCCACGGTATCAGACAGCAATGCGATACCACCAGGAACAAGTAAACGCCTAAAACTTAACTGAGCAGCTTGTCTTGCACTGTTGCCTTTAGCAACTTCTTTGGAAATTGCATTGATCATTTGTACACCATGGCTCACGCCGATGGCGAAGACCAAAAACGGTACAAGGATAGACATAGGATCTAAACCAAAGCCTAATTCCGTCAGCATGCCCATTTGCCAAATAACGGCAATTAAAGAACACAGGATAGGCAGAAGAGTTAACGTTATAGAATTACAAAATAGGTAAACCATTATGGCGGTGATCGCTATCGCAATAGCAAAAAATGTAACTACGCCTTTCGCGCCGTCAGCAATATCGCCAACCATTTTTGAAAAGCCGATAATGTGAATGCTGATATTATCTTTTTCAAACTCACCACGCAGCTCAACTTCAAGTTGCTTGGCTAGTTTTAACGTATCGAGCTTTTCACCGGTTTGTGGGTCAATTTCCATTAACGATGATTTAACCATTGAACAGGTATAATCATCTGAAACCATACTGCCTACTATGCCAGCTTTTTCAATATTACCTTTTACAATAGCCAAACCACGCTCGTCAGGCTGAAAATCGGCAGGAATTACCGGCCCGCCAGCAAAACCATCTTCAACGACTTCAACAAAACGAGTTGATGGAGCATACAGAGAGTTAACTAGAATTCGGTTAACGCCAGGAATGAAGAACAATTGATCGTGTACGCCTTTAAGCGTGGTAAAAAAGTCTGCATTAAAAATATCACCTGTCGTATTACATACAGAAATTAATACATTGTTCGCACCACCAAAATCAGTTTGATGCTTCAAATAGGTTTGCATATAACTGTGTTGCAACGGTACGTTTTTCTCAAACGATGCATCAAGTTTAATGTTTGTTGCTTGCGCTAATAAGTAACCGGTGATAAAAAGGAAGATACCTAATACAGAGAACCTGAAGCGAAAGATGTTACGTTCGATATGATTTAGAAATTTTATAATTGCCATCATTGGCTCCTACTTATTTAACAGCCAATACTTTAACGCCAACTTCACTGGCGACGACAAGTTTATTATTAAACCAAACGCCACCAATTAAGGCTTTACCGTCCGGTTGTGTACTTAAGGTAAAATCAGTGCCGTTAGCACTGCTTAGAATCACCCCTGCATTTGCCAACACATATACATGCCCTTGTTCTGTAACAACAATATCATTCAATAAGGCAGTAGTGTCTGTGTCTTGATGTTGCCATTGAGCGCCACCATCTGTGCTGGAAAACATATTGCCACGTAAGCCAACGACAAGCAGTTGTTGTTGATCAATCTGAGCGATATCGAAAAATGACCCCATGTAAATTTCATCAAGCAACTCCCAAGTTTGTCCTTGGTCACTGCTTTTTGCCAACATGCCAATTTCACCCGCAAGGTATAGCTCGTTTCCTACGGATAAAATACGATTAAAATGAGGTAGGATGCTGGCAATTTCTTCTAAATAGAATTCTTCATCTTCGACTTTCAACTCTTGTAGATATTCTTGATCATCACTGTTTACCAGCTCTAAATGAAACTCTTCAACCCAAGTTTTCCCGGCATCTTTGGTGCGATAAAAAACACCGTAAGCTCCAACAGCGATACCGTGATGTTGATCAAAAAATACGACATCAAATAAAGGTCGCTCTTTTTCAGGTTGATAATTTTGAATGGCCCAGTTTTTACCACCATCAATGGTGTTTAAAATAGCTGAGTCGTGACCAACCGCCCATCCACGTTGCTCATCTAAAAAATAAACTCGGTTTAGCGCAGAATTTGCCGGATTTGATTGCTGCTGCCAATCAATACCGTCAGATGAAAGCAAAATATGGCCTTTGTCGCCAACAGCAATTAATGATGACTCGCTCACCTTAGCGATATCCAACATTAGCGATTTAGATGCTAATGGTAAAATTTCAGCGGGAACCGGATTACTGGTAGCTAAAGCAGAAAAGGAAAAGGTGCAGTAAACTAGTACACATTTGAATACACGGATCATAAATTTTTAAACTCAATGGTTATAGCAATCACATTGATTAAATGTCATGGCCATTAAATTAACGTTTTAATAACAACTAGCCTAAAACTAAAAACGGCTGGCAGAGCCAACCGTTTTTGTCTTTGGATGGTTCTTATCTGCGACCTTCTCGGCGTAAGGCAGAAGACGTAAAGTCTCTGTCTTTATGCTTAGGAGCAAAGTCATACATGTTATGTTCATTATCTAAACCGATAGCAATATAACGACGTGATTGCAGATCATGATACACCTCAAGTGTAGACCATTGTGCCGGTAACTCGTAATAATTAAGACCATGGGCAACAGCCACACGATATAATTCATCACGGTTATCGTACATGTCAGCTACAGATACTTGCCAGCTATCTTCGTCTATGTAGAAGGTACGTTTCTTATAAACATGGCTAGTACCATCTTTTAATGACGCTTCTACAACCCATACACGATGTTTTTCATAGCGAACCAGATCAGGGTTAATGTGCCCTGCCTGTAAAATATCATCGTATTTTATTTTATCGCTGTGTAAACGGTAATCGTTGTAAGGGATCAACAGTTCTTGCTTACCTTTTAATTCCCATGTGTAACGATCTGGTGCGCCGTTAAACATATCGAAATCATCAGTTGTACGTAAGCCATCTGAAGCTGTACCTGGTGCATCGTAAGCTACATTAGGAGCACGGCGTACACGACGTTGACCAGTATTGTATGTCCAAGCCTGACGTGGTGTTTTAATTTGGTCCATTGTTTCATGAACTAATAGTGCAGTACCCGCTAATCGAGCTGGTTGCGATACTTTTTGCTTAAACTTAAACAAAATATTGGTATCTTCAAGTTTTTGATAACTTGCACCTTTAACACCGTATGGAATGATTAGTGCTTCATCAAAACCAATGTAAGTAAAGCTGCCTGATGCTGTAGGTGCTGCTTGACCACCTTGACGTGTAATGCTTTCGCCACGATAACGTAGACTGTGATTCCAAATAGCTTCCAAGCCGTTAGCAGGGATTGGGAATGGCACACCAACAGCTGCTTTGCTGATACCATTACCACCACGTATTAATTCAGCACGAGATGCATTATTCAATGTTTCATCGTACACGTGTTGTGGGTAAGAAGCACTGCGACGTGTTTGATAAACGTTCATTTTGAATGTTTTAGGATAAGTCTCAAATAATTTTTGTTGACCTAAGCTCAATAAACTTTTGTATTGTGCATAGTTGCTGCTATCAACGGTATATTGAATTTTATCTTCTGGGAATGGATCAGGATGATGATCACCAGATTTATAACCCGCAGGAGCTGATGTAATACCACCAGTCCACGCAGGGATTGAACCATCTTCGTTGGCGCCCATTTCAGCGCCCATTGGCGTTAGTTCTTTGCCTAATTTAGCGGCTTCTTCTGGACTAACTTTGGCAAAACTTGTTGCTGAAGTTAGCGCCAGTGAAATAGCTAATGAAATTGCTGTAATATTTTTCATTGTTTCTAACCTTAGATTGAATATTTAATGTTAAACGATACGAAATCACGATCTTCAGTGGTGTTGGTAGTGCCTACACCGTCAAAGAAACTGTTATAGGTAAAATCTGCTGACCAAGTACTTTGATAATCAAAGCTAACTCCTAATGACAGTGATTTTTTCTCTTCAACAAACAAGAATAAAGGATCTGGTGTTGTACCTTTCACATCGTGCGAGTAAACCACACGAGGTGAAACGTTTACGCCCCAAAATACATCGTTGTAATCTAGTTTAGCTAACGCTCTGTAACCCCAAGCAAAATCTGTTGGGAATGGATTAGTCTCGGTGCCGCCCTGTACAAACAACATTATTGGATCAGTTGAGCCCGAACGCGCTCCACCAGGACCATTCAAACGTAATTCATTTTCGTCAGGCATATCTAAAATTTCGATACCACCGATTTCAACTAAACCAGTAAGCTGTCCTGCACCAAATGTAGGACCAAACAAATGCGTAAAGGTTACTTGTGCTTGTACAGTATCAGACTCAATAAAACCTGTTGCGATTTCACCTGGAGCGAAAACAGGCATTTGTGAAATACCATCTAAAGGAGCAAGACCTGCATTGGCTAATTGTTGTGGCACAGCGGCAAATAACAATTCTACATCATCGATTTGCAACGGTTCATCTTGACGATACGATATTTCACCGGCAACAGAAGTTAAACCAACGGTAGTGTTAAAACTTAATGCGTATAAAGAAATGTCTTCAGGGTATGTAAATACCGCTTTAGCAAATGCGCCAAGCTGTAATATATTATCTTCATTAACACCTTGCTGAGCAATCATACCAAGATCTGCACCTAAAGACGCATTAGTAAAGTTAGCCGTTTGCCCTGAAATAACCGGTCGACGAGAATGGTAATTCATGTGGTACAAGCTAAGTTCAGTATCGTTTAGCTCAGGAAAGAAATAAGAAAAACGTAAACCGTATTGACCGCCATCATCTGGCTCAATATCTGCGTCTTCATTTTGCGGCGTTAACGTTGCTTGACGAGCAATACCAATATAATCAGCAGCACTTGCATTACCTGAAAGGAAGTCGCCTCTAAATGCATTTAATTGCGCAATTAATTCATCTAAGTTTACATCGGCTGTACCGCCAAAACCTAACTGTACGTTATTTGCGTAACCGCCGGAGCCGGCAAAATCATTGGTTGAGAAATAACTACCTGGTGCAGGTAATACTGATTTTTCCCAGCGGTATTGATAAAACGCTTCAATATTGAAGTTTTCTGTAACCCCAACTGATGCCCAAACCGCACCAAATGGAATAAATGCTTCTTTTAATTCAGCACCTGGTGAGCGTAAACGAGCAATATCAACCGGGTTTAATTCACTAACACCATGGGCAATTAGCGTACTTTCACCCCAACTGATCACTTGGTCACCAACACGAATACTTACCGGTGTATCACCAACATAAAAGTCGGCATAAGCAAATGCATCTAATAAACGTACGTCACGACAAATTTCGTCTTTTGCGTCTTCATCATCACAAGGACTGGTAGACTCACCCGTTAACGGATTAGTGTATGGACGATCGTTATCCATCATTTCAAAATCGTAGAAATACATGCCGCGAACAAACACACCAAAATCGCCAACTTCGTTTGAATAGGTAATATCTAATTCATGGTTGCCTTTAAACATTCTTGAAAAGGCTTCACCTGAGTCGTAATTTAAGTTACCTAAATCACCGTTGGTTGAATAACTACCGGCACCATTAGCCCATACATCAAAGTTTGAAGGCGGGTTGTTTACCCAGTCAATATTGTTATTTAAGTTATTTGACTTACCGACTAGATCATTCCAATTTCTATCTTCAATACGGTGTGATTCACCGTAAGAAAATGTTGAATCGAAACTGACTTTGAAGTCACCGAGATCGAATTGAACTGCTTGTACTTGCGATGTTGCTAATACCATTAGACTGGCTGCAACACTTTTTGCGATACGATTTTTACCAAAATTAAAAGTAGAACTTGGCATTGTTTTTTCCCCAAGAATTTAGAAAAACTTTATAGTTTTATGTGCGTTATTTTTCTTAATTTATAATTGCAGAAATAATAATTACACTATTTTTACAGGTTGGCAATACTAAATAACACTTGTAAACCTGAGTGAAACTAATGGTTTGTACAGATATCCAACATTTTTCACTCGATAATTTAAAGCGTTTGTTTAAAAGATGAAGGCGTTATTTAATTGGTTTTAATTTTTGCAAAAAAATCGACTTTGCTACAGGCTAGAAGTACCAATGGTCCAACCAGTTATTAAAGCAAATACTCTATTCAAAATGGATCTTTAATGAGCCGGGTTGTTCTGTTTGATATAAGGAAATGGGGATTAATAAAATAATTAAAAATAGAGCATAAAAAAATTAAAATAATTTTATGCTCTACGTCATTTTTAGCATTTATTGCAATGCTGCGGTTAATTTTTCAAGTAAATCACGAGATAAATTGTCAAGTTGACTTAATTTTTCAAGTTCAACTTTCATTAATTGTTGGTGGTTATTATCAAACGACTTAAATTGAATAAGTGGCGTTATTAAACGAGAAGCAACTTGTGGGTTAATGGCGTTCAACTTAGTCAATTGCTCGAATAAAAACTTATAGCCACTGGCATCTTTGTTATGAAAGTAATGACTGTTGTAAAAAGCAAATGCACCAATCAGTGCCCTTGCCCTATTTGGATTATCAATACTAAATTCAGGATGCGTTAATAAACCAGTAATACGTTGCACAACATTTTCGTTATTATGCATAGCATTAATGCTGAACCATTTATCCATAACCAGGGTATTACCTTGCCATTGTCGAGCGAATTCAACCATCACATCTTCAAAGCAGATTAAGTCATTAAGCGCGGCAGTTTTTATTGCAGCTAATTGATCGGTCATATTATTGGCTTGATTAAACTGATTTAAGACGAGCTCATTCGCGCCGTCTAACAATGCCAAGTAATCTAAACAAACATTTTTCAGTGCCCTATTCCCTATCGCGGCCCCATCTTTGGCAAATTCATTCGTACATAACGATTGATACGTTGCAATAAACTTAGATTGCAACTGCTCAGCAATAAAACGTTTCAATATTGAGATAGCTCGTACCAGCGCACCAGGGTTGACCTCATCAATAGCGGCAGCCATTTCATCAAAACTTGGCAACACTAACTGCTCTGCTTTAAAGGCATTATCAGCATCACTGTTTAACACTTGCGCTAATGCCTCTGCTATTTGCATTGGTAATTCCAGCTCGGCGTTGTTTACCAGTTGCTTAATATAACCCGCAAACAGCTTTTGACCGGCGTCCCATCGATTAAACTCATCCGAGGCGTTAACCATTAATACATTCAAGTCTTGATCGTTATATTGGTAGTTTAATTTTACTGGCGCAGAAAAATTACCGAGTAATGCAGGTACAGGTTTTGTGAACACATTCTCAAAGGTCCACGTTTGTGTCTTTTGCTTACTGTGCAGCAAGCCACCTTGGTTTAGGTTGTTATCACTGGTTATCAGCTCAACATTTATTGGTATATGCAGGTTATGTTTTTCCTGCTTGTCATGAGTTTCAGGATGGTTTTGCTCAATGGTTAACTGATACGTATTACTCTTGGCATCATATTCATCACTTACACTTAACTCAGGCGTACCTGACTGGCTGTACCAATACTTAAACTGACTCAAATCAGTATTGCTGGCATCGCTCATAGCAGCAACAAAATCATCACAGGTGACCGCTTGACCATCATGGCGTTCAAAATACAATTTAATACCTGCTTTAAAGGCATCATCACCTAAAATAGTGTGCATCATACGAATAACTTCTGAGCCCTTTTCATATACGGTTAAGGTATAAAAGTTATTCATCTCCATTACTTTTTCAGGGCGAATTGGATGCGCCATAGGCCCGGCATCTTCGGCAAACTGTTGGGCACGAACTATTTTAACGTTCTTTATTCGGGTTACTGTGCTCGAGTGCATGTCGGCGCTAAATTGCTGATCTCTAAATACGGTTAAGCCTTCTTTTAAGCTCAATTGAAACCAATCACGACAAGTAACTCTGTTACCGGTCCAATTATGAAAATATTCATGGGCAATTACGGCTTCAACATTAAAGAAGTCGTCATCTGTCGCTGATAAATCATCGGCTAATACAAACTTTGAATTAAAAACGTTTAATCCCTTGTTCTCCATTGCTCCCATATTGAAGAAATCAACGGCAACAATCATGTAGATATCAAGATCGTACTCCAGGTTAAATTGCTGTTCATCCCACAGCATGGATTTTTTTAGAGACACCATCGCATGCTCGCTACGGCTTAAGTTCCCCTTATCAACAAATAGTTCAAGTTTAACTACCCGTCCCGATTTAGTTGTGAAACTATCTTCTAATAAATCAAAATCACCGGCAACTAATGCAAATAAATAACAAGGTTTTGGAAACGGATCATGCCAGGTTACGAAATGCATATTGTTTGACAAATCGCCTTGCTCAACTTTATTACCGTTTGCTAATAAAAATGGAAAGCTGGTTTTATCAGCTATGATTTTAGTGGTATAAACAGCCATCACATCAGGACGATCTAAAAAGTAAGTGATACGTCTGAACCCTTCGGCTTCACACTGCGTACAATAAACATCGGCAGATTTATACAAGCCTTCTAACGCAGTATTAGCAACAGGGTTTATTTGTGTGGTGATAGTTAGGGTAAATTGCTCAGGTAAATCAGCAATTGTTAACGTAGATTCATTGAGTTGGTATTGAGAAGCCGTTAGTTTGTCTTTATTAACCATCACAGACATTAATTGCATATGTTCACCATCAAGGGTTAATGCCCGTTGATGCACGCCTACTTTCGAAACTTCCATCACATTAGTAACTACGGTTTTAGTGTCATCTAATTCTATGGTTAAATTTACGGTAGTTATTTTGTAATCTGGAACTTGATAATCTTTTAAATATCTTGGGGAAAATTCAGTCATGAGACGCTCATAGTTAGTGTTGTTCGAAGTAATTAATTAGCTAGTGTACAAAAAAAAGGGCTTGGTAAAAATAAATATTTACCAAGCCCTTAATATTAAATTTAACTAACGCTGATTAAGCTGTTACTGCTTTACCCAGCTTTTTGATATTTAGGCCAACATAGCCATAAACAACCGCTAACACTGGGTTAATTAAGTTAAAGAAACAGTAGAATACATAATCTAACGGATTAACGGCTAGTACACCGTACATGTATGCACCACAGGTATTCCATGGAATAAGTGGAGAGGTTAATGTACCAGAGTCTTCTAAAGTACGGCTTAGAACCACTGGATCTAACCCTCTGCTTTCATATTCTTCTTTGTACATACGACCAGGCATTACAATAGCCATATATTGATCGGCGGTAACAAGGTTTGTACCAATACATGTAGTAACTGTACTTGTAATTAAACCACCTGTTGTATGTACACCTTTTAAAATCGCATCCATTAATTTACGTAGCATACCTAAGTGCTCTAAAACCGCACCGAAGGTTAACGCGCAGATGATCAACCACACAGTATTTAACATACCTGACATACCACCACGGCTTAATAGGCTGTCTAAGTTTTCATTACCTGTATTAACCGCTACACCATCAAAAAATGCTGTCCACACTACTTTAATATTAGCCGTTACCGCATCAACGCCTTCACCAGCTAAACTCATGATAAAGTCTTGTTGGAATAATACCGCCCATACTGCGCCTGTTATCGCGCCAATTGATACCGCTAAAAATGCAGGTACTTTCTTTATCGCTAATACAAGTAACACCACTAGTGGTATTAAGTTAAAGATATTGATGTCAAAATGCTTGTCCATTAAGTCATTCAGCATTAATGCGCTTTCACTAGAATCTTTTACATCTTCACTGAAGCCCAAAAATAGAAATAAAACTAATGCTGTAGCAATTGAAGGTATAGTGGTCCAAAGCATATAGCGAATGTGTTTAAACAACTCTGTTCCAACAACAGCAGGAGCTAAGTTGGTAGTTTCAGATAATGGCGAAATTTTATCACCAAAATATGCACCGGAGATAATTGCACCTGCGGTAATTGCCGGATCTAAGCCCAAGCCATTGGCTACGGCAAGTAACGCCACACCTATAGTGGCGGCTGTGGTCCAAGAACTACCAATAGACATAGATACCAAGCCACATATTAAACACGCTGCAACATAAAACCATTGTGGGTTTAATATGTTTAAACCGTAATAAATTAAGGTTGGTACTGTACCTGATAATAACCAAGTACCAATTAATGACCCAACGGCTAACAGTATTAACACTGCACCTAATGAAATTGAAATACCGTTGATAATCGCTTTTTCAATGCTTACCCAATTGTGGCCATTTTTTAACCCTATAATTATCGCAACACCCGTTGCGAGTAATAATGCAATTTGGTTCGGGCCATAAGATGAATTATCAGCAAAATACATCACCGCAGCTGTCAGCATTGTTACCATAATAACTAATGGCAATAATGCATCCATCAGACTTGGAGATCTCATTGTTTCTTTCTTTGACATATTATTGATAAACCTACTTCAATTGTTTTCTAAATTTTGTTTATAGCTTGTTAATAATCTTATTATGGTTCTGCATAAATGTATGCAATTACTTTTAAGAAACGCCTAAGCTATTTTTGTATGGCCTAGAGTATAAATGACTTCATGCAGTAATTACGAATAGATATGCGCTTAGGTTACAATAAAGATCAATATTCATGCATAAAAAAACCGATGGAAGAGTAAAATTATTTTTAATAACTTTACTCTTCCATCGGTTTTTTTTATTAAGATTGTCGAAAAACCAACCTGCCATTACGGATAATTAGGTTGGTTTATATGCAGAACTCATGCAAAAATTACTTTTTAGCAATTTTTCCTACTTCAACCAAGTCGAACGTGATGAATGCTGTTTCATCTAAGAACGGGTCTAAATCGGCCAGCGAGTCTGGGATATCATCAACAGATTCTACTTGTTCATCACCCATAGCTTTCAGGCGCATATTCGCTCGAGTTAATCGTTTAAGTTTATTTTCTTCGCGCTCTGCTTTACGTTCTTCATAATTTAAAGATGCAGACTTTTTATCTTTGTTTGCTCGATAATAATTTATGTCTTCATTTAAATATGCAAACTCATCATTAGTTTTTATACGTTCTTTATGCAAAGAATCTAAGTAAGCAATATCTTGAGTAAAATCATTGATTGTACGGTATGACGCTTTATTAATTTTATCCCATTCCAATGCGCGTTCTTCGCGGCTTTCACCCCACTCACCGGGTTCAATAGCTGAAGGATATAAAATATCAGGTGTTACCCCTTTATGCTGAGTACTACCGCCATTAATACGATAGAATTTGGCAATTGTAAATTGGATACTGCCTAACGGGTTTTCATACAAATCATACACTCGACCTAAACCGCGATGCTGCTGCACAGTGCCTTTACCGAAAGTATTTTCACCTACGATAATTGCGCGGCCATAATCTTGTAATGCAGCTGCAAATATTTCCGATGCAGATGCGCTGTATCTGTCTACCATTACCGTTAAAGGACCATCGTAGTAGCTTAAGCCATCTGTATCTTTATTGATTTCGACTCTATTAGCACCATCTCTAACTTGTACTACCGGGCCTTTATCAATAAATAAACCGGTTAATAAAGTGGCTTCAACCAGTGAACCACCACCATTACCACGTAAATCAACAATTATGCCCTGTACGTTATCTTCTTTTAACTTGGCAATTTCTTTGGCAACGTCACGAGATAACTTATTGTAAAAACTAGGAATGGTAATAACGCCTAACTTTTTAGCATTTGCAGGATCTTCGCCTTCGGCTTGTTTTTCGCTGTAAACTTCAGATTTAGCGGCGCGGTCTTCTAATTTGATGGTGTCACGAACAATTGAGATAACCTCGATTGTCGGGTCATCTTCGCCTTTTTCAACTTGTAAACGCACCGTTGTGCCTTTAGGGCCTTTAATTAAGTCAACTACGTCGTCTAAACGCCAGCCAACTACATCAACAAACTCTTTATCGCCTTGAGCAACACCTATGATTTTATCTTTAGGCTTAATCTTTTTAGATTTATCTGCTGGGCCGCCGGTGACAACGCTTTGAATCACGGTAAAGTCATCTTCAGCGCGAAGCACTGCACCTATACCTTCAAGTGATAGGTTCATTTCCATTTGGAAACGCTCAGCGTTACGAGGAGATAAATAAGAAGTATGTGGTTCAACAGTGCGAGAGAAGGCATTCATTACAATTTGAAAAACGTCTTCACTTTCACCTTGGCTAAGTCGTTTTAATGCATAATTATAACGCTTACTTAATACTTTTTTAATTTCAGCCCAATTTTTACCGGCTAATTTTAAATTTAACGCATCCGATTTAACACGCTGACGCCATAATTCATCAAGTTCAGCTTCAGTAGTTGCATACGGAGCATCTTCTCTATCGAACACATATTGCTCTTTTATAGAAAAGTCGAACTCTGTTTCTAATAAACTTAACGCATATTTATAACGTTGAAAACGACGCTTAACGTTTAAGTTATATATATCATAAGCCGGTGCTAGCTTGCCGCTGGCAACCATATCGTCAAAACTTTTACGATATTGTTCAAAGCTGGCAATGTCTGATGCTAGAAAAACCTGTCGAGAATAATCAAGTTGCTTCAAATAAAAGTCATAAATTAATGATGACAGTTCATCATCCATCATAAACTTTTTATAGTGTTGTCTTGAAAATGTTGCAGATATTCGCTGACTAGCTTTTTTATGTTGCATTTCCTGCATTAACTGCGGCAGGTCCTGCTCTACTATTTTAACTTGTTCTACAACTTTCGTTTGCTCAGCAACTTTCGTTTGTTCAGCAACTACCGACAAAGATGAAAAAGAAAGAGAAACGGCAAGGGCTAATCGACAAATATTCTGCATATAACAACTCCAGTGTTTATTTGGTAAAGATTTTATCCGCTTGTGTTTTAACCACCATACCTGAGGTTAACTGTACACTTACATCTTTACCGGCTACTTCTGTAATAGTAGCATCTAATGGTGAATTCCCAACCTGAACCATAACATTCATACCTTTAGTTAATGAATTGGCTTCAACTTTGGTTAACTTTACTTTAGGTTTGGCGGGCATTTTTTTAGCTTTGCCAACCTTAGGTTTAGCTTTACTTGTTACTGTAGAGCCTTTATCACCTGCTTTAGTTCCTTTATAAGACTTATTTTCTTTTTTGTCTTGTGTTTTTTTGTTAGCAAATTTGTCTTGGCTTTCTTTAAGCGTTTTAGCAGCAAAGTCTGCTTGCTCTTGATCGATAAGCTCAGCATCTTCACCAGCAAGGTTTACACGATGATTGCCAACTTTAATCGACTTAAGGTAACGCCAACTAGACGTGTAGTGACGAAGTGCTTGACGCAATTGAGTTTTACTAACTTTTTCGTCGTTTTCAAGCTCTGTTGCCAGCTCTTGAAAGATACCAATTTTTAAAGGTTTTACTTTGCCTTCGATAGAAAAACATGCCGGGAATTTTTCCACTAAATGGCTAATGATTTCTTTACTGGTAATACGTTTTGTTTCCATAATATTTTACTTCAATTAATTAATTTTGTTGTTCTAGATCCAAGTCGCCTCTATACGGAGGGTTCAGCTGGAATTAGAGGTTGTTTTGTTCTAAATACTGTTCACGGTTTTCAAGCAAGTGCCTGCACCAATCATAAATATCATCATATTCTAATTCAGGAAGGCTATCTTCGCCTATCCAAGCATCCCAGACTAAATTAAGCAAATTGGTTAATTCCTCTGGGTCGATGTCATCTTCAGCCATTTGATAAATGGTGTGATAAAATTCATTTACTTTTTCTGCAACACATTCTTCTTCACCATCCCAGTCGCCTACTACGGCGTCTGATACTAAAAAATCATGTATTACGACAAATTCTTTCATTCAGTTTAATACCAAGTTGATTACGAGGCTAGCTCGATACTGTTATTTGCTGTTCAAACGCATGAACTATTGCTTGCAAACCTTTTGCATCTTCTTGATCAAAATAACCAACAGATACACTGTCTATATCTAACACAGCAATAACTTTGTTTTGATGATAAACCGGAATAACTATTTCAGAATTACTCGCTGCATCACAGGCAATATGCCCTTCAAACTGATGCACATCGGCAATTAACTGAATACGTTTTTCGCTTACAGCCGTACCGCAAACACCGCGACCGACAGGGATCCTTATGCAAGCGACTTGGCCTTGAAATGGCCCTAAAACCAATTCATTATTTACCATTCGATAAAAACCAGCCCAGTTAACACCATCAAAAGCATTAAACAGTATGGCACTAATATTTGCCATGTTAGCAATAGTATCATTTTCACCAGCAATAATCGCTTCTACTTGCCCAAGCATGCTTTGATAAAAATCAGTTTTATCCACGTTTGTATAAACCATTTTACAAAAGCGCTTAACATACCCTGTCGGCTGTTTAAATTAAAGCTTTACTCGTTGTTTTTTAGAAATAAATGCAGATTAATTTTACGATTAATGATTTATTGAATAAATTAGGGTTATTTGTGCGCTTATTTCTCTTTTTCCAGGATTTGAACGGAACGAAATAGATTTTGCATTTTCGCTTGAATCTGCCATCAATACCCGTGGCGCTCCATGAGGAAATTCACTCATGTGGGTTACCGCGCCAAGCGAAAAATTTAATCTGCTGGCGATTTGTTTTGCTTTAGCTTCAGCGTCTTTAATTGCTACATTCAATGCTTGGCGATAATATTCATCGGCTTTACTGGTTTCATATTGTAATTGTGAAATGTGTTTAACCCCCAACCGTATCGCTTGGTCTAAAAGCGGGTCGTAATGTTCAAAGTCAGATAAAATAAAGGTAAGTTGTCGCGACACTTCGATAAGAGAAGGCTGATATAAGTCTTGAGCACTTTTAGATTTGTTATCGAAAATAGGTCGAATATTCATTTGGGTTGTTTCAATTGCACTTTCTTCAACCCCCATTTCTTTTGCTGACGAGAGTAATTCATTAGTTTTCTCATCCACAACTTTTTTGGCTTGTTCAGCTGTCATAGCCCTATCAGCTAGAGTGATGGAAAACGTAAAAATGTCAGGGTCAATCAATATAGCGCCTTTACCCGTCACTTCGACTCCGGGAGGTTTTATTTCTTCTGCGCAAACCGCAAGATTTGTAAATGAAAAGAGTATAATAGTGAAGGCGAAAATTCTGCTGTTGATCATTTTGCAATTACCTTTTGATTATCTTTTACGAAAGTTAAGAATTCTTTCTTTTCTTGGTCGCTGGCTTGCTGCCACCAGTACTTTAACATAGGTAAACTTTGTGGCCCCGTTTGAGTAAACTGGCCTTTGTCATTTTCATTTAAACTTTGTTTTACAATTTCTTGCCGGCGACTCAATGTTTCTTTCATAACAGTATCATTATAAGTCGCTAGCGACTGAGTAATTACAGGTACGGCACTGCCATTTGGCTTTATCAAGTTCACTATTGGCGCTTTGGCGAAGAGCTTTGCCGATTCCCCGTTATTTTGCTTTGGATAACTAAACTTAATTGTGTTTTCTTTGCCTACCGAAAATAATAGTATGAAGGGTTTAGAAGTCACCGTTATATGGTGATCTTCGGTTTCGTCGTCAAATAACTCTGAGTACTTTAGCACTAACACATTTTGTCCGCTCTGCAGTGTTAGCTTGGTTTCACTCGTAAAAAAATTTCCGGAGAACTCTTCACCATTTAATCGCTCAACCACAAAAGTATCTGGAACGATTAACTCGGCTGCCATTACAGGACTAACGAGGCCTACAGTGAATATCACAACGGATGTAATACAATGCTTAACGATTTTTAAAGTCATAAGGTATCTTTTTGGTGTATTAAACAAATTCAGTATCGACAGAATTTAACGTTATTGTTAGATATCAGTATAATCTATTTTTTCTTCTATAAAATATAAAGACATCAATAATATAAAATTATTGATGTCTTTATAAAATAACAACTTAATACATGCTCAATAAGCCGTTCGATGGATTAAAAATAATGAAAAGTAGTGCCAATTTTTAACGGCTTATGCTTGCCAGTTTTATCTATTAATACAAACTCGAACAGTTTAAACTTTTGTTGATATTGTTCAGGAGCAATTAAAGTAACTGTAAAGGTAGTTGTGGTTTGCGCGTGTGCCATAACTTGTTGGCTAGTCTCAATGATAAAGTTATCTAAACCATAATTGCCGAGTTCAAACTCAGTCGCTGTATTGGTTTTATTTAGAATTTTAATTTGATAAGAGTTTTCAACATCGCCAGCATTGTTTATACGATATAGAGCATGTCTATCTTTTAATACCGTCACTTCAAATTGGCTGCGATTCGCAAGCCAAACTAATAAAAAGACGACACTAAGTAAGATTATTGTGAGGTAACCAAAATCCGCCTTTTTATTGGTACGAGAAGTCGTTTCACCGGTATAACCAATTAACCCTTTCGCATAAGAGAATTTTGCCATGGTTTCATCGCACGCATCGATACACAAACCACAATTAATGCAATCATATTGTAAGCCTTCACGAATATCGATACCAACAGGACAAACAACTACACATAAATTACAGTCAACGCAGTCGCCTAAACTTTCAGATTTCGGCTGATTAAGCTTGCGCGGACCACGTTGTTCACCGCGTGCTTTATCGTACGTAACAACCTTAGTGTTTGCATTGAACATTACTGACTGAAAACGAGCGTATGGGCACATATGTTGACACATTTTTTCTCGTACCCAACTGGCATTTACATATGTGCATAATGCAAAAAATAAAACCCAGGCAATAATAAGTGAAGAACTGGTTAACGTGAAAAACCTAGGGTAAATTTCAGTTGCAGGGACAAAATACGACATAAAAACAAGCCCGGTAAACAATGAAATTAGCAGCCAAGTAAAATGTTTAGTGACTTTTTTTAAAGCTTTATTAAAGTTCAACGGCTGTTTATCAAGTTTAATACGCTGCTGACGATTACCCTCAATGCGGTGTTCTATCCATAAAAATAAAAAGGTCCATATTGTTTGCGGGCAGGTAAATCCACACCAAATCCGACCATACTTACTTGACACAAAAAACAAGGAGAATGCCGCGATAATAAAAATAAGCGTAAAAATAAGTAGATCTTGCGGATAAAAATAATAACTGAACACTTTTAAGTGCTGGGCAGCTACGTCGAACAAAACAGCCTGCTCTCCTTGATACTGTATAAATGGTATACCAATAAACATTAGCATTAATAGCACGCCTAAATATCGTCTAATTTTTTGAAAGAAACCTTTTTGCTCTTTAACATAGATTTTTTCATCAATATGTTTGGTTTGAAATATAAGCTGATTTTTGTCAATTGTTTTATCAACGCCCATAACAGTGTTCCGCAGATAGAATAAATAATTTCGCTATTTTAAATCTCTTCTCACACAGGTACAGGCACAGTTTTTTAATATACAATGGGTACAGAGCATTAAACTTAACTTATTAGTTAAGCCATAACTGGTAAAATTTTATGACAGCCCACAAATATCAAGCACTTGCTAATACCATTATTTCCAAGATAGCCGCGGGGCATTTACGCTTTGGAGAAAAGCTCCCCTCTATAAGGGCTTTAATGCTGAGCCATGATGTATCTAAAAATACAGTAATAAAAGCGCTTGCAGAGCTTGAAAAATATGACTACATAGAAGCGAGAATAAGGCTTGGTTATTTTGTAAAATTTAAACATATAGAAAACAATACGCCGGTAACGTTAAACGCTGAAATACAACCTGTTGAAGTGACAATTCCACAAATTTTTTACGATATAATGCAGCGCAGTGCAGCGTTTGATATATCACCAAGTTGCAATGAGCAATATCAATCAAAATATTTATTACAACTACAAAAAGACATTAGCAAAGCAACAAAAGTCAGTCCTTTTATTAAAGCTTCTTATTATGACTCCCCTATTGGTCTATTAAGTTTAAGAAAGCAAATATGTACCCGTTACCGTAATCGAGATTTTCTAATGGATGAAAGCGAGGTTTGTATCACTTCTGGTTGTCAGCACAGCTTATTTTTGTCTCTATTTTCAGTGTGTAAACCCGGTGATACTGTGGCAGTAGAGAGCCCGGGGTTTTATGGGATAATTCAATTATTAGAGCAATTACAATTGAATATAATCGAAATTCCAGTAGCAAGTACTACAGGATTAGATTTAGATGCCCTAGAGCAAGCCGCAAGTAAATGGGACATAGCGGCTGTAGTTGTAACACCGTCATTTTCTACACCAACAGGTGCATTAATGCCAATTAAGAATCGACAGCGTATTGTAACAATAGCCAACACGCATGATTTTGCGGTTATTGAAGATGATATCTATGGCGAGTTGGGCTTTGACAGCAACCTACCACCAGTTAAAACGTTTGATAGTGAACAGAGAGTTATTTTATGCAGCTCATTTTCAAAAAGTCTTTCTAGAGATTTACGAATTGGTTGGGTAAATGGTGGTCGCTGGCATGAAAAAATAATTCGCTTAAAGTTAACCAGTCAATTGGCCAGTGGACAATTACAACAACTAGCCGTTGCTGAATTTATGGCTAATGGACATTTTAAACGCCATTTACACAGTTTCAAAAGTAGTCTTTTATTACATCGAAACCAACTACTCAGCGCGTTATTGCAATATGGTCCCAGTGCAATTAAATACTCCCTTCCTCAGGGAGGCTTAGCGCTTTGGGTAGAATTTTCTCAAGAGATTAATACCACTAAATTATATTCAACAGCACTTAAAAAAAATATTGTCTTAACACCAGGACAGTTATTTTCCAGCGCAGGACATTTTAGCAACAGTATGCGAATAAGCTTTAACCATCCATATACAGGACAACGCTTAAATGCTCTAAAACAAATAATAAACCCCGACAATTGCCAGGGCTTATAATGTTTACTTAACTAGCTTATTATTAAAAGCAATCGCCAGGTATTCTTACCCAACCTTCCATTAATACGCGAGCACTACGGCTCATGCTTACTTTTTTAACAGTCCACGCAGCATTAACCACTTCAGCTTCGGCGCCAACTTTTAGCGTACCCGATGGATGACCAAAAGTAACAGCAGCCGGAGCATCGCCATCAACGTCAACACCAGCAGCAAGAGAAACTAATGTGCCAGGAATCGCGGATGCCGTACCGATAGCAACTGCTGCCGTGCCCATCATCGCATGGTGTAATTTGCCCATAGATAATGCACGTACGTGTAAATCGATTTCGCCTGCAGTAATACTCTTACCACTTGAAGATACGTAATCTTGAGCTGGAGATACAAACGCAACTTTAGGCGTATGTTGACGTCCAGCAGCTTCAGAAATATCTTTAATTAAGCCCATTTTAACTGCGCCGTAAGCACGAATAGTTTCAAAGCGAGTTAATGCTGCTTCATCATTATTAATCGCATCTTGTAACTCAGTACCTTGGTAACCAATTTCATCTGCATTTAAGAAGATGGTTGGGATACCTGCAGTGATCATGGTTGCCTTAAAGTTGCCAATACCTGGTACTTCTAAATCGTCAACTAAGTTACCTGTTGGGAACATTGCCTCACTCGGGTCTACCGGCGCAACAAAATCAACTTGCACTTCGGCAGCAGGGAATGTAACGCCATCTAACTCAAAATCACCAGTTTCTTGTACTTCACCATTAGTGATCGGAACATGAGCAACAATTGTTTTTGAAATATTTTTCTGCCAGATGCGCACGGTACAAATACCATTTTCTGGAATACGTGCACTATCAACCAAACCAGAGCTGATGGCAAAAGAGCCAACTGCAGCCGTTAAGTTACCGCAGTTACCAGACCAATCAACGAACGCTTTATCGATAGCAACTTGGCCAAATAAATAATCTACATCATGATCAACTTCTTCGCTTTTCGCTAAGATAACAGTTTTACTGGTACTTGATGTAGCACCACCCATACCATCAGTTTGTTTACCGTATGGATCTGGTGAACCAATAACGCGCAGCAACATGTTATCGCGTGGCTCACCAGGAACCTGACAGCGCTCAGGCAAATCAGTTAAATTAAAAAATACACCTTTAGATGTACCACCACGAATATACGTAGCTGGAATTTTTACTTGAGGAACAAAACTCATAGGTTTTTCCTTTTAGATTTTATAAAAAAGGCACATGAAATGTGCCTTTTTTCATTAAAATAAATAAACTCAATCTATTTGCTTTAAGCAGTATTTTAGCCCTAGTTCAAGGCGGTAGCGCGGAGCCTAGTTTACTAGGTGAGCACTACCAACGCAGAAATCGAGCTAAAGACCATTTAAGCATTAGATTCAAGGAAGTCGTTGGCGAATTTTTGTAATACTCCGCCCGCGGCGTAAACAGAAACTTCTTCAGCAGTATCAAGACGACACTTCACTGGAATTTCTACTACTTCACCATTTGATCGAGTCATTACCACAGTCATAGCCGCACCTGGCGCTGTTGTACCGGTAACATCGTAGGTTTCAGTACCATCAATGTTGTACGTATGACGAGTTTCATTGTTAGTGAACTCTAACGGCAATACGCCCATACCAACTAAGTTTGTACGGTGAATGCGTTCAAAACCTTCAGAAACAATGACTTCAACACCCGCTAAACGAACACCTTTTGCAGCCCAGTCACGTGATGACCCCTGACCGTAGTCAGCGCCAGCAATAATGATTAGCGGTTGCTTGCGTTCCATATACGTTTCAATCGCTTCCCACATGCGTGACTCTGTTCCTTCAGGCTCGATTCGAGCTAGAGATCCTTGTTTCACCTCGCCATTATCGTCACGACACATTTCGTTGAATAATTTAGGGTTAGCAAATGTTGCACGTTGCGCAGTTAAGTGATCACCACGGTGAGTTGCGTATGAGTTAAAATCAGCTTCAGGTAAGCCCATTTTATCTAGGTAAGCACCCGCAGCACTGTTTAGTTGAATTGCATTTGACGGTGATAAGTGATCAGTTGTGATGTTATCGCCTAATACTGCCAACGGACGCATACCTTTCATAGTACGCTCACCCGCTAATGCACCTTCCCAATAAGGAGGACGACGAATATAAGTACTGGTTTCATCCCAAGCGTATAATGGACTTTCAGCTGGTTCAAACGCACCTAAATCAAACATTGGTGTATAAATTTTCTTGAACTGCTCTGGTTTAACACTTGCTTCAACGATTGCATCAATTTCTTCATCACTTGGCCAGATATCTTTCAACGTAATGTCATTGCCGTTTTGATCTTGACCTAATACATCTTTTTCAATATCGAAACGCATAGTACCAGCAATTGCATAAGCAACAACAAGTGGCGGTGACGCTAAAAAAGCTTGTTTGGCATGAGGGTGAATACGACCATCAAAGTTACGGTTACCAGATAATACTGCAGTAGAGTATAAATCGCGGTCAATAATTTCTTGTTGGATTTTTGGATCAAGAGCACCAGACATACCGTTACAGGTAGTACAAGCGTAACCGACAATACCAAAACCAAGTTTTTCCATTTCAGGTAATAAACCAGACTCTTCCAAGTAAAGTTTTGCAACTTTAGAACCTGGTGCAAATGAAGATTTAACCCAAGGTTTACGTACAAGACCTAGCTCATTTGCACGTTTGGCAATAAGGCCTGCAGCAACAACATTACGAGGGTTTGAAGTATTAGTACATGAAGTGATAGCAGCGATAATTACTGCACCATCAGGCATTAAGCCTTGCTCTTCTTCAGCTTTACACGCGTCTAAATCTTTAGCGATGTCTTTTGATGCTAAGTCGCTAGTCGCTAAACGGCGATGCGGGTTAGATGGACCAGCTAAGTTTCGAGTAACCGTTGATAAATCAAACTCAATAACACGTGGGTATTGTGCTTCAACCAAGTCATCAGCCCATAAACCAGTGTGCTTAGCATACGTTTCTACTAAAGAAACTTGCTCAGGCTCACGACCAGTAATTTTCAAGTAATCAATGGTTTGTTCATCAATGTAGAACATACCTGCTGACGCACCATATTCTGGGGTCATATTTGAGATAGTTGCACGGTCACCAATAGTTAAGTCTTTCGTACCTTCACCGAAGAACTCTAAGTAGCTAGATACTACTTTTTCATTACGTAAGAACTCAGTAATTGCTAATACCATATCGGTTGCAGTAATACCTGGTTTGCGTTTACCAGTTAACTTAACACCAATAATGTTCGGTAAGCGCATCATCGATGGGCGACCAAGCATTACTGTTTCAGCTTCTAAACCACCAACACCAATAGCGATAACACCTAAGGCATCAATATGTGGCGTGTGGCTATCAGTACCTACACAAGTATCAGGGAACGCTACACCATCACGCGATTGAATAACTGGAGACATTTTTTCCAAGTTAATTTGGTGCATGATACCGTTACCGGCGGGGATAACATCAACGTTTTTAAACGCAGTTTTAGTCCACTCAATAAAGTGAAAACGATGCTCATTGCGACGGTCTTCAATGGCGCGGTTTTTATCAAACGCTTCGCTGTCAAAACCCGGAGCTTCTACTGCTAGAGAGTGATCTACGATAAGTTGTGTTGGTACAACAGGGTTAACTTTTGCAGGATCTCCACCTTGATCAGCGATTGCGTCACGAAGACCCGCTAAATCAACTAAGGCTGTTTGACCTAAAATGTCATGACAAACAACACGAGCAGGATACCAAGGAAAATCAAGGTCTTGCTTGCCTTCAATGATTTGCTTAAGCGAGTCGGTTAACGCTTCTGGCTCACAACGACGTACTAACTGTTCAGCTAATACACGTGAAGTGTAAGGTAATTTTGCATAGCTACCTGGGGTAATTGCTTCAACCGCGGCACGCGTATCGAAGAAATCTATATTGGCACCTGGTAGAGGCTTGCGGTATTCATAGTTCATAAGGAAATCCACTATGTTTAAACAAAAATACATGCTAATGCACTTTTGCAATTTATTTATTCGGAAATGGGGAAGGCATTAATTTGAGTTAAATTAAACGCCATTCCCCATTCTATTATCTATACAAGGCAAAAGACTCTTCTTTTGCCTGGTCTTTATCTTTCTGAGATAGGACCAACAGTGCGAGGTTCAACACCTGTATAATCTGCACTTGGGCGGATAATACGGTTGTTATCGCGCTGCTCCATAACATGAGCAGCCCAACCAGTTAAACGTGAACACACAAAAATAGGTGTAAATAGTTTAGTTGGAATTCCCATATAGTTGTAGGTTGATGCGTGGAAGAAATCAGCATTACAGAATAATTTCTTGGTATCCCACATGAACTCTTCACAAGCTACAGAGATATCGTAAAGTGACGTATCACCATTTTCTTGCGCTAATTTCTCAGACCAAGCTTTGATAACTACGTTACGAGGATCTGATGTGCGGTAAATCGCGTGACCGAAGCCCATGATTTTTTCTTTACGCTCTAACATACCAGCCATTTTCTCTTTTGCATCTTCTGGCGAGTTGAACTTTAAGATCATATCCATTGCAGCTTCGTTTGCACCACCGTGTAATGGACCACGTAATGTACCGATAGCACCGGTAATACATGAGAACATATCTGATAAGGTAGATGCACAAACACGAGCTGTAAATGTAGATGCATTAAACTCATGCTCTGCATAAAGAATTAATGAAACATCCATAACACGTTTATGTTGTGCTGAAGGCTCTTCACCGTTAAGAAGACGTAAGAAATGACCACCTAAAGACTCTTCTTCAGTAACACAGTCAATTTTTACACCGTCATGGCTGTAACGGTACCAATACGTCATAATTGCAGGGAAAGCTGCAAGTAAACGGTTAGCAGCTGTACGTTGCTCTGAAAAATCATTTTCTGGTTCTACATTACCTAAAAATGATGCACCGGTACGCATAACATCCATCGGATGAGCATCTGCTGGAATGCGCTCTAACACTTCTTTAAGTGCTTGTGGTAAATCACGCATTGCATGAAGTTCAGCTTTATATGCATCTAATTGTGCTTGATTTGGTAACTCACCGTTAAATAAAAGGTATGCTACTTCTTCAAATGTTGAATTTTCAGCAAGGTCTGCAACATCGTAACCACAATAAGTTAAACCTGAACCAGATTGACCTACTGTACATAATTTTGTTTCACCGGCACTTTGACCACGTAGACCTGCACCACCAATTTTTTTCTCAGACATAATTTCTTTCCTAATAATATAGTTCTGTATTTTATTTAAATTTATACTTTGTTGTTACAGCTTTACTTGTTTTTACCTTCAGAGAAAAGCGCATCTAGCTTTTGCTCGTAATCGTGGTAACCAAGGTAATCATATAAATCCATACGAGTTTGCATGTTATCAATAACTGCTTTTTGATCGCCATCGGCTAATAATGTTTTGTAAACAAGTTCAGCAGCTTTGTTCATAGCACGGAATGCTGATAATGGGTAAAGCACCATTGCACAGCCCCACTCGCCTAGTTGCTCTTTGTTCCAAAGCTCTGTTTGACCAAATTCAGTGATGTTTGCTAATACAGGTACATCTAGTGCTTCGGTAAATGCACGGTAATGCTCTTCTGTTTTAACAGCTTCAGCAAAAATACCGTCAGCACCTGCTGCAACGTATGCTTTTGCACGTTCAAGTGCCGCTTCTAGACCTTCTTGAGCGAATGCGTCAGTACGAGCCATGATAAAGAAGTCTTTATCTGTACGTGCGTCAACTGCTGCTTTAATACGATCAACCATTTCTGCAGTTGATACGATTTCTTTGTTTGGACGGTGACCACAACGTTTTTGTGCAACCTGATCTTCAATGTGAACAGCTGCTGCGCCAGCTTTTTCCATATCACGAATAGTTTTGGCGATATTGAAAGCTCCGCCCCAACCTGTGTCGATATCTACTAATAACGGTAAGCTAGACGCTGCAGTTATACGTTGAACGTCAGCAACAACATCGTTTAAAGATGTCATACCTAAATCAGGTAAACCGTAAGATGCATTGGCAACACCACCACCAGAAAGGTATATAGCTTGGTGACCTAATTGCTCAGCCATCATTGCGCAATACGCATTAATAGTACCTACTACTTGTAGTGGCTTGTTGTTTTGTAGTGCTAAACGAAATTTTGCACCTGGAGATAATTGAGTTGTCATGTTATTCACTTTCCTGTTCTAGTTTTCTTTCGATATTTTTGCGCGATGCCGCGATGTGACGACGCATCAGCATTTCTGCTAATTCACCATCTCTGTCAGCTATCGCATGTAAAATTGCTTTGTGCTCACCATAGGCACGACTTGCACGCGGACTGTTCATGCCAAACTGGCAACGATACATACGCACAAGGTGATACAGCTCACCACAAAGAATATTGATTAGTTGTTGATTGTTACTGCCTTGGATCACTCGGTAATGAAAATCTAAATCACCTTCTTCCTGGTAATAGGCGATCCCATCTTGTAGTTGCTTTTCTTGGCCATGAACGGCAAGTATGGTTTGCAACTCTTTAATTTCGTCATCTTTCATTTGACTGGCCGCCAAACGACAGGCCATACCTTCGAGTGCTTCACGAACTATATATATTTCAAGCAAGCCCTTAGTAGTACACTCAACCACACGTGAGCCAACATTCGCTTTACGCTCAATTAAGTGGCATTTTTCAAGACGATTTAACGCTTCACGAAGAGTTGAACGACTGACTTGATATTTTTTAGCAAGTTCAGGTTCACTGATTTTACTACCCGCTAATATCTCACCTTCAACAATCTCATGTTGCATGGTTTCAAATATTTTATCTGCGGTAGTAACCACGGCTTGTCTTGCTGGGTTTTTATAGTTCATCGGACTCTATTTAGTTATTTTTCAGCGATACGTCTGTCGACTTGTATAAAACAAATTGTCGACACTTGGTATTTACACCAAGATAATACGCCGATTAAACGTTAAGTCAAGACTAAAAAACAGAGATTGTCGACAATAAAGGCAAAAAACTAGTTAAATGAAGCAACAATGTTATATTTAAGTGAATTATTGTCCGACATACAAGCGTTTGAATATCGGACTAGTAGATAAGTGTTAGCCAAAGAACCAGTAGCAAACACCAATACCGGCGCAAATACCACTGACATCAGCAATTAAGCCACAGGTTATGGCGTGGCGTGAATAGCGAATGCCAACACTGCCAAAATAAACCGCTAATACATAAAACGTAGTTTCGGTTGAGCCTTGCATGATAGATGCTAACCGTCCTGCAAATGAGTCGGCGCCATGAGCATTCATCGTTTCGATCATCATAGCTCGAGAGCCGGAGCCGCTTAATGGTTTCATAAACGCGGTAGGCAAAGCGTCAACAAAACGAGTGTCGCCGCCCATGTAAATAACTAAATTACGTATACTGTCGACAATTAAGTCTAATGCACCACTTGCCCGAAACACGCCAATCGCACAAAGCATGGCTAACAAGTAAGGGATAAGTTTAACGCTGACTTCAAAGCCCTCTTTTGCGCCAATAATAAATTGATCATACACATTCACTTTTTTTAAATGCGCTATACCAAGAAAACTAATTAATACGGAGATGATCAAAAAGTTGCCCATTAATGAAGATTGTTGAGCCAGCTGCTCTGCCGTTAGCTGCGCCAAATAAATCACTAACGCGGCAACTAATGCCATTGCTGCACTGAGATACAGTAGAATCACACCTTTATACAGTTTTATTCGTTGAAACAGTGCAACTGAAACAAGCCCTGCTAAGGTAGAGGCAAACGTAGCAAGCAAGATGGGAATAAATACATCGGTTGCAACCGCTGCTCCTTGCTGTGCCCGATAAACAAACACGCTTATTGGAAACAGAGTAACGGAGGAGGTATTAAGAACTAAAAACAGTATTTGTGCATTACTTGCGGTGTCTTTCTTAGGGTTAATCTCTTGCAGATCGCTCATCGCCTTTAAGCCTAAAGGGGTTGCTGCGTTATCTAAGCCTAAAAAATTTGCCGATAAGTTCATGGTTATAGAGCCAAAAGCAGGATGATTTTTTGGGACTTCAGGCATTAATCGAGAAAATAATGGTGAAATGGCCTGCGCTATTTTATTCACAATACCGCCACTTTCAGCAATTTTCATCATGCCAAGCCAAAAGCTTAATATCCCAATTAAACCAATGGCGATTTCAACCGTGACTTTCGACATAGAAATAATACTACTGAGTAGATCTTCAAAAATTGCAGCATTGCCAAGAACGAGCCATTGATACAGCGAAACAACAAAGGCAAAGATGAAGAAAAACAACCAGATGATATTTAACATGAAGACGCCATTAATTTTTATTATTTTAGTTACTGATTTAATTACTACTTTTAAATTCAGAAGAAAATATTTGTAGCAATTAGTATTACCATACCATATAGAAACTGTGCGGTTAACCGTAGATTAACTACAAATAATATCAGACAAAACAAGGTGTGGATAAGTTGTGTCAAAGATGTACAAAACCTATAGACAAGCTGTGCAGTAGCAAGTTAAAAGCCGACAACTAACGCCTGTAACCCATTGATTTTACGGCATTAAAAAATAAATCAAATTATTTTCAAAATCGACTAGATTTTAATCACATTTACACTACAATTAAAAGTCCAAGTAGCAAATAAATCGAGTTTTTATTTAGGAGTTTTCAGAGACTCACTACTTAAACAAATTAGCGCAGGCTCAACCTATTGAGCCATTCCCCTGAGCCTGAAGCGATTGCTTCAGGCCTTTTTTTTTGCTTTAACGTCCGATTAAAATCGGACCAACCATAGTTTGTTATTATGGTTGGCGTGAACTTGTTCGCGCGTTATGGCGTAGACAAGTTAGCAAAAGGATCCAGCTCAACACCTATCTGTCTTGCTCTTTTAAACGCCGGCCTTGCTTGTAATCTAGCTAAATAATCCTTAATTTCAGGTTTATAATTGTCTGCTAAACCAATTCTCTCACCAAAATGTAGCGCCATACCTATGGCAATATCAGCAATGGTAAACTTATTACCGCAAAGGTATTCATTCGTTTGAAAATGTTGAACTAAGCCGCGCATTCTTGAGAATAACCATTGACTGTAGTCTTCTACAATTTGAGGATTTAAACGCTCACCCTGCTCTAAATGTTTATAGCGAAGTATTAACGCTAATGGAAACGTATAGGTAGTATCACTTTGATATAGATAATTAAGGAACTGTCCGTACTCAGGATGTGTGACCTCAATAGAGAGTTGCTGCTGTTGATATTTTTCAACCAAGTAGTGACATATCGCGGTAGACTCTGTTAAACAGGTGTCCCCATCTATAAAAAACGGCACGGTTCCCAATGGATTGGTTTCTAAGTAGTCTTTTTTGAGAAACCTCGGCGGAAAAGGTAAAACTTCAACCTCATATTTAAGCCCCATTTCTTCCAGTGCCCATAGCGCACGCAGAGATCGGCTGTCATAACAGTGCCATAATTTCATTGTCATATTAATTCACTTTTAAACAGAAATTAAACCTTAAATAAGCGTTTATAATTTTCAGTAGATAGTGTTGCAATTTGTTCGACTGTTTGCCCACGTACATCAGCAAGCATTTTAGCAACCTCTACTACATAAGCAGGCTGGTTTTGCTTACCTCTATGCGGTACCGGTGCTAAATAAGGAGAATCAGTTTCAATCAAGAACTTGTCATCAGGGACCTGATGGGCAACATGGCGTAATGCGGAGGCGTTTTTAAACGTAACGATACCGGAGAACGATATATAAAATCCCATAGCTATTGCTTGTTCAGCCATTTCCCAGCTTTCGGTAAAACAATGCAACACACCGCCAACCTGCTCAGCCCCTTCTTCACGCATAATCGATAACGTATCTTCTTGCGCATCACGGGTATGAATAATAATAGGTTTGTTTAATTTTCTTGCCACGCGAATGTGTTTACGAAATGCATCTCGTTGTACTTCTTGGGTTTCAGGTGCGTAAAAGTAATCCAGACCAGTTTCACCAACCGCGACTACTCGATCATTATCAGCGAGGGTTAAGAGTTCTGCTTCATCAACCATGTCTTCTTGATTTAATGGATGTACGCCGCAAGACAATTGCACATTGTCATATTTTGCAGTTTTAGCAGCCATACTAGGGAATTCTTTGAGTGTAACCGATACACACAGCATATTACTGACATTAGCGGCTGTAGCAGCGTTAACAACACTGTCTAGGTCGTTGTTAAAATCTGATAAATCGAGGCGGTCTAAATGACAGTGAGAGTCTATGAACAAGGAGTGCTCCTGATAATTAGGTTAATGGCGGAAATTGTATCTAAACGAGAGGCAGAGTCAAGCTTGAAGTCAGAGCTGATCTGAGCTAAAAGATGGTTTCGCACTGCAGAAGCTAGACTGTTTTTGTCTGAATATTAATGTATTTAACGAACTATTTTTTTAAGCCTATAAGGGTATATTCGCCGTTAACCTTTAGTTTAACGTTTATAGCTTGATCAGTTTTATTTTTCCAGTACCAGCCGTGAACCCCATTAAACGGAGCGGTAAAACTGCCTTCCATTTCAGCTAATGTGGCAATCGCATAGCTTTCATAATAACCCGTGGTGTCACCCTCTGGTTCGCCGTGTAAATCAAAATACAAGGCACTACCTTCTGTTGACCATTCATATTTCATTTTTTTAAACTGTCGCATATCAAACTTAAATTCAATACCACGCCCAGCGGGTACGGTAATGTCAAAACTGTCTGATAATTCAAGCGTGTCAGTGTTCTGTTCTTGCTGCTCTATTGTTACAGTGGTATTCGCCAGTGCTGTTAGGCCCAACTTTTCTCCAATCCCAGTCGGATCAATATTATATTCAGCAGGCAAAATAAAACTCACTAATGCAATTGCGGCAATAGCTAATGCAATGACTGTCGATTTAATCAGTGCTGGTGTTGATAATGTATTTTGCATTTTTATCTCTTAAAATAGTTAAACAAACTCAGCTTAATTTACAAAGTAACCGGTAAGTTGAAAGCCAATAAGCATGAAGCCCGCACTGACCAATAATGTATTAGTCGCGGTAGAAAATTGCTTAAATGTATGATGTCGTCGCCAAAAACTAATGGCGAGCAAAATAAACATTAATGCTGCAAACTGCCCTATTTCGACACCAAGGTTAAACGCGATTAAGTTGGTAAACAGACCATCTTCTGGTAATTGAAATTCTTGCAGTTTAGTGGCTAAACCAAAACCATGGAATAAGCCGAATATTAATACGGCGGCTTTTGCGTTTGGGCTATAACCTAAGGTGCGTTTAAACCCACCTAGATTATCAAAACCTTTGTATACGACAGATAAACCTATTATGGCATCGATAAGATATGCATTAACTTGTAGATCAAACATCACGCCTAACAGCAGCGTTAAACTGTGACCTAAGGTAAACATGCTCACATACAACAAGATGTCTCTGCTTTTGTATAAGAAGAAGATCACGCCGACCAAAAACAGCAAATGATCATAGCCTGTGATCATGTGTTTGGCGCCAATGTACATAAACGGAATAAACTGTACACCGGTATTGCTTTGCAGGAATACTCGGGTACTTTCATCAACTCCATGCGCCATTAACTCGAATGATAGAAAGCTGATCAAAAAGAGCCCTAAAACGAGCAACGGTTTGCGGATTTGGTTATTTATCATGATTTGTATCGTAGATTAAATTCCGGTTCAATTTGAAGTAAAATATAAAATAAACAATCGAACCATTTAATCTACATTGTGTATGTTGCTTCTTTGGAATTAAGCATGCGACCTAAATTAGATTCAATTTGATTACGTACGTTGTGTTCGTCATTTAAAAATGCCACTCCTACGCCGGGTTCAGTACCGTTTTGTGCGCCGTGAGGTGTGATCCAGCAAACTGATGTTTCCAGATTTACCGATTCTAATTGGCCCGGTAGAGTTACCTCTAAACTAATTTTGTCACCAAGTTCAAACTGCTCGGCGGTTTTAATGAATAACCCACCCTGTTTTAAAAATGGCATATAAGCCATATACAGTTCGCGTTCATTTTTAAATTCTAATACAAAGTTGCTCATTTTAATTCCAGACTGTTTTTTATTATTATGTTCTAACCCTGAAGTTAATCAGTCGTTAGTATATGTTCAATATCAACCAATAATGCTTCAATAGTAAAGGTTTTATTTGCTTGCGTTAACAGTTTTATTTGTTTTGTCGCTTGGTTTAATAAGTTTATGCATTGCCAAAGTTGTTCGGTAGAGTAACGACCTGACAATTGATTCATTTCGTGGTTGATTAATGAGTCTTGCCAACCTGATTGAATTCGAATCAATTGATTGAATGAATTCGTTAGCCAGCGCATTCCGTGAATATTATTTGCAAGTAAATTTACTAATTCGTTGCCATTAACAAACTGCTCTAAAAAGACGGTTAACTGCTCGATAACCTCTGCACGTTGCTCCTGGCATTTAGGGTCAGTAAGCTCAGCAAGTTCATTTAAATTGCTAAAGTCATTTATTAACCCTTTGTCGCTAACCATGTTGGCGAGCTCTTCCCCCGTTGGCGGGTTAATTTTTACTACGCTGCAGCGGCTTACAATTGTAGGCAATAACATTTCAATGTCGTTACACACTAAAATTAAATAGCTATTTGATGTTGGCTCTTCCAATGTTTTTAACAATGCATTGGCGGCAGATTCAGTCATATTTTCAGCAGAGAATATGACTACGGCTTTATTTTTAGCAAGTTGTGCGGTTTTTTGTAAAAACGCCCCTGCGCTTCTCACTGACTCTACACCAATCGTTTTTTCGCTATTGTCGATTGTCACTAAATCGGGGTGAGTTTGTGCTTTAACTAATGAGCAAGACTTACACTGCCCACAAGGCTCAGTTAACGTCTTAGAGTGTTCGCATAACAATAATCCAGATAACCAATTACCCAGCTCTTCCTGGCCGGCTAAATGACTACCTAACAACAGCATTGCATGGGGCAATAGACCTTGTTCTATTTTGCTGGTGATCTCTAGTTTATTGTTAACTAGCCAGCTTTTATCTTGTAACTTAGCTACCAAAATGATGACTCAATAATTCAGTAATATCGCTATGAACCTTTTCCATAGTCTGACTAGCATCAACAATAAAAATACTATCATCTGCCGTGGCTAGTTGCAGGTACTTGTTGCGCACGCGATGGAAAAAATCTATCTTTTCCTGCTCAATTCTATCTAACTCTCCACGAGCTTGAGCGCGAGATAAGCCTAATTCAGGTTCAATATCTAAGTAAAGGGTAAAGTCAGGTTTGAAGCCATTTAAGGTAATATTCGCGATTGTATCAATTACCGAGTCGCTAAATTCACGACCACCACCTTGATAGGCCCGAGAGGATAAATCATGACGATCACCTATTACCCATTTTCCTTGTGCAAGTGCTGGTAATATTTTATTGGCAACAAGTTGTGAGCGACTCGCATACATTAATAATAATTCACATTCAGGAGTAACTTGTTCATTACTCGGCTCTTTAACTAATGTTCTTAATTTTTCAGCCAATGGCGTGCCACCAGGCTCTCGTGTTTTCTCATAGCTAATTTGTTGTGCTGTTAAGAAGTTTTCAATAACTTCAATGGCTGATGATTTACCAGCGCCTTCGATGCCTTCGACAACAATGAACTTTCCCTGAGATTGACCTGACATAACTTACTTCTTTCCTCTGATGTATTTGTTAACCGCATTATTGTGTTCGGCTAATGTGGTTGAAAAATGATGCTCACCGTTGCCTTTACTTACAAAGTATAAAAATGGTGAATTGGCCGGATGTAAACTTGCTTCTATAGCCGATTTACCAGGCATGGCAATAGGTGTTGGTGGCATACCATTAATACGGTAAGTATTATACGCCGTTTTTTCTCTTAAGTTAGCATAAGTAATATCACCAGTGTAACGCTCGCCTAAGCCATAAATAATGGTTGGGTCCGTTTGCAAGCGCATATTTTTAGCCAATCGCGTAATAAAGACTGCAGAAATTAATGGCTGCTCACTGAGTTTAGCTGTTTCTTTCTCAATCATAGACGCCATAATTAATACTTCATAGGCGTTTTTGTAAGGTAAATTGTTTGCTCTGCCCTGCCAACTTTCATCTAACTCAGCAGTCATGCGTTGATAAGCCTGCTTCAAAATATCAATATCTTTAGTGCCTGAGATGAACTGATAAGTATCTGGAAAAAATAATCCTTCAGGGTGCTTGTGCTCACTCTCTAAGCTATTCAGAATTTGTTGATTGGTTTTGTCTGCCAAGGTGGATTGAATGTGCTCTGTTTCTGCCAATTGGATAAGCCACTCTTTGAAGGTTGAACCTTCAACAAAGGTAATTTTAAATTGATGTTCTTCACCGGCAACAAGGATCGCAAATAACTGCTTTATTGTAAGCTGCTCTGGCAACTTATATGTCCCGGCTTTAATGTTAGTTATTTCTGGGTGTAACTTACTATACAGTTTTAACCAAAGAGATGTTTCAAGCCACTGTTGTTTGATTAAATCAGCCACTACAGAATTAAACGAACTGCCTTTTGAAACGGTATAAAACTGCGACTCTTTAATCGGTAAATCGTTGTCAACATGACGCACAGTTACTGTATATACAGTAACTCCTGCTGCTAGAATGATAAATAACAAGATAAAAGCAATGCGTTTCATTAACACTTCCCTAGTAAAGCTAAAACAGTTTCAATATTAAACGTTCTTTCCATAAATTTAACCACTGGAATAACACCTAATAATGAATTAGAGATAAAGATTGCGTCAGCGCTGTCTAACGCTTCAATACTTGCATTGACGATTTGAACATTCTCCGTTGATTTAATCAGTTCTTCTCTGACAATGCCCGTTACTCCCGATAACTTTAAACAAGGGGTAAATAACGTGTTGTTTTTAACCCAAAAGATGTTAGCGGTATTACACTCAACTATGTTGTTGTTAATATCACAAACAACGGCTTCATCAACATCTAAGGTATCCAGTTCATTTCGTATCAATACCTGTTCTAAACGATTTAAATGTTTAATACCAGCAGTGCTTGGATTTAAACCGAGTTTAACTGTGCTTATGCCTAAATTCACACCTTGGTTTTGCCACAAAGGGTAATGACTGGGAAATTCGCTCACAGTGATAATAATTGTTGGCGTTAAACTGCCGCGTCTCGAATATCCCCGGCTACTTACACCTGCGGTGATAGTCACTTTAATTGTAGCTAGAGTTCGACCGTTTATAGCGTTAGAAACCTCATTTTCTAACGCTTGCCAGTCTGGTGTAGGCAGTTGCAACATTGAACAACCGTGTTTCAATCGTTCAATATGTGCTTGATAATGTTCGAGCTTACCTTCTACAACTTTACCTGTAGTAAATATTCCATCACCAAAAGCTAAGCCTCGATCAGAAATATCGATGAGATCTGTTTGTGTATAGTTAACTGAACTGTATAGCATAAGGGCTTATTTATTATTTTGTTTGATCCTGAATCGAATTCAGAACGTCACTATTGTGCCGGCTTGTTTCAAAAACAACAAAGCTTGAATACCATATAGTATTCAAGCTTTTAGTTTTATTGGCAAGACTTTGTTATTAAAAAGTAGAACTAAATTTTCTTAAATAATAACGAACCGTTGGTGCCACCGAATCCAAATGAATTACATAATGCATAATCAAGTTTGGCTTGGCGGGCTTCGCCTCTAATATAATCTAAATCACAACCTTCATCAGGGTTATCTAAATTGATTGTTGGTGGTACTTCTTGGTTTTGTAAGGCAAGAATAGTAAAGATAGCCTCAGCTGAACCAGCGGCACCTAACATATGACCGGTCATTGATTTAGTTGACCCCATCATCAGGTTATAGGCATGATCGCCAAATACAGATTTAGCGCCATTGGTTTCTGCAATATCACCTGCAGGTGTTGATGTACCATGGGCATTGATATAACCAACTTGGTTGGCATCAATACCAGCATCACGGATTGCGTTAGTCATTGCTGCTGCTCCGCCCTCACCATTAGCAGGTGGCGACGTAATGTGATGTGCATCGCCACTCATACCAAAACCACAAAGCTCGGCATAAATTTTTGCACCACGTGCTTTAGCGTGTTCGTACTCTTCAAGTACAACAACACCAGCACCATCACTTAATACAAAGCCGTCACGGTCTTTATCCCAAGGACGAGAAGCTTGCTCAGGAGCATCATTACGAGTAGAAAGTGCACGAGCTGACATAAAACCGCCCATACCTAATACCGTAGAGGCTTTTTCGGCGCCGCCAGCAACCATTGCATCAGCATCACCATAAGCAATCATACGGGCAGCATGACCGATATTATGCACACCGGTAGTACATGCGGTTACAATCGCTATATTTGGCCCTTTTAAGCCATGCATAATAGATAAATGACCAGAGATCATATTTAAAATTGTTGATGGACAGAAAAAAGGAGATAATTTTCTTACATTATGACTGATGGTTTTTGCATGGCCTTCTTCAATTAAAGATAAGCCTCCAATTCCAGAGCCAATAGCAACACCAATGCGACTTGAGTTTTGTTCAGTAACTTCTAGACCTGAATCTTCTATCGCTTGATTACCAGCAGCTACCCCGTATTGGATGAATAAATCCATTTTTCGGGTTTCTTTTTTGGCAATACCAAACTCTTCTGGATTAAAGTCTTTTACCAGTCCGGCAAATTTAGTCGTGAAGTGAGTAAGATCAAGATGATCGATTAGGCCAATACCACTTTTTCCTGCAAGTAGCGCGTCCCAAGTTGAATGTGAATTATTTCCTAGCGGGCTTAGCATCCCTAAGCCGGTGACTACCACTCGTCGCATAACAATCAATGTCTCCGCAAATTATACAAATATCATTGTTTATTTAGTTATACCAATAAACAATGATATTTGTATGATTTTGTTCATTTTCAAAAAACAAAAACAAAAAAGGCGGTAATTAAACCGCCTTCTTCAACAAACTAGTGATTAACCGTGAGCAGTCACGTAATCGATAGCTGATTGAACTGTAGTAATTTTTTCAGCTTCTTCGTCTGGAATTTCAGTATCAAATTCTTCTTCAAGAGCCATAACTAATTCTACTGTGTCTAGAGAATCTGCACCTAAGTCATCAACAAAAGATGCTTCGTTTTTTGCTTCTTCTTCTTTAACACCTAATTGTTCAACAATGATTTTTCTTACGCGTTCTTCGATAGTACTCATTATATTTCCTTTACTATATTTAGCAATTCTTACAAAATTGCGTGTAGTTTATTCGTCATCAAGTCACCATGCAAGCATAAAATTATATTTTTACTCTGGTCTAACCTGATGACTAATCATTTATTTATGGTTCAAAAGTCGCTATTTTGCAAGAAAACAGCGTGATTAAGGGCTTTTTTGCCTTAATCTTTTTAAACCATGTACATACCGCCATTAACGTGAATAGTTTCACCATTAATATAAGCAGCTGCATCAGAGGCTAAAAATGCAACAGTTGCAGCAATTTCTTCTGGCTGACCTAAACGATTAGCAGGTACTTGTGATGAAATGGCTTCACGTTGCTCTTCGTTTAATGCTTTAGTCATATCTGTATCAATAAAACCTGGTGCAATAGCATTTACAGTTATGCCACGAGAGGCTACTTCTTTTGCTAGTGATTTGGTGAAGCCTAACAAGCCCGCTTTAGATGTAGCGTAGTTAACTTGACCAGCGTTACCCATTGAACCAACAACAGAACCGATATTAATAATACGGCCATTACGTTGTTTCATCATTGGACGCATTACAGCTTTACTGATTTTAAATAAAGAATTTAAGTTAGTCGTGATGATATCGTCCCACTCACTATCTTTCATTCGCATCATTAAGTTGTCACGCGTAATACCAGCGTTGTTAACTAAAATATCAATTTGACCGAAGTCTGCTTTGATTGCATCAAATAATGCTGCGATTGAATCAGTATCTGTTACATTTAACTCGTAACCTTTACCGTTATTACCTAAGTAAGCACTAATATTGTCAGCACCGCCTTGTGATGTTGCTGTACCAATTACCTTAGCGCCTAGAGCAACTAATTGCTCAGCGATCGCTTTACCAATACCACGGCTTGCACCTGTAACCAGTGCGGTTTTACCTTCTAATGAAAATAAAGACATGTTTATTCTAACCTTCTAAAGCTGAGTTAAGTGTGTCAGTTGTATTAACTGATACACATGTAAGTTGTTTATTTATACGTTTTACAAGACCAGCTAATACTTTACCAGGACCTGCTTCTACAAGTTGTTCTACGCCCATAGAGGCCATTTTCTCAACAGATTCAGTCCAGCGTACTGGGCTGTATAATTGGCGAATTAATGCATCTTTAATTGCCGCACCATCAGTAACTAATTCAACATCTACGTTATTAATTACCGGAACTTTCGGACTGTTAAATTCAATATTTGCTAAGTCAGCAGCTAGTTTGTCTGCCGCTGGTTGCATTAATGCACAGTGCGATGGCACGCTTACAGGAAGTGGTAATGCGCGTTTAGCGCCCGCTTCTTTACAAAGCGCACCTGCGCGTTCAACAGCAGCTTTATTACCAGCGATAACCACTTGACCAGGCGAATTAAAGTTAACAGCAGATACAACTTCATCACCTGCACCTTGCTCACAAGCAGCAAGAATCGCATCATCAGCTAAACCGATAATTGCGTACATTGCACCTACACCAGCAGGTACTGCTTGTTGCATGTACTGACCACGTTTTTCAACAAGTTTAACCGCATCTTCAAGAGTGATAACACCGGCACATACCAGTGCAGAGTATTCACCTAATGAATGTCCAGCTAGCACAGATGGCATTTCACCACCCTTTTCTAACCAAGCACGAAACATAGCAACACTGGCTGTTAATAATGCAGGTTGTGTGTAATCAGTTTGATTTAGTTTACCTTCGCTATCGTTTTGAATTAGGTCCCATAAGTCGTAACCTAGTGCTTGAGATGCAGATGCAAACGTAGATTTAACTACTTCATTATCGCCCAGATCAGCTAACATGCCTACAGCTTGTGAACCTTGACCAGGAAATACAAAGGCTAAATTATTATTCATTGTTTTACCTTACTTTTGTACTATTTAAAATTTCATTAGGGCACTGCCCCAAGTGAAGCCACTACCAAAGGCTTCCATTAAAACTGTTTGACCACGCTTAATGCGGCCATCACGAACCGCTTCATCTAAAGCAGTAGGGATAGTGGCAGCTGAAGTATTACCATGTTTATCAAGCGTTACTACAACTTGATCCATTGGTAAACTTAGTTTTTTCGCCGCGGCAGCAATAATGCGCAGATTTGCTTGGTGTGGTACCAACCAATCAATCTCTGACTTATCCATATTATTATGTTCAAGTGTTTCAGTAACAATTTCGCTTAAACGAGTTACGGCGAATTTAAATACTTCATTACCTTTCATGTAAATATAAGCACTCTCTTCGGTAATTAAGTCACCACGTTTAGGTGAACCTGCGCCCAATAGAGCACCGTAGTTACCATCAGCATGTAAATGCGTAGATATAAGCCCTGGCTCTTCACTTGCTTCAAGAATAACTGCGCCAGCCGCATCACCAAATAATATAATGGTTGAACGATCGGTTGGGTCACATAAATGAGAAAGGGTATCGGCACCAATCACTAACACACGCTTTGCCATGCCAGATTTAATGAATTGATCGGCAACACTCAAGCTATATATAAAGCCAGAACACGCTGCTGCAACATCAAAAGCCGGCACGTTAGGAATGTTCAAGTACATTTGCACATGACAAGCTGCACTGGGTAAATCAACATGAGAACTTGTTGTTCCCATTACAATCATATCGATATCGTCAAGTTTTATACCGGCCATTTCGGCAGCTTTTTCAGCTGCTTTTGCGCCCATATAAGCAACATTTTCATGCTCAGCTGATATGCGACGCTCTTTAATGCCGGTACGATCTAGGATCCATTGGTCAGTTGTATCTACCATTTTTTCTAAATCAGCATTAGTTCTGACTTGTTCAGGGAAATAACTTCCCGTACCTGTAATTCGTGAATACATTATCTTTTTAAGACCTTTTAAGTAAACTGAGTTCTAGTTTATTTTTAATTTTTTCAGGAACTTGTCTTTCAACTTCTTTAACTGCCTCTAGTATAGCGTTAAAAAAAGCTGAGCTGGTGGCATTGCCGTGACTTTTCACCACAATACCGCGTAATCCTATCAGACTTGCCCCGTTATACTGGTCGGGGTTCAGTCGTTTTACTATCTTTTTTAGTGTTGGGTTAAGTAAAAACCCTAAGAATCGGGTAAATTGGCTTTCATTTATGATTTTCATCACCTTAGCCATTACCAGCTTTCCTACTCCCTCACACGTTTTTAATGCAACGTTGCCAACAAAGCCATCACACACAATAACATCGGCTTTACCGGTAAATATGTCGTTACCTTCAATAAACCCTACATAATTAATTTCAGGATTCTCGCGCAATAAAGCTGCAGTTTGCTTTATATGATCACTACCTTTTATAACTTCTTCCCCCATATTCAGCAAAGCAACCCTCGGTGAATCTATTGAATCAACTTCTTCCGCCATTACAGATCCCATCATGGCAAACTGATACAAAGTATCAGAATCGCAAAACACATTAGCGCCTAAATCAAGCATAAAGGCATGGGAGGCTGAATCAGTAATAGGTAAATGGGAAACAAGCGCTGGACGCTCAACTCCAGGTAGCATTTTTAATACGTAATGGGCAATCGCAAGTAATGCGCCTGTATTGCCTGCACTTACACAAGCATCGGCATCGCCTGTGTGAACTAAGTCTAATGCACGACGCATTGAAGAGTCTTTTTTAGTTCTTAGCGCCACACTTGGTTTTTCATCCATAGCAATTTGCTCACTAGCATGGACTATTGAGATACGAGGATGGTCAAGGAAATTGTGTTTTTTTAAGTGCGCGTGAATAACGCTTTCGTCACCACAGAGGATGAGCTTAAGAGATGGCACATGTTCAATTGCCATTTTTGCAGAGGGAATTGTTATAAGGGGGCCTGAATCGCCCCCCATAACATCTAACGCAACCGTTAGATTAACCAAAGTTAAGTCGCTTATTTAGCGATAACTTTGACACCTTTGTAAAAGCCATCGGCAGTTACGTGGTGACGACGATGTGTTTCGCCAGAAACTGGATCAACTGATAAGTTTTCTGGTGTGATTGCATCGTGTGAACGGCGCATGCCACGTCTTGAACGAGATTTTTTACTCTTTTGTACGGCCATTACCCTACTCCTAAAATCAAAAAGTTACTTGAGGTTTTTTAAAACATCAAATGGATTCGGTTTCTCAAGCGTATCCGGTAACCTACCCCAAGAAGTGTTTGCTTTTGCATCACAATCCTTAAGGTCATGTTTCGGTACTAATGGAATATTAATGATTAATTCATCTTCCACTAATTCGCGTAAATTTACTTCACCATTTTCATCTACTACTACAACATCATAATGTGAAGGTAAGAGCTCAGCTCCCTCTTCGTTTTTAACAGGACTATAAGTGAAATTAACACTTAAGTCTTGTACAAATGGTTCATTACAACGCTGGCATATTAAATTCACCTGAGTTGATGCCTCGCCGCTTAACAATGTTAAGCCTTGCTCATCAACGTCAAAGTTTACTTTAACATTCACTTGCTCACAAGCCTTCTCAGACACTGCGAGCAATCTTTCTAATCCTAATAATTCAAAATAGCCGTTGCACTCAAGCCTACGCTGAGAACTTTTAAACGGATCAATTGTTATTGGAAGCTTAAGATTCTTCATATGGCGCGCATCTTAAAGGGTGAAGTGCCTCCTGTCAAAAGAAAATTCACCAATTTCAATGCAATTGCCTATTTAATGACAAATTTTAACATAACCACATCAATTGTGAACAATTTTACAGCAATTTAATTTAAAAATAACATTTACATCAAGTTTAGCTTTTGGCTCATATTACTTTATTGAACAGAATTAGTTAAACTTGCTGTGCTAACTAATATTAAACATGAGTAAAACTATGACCCAACTCGTACTTGGCTCCACCTCTATTTTTCGCAAAGCATTGTTAGAAAAATTTAATCTATCTTTCGATTGCGCTAAACCAAATATTAATGAAACTGCGTTAGAAAATGAAACACCTGAAAATCTAGTCGCTAGATTAGCACAAGAAAAAGCACAAGAAGTCAGTAAAGAGTATCCACAAGGGTTGATAATTGGCTCTGATCAGGTAGCAATATGTGATGGCAATATTCTGGGTAAGCCGCATACGTTTGAAAATGGCGTTAAGCAACTTACTTCATTCAGCGGTAAAACAGTCACGTTTTTGACCGGCCTGTGTTTATATAATGCAAGTACAGGTAATACCCAAGTAATCGTAGAACCCTTTTATGTCAGCTTTAGAGAGTTGACTATGACAGAAATCAGCAGTTACCTACACGCTGAACAACCGTATAACTGTGCTGGTAGTTTTAAAAGTGAAGGTTTGGGTATTTGCTTATTTGAACGATTAACCGGTGACGATCCTAATACGCTGATTGGATTACCATTAATTCGTTTACACCAACTCCTTAAAAATGAAGGCTTTGATGTGTTGGCAGAGCAAGAAACGAGAAAATAGAGACGAGAGACGAAGAGCAAAGGAACTGGTGCCCTTCTTCACGATTGAATTTAACGAGAGTCTAGAAACAGTGGCTCTTCGTTTCTAGTTTCTCGTATCTAGTTTCTGCTCTTAGTACGTCTTATACGTTTGTTTTTTAAGTATTGCAGTTAGGGCGTTATCATAAGGTGCTTCAAACTTAACTCGCTCACCCGATTTAGGATGAGTGAATTCTAAACTTGCTGCATGTAAGAATAAACGCTTTAACCCTTGCTTGTTCATTTGTGCAGTGAAACCTTCTGAACCATATTTATCATCACACGCAATTGGATGCCCATTAACTTTACAATGCACTCGAATTTGATGAGTTCTTCCGGTTACCGGAAATGCTCTCACTAATGTTGCTCCTTCATAGTGCTTTAACACTCGGAACCGAGTTTCAGATTCCTTGCCATTAATATTATCAACGACAACAACACGCTCACCCGATTTAAGATCGTTTTTCCTTAACCCTTGGGTAGCGCGAGTAAGTTTTGTCGACCAATGCCCTTTTACCAAGGCATGATAGAATTTCTGAACACTCTTTTCTCGTAGTTGTTCATGCAATGCTCTTAACGTAGAACGTTTTTTAGCGATCATTAAACACCCAGAAGTGTCTCTATCTAAACGATGCACGAGTTCTAGCATTTTCGCATTAGGTCTTAGCGCTCTTAATGCTTCAATTAAACCAAAACTTAGACCACTGCCACCATGAACGGCCATGCCGGTAGGCTTATTTATTACAATTAAACAATCGTCTTCAAATAAAATATGATTTTCAAGTGATGATACTTTTTTCAATTGTGTCGATACTGGATTTGATTCTTCAGAAACTCGAATAGGCGCAATGCGAATGATATCGTCTATTTGCAGCTTGTATTCAGGTTTGGTGCGCTTTTTGTTAACTCTGATCTCGCCTTTTCTTAATAAGCGATAAATCATGCTTTTGGGTACGCCTTTTAGCGTTTTCAGCAAAAAGTTGTCAATGCGTTGACCGTCTGATTCTTCATCAATCGTTACAAACCTTACCTTAGGTCTGTCTTCGTTATCAGCGGTATTTTTTTTAGCTGATAGCGGTGAATTAGGTGTTTGTTGTTTCATGACGGCGAGTTTAGCACAGTTTTTTTATATTTTGCGCGTATTTAGCCATAATAACTCAGTAAATTTATTGCCTTATCGTATTAATTAGTGGGATAATGCCAGAGTTACTGAAATTTAAATTTTGGTGCCAAATATTACTTAAATCTTATTATCAACAATGACACAATTTTCATTGCTATACAGGGATTAAAAAAAAGTAATAACGAAACTCTTAAGTGAATCGTAAGAGGTTTGTTGCGGCAACATCAATATACGATATTTTTCAGTGTTTGGTGTATTAATCTCTGCTAACTATGGACTGACAATCCAGCAACATTAATAACCAATCACCCGATATATTGACCGCATTGCCTATTGCTTACACCGGCGTACGTAACTTGCCCGTGTTTGAAGCATAAACAATAAATCCAGCAAATAAAGAGTTATAAACTATTAAATAGTAAGCACAGCATTTTTGCTGAGTATGTAAAAGTTAAGCAGTGTTATGAAACTGCAAGCTTATTTCAGATAAATAAGTTTGTTGTGTAGTTTCGTAACCATTTAAAGAATTAAATTAAAAGATAACAGTCCCGAGTTTTAGGGAGTTGACATCCGTGAGGCTGCCAACCCTCTGTTTACCTTGCTATACAACATCTATAAAGTGTTGATTGCTAGCTTTACCGCTCAACCCAATGTTGTGACTTATTAATACACAGAGTCACAAAAATATGAAACGCATGTTAATCAATGCTACACAATCGGAAGAATTCCGCGTAGCACTAGTTGACGGCCAGAACCTTTACGATTTAGATATCGAAAGCCCTGGTCATGAACAAAAAAAATCGAACATCTACAAAGGTACAATCACTCGAGTTGAACCATCTTTAGAAGCAGCTTTTGTTGACTATGGCGCAGATCGCCATGGTTTCTTACCAATGAAAGAGATTGCTCGTAGTTACTTTCCGCAAGGTTACAGTTTCCAAGGTCGCCCAAACATAAAAGATGTTTTGCGTGAAGGCCAAGAAGTAATTGTTCAAATTGATAAAGAAGAACGCGGCCAAAAAGGCGCAGCACTTACTACATTTATCTCTTTAGCAGGTAGCTACTTAGTGTTAATGCCTAATAATCCTCGCGCAGGTGGCATATCTCGTCGCATCGAAGGTGATGAACGAACAGAGCTAAAAGACTCATTAAGTAAATTAGACTTACCAAAAGGCATGGGCTTAATTGTACGTACTGCCGGTGTAGGTAAAGCCTATGATGAACTTGAGTGGGATTTAAATGTTCTACTTCAACATTGGTCTGCAATTTCAGAAGCAGCGGCTTCTCGTCCGGCACCATTTTTAATTCACCAAGAATCTAACGTTATTTTACGTGCCATTCGCGACTATTTACGTCGTGATATAGGTGAGATTGTTATTGACCGCCCGAAAATTTTCGACAGTGTTAAGCAACATATCCAATTAGTGCGCCCTGACTTTTTAAGTAAAGTAAAACTATATAAAGGTGATGTGCCTTTATTTACTCATTACCAAATAGAATCACAAATTGAATCTGCATTCCAACGTGAAGTGCGTTTACCGTCTGGTGGCTCTATTGTAATTGACCCAACAGAAGCATTAACATCAATTGATATCAACTCTGCCCGTGCAACAAAAGGCAGTGATATTGAAGAAACAGCCTTTAATACTAACCTTGAAGCTGCAGAAGAAATTGCTCGTCAATTACGTCTTCGAGATTTAGGTGGTTTAGTAGTAATTGATTTCATCGATATGACGCCTGTTCGTCATCAGCGTGAAGTTGAAAATCGCATGCGTGACGCAGTTCGCCCAGATAGAGCTCGAATTCAGCTAAGCCGAATTTCTAAATTTGGTTTATTAGAAATGTCACGCCAACGTTTACGTCCTTCAATTGGTGAAACAAGCCAAGGTGTTTGTCCACGTTGTAGTGGTACTGGTAATGTACGCGGTGTTGAATCGTTAGCATTATCAATTTTGCGTTTAATGGAAGAAGAAGCCATTAAAGACAAAACTTCACAAGTTCATGCTCAAGTACCTGTACCGGTAGCAACTTACTTGCTAAATGAAAAACGTAACGCTGTTGGCCATATTGAAAAGAGCCACGATGTTAAAGTATTAATTTTAGCAAATAGTGACATGGACACGCCACAGTACGAGGTTGTGCGTGTGCGTGATGATGAAACTATGGCTGAAGCAAGTTATGAAATGAAACTTAACACTACAGCGCCTGAAGAAGCTGTAATGCCTAAGTTCCAAAAAGAAACAGTTAAGCGTGATGAACCTGTTTTACAAGGCATGTCGGCACCAACAAAGCCAACTTCTAATGCGCCTGTTAAACAAAAAGCTAAACAGCCTCATAAGAAAGTAGACAATAAAGAGTCTACGGGCTTGATCGCTTCCGTTCTTGGATTCTTTAAGTCTTTATTTACTACCGAAGAAAAAGCACCTGAGAAAAAGCCGACACACGGTAAGAGAAAGCCTCATGATAACCGTGACCGTCGCAATCGTAAGCCACGTAATCAACAACGTCGTGGTAAAGGCCAAGGTCAAGACCGTGAGCGCGATCAAAAAGATAATCGCAACCAGAAAGATAACCGCAACGTAAAAGACAAAGATCAGAAAGCTGGCCAGCCTAAAAAGCAACAGCCTAAAAAGCAGCAAGATCGTCAACAAGACAAACAAGCAGCGAAGCCTAAAGAAGCTAAAGTGGCAGAGCGTCGTCAACGTCGTAACACTCGTAAGAAAGTACGAGTGCAAGATCAAAACGAGCAAGTTACAAATAAGCAAACTACAGCACCTGCTGAAGCAGTAAATAAAGCTGCAGTTAAGGCTGAGCCTGCTACACAAAATGTTGTGACTAACGATGTACAGACTGAAGCGACTGGCGGTGAAAGCAAGGATAAGGAACAGCGCGTAAGAAACCGTCGCTCGCCAAGACACTTGCGCTCACACGGCCAACGTCGACGTAAAGAGAAGTTGGATACAACTGAAGCAGAAATTGAAAATACAATTGTTGATGAAAGAACAACTGAAGATCCAGTGGTTGCTCGCTACCCTAGCGTTACTGAAGAAGTACAAACGACTTTGGACCTTGAAACTCCAGCTGATTTTGTTGAACCTGCAGTCGTAACAAAAGAAGAAGATGTTACTGTTGACGAGGAAGATAAAGTCAATGAACAGCAACAGGACTTGCCTCTAGCTGAAGAAGTAGTTACTGAAGAAGTGGTTACTGAAGAAGTGGTTACTGAAGAAGTGGTTACTGAAGAAGTGGTTACTGAACAAGTGGTTACTGAAGAAGTGGTTACTGAAGAAGTAGTTACTGAAGAAGTGGTTGCTGAAGAAGTGGTTGCTGAAGAAGTGGTTGCTGAAGAAGTGGTTGCTGAAGAAGTGGTTGCTGAAGAAGTGACTGCTGATGAAGTGGTTGCTGAAGAAGTCGTTACTGAAGAAGTGATTGCTAAACCTGCAAAAGCTAAAGCTGCGAAGGCAAAACCTGCAAAGGCTAAAACAGCAAAAGCAAAGCCTGCGATTATTGCTAAAGGCAAAGCGCATGCGCCAATGACGAAACCTGCGGCAGTTGAAGTTGGGGAACAAACTATTCCGACAGCTTCATTAACCGTTGCCGAGAGAGCTCAAGTGGCTCGCTCGAATAGATCAGCAACCTCGGCATTTGCTACTAGCAAAAGTTCAGCAGGACCAACTAAGCCTAGCGCTCAGTAACGGTTAGCTGATGAAATAACAAGCCAGTCAAAATTGACTGGCTTTTTTTTTGCTAAATTTTTAATGATTGAAACCAGTTAAATAGCTAAATACTTACTATTCTTTTCAATAAACTTCACCCCAATACCTTTTACATTCATTAGATCAGCGATGTTAGTAAATGGTCCATTCGCTTTTCTGTAATCAATAATAGACTGTGCTTTTTTAAGTCCAAGGCCTTTTAACTCAGATAATTCTTCAACAGATGCGGTGTTGACATTAATGGTCGTCGAAACTTCTTGCTCTGTGACCAGTGATGCATTGTTTGCAAAGGTGGCAAAAGCAGGGGTTAGAATTAAGGCAGCAGCTAATAATGAGGTAGTTAACGTTTTCATATGTAATTCCTTTACGTATTTAATTAAATTGTAATACCGAATAGGTATAACCACACCCTGTGGTTATAAGAAGTTTAGGTGAGAAATGTGCAATGTCAAAATATTTAAAAGGGGCCAAAGCAAGACTCCTAAAGGCAATCAAGCACCAACGAAGCTCAAGCTGTTTGTTGAAAATGAGGGGGCATTGGACAATCTAAAAGTGCAGAAACAGCCCTAAGCAATTCCATCTCTTTAATAGAAAACAATTTGTCCTGGGTAATTATTAATAAACATGCACGTAATAGTGTTTGTTTATGCGTTGGCTCTAAATTCACAAGTGAATCCATAGCCTTGTTAAGTTTGGCTATTTCTATACTTTCTTGATTGAACAATTTTACGTTCAAGATACCAACGTCTTTCTCAATTAAAGTAATAATCTTAGGAATATCATTTTCATCCTTGATATAAAGATTTAGCAACATACTTAATAAGATATTAATTTCTAATTTTTTCTCAGTTAACGATGCGTATTTATTACGCTTGTTATTATGCTTGCTATATTGACTATTTAAATGTCGAAATAATATTTTTTGCAATGCCCACTCAAATAAATCAATATGATCATCGGCTAACACCAAGAATGAAAAGTTTGCTTTGAATAACTCATAACGGCCTTGGGTTAATTGCTTAAGCGTTGGGATGGCCATATCAATTAGAGGTAACCGATAGCGAGTATGTAACTGCCCTACTTGCTCCCTTAAAACTAGAACATGGTCAATAACATCTTTGTCTCCGGACTCTTTAATGCGCATTAACTGTTTGTTTAATACTGTTTCATCGGGACTTAACAGCAAACAATAAATAAATGCTCTGGCTTGGTCTATATCATGTACAGCTTGATGTATAGAATCAGGTATTTCACTTATAAAAGTAGTTGCATGAGTAATTTGTTCATCATTTACATTGCCAATACTATTTAGCATACGCTCAGCAACAACTGCACTGCCAACCACGGCTGACATGACTTCCTTTGCTTTAGTTTCAGCTGAAGATGAAGCTGGCTGTTTTTGTGTCTGTTGTTGTTCTTTCTTTTCTTGTTTTTTTACTTTCTTATTAATAAAAAAGTAAGGTGATATGCGTTTTATACGTTTATCAATTGGAGGATGGGTAGCGAACATTGACTCAACAAACGAGCTAACCCCGGTACTGAAATATGCATGACTCATTTGCGGCGCTTGTGGGCTGTCCAGTACCGAGCCAACACTCGAAATTTTATTAAGCGCATTGGCGATACCGTCTTTGCTTCGAGTAAACTGCACAGCAGATGCATCAGCTAAATATTCTCGTTGCCTACTAACGGATGCTTTGATCAAATTACCAAAAAAATTACCCCCAAAGCCAATAACGACCAGCCCCGCCCCCAGGCCAATTATTGGTAACGTATTTTTCCTAGAGCCTCTAACCGATCGTAAAATATAATAGCCAATGTAACCCATTAATAAAATGCCATGTAAAACGCCTATTAAGCGCATGTTCAATCTCATGTCACCATTAAGTATATGGCTGAATTCGTGGGCAACAACACCTTGTAGCTCATCTCTGGTTAGATCATCAATACAACCACGTGTTACACCAATTACCGCATCTGAATTCTTAAATCCTGCAGCAAAAGCATTAATACCGTACTCATGCTCTAGCAAAAATACAGCAGGAACCGGCGTGCCAGAAGCAATGGCCATCTCTTCAACAACGTTAAGCAGCTTTTTTTCATTTATATCACTAGTGCTATGACTTACTAGTCGCCCACCTAGCATTTCAGCAATAGCTTTTCCGCCATGTCCTAAAGACATACTTTTATAAGCACTGCCAGCAAAAATGACCGCACAAACCGTAACACCTATAAAAAAGAATATTTGCCAATCAAATTGAGTCTTTACTAATTCTAAAGAAAGCGGCATACCGTCTTCTGCGGCCAGGAAACCAAAAAGTAACATGACTAGAATGTTAGTCATTATAACCAAGCTAAGTACCGCCAGAGAAAATAGCAGGACTAAACGAGAGGTGCTTTTGCGCGCCGACTGTTGGGCTTGAAAAAAATCCATCGATAAAAACTAATTCAGTGATTAAATGATAATTAAAAGGCGACTTTTGGTGCGGCTTGAATTTCAGCACTATCAGCAAACTCTAATAGACTAGCGTCTTCGCGGTGGCCAAATGGACCTGCAAAAAAGTTTTGTGGAAAGCTTTGCTTGTAGGTGTTGTAGGCCATAACTTGATCGTTAAACGCTTGGCGTGCAAAACCTACTTTATTTTCGGTAGTGATCAGCTCTTCATTAACTTGCATCATGTTTTCGTTGGCTTTTAAATCTGGATACGCTTCCATTACGACATTCAGTTTATCTAACGCCCCCATTAATGCACCTTCAGCGCCCATTAATGAGTTCATAGCGGTAGCATTGCCAGGTTGTGCCGCTGCGGCTGCTAACCCTTTTGCCGCACTATTACGAGCAGAAATAACCGCTTCAAGAGTTTCGCTTTCATGCTTCATGTAGGCTTTTGCAGTTTCAACTAAATTAGGTATCAAGTCATATCGACGCTTAAGTTGTACTTCGATTTGGGCAAAACCATTTTTATAACGGTTCTTTAAGGCAACCAGTTGATTGAATATGCCAACTACGAAAAAGATTCCTACTGCAACGATAACCCAAAAGATGATTGTAGATATGCTCATAATACTTCCATTTAATATTTGTTTTTATTAACTTTAATTTAACGTGTGGATAGAGATGCGGCAAGTAAAATATTTATTCAAAAATAACACGCGAATAAAGTCGCGCCAAACAGATCTCATACTATGGTTGGTCCAAATTTATTCGGACACTAAACAAAAAATTGCTCCTCGATAACTGCTCCTGCGTTATTCTATCTACATACATCCTTGTATTAGTGCATTTTTGTCATATAGGCCAAAAAAAAGCCCTTCTAAAAGAAGGGCTTTAATTCTATCAGGTGTTTGTTAGTAATTAAGCACGACTCATGAACTTACGTTCTTCTGTGTTAACTTTCACTTTATCACCAGTTGAAATATGCTCTGGTACTTGAATCACTAAACCTGTAGATAATGTCGCAGGCTTAGTACGGGCACTCGCTGACGCACCTTTAATTGATGGGTCCGTTTCAGTTACCACTAAATCAACTGAACCTGGTAATTCAACAGCTACAGGTGACTCGTCGATAATGATCACGACCATGCCTTCAGTGTCTTCAGTAATGAATGGAATTTCATCACTTACGCTTTCACTGTTTAAGTTATAAGGCGTGTAATCTTCATTATCCATAAACACATATTCATCACCATCAAGATAAGAAAAGCTTACTTGACGACGAGTCAAATCTGCAATATTCAGCATATCTGAATCTTTAAAAGTTTCATCCGCTTTTACCCCAGTTACTACATCGTAAAGACGCATGCGGTATAAACTTCCCCCTGCTCGACCTTGTGGCACTGAGCGGGTAATTCCACGTACGATAAACACTTTACCGTTGTGCTCAATCGCTGCATTTTTTTTAATATCACTCGCCTTTGGCATGACTGTTTTCCTAACTATATTATTGATTAAACTAAAATTGATTTATTAATGTCTTGCAACACTTGATGAGGATCGTTTGCTTTAGTAATTGGTCGACCAATCACTAAGTAATCGACACCAAGGTCAATGGCTTGTGGTGGTGTCATAATGCGTTTTTGATCATCAACAGCAGCGCCAACAGGACGAATGCCTGGAGTAACTAATTTAAAGTCACTCCCTAAGTTGGTTTTTAGCATTTTTGCTTCTTGTGCAGAGCATACTACACCATCAAGACCAGCTTGTTGTGTTAATCGAGCTAAGTTCATTACATGTTGCTCTGGTGTTGCGTTTATACCCAGTTCAAGTAAATCATCACTCGACATACTGGTTAGTACGGTAACGGCAATAAGTAATGGTGCATCTTTACCGTAGCTGTCTAGAGCAAGCTTAGCTTGACTCATCATTTTAGAACCACCACTCGCATGAACATTAACCATCCATACCCCCAAATCTGCTGCTGCAGATACAGCTTTGGCAACCGTATTTGGAATATCGTGAAATTTTAAATCTAAAAACACATCAAAACCTCGATCAACTAAATTGGTCACAAATTGAGGACCAAAATGGGTGAACATTTCTTTACCCACTTTTAATTTAGCATCGCTTGGTTGAATTTTATCAATAAATGATAGTGCTTCATTTTGTTTTGCGAAATCCAGAGCCACAACTACTTTGGCATCAGACATACTTTTACTCTCCTTCAAGGCCTCTTACGGGTTTTAATTGTTCCCAATCATGACACGATGGGCAAGACCAGTAATGAACCGTACTGTTAAAACCGCAATTTTTACAACTGTAGCGCGGTTTTATTTTTAAATAGGCTGCAACCAATTCTTTGATCACATCTAAACTTTTATTGGTTTTATCGTCATTGCTTTCATTAAGCTGCATTTTAACAAAATATTTAAAGCCACGTATGGTCGGGCGACGATTCAATGCAGAAAGAATGTATTCTTCTGCTTTCTCTTTTGAACTTGTAGACTCTACATATTCAAGGTATTTGATCAGCGCAGTTGTACTGCCGGTTTTATCAAAGACTTGCTTGATGAAAGGATAAAATTCATCATTATTATCACTTCGCTCATAGCACTGCTGCATTTTATCAATAACGTCAGGAAAAAACTCCTGATCTTGATAAAATATTTCCTGGTAACAACGACAGGCATTATTAAACTGCTCACTATTTTCAAATACTTGCGCCATTAAAAAATTTGCGCGACTCGATTTAGGATCTAAAGTAAGGGCTTTTTGTAAAAGCTCCAACTCTTTTATGTACTCATCTTCTTGAATCGCAATATTTGCGAGTTCGCAATAAAAGTTAGCCAATACGTGCTTAAGTTTTTTATCTTTTGACTTTAATACTGACTTTTCTAAATCAATGCCCTTATGCCAATCTTTTGTCGATTGAAAAATGTGCAACAGATAGGTTAAAGATTTTATTCCGTACATGTCTGATTTTAATAGTTTTAAAAACAGTTTTTCAGCGCGATCATATAAACCGGCACTGTAAAAATCTCGTCCTAGCTCAAATACCGCTTGCTGCTTTTCTTTGTCAGACAGCATTGGCTGACGAACAAGATACTCATGCACCTTCAATGCCCTATCCAATTCGCCTCTGCGGCGAAATAAATTCGCCATGGCAAAATGTGCTTCTACCGTATCATCCTCAACTTTAAGCGCTTCAAGTAAGTACTCCATTGCTTTATCTTGTTGATTAGAAAGTAGATAGTTCAACCCGGTAGAATATTTTACCGTTAAGGAATCTTTGGCATTTTGATCTTTTTGCTTGATGCTATTACGCCCCATAAACCAACCGTATCCGACGGCTACTGGTAATAGAAGAAACAGCAATTCAAACATGATTTATTGACTAACTTGATTTGTGGCGGACTTATCGACAGATTTATTCTGTTTAAAGCGTTTAATGCGACGACTGATCATAAACGTAAACATAGTAAACATGCCAATAATAAAACCGATAAAAGTAAATATACTAACAGCCATTGCAACACTGATGTTACTGCGGGCAATAATATAATTTAATTCGATAATTTGTTCGTTTTGAGTACCAAATACAAAGGCGATTGCCAAAAAGATAAAAAGCACTAAAACTGATAAATAAAGTTTCAAGTTAATAGTCTCGAATGGTATTTATTATAATGTTAACAAATAAAGGGGTCAGTGATAATTTTATTTTCAATAAAATTATCACTGACCCCTTTAATGCAATTATTCGTCTGTATTAGATAGAAAGATTGACTCGTTCACGAAGTTCTTTACCAGGCTTGAAGTGTGGTACATATTTACCGTTAAGCTCGACTGATTCGCCTGTTTTAGGGTTACGGCCTACGCGTGGTGCACGGTAGTGCAGTGAAAAACTGCCAAACCCTCTAATTTCTATACGATCACCTTTTTCCAAGGTATCAGCCATCATTTCTAAAATCTCTTTTATCGCTACTTCAACATCTTTTGCTGATAAATGATCTAACTTATCAATTAATTTTTCTATTAGCTCGGACTTCGTCATTTTAACTCCGTTAACATTTTTAATAGGTGAAATATAGCACTTACAATTAAAGCTTTGTAGTGACTTTTGCATACTACTTACGATAAATATCGTTTACGCTTCAGATAGTTATCGTAAATACTTTTTCCCGATACATATAATTTAAGCACAAAAAAGCCGCTAGTGTTAGCGGCTTTTAAAATAAAACTTAAATTTTAACGATTTTTAACTAAATTAAGTTAAAAGTCATTGATAATTCTTAGTTTTTAGCGTTTTTGAATGCTTCTGCCATAGCGCTTAAACCAGTATCTTCAACTTGGTTTAAGTTATCCATAGCTGTACGCTCTTCTGCTTGGTCTTTCGCTTTGATTGATAAGCTGATAGTGCGGTTCTTACGATCAACACCAACAAACTTAGCTTCAACGCTGTCACCAGCTTTAAGAACAGTAGATGCATCTTCAATACGATCTGCAGAGATGTCAGCTACACGTAAGTAACCTTCAACACCTTCAGCTAAATCGATTTTAGCGCCTTTAGCGTCAACTTCGCTTACAGTACCAGTAACGATAGCATTTTTCTTGTTATCGCTTAAGTACATGTTGAACGGATCGTCTTCAGTTTGTTTAACACCTAAAGAGATACGCTCGCGCTCTGGGTCAACTTGTAATACAACAGCTGAAATCTCATCACCTTTCTTGTATTCACGAACAACTTCTTCACCGCCATTCCAAGAAATGTCAGATAAGTGAACAAGACCGTCGATGCCACCGTCAAGACCGATGAAGATACCGAAGTCAGTGATTGACTTGATCTTACCAGAAACTTTGTCGCCTTTATTGAAGTTTTGAGCGAATGCTTCCCAAGGGTTTTGGATACATTGCTTAAGACCTAGAGAAATACGACGACGTTCTTCGTCGATTTCAAGAACCATAACTTCAACTTCATCACCTAAGTTAACAACTTTAGATGGGTGGATGTTTTTGTTAGTCCAATCCATTTCAGAAACGTGAACTAAACCTTCAACGCCTTCTTGGATTTCAACGAAACAACCGTAGTCAGTTAAGTTAGTTACACGACCAGAAAGTTTAGAACCTTCAGGGTAACGCTTAGCGATAGCTGCCCATGGATCTTCACCTAACTGCTTCATACCTAGAGATACACGAGTACGCTCACGGTCGAACTTAAGTACTTTAACTGGGATTTCGTCACCAACGTTAACGATTTCACTTGGGTGCTTAACGCGTTTCCAAGCCATATCAGTAATGTGTAGTAAACCATCGATGCCGCCAAGATCAACGAACGCACCGTAGTCTGTAAGGTTCTTAACGATACCTTTAACTTCTTGGCCTTCTTGTAAAGACTCAAGTAATGCATCACGTTCAACACTGCTTTCAGTTTCGATAACAGCACGACGAGATACAACAACGTTATTACGCTTTTGATCAAGCTTAATAACTTTAAATTCTAAATCCTTACCTTCAAGGTGCGCAGTGTCACGTACTGGACGTACATCTACTAATGAACCTGGTAAGAAAGCACGAATATTGCTAACTTCAACTGTGAAGCCGCCTTTAACTTTACCGTTGATAACACCGATAACAGTTTCTTTTTCTTCGTATGCTTTTTCAAGGAATTGCCAAGCTTCAAAACGCTTCGCTTTTTCACGAGAAAGAATAGTTTCACCGAAACCATCATCAGTTGCATCTAGAGCAACGTCAATTTGATCGCCAACAGCAACTTCAACTTCACCAGAAGTGTTCTTGAATTGATCAATTGAAATTACAGATTCTGACTTAAGACCAGCATCAACGATTACGTTGTCTTTGTTAACAGCAACAACAGTACCTTTGATAATAGAACCAGGGCGTGTTTCGACTTCTTTTAAGCTTTCTTCAAAAAGCTGTGCAAAATTTTCCATCATAACTTGTATATAAACTCAGTTATTAGTCCAATCAACTTCATGTTTCATGGGTAGTTAAATTAGCTTCGTACATCCTTGCAGTAAGCTCTAAATATATTAATAGTACTTGTTAATCAATAAGTTAAGATAACTTATCATTGGCAAACAATAGAATTTTTTCTACTACTTGCTCAATGGTTAATTCAGTAGAATCAACGATTAACGCTCCTTCGGCTGGGACTAACGGCGCGACCTTTCTGTTTTGGTCTCGCTCATCCCGTTGACGTATGTCGTCCAAAAGGCGCCCGATATTAACATCAACACCCTTTTGTTGCAACTGAATCATTCGTCTATTTGCTCTTTCTTCAGCGCTTGCTGTTAAAAATACTTTAACCTTTGCATCTGGAAAAACAATTGTGCCCATATCACGTCCATCGGCTAATAAACCAGGCGCTTCTTTGAATGCTCTTTGGCGACGTAATAATGCTTCTCTTACACGAGGGAAAGCAGCAACTTTAGATGCTACAGCACCAACTTCTTCAGTGCGAATAATGTCAGTAACATCTTCCCCTTCTAACATCACCCGCGGCTCGGCATTTTCAACGATTTTAAATTCTACGTCTAAATGTGAAGCAAGTGGAATTATCGCTTCTTCGTGTTCAACATCAATATCATGATGTTGAGTAGCAACAGCTAATACACGATAAATAGCACCACTATCAAGTAAGTTCCAACCTAATTGTTCGGCAACTATTCTTGATACTGTTCCCTTTCCGGCGCCACTTGGGCCATCAATAGTAATTAATGGAATGCTTTCCGGCATACATATTTGCTCCTAACATAGAAAATCGGCTAAATTATACGGGATTTGTATTTTAAAATCGCGTAAAAAATTGTTCAGTAACATTACGAACACGAAATTTGAGCTAATTTGTCAAAATAATCTGGGAATGTTTTTGCCGTACACTTGGGATCGTTAATCGTAATGGGGGTTTCACTCAAAGCAACAAGAGAGAAACACATTGCTACCCTATGATCGTCATAGGTATCAATTTCAGCGTGTTTCAGAGAACTTGGTGGCGTAATAGTAATATAATCATGACCTTCAATAACGTCAGCTCCAACTTTTCTAAGTTCAGTAGCCATAGCATTTAAACGATCGGTCTCTTTTACCCGCCAATTATAAATATTTCTAATCGTTGTTGTGCCTTTAGCAAAAAGGGCCGTAGTTGCTATGGTCATTGCAGCGTCCGGAATATGATTCATATCCATATCAACAGCTACCAATGGCTTACCTATAACAGTGATTGATTCATCGCTCCAATGAACTTCTGCGCCCATCTTTTCAAGCACATCCGCAAAATGTTTATCGCCTTGAACACTTAATGTACCAACACCATGCACAGTTACCTTGCCGCCTTTAATAGCCCCTGCTGCTAAAAAGTATGATGCTGAAGATGCATCACCTTCAACCATGTATTTATCTAATGCTTTGTATGATTGCATGCCTTTAACAGTAAAAGATTTATAGTCATTATTTTGAACACTAACTCCAAATCTTTGCATAATATCTAAGGTAATATCAATATATGGCTTAGATACCAAGTCACCTTCAATAAGTATTTTGGTATCAGTTTCTAATAAAGGAGCAATCATCAAAATGGCCGTTAAAAATTGACTTGAGATTGAGCCATCAATCGTTACTGAATTTCCAGTCAGAGCTTTGCCCTTAATTTTTATCGGTGGGTAATCTTTATTTTCTAAATATTCTATATCTGCACCAAGCTGGACTAAGGCATCACCTAAATGACCAATTGGGCGTTCTTTCATTCTAGGCTCACCAGTTAACACATATTCACCGTCACTAGCCGCAAGTGCTGCACATAATGGACGCATTGCTGTACCCGCGTTGCCAAGAAAAAGCTCTAAAGGCTGTTCTGTGTTGAAAAAACCATTGTTACCAACAACCGTACATTCTGTTCCACAATCACTTAAAGTGTATTCAATACTTAGGCTTTTTAACGCATTAAGCATATGGTTAATGTCGTCACTAACCAATAAATTGGTGATTTTTGTCACACCGTTTGCTAACGCTGCAATTAACAATGCGCGATTAGATAAACTTTTAGAGCCAGGTAAAAAAACTTCGCCGTTTATTTTAGCAATTGGGTTTAATGTTAACTGTTCCACCTATTTATTCCTCTTTTCAAATTGTTGCATAAAGCTTACTAATGCTTGTACACCTTCTAACGGCATGGCGTTATATATGCTGGCACGCATACCCCCAACAATTCTATGGCCTTTTAACGCTAATAAGCCATTCGCTTTAGCTTCGTCCAAGAACTCAGCATTTAGGCTGTCATCGTTTAGAAAAAATGGAATATTCATGCTGCTACGATTATTAAACGCGATTTTGTTGTAATAAAAATCACTATTATCAATGTAATTATAAAGGCATTGCGCTTTATCTTGGTTTAATTTAGCCATTACCTCTAAACCACCTAGATCTTTTAACCACTGAAAAACTAAACTTGCTAAATACCAAGCATAAGTTGGCGGTGTATTAAACATTGAATCATTATCACTGGTTACCTTGTAATCCAGAATAACTGGCGTTGCTTTTTGCTGATGACCAATCAGATCATCACGAACAATCACTATAGTAAGCCCTGATGGTCCAATATTTTTTTGAGCACCGGCATAAATCAATCCGAATTTTGAAACGTCAATAGGGCGAGATAGTATCGTTGAAGACATATCTGCAACTAACGGTACATTGCCTGTTTCTGGAATTTCGAAAATCTCAATGCCATCTACAGTTTCATTTGGGCAGTAATGAACGAATGCGGCATCTTTATTAATGCGCCAGTGTTCACTAGGTAAAACTGTTTTACTGCCATTACTTTCAGCTACGGCGTCAATCACACGTATATCGCCAAACTTTTCAGCTTCGCTTACCGCACTTTTTGACCAAGATCCTGTAACCACATAATCAGCGGTTTTACCTGCACCTAACAAGTTAAGCGGCACAGCTGCAAACTGTCCACGTCCGCCACCATGACAAAACAGTACTTTATAATTGTCAGGTATATTTAACAGTTCGCGTAAATCAGCTTCCGCGTCGCTTGCAAGTTGCATAAACTCACTACCGCGATGACTTAACTCCATGACCGAACAACCAGTGTTGTTCCAGTTTAGAAATTCAGATTGGGCACGTTGCATTACCGGTTTTGGTAACATTGCAGGGCCGGCGCAAAAGTTATAGATTTCAGTCATGTTTTTTCCACTTCACTACGTTAAGTTTTTAGAAACGAGAGGTTAAAAACTAGTACAAAGATTCGAGAGTCTAGGAACGAAGAGCAAACAGCACAGGCATATATACAGTTTATTTGGAAAATAACTTATTTCGAAATACCGAATTGAGTCATATAAATCGGCTATTCCTGTTTTTCGTTTCTTGTTTCGCTTTAGACTTTCGTGTCTCGTTTCTGTTTAATTCTCGAGTCTCGCTTTTCTCTCTTTTAAAATAAAAATGAGCGGTAAAGACCGCCCATTTTTTAGATTAGAAGTTGAAGTTACTCTTCAGTATCAGACTCTTCATCGGCAGCATCTTCGCTAGCCGCCGTTGACTCTTCACTACTGGTTTCTTCACTACCTTCAGACGTAGGTGCATCACTGCCTTCTTCTGTTGGTAACTCTTCTTCCTCTTCGATTTCGTCGATACGCTGCAGGCCTACAACGTTCTCGTCATCTGCTGTGCGAATTAAACGTACACCTTGGGTATTTCGACCAATGATACTTACTTCATTCACACGAGTACGTACTAACGTACCGTTATCGGTGATGATCATAATTTCATCGGCATCTTCAACCTGTACAGCGCCAACAACGTTACCGTTACGTTCGCTCACTTTAATTGAAACAACACCTTTAGTCGCACGACTCTTCGCAGGGTATTCTTCTAATTCTGTACGCTTACCATAACCGTTTTCTGTTACGGTTAAGATAGCGCCATCGGTTTTAGGAACAATAAGTGAAACAACTTTTTGCTCACCTTCCAACTTAATACCTCTAACACCGGTACCCGTACGTCCAATAGGTTTTAACGCCCATATTTCTTCACCAGTTTCAGGATCAGTTTTTATTTCACCTGTTTCACTGTCACGCTTTTTCTCATTGAAACGAACAACTTTACCTGCATCAGAGAACAACATGATGTCGTCAGTACCATTGGTAATATCAACACCAATTAGGGTGTCATCATCACGAAGGTTTAAGGCAATAATACCATTAGCACGAGGACGAGAATATGCCGTCAATGGCGTTTTCTTAATCGTACCGTCAGCTGTTGCCATAACAATGAACTTGTCATCTTCGTATTCTCTTACCGGTAAAATAGCTGTGATACGTTCATCACTTTCAAGCGGTAAAATATTTACAATTGGACGACCACGTGCAGTTCGAGTTGCAAGAGGTAACTGGAACACCTTCAGCCAGTACAACTTACCACGGTCACTGAAACATAAAATAGTATCATGAGTATTGGCAACCAATAAACGTTCGATGAAATCTTCTTCTTTCATCTTAGTTGCGGCTTTACCTTTACCACCACGACGTTGTGCTTCATATTCTGATAACGGTTGGTACTTCACGTAACCTTCATGAGAAAGGGTTACAACTACATCTTCTTCACTGATTAAATCTTCTAAAGATAAATCATGTGACGCAAGAGAGATTTCAGTACGACGTTCGTCACCAAATTCATCACGTATTACTTCAAGCTCTTCACGAATAACTTCCATTAAACGCTCAGGGCTGCCTAGAATATGCAATAATTCAGCAATAATTTCTAATAACTCTTTGTACTCAGTTAGAATCTTTTCGTGTTCTAAGCCGGTAAGCTTATGCAAACGTAGATCTAAGATTGCTTGAGCTTGTTGCATTGTTAAGTAGTATTTACCGTCAACAATACCAAACTCAGGCTCAACCCACTCTGGGCGAGCTGCATCATCGCCTGCTCGCTCTAGCATTTCAGCTACAGTACCTAGGGTCCAACCTTGGCTTAATAAGCCTTCTTTTGCTTCTGCAGGTGTTGGTGAGTTTTTGATCAGCTCTATGATAGGATCGATGTTACTTAATGCAACGGCTAACCCTTCAAGTAAATGTGCACGTTCACGCGCTTTACGTAATTCGAAGATAGTACGACGAGTAACCACTTCACGACGGTGTAAAACGAATGCTTCAAGCATTTCTTTTAGGTTGAATAACCTAGGCTGGCCATTATCAATAGCAACCATGTTCATACCAAAAGAAACTTGCATTTGAGTAAGCTTATATAAGTTATTTAATATAACTTCACCTACTTCGCCACGTTTAACCTCAATAACCATACGCATACCGTCTTTATCAGACTCATCACGTAGGGCTGAAATACCTTCAAGGCGTTTTTCTTTAACCAACTCGGCCATTTTTTCAATTAGACGAGCTTTGTTTACCTGGTAAGGTAACTCATGAACAACAATAGTTTCTTTGCCGGTTGTTTCATGAACTTCAATGGTGGCACGAGCGCGAATATTTAATTTACCACGACCAGTACGATACGCTTCTTGAATACCTGCAACGCCACTAATAATACCCGCAGTTGGAAAATCAGGTGCTGGGATAAATTCAAATAACTCGTCAACAGTAATGTCTTTGTTTTCGATTAACGCGATACAACCGTTAATGACTTCAGTCAAGTTATGCGGAGGAATGTTTGTTGCCATACCAACGGCGATACCAGAAGAACCATTAACTAAAAGGTTTGGTACGCGGGTAGGCATAACTGCCGGCATGAATTCCTGACCATCATAGTTAGGAACAAAATCAACAGTTTCTTTATCTAAGTCAGCTAAAATTGCATGCGAAATTTTTTGCATGCGAATTTCGGTATAACGCATTGCCGCAGCAGAATCGCCATCAACAGAACCAAAGTTACCTTGGCCGTCAACAAGCATATAGCGTAAGGAGAATGGCTGAGCCATACGAACGATAGTGTCATATACAGCAGTGTCACCATGCGGGTGATACTTACCGATTACGTCACCAACAACACGGGCAGATTTTTTGTAGCCCTTATTCCAGTCATTTCCTAATGCACTCATTGCATAAAGAACACGACGATGAACTGGTTTTAAACCATCTCTTACGTCAGGCAATGCACGCCCAACAATTACACTCATGGCGTAATCAAGGTAAGAGGTTTTTAATTCATCTTCTATATTGACAGGAACGATTTCTTTAGCCAGATCGGTCATAAAACGATGCTTTCCCTAAATGTCAGCAAAAATGCTCAAAATTATTATTATCGAGGCAGAATATTACCATAAAGATAAGATACCCTGCACTTCTTTATTTAGAATAAAGACGACAGATGGTTAATCTAATTGATCAAACAATATTGTGCGTCTTTAACCTAGAAATTACTAGATGTTGAATTAAATAAATTACACAAAAAATGTAACTATTAAACACCTAAATAAACAGTAGTTAAGATTAAACCTTAAACCACCGTTTTTGTCACCCCTTTTTAACTTAAATTATTAAGTTTGTTTACATAATGAATTTAGTTCGTTATAAATAGTTCGTTCACAAAATCATAACAATAAGGTTATGATAAAAGCAGTAATTAAATAAGAAAAATAATGGCAAAACTAAAACAACGTCTCGTTACCATCCTTTATTACGACATTACCTCTTTAGAATTAAATCATGAGGTCGCGTCTTTTCCCCAAAAAGATCAAGGCAGAGTTATTATTTCAGAGGAATTTAAAAAAGGTAAGTCGATTATTGCCGTATGTGATGGCGAAGTTACTGTATTAAATAAAATTGGCGATCGCATCGATTAAGTTTATATATCAACTTCCCCTCTTTGTCCTTTCATATAGTCAATTATCTGTAATTGGCTTTGTCTTTATCATTCGCTTTAAGATAGAATTGATACAGAGCTTAACAGTAAACAATAAATATCATGTCTGAACAATTAAACGTAAACCCGGAAGAAATAGCCAAATTTGAAAAAGTCGCCAGCCAATGGTGGGACTTACATGGCGATTTTAAACCGTTGCATCAAATAAACCCGTTACGTCGCAATTTTATCACCTCACATGTCGGTGATGTTTTTGAAAAGCACATTATCGATGTAGGTTGCGGTGGCGGTATATTAGCAGAAAGTCTGGCTCGTTTAGGGGCAAATGTTACTGGTATAGACATGGGAACAGAGCCTTTAAATGTGGCTAAATTACATGCCCTTGAAGCAGGTGTACCGGTAACTTACGAAAAAATCACAGCTGAACAAAAAGCGGATGAGAATCAACAAGGCTTTGATGTTGTTACCTGTATGGAAATGTTAGAGCATGTGCCTGACCCAGAGTCCATCATTCGAGCGTGTGCAAAAATGGTAAAACCTGGTGGTTATGTATTTTTCTCAACGTTAAATAAAACCACTAAATCGTATTTATTTGCAATTTTAGCCGCAGAGAAACTGTTGAAACTGGTTCCTGACGGCACCCATGACTGGGATAAGTTTATCAGGCCTTCGCAGTTAATCACCTGGGCCGAAAATGCCGGATTAAAATGCTTTGACGCCAGCGGCATTCATTACAACCCAATCACAGAAAATCATAAATTAGCCGATGGATTAGACGTTAACTACATTCTAGCTTTTAAAATGCCAGAGAAAGGTTAATGTTAAACACTGCTAAAGGTGTGCTGTTTGATTTAGATGGCACACTATTAGATACCGCTGATGATTTAGGCGCAGCATTAAACCATTTGCTTCATACCTATGGTTTTCCTGCAGTTTCCAGCAATGAATACCGGCTAGTTGCCTCAGACGGTGTATATCCTTTACTCGATTTAGGCTTTAAAGAGCAATTATCTAAGTTTGACAAAGAAGTGCTACGACAAGAATTTCTCGATTATTATTTAGAAAACATCGCCGTTCACACGACACTATTCCCCGGTATTAAGCAGCTTTTAAACTTAATTGAACACGCTGATATTCCCTGGGGCATAGTCACCAATAAGCCCGCGTTCTTAACCGACCCTCTACTATTGAAATTTAATGAGTTTACTAATTCGCAATCAAATATCAGTGGCGACACAATAAAAGAGCGAAAACCTCATCCGGCACCAATGCTGTTAGCCAGCAGAGAAATTGGTGTTGCAGCTGAGCATATTTGGTATTTAGGTGATGCCAAACGTGACATTGAGGCTGGCAATGCGGCGTTAATGACAACTGTTGCAGTAAAGTGGGGCTATATAAAACCGCTTGATGACTGCATTAAATGGCAAGCAGATCATATTATTTCCAAACCCTTAGATTTAGTAGGGATTAGTAAATAAACAAGTCGTATAAACTTTAATCACATTCGTAACATACTGTTTATTAAGGGGTTTACAGCCCTTATCGCTTTATCGTATAAAGCCTTCGTTTTTATTGCAAAAAAGATTTAAAAAAAGTTTTTAGCGAAAAAAAAATCTTGCTTTTTCGATAACTGGCACAGGTATACACCTTAGTAAGTTAGTTACCACTAACCTAAATTAAGCAAGTTAAAAACACTCCTTAAAAACACTATATCTAGGGGTTGCATTCAAAGCGAAACCACATTACCTTGTGACTAAGCACAAAGAAAAACCCAAGATGTTGTGTATTTTTTAACTAGTTCACATATTGCAGTTGGGTGAAAAATAAAGCAGGGATAGCAGATATAGTATTACTGCGCTTTGCCTTAGTAAAATTACAATAAAAATAATTAAATCTATAAACTAATAAATACTATAAAGACAGGTCATTCATGAATAACAACCTTTTTGTCACCAAGCGCAATGGTGAAAAAGAACCTATCGATCTCGATAAAATCCATCAAGTAATAGACTGGGCAGCAGAAGGATTAGATTCCGTTTCAGTTTCTCAGGTAGAAATCAAATCACACATTCAGTTTTATGACGGTATCAAAACTGAAGACATTCATGAAACCATCATTAAAGCAGCTGCTGACTTAATCTCGGAAGAAACACCGGATTATCAATATTTAGCGGCGCGTTTAGCGATATTCCATTTACGTAAAAAGGCGTACGGTAAATATGAACCGCCGGCGTTATTTGAGCACGTAACTAAAATGGTTAATGCTGGTAAATATGACAAGCATTTAACTGAAGACTACACTGCTGAAGAATTTGCCACTTTAGACAGCTATATCGATCATGATCGCGATAAGAATTTCAGTTACGCTGCTGTTAAGCAATTAGAAGGTAAATACCTGGTACAAAACCGTGTAACTGGTGAGATTTACGAAAGTGCGCAGTTTTTATACATGCTAGTGTCGGCCTGTTTATTTGCAAAATACCCAAGTGAGACTCGTTTAGAGTATATCAAAGGCTTTTACGACGCGATTTCAAGCTTTAAAATTTCATTGCCTACACCAATTATGGCTGGTGTTCGTACCCCTACTCGTCAGTTTTCATCATGTGTATTAATAGAAGCCGGCGATAGCTTGGATTCAATTAATGCAACAACCAGTGCAATTGTGAAGTATGTATCACAGCGTGCAGGTATTGGTATTAATGCCGGACGTATCCGTGCATTAGGTAGCTCTATTCGTAACGGCGAAGCATTCCATACCGGTTGTATCCCATTTTATAAGCATTTCCAGACCGCCGTAAAAAGTTGTTCTCAAGGTGGTGTGCGTGGTGGTGCTGCAACGTTATTCTACCCACTATGGCATTTAGAAGTAGAAAGCTTATTAGTGCTTAAAAATAACCGTGGTGTTGAAGAAAACCGTGTTCGTCATTTAGATTACGGCATTCAATTTAACAAAACCATGTATCAGCGTTTAATTAAAGGCGATTACATTACGTTATTCAGCCCTTCAGATGTTCCGGGGTTGTATGATGCTTTCTTTGAAGATCAAGATAAATTTGAAGCCTTATATGTTCAATACGAAAACGATGATTCGATTCGTAAAAAACGTATTAAAGCAATAGAGTTATTCACTTTGTTCGCTCAAGAGCGTGCAAGTACCGGCCGTATTTATTTACAAAACGTTGATCACTGTAATACGCACAGCCCATTTGATCCAAGCGTAGCGCCGGTTCGTCAATCTAATCTTTGTTTAGAGATTGCCTTACCGACTAAACCAATGAATGACATTAATGACGAAAACGGCGAAATAGCCCTTTGTACATTATCTGCATTTAACCTTGGTAAAATTGACAGCTTGGACGAATTGGAAGGCTTAGCCGATTTAGCTGTTCGTGCCCTTGATAATTTATTAGATTACCAAGACTACCCTGTCGCTGCTGCGTTAAGCGCAACTATGGGCCGTCGTACACTAGGTATAGGCGTAATTAACTATGCATATTATTTAGCTAAAAACGGTGTATTTTATTCAAACGGCAGTGCCAATAACCTTACTCACAGAACGTTTGAAGCTATTCAGTTCTATTTGTTGAAAGCGTCTAACAACTTAGCAAAAGAGCAAGGTGCCTGTCCTAAGTTTAATGAAACACGTTTATCGCAAGGTATTTTACCAATTGATACCTACAAAAAAGACATTGATAAGATTTGTTCAGAAAGCTTACACCTGGACTGGGAAGGATTACGCGCCAGCATTAAGGAGCACGGTGTACGAAACTCAACAGTATCTGCGTTAATGCCGTCTGAGACGTCTTCACAAATTTCAAATGCGACCAACGGCATTGAACCACCACGAGGTTTAATCAGTGTTAAAGCAAGTAAAGATGGCATATTGAAGCAGGTTGTGCCTGAGTATGAAAAACTTAAACACAACTATGAGTTACTTTGGAACATTCCTGATAACACTGGTTATTTAGAATTAGTAGGGATTATGCAAAAGTTTGTTGACCAAACCATTTCAGCAAACACTAATTATGATCCTAACAAGTTTGAAAACGGTAAAGTGCCAATTAAACAAATTTTAAAAGACATTTTACTTGGTTATAAGCTTGGCGTTAAAACCATGTATTACCATAACACCCGTGATGGTGCTGATGACAGCATGGTTGATGGTGACGATGATTGTGCCGGCGGCGCATGTAAAATTTAAGAGTTTAACCAACTCTGATAAACCGCAGACGGATAAAGTCCTCTGCGGTTTTAGTCCAACTATTAGAAATAAATTTAATGGAAACACTAATAACTCACGACATAAATGAGGTGTTTTCAGGGAGTAACAATGTCGTATTCAACGTTTAATCAGACTAAAAATAACCCGCTCTTAGAGCCAATGTTTATGGGTCAAACTGTAAATGTTTCTCGTTTTGATCAACAAAAGCACCCTATTTTTGAAAAATTAATTGAAAAACAATTATCATTTTTCTGGCGCCCAGAAGAAGTAGATATTTCTAAAGATAGAGCTGACTGGCAATCACTTACCAATAGTGAAAGACATATTTTTATTTCTAATTTGAAGTATCAAACCCTACTGGACTCGATTGCTGCACGTAGCGTAAACGTTTGTATGTTGCCACTTGTGTCTATTCCTGAACTTGAAACATGGATTGAGACATGGGGTTTTTACGAGACAATTCACTCACGTTCATACACACATATTTTGCGTAATTTATTTACTGATCCAAGTGAAATTTTTGACGATATCGTAATCAATGAAAATATCCTTAATCGTGCCAGTGCAATCAGTAAATACTTTGATAGGGTTATTTTGCTTACGCAATTATTCCAATCACAAGGAGAAGGTACTTACACTGTTGAAGGCGAAGAAGTTGTCGTAACAGTACGTGAAATTAAAAAAGCACTGTATCGCTCTGTATGTTCAACTAACGCGTTGGAAGCTATCCGTTTCTATGTATCGTTTGCATGTTCATTTGCCTTTGCTGAGCGAGAATTGCTCGAGGGTAATGCAAAAATCATCAAATTGATTGCGCGTGACGAAGCCGTGCACTTAACCGCTACTCAACATATTCTAAATATTTGGGCGACTGGCAAAGACGACCCTGAGATGCAAGAGATCTCACAAGAGTTGCATCAAGAAGGTTTAGAGCTGTTTTTAGACGTTATTGAACAAGAAAAAGAATGGGCCGATTACCTATTTAAAGACGGTTCAATGATCGGACTTAATGCTGAAATTTTAAAACAATACATTGAGTATCTTTCAAACCAACGTTTAGCAGCAATTGGCTATGAGCCACAATTTGCTATTAAGAGTAATCCACTACCTTGGATCAACTCTTACTTATCAAGTGATAACGTGCAAGTTGCTCCTCAAGAAACAGAAATCTCATCATACCTGGTAGGCCAAACAGACAGTGCCGTTGATGCCAGTGATTTTGATGATTTTGACTTATAAGCGTTTACTAACTTATATTGATGCCTATCAATGAGTAAACAAGTCATTATCGATGGTAAGGTTGTTGAAGAAAAATTCGACAACCTTATTTTCAAAACTACCCTCGAATTTCTCGAATCTAATAATATCGACATTCATTTTCATTGCCGTGATGGATTTTGTGGAGCCTGCAGAGTTACCCTTGAGCAAGGTGAAATTGAATACATTAATGGTGAGCCGTTAGCGTTTGTGCGTGACGGGGAAGTATTACCTTGCTGCTGTATCCCTAAAACAGATATAGTTATTAGTACTGAATAATTAATACTCATTTCGACAATACTTACAAGACTCAATAATAACCAGCCCCTTTTAGCTTAAATGCCACCTTTAATCTTTTGGTAATGTTTTATAGCCGTTAATCATTGCTGACGTAATTGCCGACTTTTCTTTTCGTTCCGTAAAAATCACCCCTGCCACATGCAACGGGATCAATAATAATAAAAGATAAAATGAATAAACATGTGCGGTAATAAATGGTGCGCGTAGATCACGCATTGCCTGATACTTTTCAGCATCAATATTAACTTTAGAGTAAGGCTTAATCAGTTTAATTTGAGTGCTATCAATGGCAACTTGTTCTTTAAAATAACCTCCTAACGGCGGATAGTAGATATCGGTACCAGCAATGACCAAACCTGACACCATTTGCACACTGAGCGCTAAGAACATGGCAGTAATCATTAACTTGCCTGCAGGGTTATGGCCTTTGTAATGTTTAGTTTTACCTAAACGATATTTCTTAAATTCTGAAGCGAAACCCTTGTTAAATGCCAAGGTTGCCCCCCACTTCTCAAAACCCGTTCCAAAAAAGCCTACAAGCACTCTACACAGCAAATTTATACAAAATGCATAGCCAACCAGTACATGACAGGTTTTTAATAATATTTTACCATCACTAGTAACACCAAGTGCTTTACTATTTAAAATGATTAAGCCGATAGCAATCAGTAAAAACACGCACAACACATTTAACCAGTGAAAAAAACGTATCTTTTTGCTCCAAACATAAACCAAAGCTAACGATTTTGATGAGTTTTTATTTTGCATAATAACCTCCATCTGAACGTGACATAAAATGTATTTTTAAAAACCTTATACAAGCTAAACATTTTAACTTATCATTAACATAACAAAGATCTCTGATACTCTTATGATTAGGATCAACAATAGGCAATTTAGCCTTTGCGGCTCAATAAACAAGCTAAGCTCGTACTGAACTCTTCGATGTTTAAACAATAAAAATACGTTCGCTTAAATAGCAAAATTACGAACCGAAAAACATGGAACGAACATGATGAACAGAAACTTCAAACTATCAATACTTACCATCAGTATTACATTGGCAACCGGCTGTTCAAGTTTAGGTGTAGAGCCTTGGGAAAGAGATCTGTTAGCAAAGCGTCAAATGGCCTTAACCTCATCCCCTATTGATGCATCGCTTGATGATCATATATATTTCTCTAAAGAAGCGTCTAGTGGAGGCCGCAGTTTTGCTGGTGGAGGTTGCGGGTGCAACTAAAGGATAACGTTAGTCTAAAATCAGCCCTTACCGCAGCAACCTGCTCTTTACTCGGTAGCCAGGCAAATGCAGAAGAGGATGGCAGCTGGAAGTTTGATACTGCGCTAATGTATTACGGTGAAAGCGAACGAGTAACGGCGGTAGAGGGAATTATCGCTGGCACAAAAGAGTTTAATGATGAACATTTTTTAAATTTAAAATTTACCATCGACTCCCTTACCGGAGCATCAGCAAACGGTGCTGTTGCACAACCACATGCACAAACATTCTCGCGCCCATCTGGTCATGGCAGCTTTGACGTGGATGCTTATGAAACGCCATTAGATGACACGTTTAAAGATACCCGAGTCCAATTAAATGCCCAATGGACTCAGCCGTTATCACCCGAGTATACAGCGAGTACAGGGCTGCATTTATCAAAAGAGTATGACTACCTATCATTGGGATTAAACGGCAGTTTAGGCCGATATTTCAATAAAAAAAACACCACTGTTTCAGTAGGTATATCCTACTCTCATGATGTTATTGAACCAGAGGGAGGTATAAATAAACCTTTTGCAGAAATGCTTATACCACCAACAGGGGATAAAGATACTATCGCCAGCGACGACTCAAAAGATACATTTGACCTGTTATTTGGCTTAACTCAAGTAATAAACCGTCGCATGATCATGCAATTAAACTATTCGATATCACAAGTTAACGGTTATATGACGGATCCGTTTAAAGTATTGTCTGTAGTGAATTCAGACGGCTATAGCATTAAGCAGTTATACGAACATCGTCCTGATGAACGAACTAAACAAAGTGTATTTGGGCAAACAAAATATCATTTTGATACAACAGTATTAGATTTCTCTTATCGTTATATGTGGGATGATTGGGAAATAAAGTCACACACCTTTGATGTTCGCTATTACATTCCTTTTTATGATGGCTATCTTGAGCCACATGTACGTTATTACATGCAAGAAGCCTCAGAATTTTATCGACCATTTTTACTTGAAACAGAGTCTGTGCCTGAATTTGCCAGTGCCGATTATCGGATAGGTGAAATGGATGGATTAACCTTGGGTATTAAATATGGTCTTCCACTTAAAAGTGGTAATGAATTTTCATTTAGACTGGAGTTCTTCCAACAATCACCAACCAACCCTGGTTTTAAAGAAGTTGGAGTATTACAAGACGTAGAATTATTTGAACGTGTCGAAGCAGTAATAGTACAGGTCAGTTATTCATTTTAGTCAATGCTTTGACGATACGTCTACTTGCACCTGCTAAGGTAGTTGCGAGATAAATCATTTAGTTTTGCATTATTTTGCCCATCTGGTCAGACTACTTTACAGTTGCTGAATAAATTGCCATCATGAGCATATTGCCAAACTAAAATAAAAATCTATAGGGCTTAAAATGAAGAACGTTGTAGAACAATTATCCCAATATAAAAGTGTGCACTTTAATAAGATGAATATTAAAACTCACTTTGTTGGTATACCGCTGATAATCTTATCACTGACTATTTTATTAAGTTTAATCACTTTTCAATTGGGTGATTTAACTGATCCAACAAACGTTACTCTCGCAATGATATTTTACAGTTTTGCCATCATTTACTACTTTATATTGCACTGGCGATTAGCATTAGGCATGGTCGCTTATATAATCCCAAATTTATATGTTGCCAGCTTAATTGCACCGGTTGAAGGTGCGTTATGGATTGCAATTGCTGTGTTTGTAATTGGTTGGATTTTCCAGTTTATTGGCCATTACTATGAAAAGGCAAAACCCGCTTTTGTCGATGACTTTAAACAATTGTTGATTGGCCCATTTTTTCTTATGGCAGAGGTTTATTTTGTCTTAGGTTGGGAGAAGAAATTGCTTGCTGACATAACGCCCCTAGCTCGAGATAAACGTAGAGCGTTAGAAGCGAAAAACAGAGCTGAATAGAACATCACTAACTTGTAAAACATCGCTTGGAGAAACTGACCAATCAGTCTGTTTCTCCAAAGTAACCCTGCAAAGCTATCGTATTACTCGAATTCTAAAGTTACGACCTTTAATTTTTCCATCTTCTAATTTTTTCAATGCAACTTTATGCGCATTGCGTTTAACCGCTACATAAGCAAAATTTTGTGCGACATTAATTTTCCCGACTTGGTCACCTTTTATGCCTTTATCACCCGTTAACGCCCCTAAAATATCACCTGGGCGAACTTTGTCACGCTTACCACCACTGATTTGAATTGTGATCATATCAGGACGTAAAGGCAACGCATTCAGCGCATTGATATGCGGCAATTGCTCACCTGTGATTTTTTGATCTAGGTAATCTTCTAATAAGGCAACCTTATAGCTTTCTTTATCGCTATATAATGAACAAGCTAAACCTTTACTGCCTGCACGACCAGTACGGCCTATTCGATGTACGTGTACTTCTGTATCTAAAGCAATATGATAATTTACTACCATATCCAGATTATCAATATCTAAACCTCGCGCAGCAACATCTGTCGCGACAAGAACATTGGCGCTTTTGTTGGCAAAGCGAACCAAGGTTTGATCTCTATCACGCTGATCTAAATCACCGTGTAATGCCAGTGTACTAAAACCGAAAGACACTAATTCATCAGCGACTAACTGTGCATCCTTTTTGGTATTACAAAACACGACACAAGATTCTGGTTTATTCTCCAGCAATAACAGCTGTAATGCTTGCAGGCGCTCTTCATTGTCTTGTACATGATAAAAATGTTGAGAAATACTGCTGTCATCATGAGTAGATTCAACCTTAACCATTGTTGGTAAGGTCATGATCCGCTCTGAGATTTGCTTTATTTTATTTGGAAATGTAGCACTGAATAATAATGTTTGTCGGTATTTAGGCGAATGACGAACAATATTGTCTAACGCTGGTTGGAACCCCATATCAAGCATACGATCAGCTTCATCAAGAATTAATAGGTTTAAGTTCTCTAAGTTTAATGTACCTTTAATTACATGTTCTTCAACGCGCCCTGGCGTACCAACAATAATATGAGCGCCATGTTCAAGTGAGCCTATTTGTGGCCCAAATGGTGTACCACCACATAGGGTTAATATCTTAATATTATGAATAGAACGTGCCAATTTACGTAACTCTTTGGCAACCTGATCAGCCAACTCTCGAGTTGGACACAACACTAAAGATTGGATACGGAATCGTTTAACATCAAGTTTTTGTAATAAACCTAAGCCAAATGCCGCCGTTTTTCCTGAACCGGTTTTACCTTGGCCAATAACATCTTTACCGGCAATGATATCTGGTAAACTCTGCTCTTGAATAGGCGTCATAGATTCATAACCCAATGATTCTATATTGGTTAATAATTCTGGTTTTAATGCTAGGGTAGAAAATTTAGATTGGCTCAAAGTTGTGTCCCACTGGAATAGCTACTCAATGATCAATTGTGATCAGTTTTTATGGTGTTGATTATATACCCGTTACCTTTCAAAGTGTAGAATTTCAGAGTGGAGTTACAAACTTAAAGCCATCCATGGCAGTTTGCATTCCTTCATCCTTGAAGTAAAAAAGGAGCTTCGCAGCTCCTTTAGTCAACATTTGTTTGTTAAATACCTGCTTAACCGTCAATATCTTTTAAGAATTTGTAATTACCTTTAATATCGGCTTTGTATTCATCACATAACTCCCCTACTGGCGCTTTGGTTTTTAACACACCGTATTGTCGGTGAGCTTCTACTTTAATGGTTTCCCAGCTTACGCCTTCAATCGTATGAAACCCCTCACTGAAAGCCTTCAGTTTTGCCATTTCTTTGACTTTTTCACCATCGATTGGTTTATCACAATCACGTTCTAAATAAATGAGTTTGCTAACGGCCTCAGTAAGCAACTCTTCTACTTGTTTAATTTCGGACTTTGACAACGATTCGTCAGCAAATGAATTAAAACTTAAAATGGACAGTACTATTAATAAAACTCTCATATTATTTTCCTAAAAAAGTAAAAACTAAGCGCTCTTAAATAATAGCAGTAAATGGCTATCTTACTAATTTACAGTAGTATTTTTTTCGACCCAAAGGCGTATGTCATTAAAACGATAATGCTCAAACATGGCAAATCCAGTAAGTTTTCTCACTCTAAGTTTGGCAAAGATCGGTGTGGTTAAACCACATAAAAATCGGCTAATGAGCGTTGCCGATGCGTGATTACCAAGTTTGTTGATTATCTCTTCAGTGAGGGAATTAAAATCAAACTCATTTAACGATTTAAGCTGTGGCACTGGCGGCATTAAAGCAACATTCCCTAAACAAACAGAACAATGACCACAGGGTTGTTGTAAACGATGATCAGAAAAGTAGTGAGCGAGTTGTTCGCTCAAGCAACTGTTAGAGGCAAAAAACGCTAATAGATGTTCAATACGCTGTATTTCGCTCAGCTCTTTTTGTGCAAAACGAGAGTACATATCATCGTTTAATTCAACTAAATTCATAGTGTTGGAATTAACTTGATAAACTTCTGTCATTTGTTTGCTTTGTAATTCTATCAGACCTTTCTCGTCAAAATATTCAATGGCGGTGATCACCCTGCTGCGATCACTCGGATAGTGAGTGGCCATTCGGTCAAAATTAAGGGTATACCATATTTTAGCTTTATCTGAAGAATCGAGTATCGCCTGTATAAATACTTGTCTTTCGCCATCAAATTTATTAATCAATTCATTGTCGCTGCATTTAAGCTTAAATTTGTATTCTGCAAAATAGCTATAGGCAGGCTTTATCAAGCCAGCCAACTCCAAATACACTAATAAGGTTTTTAAGCTCAGTAAACGAATATTAGATTGACTGGATAAACTGTTAAGTACGACTTCCCATTGAAAGTTGTGTATTTTCGCTTGTTCTAATATCTCATTTATCACAAAGCTTATCGCACTTGCTTCAGGTGTATCAGCGTAAACAAAGTTCTCTAGAATATTCAAGTTGTCATAATTGGCTAAGACTAAGCACTCTGAAGGATGACCATCGCGCCCTGCACGACCAATCTCTTGTGCGTAGTTCTCTATTGATTTAGGCAAATCATAATGTACAACAAACCTAATATCGCTTTTATCTATGCCCATGCCAAAGGCAATGGTGGCAACAATAAGTTTAATCGTGCCATTCATAAAGCTCTGTTGAATATTTTGCCTTTGCTCGCTGTCCATACCTGCATGATATGCTGTCGCTGAAACACCTTTAGCTGATAAACTTCTGGCAACTTGCTCCGCGGTTTGCTGCAAGGTAACGTAAACTATGCCAGATGATTGAGTTTTATCGGTTAACCACTCGGCTAAATAATGGTCTTTATCTGTTTGCTTGATGCCTTGCACGTGCAAATTTAAATTAGGTCGATAAAAACCGGTAAGCACAATGTTATTGTGTTCAATCGCAAACTTTTCTCCCATATCACTAACCACTTTTTCTGTCGCGGTAGCAGTAAGTAACAAGGTTTGGGCAATATTAAATTGCTCTTTATATTTTGGCAGTTTTAAATAGTCAGGGCGAAAATTATGGCCCCACTCAGAAATACAATGCGCTTCATCAACAACCAGTAAAGAAATAGGGATTTGTGCCAAGAACTGCCTGAAACGTTCGTTGTTTAAACGTTCAACCGAGATCATCAATATTCTTATATGACCTGACTTAACACCTGCCATAACTTGCAAAGATTGTTCTTTAGATTGCATAGAATCGATACTGGCAGCTGCGATACCTTTACTTGCTAAAAACTCTAATTGGTCTTGCATCAATGCTAATAACGGCGAAATAACTAAGGTTAAATTAGGCAAAACCAGAGCGGGTAATTGGTAACACAACGACTTACCGGAGCCTGTCGGAAATATAGCCGCCGCGCTTTGGCCATTCAAGATAGTATCAACAACCTGCTGTTGACCATCTCTGAAATGTGAAAAGCCAAAATGTTGCTGTAAAATCTGAGTCGATGTTGATTGTAGGTTTGAGTTTGAAGATTGCATATTACATCCTTGTAGTTAGCGTGTAATAAAGCTTAGCACTATTAATATTAGCTCGCATAATTAACTAGAAAATACCTTGTGGTACTGAACTAGCCCGCAAGGGACTTGTTCAGTAAAAGGTAAAGTCAAAAAATACTCACTAGGTACCCCAGGGTATTCAAGCTCTGCATATGCCTTAAAACCAAAACGACCATAATACTCTGGCTCACCAAGTAAAACACACCCTTGTGCACCTTGCTGTTTTAGTTGGCTTAAACCTTGATTAATAAGTTTGGAGCCGACGCCTTTATGCTGAAATTCAGGTAACACTGAAACAGGTGCTAAGCCATACCAATGACAAAATTGGTTATTAATATTTACTTTTGAAAAAGCAATATGACCAACAATGTTATTTTCATACACTGCGACTAAAGATATGCTTAATGCCTGATTATCGCGTAACCCCGCAACAATATGTTGTTCGGTTTGATTAGAGTGAGGATGATCTTTAAATGCTGCAATTGTAACGGCGGAAATTGCATTTATGTCTTCAATTTGCTCTGTTCTTATTTGGATATTAATAACAATTCTCTTTAATAGGAATATTTATAAAAACATTATAAAAGGCATACCATGAAACTGCTATAATCAATCCAGTTTTATTAACGTTATTTAAGTGATTCAAATTGATAAACATAATATCGCCCAATACATTCAGCACAACATTATGGAAAAATGGTAAAGGTGAAACAACCGAGTTAGCGATCAGTCCAAACAGTACAATTGATGAGTTTCAGTGGCGACTGAGTATCGCCAGTGTTAGTGAAGATGGTGTTTTTTCAGACTTTAGAGGTTATTGCCGTAACCTTATTCTATTGTCTGGTAACGGCATAACATTAACTCATACCAATACTGTTACCCAAGAAACTAAAATAGATAATTTATCACAGGCTCTTAGTTTTTCTACCTTTGATGGTGGCTGTGAAACCTATGGCGTACTCACTAGTGGGGCAATAAAAGATTTTAACTTAATGCATAACCCAAAACACTACTCAGCCTTGGTTAAACCATTGAATTCACAACAAACCATTGAAATTGACGAGGCAGATATTTGTTTCGTTTTTCCTCTAAATAATGAGGCTGTACTTGTAAACAATAACACTCAAGAAGAAATTACCCTGCCACAAGGGCACTTAATGAAGTTAATTTCACCACAAACATCTAACTACGTTCTTACGGGCGAGCAGTTAATTGTTATTTATCTGAATAAGCTATAAACGAATAGCATTGGTATTGTTGAATGTTTTCAGTATGATGGAAAAGATAATTATGACCAGACTAAGCGAGCATTATGAACAAACCTCAAAGAGACGTTACCTTAAGATTTTTAGCTGAGCCGCAAGATGTAAATTTTGGTGGTAAAGTTCATGGCGGTGCAGTAATGAAATGGATAGATTTAGCAGCCTATGCTTGCTCTGCCGGTTGGAGTAGCTGCTATTGTGTTACCGCGTATGCCGGCGGTATTCAGTTTGTTGCCCCTATTCATGTTGGTAACTTAGTCGAAGTTAGCGCTAAAGTAATTTACACCGGGAATTCTTCAATGCATATAGCTCTTGAGGTGAATGCTTGTGATCCTAAATCGTTAAATCGTCGACTTACCACTCATTGTATCGTGATCATGGTAGCAGTGGATGAATCAGGACACCCAGTTAATATTCCACAATGGGTACCTGAAACAGAAGCCGATATTAAGCAAAATGAAACGGCGATAAAACTGATGGAAATGCGTAAACAAATCAAAGGTGAGATGCAAATTTATACTCAATAAATTTTAGTTAACGCGATTATGTTAAGCAATAATCGCTTATTACACTTTCATATTATTTTTTAAAGCTCGCAATAAAAGCGTTACAGTCTCCCTGATAAGTATTATCAATTAGATACTGTATTTTCCAGCCTTGCTCGGTTTTTACCAATTGGAAACTATTAACGCCACAATGACTCAGTTTTTTGTCTAGGTAAAATGCAAATGGCGTCCATACGGAAGCCATATTGCCTTGTTGTTGGATCTGAACAGCCAACAGCTTTTCATCAAGATACTTTGTTGATTTTGCAATCGAATCAGCAAAGCTGATAAGATTTGACTGCTTTACCTCTCCGTTGGGCTGTATTCGTTGTAGCATTGCGTTGGCAGTAAATTGAGCCAGTAATAAATCTCGGTCATGAGTTCGCATTGCGTCAAATAACTGGTTAATAGGTTTAGTTACTTCTGTATTTTTACTTTCGTTTGCATTGACAGGCAAACTAAACGCATACGCTGCAATAACAAGAAATTTAACTACCAAGAGTATAGCTATCTTCATTTTTCACCATTATTTTTAATATCAAATCCATTAATCAGTTGCTTAATTAATGGTTTTGAATTTAATTGCACTTTGATGTTGCTCGTTGTGAAATATTTTATGCGTTGCTTTTACAAAATCCGACTCGGTAGCATTAAAAATATTATCGACATATTTCTGCGGATTAATATCAATAAATGGAAACATGCTACTTTGAATTTGGATTTGTAATTTATGACCTCGTTTGATGGTATGTAATACATCATAAAGCTCAAAGTTTACTGCGGTTGGTTCATTAGCTTTAAACGGCTTTGGCTCACTCATACTGTCGCGAAAACGTCCGCGTAACACGCCCCAACGTACGAGTTCATGACGATTGCCTTTGTCACCATCGACTTTATTTGTGTTCACGTTTTGCCCTGGAAATACATCAACCAGTTTTACCACAATATCTGCAGCACTTTGTGTCGTTGCAAACCAAAGTTCTAGGTCAATTGCTCCGGCAATAGTAAGATCATCGCTCATTACTTCGGTTTCAAACACCAGTACATCTGGTCGACGAGCGCTAAAGCGCTGATCTTCTATCATATAAGGCTTGTCCCAGCCTTTGCTGATTTTTGCTGAATGAGGAACAGGTTTATTTGGGTCGCTGATAAAGTCACTAAAATCACCCGTTTTTTGTGGCTCAGTCGATAAGACTTCATCAGCTGCTAAAAATAGGGTTTTCTCAGCAGCCTTTTTAGGAGGCCACTGGTCAAACTGGCGCCAACGATTACTACCAGTTTCAAACATAGTAGCTTTTGCTAAATTAGGCTCTTCTCCATCTTTTAAATGATGATTGAAAAATGGTAATAATACTTCTTTTTGAAACCAACTACTGGTATTAAACCCGAAATCACCCTCGCCCAGACTATTGCCTTTACCCGTGCTCCATTGTCCGTGTGACCACGGTCCCATAACTAAACTGATGTGGTCTTTGTCATTGTTATGGCTCATGGTTTGATAAGTTGCTAAAGGACCATACAAATCTTCTGTATCGTACCAGCCCCCAACGACTAAGGTGGCCGGTTTTACCTTTTTTAGGTGCGGTAAAATATTTCTCTGTTGCCAGTAATCGTCATAATTAGGGTGTTCAGTCAGTTCATTCCAAAATGGTCGAGAACCTTTAAAGTAATGTTTATTAACATTCGATAATGGCCCTAAGTTTCTAAAAAACTCATATCCATCTGGCGTTACCGGTTTCATTTCCTCAGGCCATGCAGCATGTGGTTGTTCAGGACGTTTATCAAATATATCAAAAAATATGAATGCCATTGGTACAACAAAAGCACCATTTCGATGAAAATCATCAAAGAACCAGTCAGCAATAGGTGCTTGTGGCGAAATGGCTTTAAGCGCTTTATGGCTATTAATGCCAGCTACTGACGTATAATATCCAGGATAAGAGGTGCCCCACATTCCTACCTTGCCATTATTATGTTTTACATTATTCACTAACCAGTCAATAGTATCGTAGGTATCTGTGGCATCATCTACTGCTGTTTTTCCATTTTTATAAGCATCTTGAGGGCGCATATTAACGTAATCACCCTCAGACATAAATTTGCCTCGTACATCTTGGAATACAAAAATATATCCTTCTTTCTCAAATTGTTGATCAGGCCCTAACTTGGTTTTATATTTGTCACTGCCATAAGGAGCTACTCGATACGGTGTTCGTACCATTAGCATTGGATATTCTTTAGTAGTATTGATAGGTACATAAACCGCGGTAAACAATTTAATGCCATCTCGCATTTCAATCTTGTATTCAAACTTTGTATAATTGGCGCGAATATATTCTGCTCGCTCATCGACTTTAGCTTCTTCTGCGCTGGCTACGTTCAGTATTGCAGTAATACTGAGTATGGTAAAAAGCCAGCTCAATCTTTTAAATTGCTTAAACGTCATTAATAATTCCTTTATTTTAATTTTTTACTTTTAGTTATCCGAAAGTGGTCGTTCTGCCATTAAACCAACCAAGTTTTGATCAGGGTCTCTTACAAAGCCGATCCATAATTCGTGATCAGGCATTTTTGCTACAAGTTGCGGCTCACGTTCAAACGTAACCCCTTTCGCGTGTAACTTTTGTGTTGCAGCGTCAATATTGTCAACTTTATAGTATATTACTGAGGTGTTATGGTCTTTTGGATTGCCTTGCTCTGTGGTAAGCATTAACCGAGTACCGCCACAATCGAAGAAAGAGAGCTCTGGACCAGCATCAAATAATAACGTTAAACCTAAAGTATTTTTATAAAACTCTCGTGCTTCATCTATCTTTGTTACTGCAATGGCTATTTGCCCAATAGACTTTATTTCAATGCTCATAATTATTATTCAGGTAAGTTATGTTATTGATAGTTATAGGCTACTTCTTTAATTCGTTCAACAATAGCTTTTACACCATTGCCTCGCGAGGGACTTAAATGCTGCATCAATCCCAACACTTGAAAATATTCTTCTATATCAAATTCAAGTATTTGCTTTGCTGTTTTATGTTGATATACGCTTAAAATTATCACCATTAAACCGCGAATGACTTTCGCATTACTGTCTGCTTGAAAGGTAAATTTAGCGGTATTGGGATTAATGCTGGCGACAAGCCAAGCGTCACTCTCGCAGCCACTAATTAAATCTTGTGCTCGTCTACTGCTTTTATCTAAGCGAGTTAACTGCTTTGAGATCAACATTATTTCTCGATGTTTTAAATCCCATGAATTAGCTTTATTAAATAACTTAAGGATTTGATCTTGTGAAATAAACTCTAACCCATCATCACTTTCTATAGCCAAACTCTCTTGCACCTTCTCATTTAGCTCACCAAGGCAAAATTCACTAAGCCGCTCGATAAAGAAATCAACTTCATTAAAGGTATTGTATGGCGCAAGTGAGACCCTAATAGAACCATCAAGACCTAATCCCTCCAGTAATGGCATGGCGCAATGATGCCCAGCTCTTACGGCAATACCCTTACTATCGAGGTAGGTAGCTACATCTTGATGATGAAACCCTGAACAGGTAAATGAAAATACAGGAATGTCTGGGCAACCATTAACTAAAAACTGTACCTGCTCTATTTTACTTAATTTCTGGTAAAGGTACTGACAAAGCTGTTGTTCGTATTCGGCCATAGGTAGAAACTGTTTATCGATAAAAATATCAAGACATGCTCCTAAGCCAACCACCCCTGCAATATTAGGTGTGCCAGCTTCGAACTTATGAGGCAGCTCATTGTAGCTGGTACCCGTAAAGCTTACCTTTTTGATCATTTCACCACCAAACTGATACGGCGGCATGCTCTCTAGTATTGCTTGCTTGCCGTAAAGGACACCGACGCCAGTTGGGCCATACATTTTGTGGGCAGAAAATACATAAAAATCACAATCAAGCTCTTGTACATCAACTGGTAGATGAGCAATTGCCTGAGCGCCATCGATCAATGTTTTCGCACTATGCTTTTTGGCTAAAGCAATAAGCTCTTTAATAGGGTTAATTTTTCCTAAAACGTTGGATATATGATTGATAGCAACTAACTTACATTTAGCGCTGATAAGTTGCTTGGCTTCATGTAAATCTATAATGCCCTTTTCATCTAAAGGTAAAATAATTAGTTTAGCGCCGACTTGCTGAGCAACATGCTGCCACGGCACAATATTGGCATGGTGCTCCCCTGCAGATATAACAATTTCATCACCCGGTTTAATAAAACTCAAACCATATGATTGTGCAATCAAGTTTATTGCTTCAGTAGTACCTTTAGTCCAAATGATTTCATTTTCATACTTTGCATTGATTAAACGTTGAACTTTAGTTCTAACAACTTCAAATAACTTTGTCGCTTTTGCACTTAAAAAATGGGACGCTCGATGAACATTGGCATTATTTTTTAAATAAAAGTCGCGTGACGCATTGGTAACTGCCAAAGTTTTTTGCGAGGTAGCCGCATTATCGAAGTAAATAACATTATCACTGTCACTAACTGTTTGTAATAAAGGGAATTGTTTCCGAAATTCGGTTGCAGAAAATGTTTTCATTAAGTTGTTTTTTTAAGGCTACAGAAACTAAATTAGCATAATTATAACCTACAAATACCATATTGAGGCAGATAAACCCTAGGTTTTGTTACATTTTATTTTCGCAAAATGGTGAATATTTACTATAACTATAGATCCAAGCTGATCGGATTTGGTCAGCATAAATTAACTTGAGGAAACACAATGACGTTATTTTCCTGGTTTAGTCACAATGATAAAGGACCTGAAAAAACTTTGCGTTTAACAAATCGTAAAAAGAAAAACCGTCTTAGTCTTAGAGCTAAATCCATGTGGCCAGTTGCTAAAGTTCGACAAATGCCTGAAAACTTAATTAATCGTAATAAGAGCATTGAGTCTAGCCTTAGCCCTGATGATTTAATCAAAGATACTGATTAAATACTCGTTAGTTAACCCGCTTGGGCTTAGTAAAAGGTAATGTATTCATTTTAACAGCAGCTTCAACCCGGTCTGCTTTTTCAAACCAATAATTAGCCTGCACAACATCATCCTTCTGATTGTACTTTTTTCCAATATTATAATGATAAGATGGCATATTAAATTGCTCACCTGCTAGCCTTGCTAATTGTTGATAAACGATTGGTAAAGGCTCTTCAAAATACTGTAGTTGTGAAACCTTATTTATCGGTTTAAAAGATTGATTATCTCCCCCAGCAGCTAGATAATTTTTGCACGTATTGCTATTAAATAAACCAACATCATTAGAAAACTCGTTTGGCGTGCCTAAACGATACCCTTCTGCGGTTTTATAGCTAATAGGGGTAGTTGGTTTGATTAAATCTTTCCATGGCAGTAGTGGCAATACTTTCGCTCTGGCAGCTTGATCAGATGAGTAAATAGACCTTTTAAAGTTAACAACATTTTTAGCTAATGCGCCTTGTTGTTCACATGCCGAATTTAATTTATGCAACGGATATTCATCAATAAAACCAATTAAATGTAACAGTTCATGCTCAAGCACAGAATGTGTATCTAACTGATCAATATAGAGAACACCATTATTAACATTAGCGACGCCTTCAGGCGCCATCAATCCAATATACTTAACATCGTTACTGAGCCCCTGTTGAATGAGCAGCTCAACATCACAATTAATTCGGTCGCCATGACGATGACTGCATTGAAGTGTTTCTAGCGCGATATATTTTGGTGTGTTAAAACAAAATTGCTGGTTGAAAAAATCATTACTTTTCACTTTATCAATTAAGGCATCAAGCCTGTTTAAATCAGTTAAATTACTGGCAAAAAATTGTATATTATTACGACAGCTTGCTGATACAGTTTTTACAAAAGGCGCTTTTTCAGAGGAAAAGGAAGGTAGTACTTGATAAGCAAGCAACTCGTTCAATAGTTTTGTCTCGTTAAATGAGGTTAACTTAGGTAATAACGATTGCAGGTGAATAAAGTCGGAAAATTTAACAGCAAGCCTTGTTTGTAGAATATAACTTTCTTCGTTATCAATGGCTTGCAGTAACTCTTTGGCTTGTTGATATTGTTCATTTGTTGTTGATAATTGCTTAGCTCTCTCAATAATTGCTGACTCAGCGCCTAGCTGAAACGCATGATTTTGCCAATAAAACGTTTCTCTTGAATAGCTTTTTTGTTGATAGTACAAAGCAAGTTGCCAAGCAATCTCGGGGTCTTGTCGGCCTAAACTTTTTGCTAAATTAAGCCAAGGTAAACTTCCCGGTGTACGTTCGCTAAACGCGATATATTTGGCTGATGTATTTCCAATTGCTAAAGCCAGTTGTAATTGGCTTTGATTGTATTTACCTGTAGATAAACGCTCTGTTAAATAGCTGTTTAACGAAAAAGAGCTTGTGGTTAAACACAAGCTCAATATTATAATGTGAATTAAACGATGCAATGTGAGTGCCGTTTAGTTCGGCATAGGCGCTACGTTAGCTTTGATCAAATCCAGCTCTAGTTTCGCATACCTATGTTCGATGAATTCATAAACGTTAGTACTTAATGCTAATTTAAAATAATCAGAGGAGGTATTTACTGATTTATTTAACAGCTTATATTTTCCTAAATAAAAGTACCCTTCACAAAGTCGGTCAACCAACTCTTTATGGCTTTTAACACCTACCGTTAACGTAGCAACAAAATCTTGTTCACTTATATCACCTAAAAACAAGCGCAAAATATTATTAGCCCAACTGTTATGACCAATGCTACTTAGGTTAACTCTTAAGTTATCTTTTGCGCTTACAGGGTCTATTTCATTTTCAATAATATACAACCAAGAAATTCGGTACGGGTCATTTTGTTGTTCTAACTGAAAACGACGCATATCTTCTAACGCTAGCTGTGGTCGCCCTCCATAATAAAGGGCAATACCGCGGTTTAAATAGGCATATTCATGTTTCTCATCAAGCTCGATGGCAGAATCAAATGCTTCATAAGCTTGTAAAAATTCTTGCCTTTGAGTGTGATGAATACCAATAAAGTTATAGGCATCAACTAAATCAGGTTTTAACCTTAATGCTCGCTGAAAATCATAACTCGCTAATCCTCTCAGACCAACACTGTCATAAATGACGCCTCGGTCATAAAACAATTTAGCTTTTTGATCTTGCGATACTTCAACCCGGTTCAAAATTTCAGTAAGACGAGCAATCGCAACTTCACTTTGTTGATTAACGGGTAATGGCTCTGCAATAACAACTTTGGCCACACTGGACGACTGCGTATTAGAAGACGATGCACAACCGGAAAGTATTGAGAGCAGTAAAATGGTAACAAGGGAAAACTTTATTTTCACAGACAGTCCTAAAACACTTCAAGAATATAGATATAACTATAATAGAGTATATATAAAAAAGGAGCCTTTCGGCTCCTTATTTTTAAGTAAATTAAAAGTTTAGCTTTAATTACTCAGCAGCTGGTGCTTCTTCAGCTGATTCAGCTGGTTTTTCAACCGCTTCTTTCATGCTTAAACGAACACGGCCTTGACGGTCAACTTCAAGAACTTTAACAGTTACTTCTTGACCTTCTGATAAGAAATCAGTCACGTTATTCACACGCTCTTCAGCAATTTGTGAAATATGAACTAAACCATCTTTACCAGGTAATACGTTAACGAACGCACCAAAGTCAACGATACGTACAACTTTACCGGTGTAGATAGTACCAACTTCGATTTCAGCAGTTAATGCTTTAATGCGGTTGATAGCATCTTCAGCTTGCTCGCCTGATGTAGCTGCAATTTTAACAGTACCGTCATCTTCGATTTCAATCGTAGTGCCAGTTTCTTCAGTAAGTTGACGAATAGTTGCGCCGCCTTTACCAATGATGTCACGGATTTTATCTTGGTTAACTTTCATCGTATGAATACGAGGAGCGAATTGCGAGATATCTTCACGAGCTGAATTAATTGCTTCGTCCATTGTACCTAAGATATGAATACGCGCGCCTTTTGCTTGTACAAGTGCGGTTTGCATAATATCTTTGGTGATACCTTCAATTTTGATATCCATTTGTAGTGCAGTGATACCATCTTTAGTACCGGCTACTTTAAAGTCCATGTCACCTAAGTGATCTTCGTCACCTAAGATATCAGAAAGAACAACGTGGCTGTCACCTTCTTTAACAAGACCCATAGCTATACCAGCAACAGATGCTTTAATTGGTACACCAGCATCCATAAGCGCTAATGAAGTACCACAAACTGATGCCATTGAAGATGAACCATTTGATTCAGTAATTTCAGAAACAACACGTATTGAATACGGGAATTCTTCAATCGTTGGCATAACAGCTAACATACCGCGTTTTGCAAGACGACCGTGACCAATTTCACGACGCTTAGGTGAACCAACAAAACCAGTTTCGCCTACACTGTATGGAGGGAAGTTGTAATGCAACATAAAGGTGTCAGTTTTCTCACCTAAAATTGTTTCAATACGTTGAGCATCGCGTTGTGTACCAAGAGTAGCAGCAACTAATGCTTGAGTTTCACCACGAGTAAACACAGCAGAACCGTGAGTACGAGGTAAAACGCCAGTCATTACATCTAATGCACGGATCATTTCAGGATCACGACCATCAATACGAGGAGCACCTGAAGTGATACGTTCACGAACAACTTTTTTCTCTAAGTCGTGGAATAAATCTTTTGCTTCTTGAACGTTTAACTCTGCATCTTCAGCAAGTAATGCTTCAACTACTGAGTTTCTGATAGCAGCAACTTTTTCGTAACGCTCAGCTTTTTCAGTAATTTGGTAAGCATCGTTTACATCACCAGCGGCAATTTCAGCGATTTTAGCTGTTAACGCTTCATTTTTAACTGGTGCTTCCCAGTTCCATGAAGGAGTGTTTACTTCAGCAGCAAACTCTTTAATTGCATTGATTGCAACTTGAGATTGCTCATGACCGTAAACAACGGCGCCAAGCATAACTTCTTCGCTAAGCACGTCAGCTTCAGATTCAACCATTAATACAGCAGCTTCAGTACCAGCAACAACTAAGTCTAGTTTGCTCTCTTCAAGCTCTGATTGTAATGGGTTTAAAACGTACGCATCGTTAAGGTAACCAACACGAGCAGCACCAACTGGACCACTAAATGGCATACCAGTGATTGCTAATGCAGCTGAAGTACCTAACAATGAGATAATGTCTGGGGCAATTTCAGGGTTTGCTGAAACTACAGTGATAATAACTTGAACTTCGTTATTAAAGCCTTCTGGGAATAATGGACGGATTGGACGGTCAATTAAACGGGCTGTTAATGTTTCTTCTTCTGAAGGACGACCTTCACGCTTGAAGAAGCCACCAGGTATTTTACCTGCGGCATATGTTTTTTCTTGGTAGTTAACTGTTAATGGGAAAAAGTCTTGGCCTTCTTTAGCTTCTTTTTTTCCTACTACAGATACTAATACGCATGTATCATCCATGCTTGCCATTACGGCTGCTGTTGCTTGACGAGCGATAACACCTGTTTCTAGGGTTACTGTGTGCTGTCCGTACTCAAATGTTTTAGTAATTGGAGTCACTGTTTTTTCCTTTTTTTGATAGGACCCATGCCCTATTTTATTTCATATATAATTTCGCGACTAATTATACGCAAGTTATGAGTTATTGCTAGCAAATAACTCATAAATTAATGGAGTTTGGCACAAAAAAAAGAGCCATGTTCTATGACTCTACAAATATCAAAAAATTCATGTAAATTCGGCGTTTATATAAATATTATCATTCTAATTATTTTTAGCCTTTCAGTTTGTTGGCTTTAAAAAACCATAAGTCGCTGAAGTAACCAGATACTGGCAACACTGCCAATTGCATAAGCTGGTATCTGATGCATCCAAGTAGGTAGCATAGAAAGCAACCTTTTACTTAACATTATCAGAAATAGTATTGCCGCGACAAAAGCAATTTGTCCGAGTTCTACACCTATATTAAATGACAATAAAGCAATAAACACCTCGCTTTCAGGCACGCCAATTTCATTTAATGCTCCGGCAAACCCCATTCCATGTAACAACCCAAATATAAATGCCACGACCCAAGGATACTGGCAAGCAAAACTCAGCTTACCTCGATGGACGGTAATTATCTCCTTAGCTAAAAATACAATAGATAATGCAATAACCGCTTCTACTGGCGGGCCAGGTAAATGTATTAGATTTAGAGTGACTGCTGCCAAAGTAAAGCTGTGCGCAATAGTAAAAAAGGTAATTGTCCAAAGTAACTTGCGCCAACCAACAACCAACAGTACGAGTGCAAATACAAACAGTAGATGATCAAAGCCAGCTAAAATGTGTTCAAACCCTAACTCTAAATAATTAATAAACACTGAACTGGGTGAAAAACTTTCTGAGACTGGCACTTTATAAAATGGTGCTTCGGTATTTAATACAGTAGTTATAGTAGTACCTTTACCATTTACAGGAATTCTCAATATCACTTCATAACTACTGCCATTAAGGCCTTCAATAGTGATTTCCATTCCGCCAATGCCATTAGCGCGAGAAATTTCCCACGACTGCAGATAAGAACCACCTACTGTTCGGCTTCTTTTAGGTAAATACTCAATTGTAGCTTGATCAAAAACCACGTTAAACTGTGGTAGCTGGCGGTTTTTAATTGGTAAGTTCCATAACACTTCGTAGCGGTCGTTGGCTAAAGGCTGTAGGGTTAGCGACGCTGGGCGAAAATCATCCGCCCAAGTGAACTGACTAACTGCTAAGGCAATGATTAATAAAAATAGTCTCACTAGCCTGCCTCATTTACGTTTGGCATTTTCACATCAACAATGTAGCGTTGCATCAGTTCACTTTCATATGCTTGCTTAAATTTATCTCTTTGTTCATATTGCCAATCGCTCAACACTTCTTCTTTCACCAGCTCAAATGGTTTAGTTTTTTTAACAGACCTACTGTGAAGATAAATAAAATGTTGACCTATATTAGAAGATATCGGCCCTGCCCATTGGTTTAACGGCAACTGTTCAAGCTTTAACGCAAGTATTTTGCCAAGCTCACGTTCAACCTGCAGACTTGTTTTGTTATTTATTTCTGCAGGTAACATACTGGCATCAGCTTGTGGCTCTTTGCCCTGTTCAATCAATAGCTTTTGCATATTGATGTGCTTTACTAACTCATCTTTTGTTCGATCAGTTGACACATAAACTTGAGTAAAACTATAAGAATTAGGCAAATGATATCGGTCAATATTGTTATCATAAAATTGGTTTAACTCTTCGCTACTTGGCTCTTGTAGTGACGCCATTTCATCTAATAGATATTCCATTTTTTGACGTAAGCGACGATTTATTATTTTATCGCCTTTATTTAGGCCCAACTCTCTAGCTTCTCTTAAATAAATTTCATTGAGAGCAAAGCTTTTAATCGCTATATCCAGCTCTTTACCAACAGGTAAACGTTGCTTTGAATTTACAATATCGTTCTTGATTTGCTGTACTCTGCCTTCACTTACCGTTACTTGGTAACTGTCTGAGACGGGAGTATTGTTGGCGTCATAGATGACAAAAATAATGATGGATAAAAGAAGAAAGTGTATGAGTGGTTCAGTTATAATTTTTATAAACATAATGTCCTTCGAAAGATATTTGGATAGGGGTTTCCCCCTATCACTAACTGCAAATAGTACTATTCGTTAGGTGAATACCAAATTGGCGAAGTGTAGGCTCGCTCTTGACCAACTAACTCTGCCTCTTTAGGAATTTTAGCACCAAGCCTTACTTTATCGTACAGTACCCAGCGAGGTGTTGGAATTTCAATAACGCGCACATAATAAAAAGCAGACTCGTTACTATCAAAATCAGGATCCGTCCAAACTACTGATAATTGTGCATCTCCAATGCTATTACTCCAAGTTGCGGTTTCCAAGTCAACCGTATTGCCAACAGGATCTTTTGCTCGTCCATCATCCCCTATCTTACGGTTATCAGAAACGGCAACATCATATACTCTTTCGTGAAGCTTTCCTGATTCGTCCATCCAACCTTTAATGACTTGTACTCGGTCAAGGTTACCACTGATTGGGTCTTTCATTGCTGAAACCATGAAGTTTGGTGCTTTAGCCCCAGAAGACTTCTTCAAATCTCCGCCCATAGGTACGCCTTTCTGATAGCCAATTTCTGCTGAGTTATTAGCAAGAAGATCTTCAGACTTATACTCCCATCCACCAAAAAATCGTACTGTCATTCGAGGCCCGGTGGTTGCGTAAGTTTCCTTGCGCTTCATTGCATCAAATAATGCAGCGCGAGTATTTTCATGTGCCCAAATACCTGTATAACCAGACGCGACCAGTGTATATCCTTCAAACGCGCCAAGATCTGACTTAACAAAAGGATGGCTGATTCTGTCTGCACTGGGTTCAACACTGGTTGATTTACCAAAGAAGTTATCTTCTTCTGCCGTGGCAAGTGAAGTATGACTATCTGTTGCGCCACCTACACCAAACTTGTAAGGGTTAACACCAAATTTTTTCTCTAACATTAAACCTTGCTTAAGCGCTTCCCGGCCATATTCACCTTTCAGCATTTCTGGCTTTTTAAGTTCAGATATATCTAAATTACCTACATCCCAGTTTTCATAATCAGCAAACTCGTCATTTGGTGATAACGTTGGGTGAGCTTCACCATCCCCCTTAATTTGGGTTATTTCATAATGAGGTTCCCACTTAGCTCTGTCAGTTACATATGCTTTGTCAACCACACCACCGTGATAAGTTTTCTCAGTTGGAAACATCCAACCATTTGAAAGGTTACCATTGTGAGCAAAAGCAAACGCACTGCCGCCCGTTTTTTGTTCATAATCTGCTAACCATTTATATAAGGTTTTAGGATCTGTGCTCCCAACAGGAGGTTGAGTAGTAGGAGGCTGAACCTGTAAGGCTTTATCTGCATTATCTCTAAAAATTACATTACGATGAAGGTTGAAGCCCTTAGGAACAGAGGTCCATTCGTATCCAATAAATGCAGTAAACAAGCCGGGTTCATTATTACGTTCAGCAGACTCAACAATTTCTTTCCATATACTACCGAAGACTTCAGAGCCTGGGCTATAGTCTTTAACAAACTGTTCAGGTAAAGTCATTTGCGCAAAGTTTTGAATCAAATCAAAAGCGGCTTCACCAGCGGCTTTACCACCTTGTTTAAATTTTCCATGCCATTCTTTGCCTTTTGGCTCTGCAAGAATATTTGGCGCGCCTTTTTTAATATCTGTCGCTATCCCCATCAAATCTGTGTGATCGGTTACAATTAACCAATCCAATGGCCGTGATAGTTTCACAGGTATGCCCGTAGATGAATTAATCTCTCCACCTCGGGCTAAACGATATGCATCATCAAGACCAACGGTATTACCAAATAAGCCGGCATCTAAAGATAAGCCAGTATGTAAGTGAGAGTCTCCCCAGTAAACATTTGTTGGCATAGTGGATGTGGCATAGGGTGAAAAGGTTTTATCTACTCCTCCCGTAGCTTCACTTGAGGCTTGTACACTTAAACTTGATGTTCCAAGAATTAATGCGCTAACAATGCAAAATTGCATCTTCATATATTACTCCTTTACCTGTGATTTGGTAATGTATCGATGAGCAACGCATTGAAGGTGTTATCGTCTACTCAAATCGGGCTATTTGTATAATTATTTTATAAACAGAAAAGACAAAAAAATGACTCTCGAAGATAACTAACTTATTAATAAATAGACTATAAAATCATCACAAGCAAATAATTGCAAACAATAATCACCATTTTATTGTTAATTTTATATAAATAGAAAATACGGAGAAATATAAGAAGTGAACAGCAAAAAAAAAGGAGCCATAAGGCTCCTTTTTTCATCGATTTGATTCAGTCTTAGCGACGTAAACCTAATTTACCAATTAAAGCAGTGTAACGAGTAACGTTTTTGCCTTTTAAGTAATCAAGTAATTTACGACGTTGAGATACCATGCGTAATAAACCACGACGTGAGTGGTGATCATGGATGTGCTCTTTGAAGTGACCTTGTAAGTGATTGATTTGTGTAGTTAACAAAGCAACTTGAACTTCTGGAGAACCAGTGTCACCTTCAGATTGTGCGTATTCTGCAACGATTGCAGCTTTTTCAGTAGCATTTAAAGACATAATGTATCCTTAGTGTTTAAGTTTAAAATCCCGCCAAGCCAAACACTAATTCAGCAGGGCGACAAAAGAGCGCGTATTCTAACAATAAAATGACAGATAGCAAGTGTTTTCTAGGATTAAAGCAAGCATTACACCTGTTTAAGTAGCTTTACTTTCAATAATTCTGCCCTTCCCAGTTTTTTTAACGTAGTATAGGCTGTTATCCAGCAATTTATATTGCTCATTTAAGCCTAGCGTATCACTTAGCATTGAGTACGAGCCACTTACCTTGACCTCTCCAACCGTAGCAAAGTTTTCAGTTGAAATATTCTGCTGTAGCTTTTCGACAACATTCTTTATCGCTGCGGAGCTGGTATTAGGGAGAATAATTAAAAATTCTTCACCGCCCCAACGTACAACAATGTCAGTATGTCTAAAACAGGATTTTAAGTATTCAACAAAATCTTTTAAGAGCTTATCGCCGATATCATGGCCATAGCTGTCATTTACTTTCTTAAAGTCATCAATATCAATAAATAATAATGCACATTGCTGCCCTTTAGATTTTTGCAGCTTCTTTTGTTTATTGATGAACTTTTTAGCATATTGCCGGTTATAGGCATTCGTTAAAGGGTCTGTCAATGCGGCTATTTTTAAATTTCTATGAATAAACTTTAATATCACTAAGTAAATGGTGATTAAGGTTAATATGCACAAGCAAACGATAACAGCGATCATCAAGTGCTTATTCTCTTCTTCAATAGGGGCGTTATAAAGCCACTTTTTCAGCAGTTTTTGGTGCTCTACTTTACTGATACCATCGATAGCTTGATTTAATTGCGGTAATAAATGTTTGGCTTTGTCGCTCAGTACAAATCTAATGCTAACTTTATCTGCTGATATACCGCCAATTTTAATGTTTGAATAGCCATCGCTGACAATTTTTGTGCTCAATACCGGTAAAATATCAATAACACCATCAATTTCACCGTAAGAGAGTAAGTCTAAGGCATGATACGTATCCTTTACCGCAACAAGCTCAATTAACGGATAATTGCGCTCAACAAACTTACGAGCGGCCTCATTCTCTCCAATAGCTATTTTTTTACCAGCAAGAAAAGAAAAGTCAGAAACAAAAGGCGAATTAATACTTATGGCCAAGGCTAACGGAAATGAGGTAATTTCTTTGGAATAGTTTAAGTTTTTAAATTCACTATCATCGGTACTTGCTCCGCCCAATGAAAAGTCAGATTGATTATTATTTAATTTAGTTAAAGCTTGACGCCAATTGTCGGTTTTGACGAGATTATATTCGAGGTTTGCCTTAGAAAATATCAACTTCAGGTAATCTAGTTTGATACCTACAAGGTTGCCTTGTGCATCAGTCGTGTTTAAAGGCGCCCAATTATCATTGATGATCGCTTCGTACGAATTTACCACAGGCTGTGCATGCAAGCCGATGGAAAGACAATAAAGTGATAAAAATATTAAGTATTTAAACATAACGAACAATCAATAAAATTGGAGCATTGTTCAATATACCGAATGTATCAAGTTGAATATAGAAGAGAAATGTATTAGGAATGTAACAAATAATTAGGTTAAGTAATAGTCAGTAATCAAAGACCAAATTAATTACAATCTATTACTTAACACTCGTTATTGATGGTCAACAACAATGCGTTTAGGCGCTAACATACCATCATCATTGATAATACCTACGCCAATAAACTCTTGCTCATCACCAACATAGACTTTTAATAAAGTATCTGTTGCCGGGGCCGATTTTATCGATACAGGATTTCCAAAGCGTAAGTAGCGAGCTGATTCATCATCCACAGTTACCGAATCAAGTATGTACACTGCAGAGTCCATTGGTAATAGTAACGGGTCTAACACTTCAGATGGGCTAATGCCTTGTTCTTTAGCATCGTTAAGCAGCGTTTCTAAATGCTCCATCGTGACCATTTTATCTATTGGGTAATTACCAACAGCCGTACGGCGTAACATGCTCACATGAGCACCACAACCTAATAACTCACCCAAGTCATCAATGATAGTGCGAATATAGGTGCCCTTTGATACATGAATTTCTAAATCAACTTCATCACCTTCAAAGCGAAGTAGATCTAAACGAAATACAGTTATATCTCGTGCTTCACGCTCAATGGTAATGCCTTCTCGCGCATACTTATATAAAGGCTGACCTTTATGTTTCAACGCTGAATACATTGATGGTACTTGTTTAGAATCACCACGAAATGAGTCTAACGCAGGCAATAGCTCCGCATCAGTTACATTTACCGGTTTTTCGGCAACAATTTCTCCATCGGCATCGCTGGTGGTTGTGCGAATACCAAGCTTGGCAGTAACAATATAAGTTTTATCAATATCCAATAAAAACTGAGAAAACTTAGTTCCTTCGCCAAAACAAATTGGCAACATACCTGTGGCTAATGGATCTAGTGCACCGGTATGGCCTGCTTTATTAGCAAAATAAATACGTTTTGTTGCTTGTAGTGCTGAATTTGAAGACATTTCATAAGGCTTATCAAGTAACAAAACGCCGTCAATTTGACGACCTTTTCTGCGCTTAGCCATTAATTAATCTTCCTGCTTGTCAGTCGATTCTTCATTTTGCTCATCAGTTGATTGAGCTTTACGTTCATCTTCAGCAATAACTTTATCAACAATCGTAGTCATGCGAACACCTTCAACCAAAGATTTGTCATATTCAAATCTAAGGTGCGGCATAATGCGAGCACGTAATGTTTTTGCTAATAACGAGCGTATAAAACCAGCTGCATCGTTTAAGATAGCTAATGACTCTTTCACTTTAGATTGATCATCATTAAAGAAAGTTACAAATACTTTGGCGTAAGCCAAGTCGCGGGTAACTTCAACCGCAGATACTGTTAGCATACCTAAACGTGGGTCTTTGATTTCACGTTGTAATATAACAGCAATTTCTTTTTGGATTTGTTGTCCAACTCGATCAGTACGAGCATATTCTCTAGCCATAAATGACTCCAATAACTAGGCCTGACATTAACTTAATTATCAGGCAAAAAATGGGAGCATAGCTCCCATTTTAAATGTTTATAAACAGGTATGAATTACAGGGTACGTTGAATTTCAACCGTTTCGAATACTTCGATTTGGTCACCAACTCGAACATCGTTATAGTTCTTAACACCGATACCACACTCTGTACCGTTACGAACTTCCTGTACGTCATCTTTAAAGCGACGTAATGACTCTAACTCACCTTCGTAAATTACTACATTTTCACGTAATACACGGATTGGCGCGCTACGTTTAATGATACCTTCAGTAACCATACAACCAGCGATAGCGCCAATTTTTGGTGACTTGAATACGTCACGTACTTCTGCAAGACCAATGATTTCTTGTTTGAATTCAGGCGCAAGCATACCGCTCATTGCCGATTTAACTTCATCAATCAATGCGTAGATAACGCTGTAGTAACGTAAGTCTAAGTTTTCAGACTCGATAACTTTACGTGCAGATGCATCGGCACGAACGTTAAAACCAACTACGATTGCGTTAGATGCAGCTGCAAGTGATGCATCAGTTTCAGTAATACCACCAACACCAGAGCCAACGATTTTAACTTTAACTTCATCAGTAGATAACTTAACTAATGAATCAGAAATCGCTTCAAGTGAACCTTGTACGTCTGATTTAAGAACTACGTTAACTTCAGAGATATCGCCTTCTTCCATGTTAGCAAACATGTTTTCAAGCTTAGCTTTTTGTTGACGAGCAAGTTTAACATCGCGGAATTTACCTTGACGGAACAATGCAACTTCACGAGCTTTTTTCTCATCTTTAACAACTGTTGCTTCATCACCAGATTGTGGCACGCCACTTAAACCTAAGATTTCCACTGGAATTGAAGGACCAGCTTCAGTGATAGTCTTACCGTTTTCATCACGCATTGCACGAACACGACCGTACTCTAAACCACAAAGTACGATATCACCTTGTTTCAATGTACCTTCTTGAACAAGAACAGTAGCAACTGGGCCACGACCTTTATCAAGTTTAGATTCAACAACAACACCACCAGCCATTTTATCTACTACAGCTGTTAGCTCTAATACTTCAGCTTGTAGTAATACAGCATCAAGTAGTTCATCGATACCAAGGCCAGTTTTTGCAGATACAGGACAGAATTGAACGTCACCGCCCCACTCTTCAGAAAGTACGTCATGTTGAGAAAGTTCACTACGAACACGTTCAACATCAGTCGCTTCTTTATCCATTTTGTTTATTGCAATAATAATCGGCGCATCTGATGCTTTCGCATGCTGAATCGCTTCAACTGTTTGTGGCATTACACCATCATCGGCAGCAACAACAATAATTACGATATCAGTAGCTTTAGCACCACGTGAACGCATTGCTGTAAACGCGGCGTGACCTGGAGTATCTAAGAAAGTGATCATACCGTGACCAGTTTCTACGTGATAAGCACCAATATGCTGAGTAATACCACCCGCTTCGCCAGATGCTACTTTTGCTTTACGGATATAATCTAGTAATGATGTTTTACCGTGATCTACGTGACCCATAATTGTAACAACAGGAGCACGAGTGATTGCATCACCAACTGGTCCTCTATCTTCAAGTACCGCGTCTTCTAATGCATTTTCATTTACTAGTACAACGTTATGGCCCATTTCTTCTACAACTAACGATGCAGTTTCTTGGTCAATTACTTGGTTAATGGTTGCCATAGCACCCATTTTGAACATAACTTTAACTACTTCAGCGCCTTTAATTGCCATTTTATCAGCAAGTTCTGCAACTGAGATAGTTTCGCCTAAACGTACTTCTTTAACTACATCTTTGGCTGGTTTAGTAAATCCATGCTGAAGAGACGTTGGAGCATTTAAAGACATTTTGCCTTTTCTGCCACCTTTACCACGTGCTCCACGAGCATCTTTTTGACCACCTTTTTTCTTCTTACGACGACGGCCGCCAGATTCATCTTGTTGGTCAACTTTATCTTCAGCTTCTTGAGCGTAAACAGATGATGTTACATGAACAACTTCTTTTTCTTTCTTTTTACGCTCTGCTTCTTGTTCTTTCCAACGAGCTTCGTTTTCTTCAGCAAGTTTTTTAGCCGCTTCAGCAGATTTAGCTGCTTCTTCTTCAGCTTTGGCTGCTAACTCACGCTCTTGTGCTAAACGAATTTTCTTTTCTTCTTCGTTTTCAACTTTAGGCGTAGGTGCAGGCTCAGCAGCTTTAGCCGCTTTCGCTTTTTCTTTCGCAATTGCATCAGCTTCAGCTTTTGCAGCAGCTTTCGCTTTATTCTCTGCATCTAGCTTCGCTTTTGCTTCGGCAGCAGCCTTGGCTGCAGCTTCTGCTTCTGCTTTGGCTTGTTCTGCGGCTTCTGCTGCAGCTTTTGCTTCGGCTTCTGCTTGTGCTTTAAGCTCTACATCGCTCGCTTTTACGTATGTACGCTTTTTTCGAACTTCAACTTGTACTTGCTTAGCTTTAGAGCCTGAGCCAATTGAAAGCGTCGATTTAGTTTTACGGTTTAATGTCATACGCGTAGGTTGTGCGTCTGAATTATCACCATGTTGCTTTTTCAAGTGTTCAAGTAACGTTTCTTTTTCTTGATCCGTTACGTTATCACCAGCTGATTTTTTAATACCGGCATCTGCTAATTGGCTTACAAGACGGTCTTCGTCTGTGCCAATTTCACTAGCAAGTTGTTTTATTGTTACATCTGTCATTAAATTTTATCTCCTGCTAGGGCTTATTCTTCGTTAAACCAGCATATGTTACGTGCAGCCATAATTAATTCGCCAGCTTTAGCTTCATCAAGCTCTTCAATGTCGGCAATCTCGTCAACGCCCTGCTCAGCTAAATCTTCAAGGGTAATAACACCGCGACTAGCTAAAACAAATGCTAAGTGTTTTTCCATACCTTCAAGAGCTAATAAGTCAGCAGCAGGTTCAGCGTCTTCTAATGATTCTTCAGAAGCTAGTGCAGCAGTCGTTATCGCAGCTTTAGCGCGCTCACGTAACTCTTCAACGATATCTTCATCAAGGCCATCAATTTCTAATAATTCAGACACTGGAACGTAAGCAATCTCTTCTAAAGAAGTGAAACCTTCGTCAACTAACATCGTAGCGAAGTCTTCATCCAAGTCTAACTTTTCAGTGAATAAGTTTAGAACCTTGTCATTTTCAGCTTCATGTTTAGCTTTCATGTCTTCAACAGTCATAACATTAAGTTCCCAACCAGTTAACTGGCTAGCTAAACGGATGTTTTGACCACTTTTACCAATTGCCATAGCAAGGTTGCCCTCTTCTACAGCGATATCCATAGTATTGTTATCTTCATCAACAATAATTGATGCAACTTCAGCCGGAGCCATAGCGTTGATAACAAATTGAGCCGGGTTATCGTCATATAAAACGATATCAACACGCTCACCACCTAACTCGCCTGAAACAGCTTGTACACGTGAACCGCGCATACCAACACAAGCTCCAACAGGGTCTATACGACGATCGTTAGATTTAACAGCGATTTTAGCACGTGAACCTGGGTCACGAGCTGCGCCTTTAATTTCCAACATTTCTTCACCAATTTCTGGTACTTCAACGCGGAATAATTCAATTAGCATTTCAGGGTTAGCACGACTAACAAATAATTGTGCTCCGCGTGCTTCTGGTTTTATTTCAAATAACAAGCCACGAACACGGTCACCTGGACGGAACACTTCACGAGGAAGCATTTCATCGCGGAAGATAACAGCTTCAGCATTGTTACCTAAATCTAAAATTACACTTTCACGACTGGCTTTTTTTACTACACCAGTGATGATTTCACCAACTTGGTCTTCATACTCAGCAATTACTTTAGCGCGTTCAGCTTCTCTAATTTTTTGTACAATTACTTGCTTGGCAGTTTGTGTAGTAATACGGTCAAATTTAACTGACTCAATTTGGTCTTCAACAAAACCACCAAGTTCTAGAGTTTCATCATCAAACTGTGCTGCTGCTAAACCGATTTGTGCATATGGATTTTCCATTTCTGCATCATCAGCAATAACTTCCCAACGACGGAAAGTATCAAACTCTCCACTTTCACGATCAATTTCAACGCGAACTAAAATTTCGCCTTCATATTTTTTCTTGGTTGCAGTTTCTAGGGCAGTTTCCATCGCCTCAAAAATGCTTTCACGGGATAATGCCTTTTCATTTGAAACAGCATCAACAACCAGCAATATTTCCTTACTCATTCTACTTAGCCTCTCTTAATATTCTGTACAACTAAATTCTTAAAATTTTGCAATTAGGTTGCCTTTGTCAATATTTGACACAGGTAACTCATAATCTTGACCATCAACAACAACAATTAAATTGTCACCTTCAATGGCTTCTAATATTCCTTTAAACTTACGACGACCATTTAATGGCATGCCTAGTTTAACTTCTACCGTTTCCCCAATTACTTGCTCATAATGAGCCTTAGTAAATAATGGGCGGTCAACACCTGGAGATGAAACCTCAAGGTTATATTCGCTACTTATTGGGTCTTCAACATCAAGAATTGCGCTCACCTGGCGTGAAACCTCGGCGCAGTTATCAACATCGATACCGTTTTCATGATCGATATACAAACGTAAAACTGAATTATTACCAGCACTAATAAATTCTAATCCTAATAACTCCAAACCTGTCATATCGACAGCTGGACGTAACATCTCAGTTAATTTTTGTTCAAAATTACTCAATCATTTTCTCCAAAAACAAAAAATGGGCATATAGCCCAGTACCAGTACCAACCTAGTTGATACTACATTTTAAAAGCAGTTTTGTATTTGCAGCTTTTAATCGATTCATTTACGAATGAGTAAACAGCAGATACAAAAAAGCCCCTATTCACGCGGGGCTTAAAATTACAACCCTTTGTGTACAAGTAATAGAAATGGGTAGTTGTCTACCGTGATTAATCTAATACAGGCACGTGAAACTTAGGGAATTTAACCTTAGAGTTGTAGGGGAAAAAACCATTCCACGTCAAAGCTGTGCAAAGTATATAACTGATGGAGGGAATTGGCAATATAAAGCTGCGACAAAAGACAGTTAAGTGTAGAAAAGTTCAATTTATTTGTTAGATATTTTTGCTTTTTGATAACGTTGCATGAATTCAACTAGAAGTTGTTGATTGCCTTCATCTGTAAATGTAGCAATATGACCGCCGTTATAACTTAGCAGTGCTTTAGGTTGCTTTGCTTTAGCAAGCAAGGTTTGTGAGTGTTGGTAAGGAATAATATTATCTTGCTTACCATGGATAATTAATAACGGCGTTGGTGATATTTTATCAACAACATCTATTAAGTCGTAATTGTCAGGCATCGACCAGGCTACCGGATATTGAAACAACCAGGTTATCCAACTTTGGCTGGCAACGGATTGGCTTGCATCTGCATAAGAAGTAAACGCAGCATCTAATATGACAGCACTAAATTTGTCTCGCATTTGTGGTTGACTACCGGCTAAATACCCCGACATAGATGCACCTAAACTCTGACCTAATAAGTACAGGGGCTTATTTTGTGTTTTGGGGTGGTTGACGATAAATTCAAAGCCGGCATTTATATCGGTTAGCACGTCGCTAAGTACTGGTGTCCCTTCAGAGTTACCATAGCCTCTATAGTCGAGTAAAAACACCTGGTAGCCTTGCTTTGGCAACCAATAAACGGATGCTAAATGCTGCGATATATTTTGCGCATTGCCATGCAAAAAGTACACACTGCCTTTTACTTCTACCTCTTCGTCTACAGTTAAAAACCAAGCGTTTAACTTTGTGCCGTCTGCTGATTCTAGATAGATATCATCATAAGTTAAGTCAACATCTGCTGGTGTTCGTACCATTTCTTTGCTTGGATAAAACAACAAGCCTTGGCAACCGGATATAAATATGGCCGCCGCAAATAGTATAAACTTTGAAATCTTAGAAGAAACCACGCCACGACACTCCAAATTCATCATAATCTACATTGTTATTATCGCTTCGCTTCGCATGCAGTCGCAACGAATGATTCTTAGATAATGACCAGTTATGCTCAAACTTATAAACAGTTCTGCTTAGATCATCTATAAATTCATAGTGGGAAACGGTAATTATAGACTTACTATTTTGCCAAGTTCTTAGATAGCCTGCCGTAACGCCTGGCGCCACAGAAAAATGATTATCCAACCCTTGATTATATTCCAGCCGGCCAGTAAGCATGAAGAATACCCGATCGAATTTGAGCGGTTCATAACTGACTCCTGCACCACCACTAACTCTTGCAACTAATTTGTCATCACCTTCAGTCCATTGACGCTCAGCACCAACATTAGCCATCCAAGACATGGGGGTCATAAAATCATTTCTAACCGAGAGAGATGTTATATCAATAAACTCAGCTTTTTGCAGTTGTAATGAATCTTCAACTGCCCTTAATACAACCTCGCCCATATTCAACGACATACCATTGTCATAACCTGGGATATTATCAATTAAGTCGTGATAACTCGCCCGGTAAGTAAAGTCAGCAAAGGCATGTTCATTGCTTTCACCTAACTGTACTGAATACATGGTTGTATCATGACCTAAATCTGGTCGTAAAGGCCGCTCCGGTTTTACTGACTTTATGTCTGATTCTTTACGGATCATTTTCAATAATTTAAAACTACGAGACGCCACTGCCTTTGAACGTTCATCTTTATTATGTAAAAAACGAATTAACCGATAGGATGCGTGAACAATTGCCTGCTTCTCAGCTTTATCTAATTGTTTAAATTCAGTTGTTTCTCTAACATTAATATCTTTAGATAATTGTATTGCTAAGGCCCTATGATCTTTAGGTAAGCTATCTAATTGGTTTTCTAAATCTGTTCTAATCGATGGACGATAATGCACTTCGCTGATTAAATTAGCATCTCTTACAACTCTAACTGTATCAATTGGAATAGCGACACCGGGAAATTGATCAACAAGCTTGCTGCCCGGCTTTGCAACATCTATTAACTCTAATAGCCTAAATGAACAATTTTCATCAAAAAAATAATAATCAAAATTAATGCCTTGTAATTCCCATACATGGGTGAGCATTCTATCGACTTCTTCTGCAGTTAAGTTAAGTTTGTACTCCCATAAGTCTCGATTTTCAGCACGATTGTATTCTTTGATTTTTTCAAAATAAGGGTTAGTTGCAAACCTGCCAGGATACCCTCCAGCCAAGCCTCTTAATGCATAGCTAAAGTTACTGGCGTTTTCGGGTACAGTAGCACCAAAGTTTATTGCATGTGATAAATAGGTAGAGTGTTTTTCAACATCATACGGGTCAAAGCGAATAAACGTATGTCCGTACATTGACGATGGACTGTTGAGTTGACTTGCGGCGTAGACTAGAACGACAGATTCAGTATTAAGCTTTTTGCGCCATTCATTATATTTTTTACATTCAACCTGTGGAAAATGCGCAGCAATACTTGGTAAATGTTTATCCAGCCATTTTTTTCTAGCAGGGAAAGTACATTGAAATTCAGGTTTTTCAATAAAGGTATCTATATTAGCTTGTAATTCAGCGTCAGGATTAAACTTTCCACCTATGGCAAAGAAAAATCGGTCATCGTCAACAAAGCTTTCGTACGAATCCGTATAATCACTTTTTTGATAGTAAAGCAAGGTTAACCAATAATCATCAAAAGCAAGCTGACGTTGCTCAACAGTTAACTGGGTATTTGATTGTTTTACTTCAGCATGCGATTGAAAAATAAGGCACGATAAAAAAGCCAAAATAATTAATGGGTTGCGCATATAACTAATTACTACTTTTATTATTTTTGTTAAAAAACTATATCAGTTATTTATACATTGTTATGAGGAAAATAAAAGGGACTAATTTCACAATCAGCCCCTTTTAATTTTTACAGTTGATTATTCAGCAACAGTATATTTTGCCAATTGCTCATCACTTTCCATAACTTCGAACATAGTTTGCACTACATGCTCGGTCGTTACGTCTTCTGATGGAAACATTTTGTCAAAGTTGTCATGCATTGAACGTTTAAAGTTTGCACGGTCTTGCTCTTCAACGCCAATAGATACGGCTACTGCAGTAATCGCTTCACCATCACCACGAGCAACATCTTCGGTAAACTCATCCATGATCAAACTAACGTCGATCATTTCTTTACCACCATACGTTAAAGAACCTTGGGTAGAACAACCGTTTGTACCGAAAGTCATACCAAAGGTATTGTTAAATGTTGAGCCATTAGTAAATGAAGCGACAACATGCGATGCTGTACCTGTTTGACCTTCAAATAACATATTGCCCCAACCACAATTAGGACCACCTGGAGCAACAGCCATAGCTGAAGAAGAAGCAGTTAAAAGTACTGCTGAAATTAAAATCTTTTTCATAATTATTCCCTGTTAACTTGGGTTGTTGTTAAATTTTGCTTTGCAAGCATATGATTCACATCATAAAAACTGCTTTACTTAAAGCAGTTAGATTAACTGTAGTACATAATTTAATTTTTTGTGAAAAATATAGAAATAAATCAATGACATTTTTTACATAAAAAACAATTAAAGTCAGTCGCTTGGTCATAATCTAATTCGAGCACTATACTTATAAAATATAGAGAGGTTAAACATTAAAGGACAGCAAATGGACGTTCAGCTTTTAGTTACCCAAACTGATTTTTGTATTCCAAATCTTGAATGTGAATTGCAAAATGTTGGTGTCAATTATCATATCGATTATGTAGAATCTAACCCCGAACTGGTAAACCAATACAACATCAAACATTCCCCAAATATATTTGTAGATGGCAAGCTGGTTTTTAGACACCAACCAACAATAAATGAACTGCAAGATTACTTTGGCAGTTAAGATATTAAGACTGTCAAAAGTTATTTTATAGGCAGATAAAACAAGTCATCGGGATGCTCCATACCAACAAGACTTATATTATTAGACTAACTTTGTAAAGTCATCCGATGTATAACATTTTCCGTTAGCATGTGCTCTGGCGGTAAATTCGCCATCTTGTGTATTTACTTGCAAAATACCGTCATTTACAAATCCGTTTTTGTACAGCCAATAAATATCAACACCTGTAAATTTTTTACTTAGAGATTTGGCGTAATCTTCAGCATCAGGGCCAAAAATGTATATATTCTTTAGCACTTTTCCGGCTCGTTTTTCAATATCTAAAGCATTTGCTTCTATACCTTGAGTTTTTCCAGCTCCAGGGTGGCAATGCTTCATTCCAACCCTATTGGTGAACCGTAGTCCCACGGCTGTACAAGGACCTATTTTTCCCGTTACACATTTGTACGTATTTTCGTAATAAATTTTATCCTTATGGGCAATATATGTTGCGTAAGCATCTTTCACTGTAAATGCACTATCATTTGCCCTATTTATTATTTTACACATATTGGTTTGCACTCTCGTTGTTATTTAAATATGTAATAAATTGATTTATATCCTGTCTACTTATTCTTCGAACTTTTTGATTCCCTCAACAAGCTCAGGTAGAGATTTTAGCGTATGAAAAAGACCAAAAATTGCCGCACCGTGGTGCGCCCCGATGGAAATTCGATCAACTGAGCTAATAATTTCGGCTAAGCTAGTAGCTAATATTATCAAACCAATCAATACGTTAACAGTTGGGCTATTTGTTAAGGTACGTAAAAAAGAAAAAATTTTAAGACTCATGATTTACTCTAATATTCGTCAGTATTTGTATTGGATAAATATGTATCATTCAGATGTTGATGAGTTGATATTGCAATAATGATATTTATCATTTGTGGTGGACTCTATTAATTATTTTACAAACAAATCAACTCTGACTCGGTGTAAACTTTACCTTATCATTTTAAAGTTTATGAGAGGCAACGAACTCACTTTAATGATTTCAGATAATCTCTAGCAGACCTCTTGTCACGCTCAGTCATTTTAAACGTTTTTTCTATAGCTTTTAAAATATTAGTGGCTCCATCATGTTTATGCTCCTGAGCGTTTAGGGCCCAAACATAACCATTTATTTTGTCCGGTTTATCAATGCCCTGTCCCATGGTGTACATTAGCGCTACATCAGCCATCGCATTCACATGACCAGCCATAGCCGCTTTCAGCATCCAATTAAAGGCTTTAACAAAATCACGGGGGATTCCATTACCAGAGTAAAGCTCCCTAGCTAAGGAAAATTGGGCGTTTACATGCCCTTTTTCCGCTGCTTTTTCAAACCACCGTACTGCTAAAGTAATATCCAACTCTGCGCCCGCACCATTCGCATGACATATACCAAGATTATAACAAGAGCCGATATGCCCCCTCCTAGCAGCTTTTAGCCACCAATCATAGGCGTCTTCATATCCATCTTCGCTATCTGACTCTGCAGACAATACCCCCAGCATATAAAGTGCCTCAACGTGTTTGCTCTTTCCTGCTTTGATGAACAATTCACGAGCTTCTTCACAGCCTTTATGTTCCTGATCAAGTATCAATGCTTGTTCATAAAACTTTTGTGATAAATTAGAATCTTCAGCCAACCCAACCATAATAAACCTGTAAAATATAACCTTTGAATAAATAAACTGTAGCCGATAAGGTAAGCCCCAATATTGTAACTCTCAATCGCTGTATATTAATATTGCGCTTGTGTTGCTGCCAAAACTTCTCACCGAGCAAATCATGTAACTTCACAGAATCTTTGTGTGATAAATATATTTTCACAATCGACGACAAACAATTGTTATTTTATAACCAACAGTTTGGTAATGATTACAAAGATCCCCATAAAGAACTGAATTTGTTTCCAACGCCTGACTTTCAACAGCGTTACAGTTCTTTTTATTAGTTATTAAAGAATACCATCTAGCCTTAAACCATTGCTTAAGAATGTTCATCGCTGTAATACCAAAACAGTCCCCACTCTTAGCAAAAGTGGGGAATTGGTTAATTTTGCTCTATGAACCACTATTGACTGCAATAGGGTCTACAGCACTTGCAAGTAGATCCATCATTTTACTCATCCCCTCTTGAGGCTGTTGTTGTCGTGCAATGACATTAACATTATATTTTGCTGAATTATCTGTAGAACGTGTATTTTCACGACTGGTTGCAACACTGCCTTTAACACTGAAACTTACACCAAAAAAACCACCTGAAGCAGATGCATCAAGACTCGACGAAGATTTAGCTGTATCTTGCGTTGAAGACTTTACCTCCATCGTAAAATCAACAGTCACGGATTCTATTAATAATGCAGGAATTGGCACCAGCCCCAGTAAAGGTGCATTTATTGTAATTGTCTGTGTTTGAAGCGGTGTAGTGCCGTCATCCACAGGGCGCGTAAGATCAAAATTTAACGTTCGTGCTACCTGTTTTTCTGGTTTACCGGTAAAACCAATCGTCGTGATAAACTCCACCATAACAGTGGCTAAATGATACTGTGCCTTACACGCCGCCATCAATGGACCACCTATTAAGGCCTCCATTGGCAGTCCTCGAAATTGCTCTGCTACTCCTGCCATTATCTTCTCCTATATTTATGGAATTTGTTTAAGTACATGATTATTTACTCTTATCAGTCCTTCTGGAGGATCTGTACCTTTGAGAGTAATTTTAATATTTGTATTATTTTTTTTATTCCCCAACAAACCGTTACCAGCCATATCCAGGTGCATACGCTTGCGCCTCCCTCGGCTTTCATCTTCTTTAACATTCCTAGACTTTAACAAACCGAAAAGCCCTGGAGCCAAAGACTTATCACTGTCTTCAAGTGAAGATATATTTGCATCAAACGCAATTTCTACTTCATCAAGTTTAAGCGAATTAAGGGGAACAAGGGAGAAAAGGGGGACCTCTACTTCAACATAATCATCTTTCGATTCAGTATGGGTATTAGGAATTTGAATTGTCTGAGTTAAGGCCTCAAGCTTACCATCACCATTGCTATCTTTGAAAAAGCGGTGCATAACATCAACGTGCTGAGCCTCTAAAAGCTCTCTTGCATGCACGACTGCTCCGGTAATTGCTTCAACTAAATCATCAAGAGATTTTGTTGCCATGTTTCATTTTCCTGAATTATTTTTTTATCCTTTTAAATAGGGATAGACCAAGAAAAGAAATAAGTAAAGTATTGACTAGTAAATAATTAATTTAATAGAAGTGCCACCATATTGACTATAAATGACTGTTTTCATTTCGTTTATACAGACTTAATCAAATGCACAATTATTTTTCTTGTTGTTCCAAACAAGCTCTAGGTAGCGATTACTTTCAACTTAAGAATTTGTTGAGATGGGAGATACTCATCGATTGACCGGTTTACAACCCATTAATATTTTCTTCCAGACATAAAAAAACCTGCTTAAAAGCAGGTTTTATAATTTTGGTGCGTATGGAGAGACTCGAACTCTCACGCCGTGAAGCACAGCCCCCTCAAGGCTCTAAATAAAACGCACACAAACCCATTATATACAAGGGCCGTAGCCCGTATTAACATCACTATCCTAGTGGTATTAATAGCATTTCGGGAAATATACGAATGTAGGGAAATCAATAGCTTGTGATTTTTCTTCAACTCGAAGACCACTGTATAAGGGATCGCTTTTTTCCATTCAAAAATTACATTTATGGCACAATTATGAAACATATACCTGCAAGCCATAATCAGAAACCATAACACCAAAGCGACTTATCCTATAATGCTCTTTGAATTTCACTTAATTTAACGTCATACCTACTTCTACAACATAAATATAACCACCCCATTCGCAAACCAACCTTAACGGTTTCGTATAAAGCATTCTGTTAGACGTTCAACTAAAAAACACCTGAACATACCAGCAGTAGAATAGTGGCGAAAAAGCTCGTATAGCCATCGCTGCGAGCAGTTATAAACTTCAACCAAGAAAGCTAATTGATACGACTATCTTGACGTAACGTCTTGAAATTGTTTAAGGTCTCCTAAAAGCAAAATATAATCCACCGTTGTAAAATTAAATAATATAGTAAAGTGATTAATTTCCATGTTTCATATATCTTCTTTAGGTACTTTTAATGACCGCTAGACATCACCATTACCTTTCACAGTGTTATTTGAAAGGTTTCACCAAAGGGCAAACCAAAAAATCTAAACTTTCGGTGATTGACTTTAAACAAAAAAAATCTTTTGAAACAAAACCAAGAAATGTAGGTGGTATCAGAGATTTCAATAGAATTGATCTTGAAGGGGTTGACCAAAACGCTATTGAAACTGAATTGTCAAAATTTGAGGGGCATGCAGCAACAGCTTTAAATCGTCTTAAAAATTCTCTAGATTTTTCTGGCGAAACTAAAGATTTAGTACTTAATTTGATTGCATTAATTGCCATTCGCTCTCCTGAACGGCGTGAGCACATGAGAAAATTTCATGCTCAGCTTGCTGATGTAATCATGGGTATGACATTAGACAGTAAAGAAAGGTGGGAATCTCAAGTTGGGCAATTGAAAAAAACTGATCCTTCATATAAAAATGAAGTTACTTACGATCAAGCTAAAGAGTTTTTTGATAAAAAGCAATACGAAATCGAAGTCGCTAGAGAACGGCACATACAAATAGAAATGGTACAAATTGATGCCATATTACCACTCCTACATGGTCGCAAATGGTTATTACTTGTTGCTAATGAAAAAACTGGACCATTTATAACTACTGATCAACCCGTTAACCTTTCTTGGAAAAATCCTGATGAAGTTCCTTCACCCTATAGAAGTAGTCCGGGTTTTGGTTTAAAAAGTACTGAAGTATATTTTCCTATTTCTCAAAACTTAGCATTACTTGGAGAGTTTGATGGTAGAGAAGGTGTAGTTGAAGCTCCCAAACATCTAGTTGCAGTATTTAATACTAAAATGCTGTATAACTTTTATTCACAATTGTACTCACCAAAAATTGATTTTACGTTTTTTGGTAAAGATGATGACTTAATGAGCGGTAAATTACTGCTTAAAGAATTCAGTACCTAAAATATAACACAAAAGGACGAATAAAAGCCGTTTTTTCCTCCTTCGCCGCTTGTTGTAACCAACTATTACTTATTTCTTAGTGTAGTGTTATTTGGGCGTTAGGGGCGGCAGTTAATGACTGTTAGTCCACTTTCGTTAACAATTGTTTCGCGATAACAACTAACGATAGACCGCTTGAATGGCTTTAAAAAACCTTCACTAGCATTGTCCATGAACAAACGGGTTATGGTTACCCTGCACTCTTGAAATCCGTTCATCACGCATACATTCCCAACCAGATACCGGATCAAGTTTATTCCACTCTTCAAACATTGCCTTTTCATCATCAGTAACTTGTGCGTCGTTTTTCTGGATCATATAAAGGTATATTCTGGCTATATCACCTTTAACATTATCAGTCGGTTCAGCTGTATCTGAGTCAAAGTCGACTTCGAAATCACATTGACCATAAACCCTTGGTTCACCAGCAACGTTTGAGAACCTGAAATCGCTTCTATCGCCGTTTAACTCGCCAACGGCGGGTACTAAGTTGTGCATATCACCTTCTGCAAATTTAAAACTAATATCAGTCCTTGCACAGTTCCTTCTTGAATTGTCATTGCCGCTAGGATGCCAGCAAGCACGATGCTGGCCAAATTGTGCCGCAGGAACAACATGTTCCCATTCAATACGTGATATGCGCGCATTAGCGTTACCAGAGCTGGTGATTGGGGTGCGTGGTACGTAGCCGCAAGCATTCGGCATAATCATCGACTCACTAGTGTTGCCGTCATTATCAAAATCTTCGGTATCGTCAAACACGTAATCACAACCGCAGTAAAATGTTTTAACCTGGTCATAATAAACATATTTTTCGGCGCGCTTCTTTGCCGTTGAAAAGCTGGTGGGTTTTACTTGGTTGGGTTTTAACTCAGCGGCAGTTACTTGTAATAAAGCAGTTAATACTGTTGTAGCTATTAAAATTTTTATCATTGAGCAACCTATTTACTTATTGTGCGACTCAATGGCTATCTTCAAAAGTTGCACTGTATTCACAGTACTTTTAACTACTTAAGAATTGCCATTACTCATTAGTGTTGTCACCATTATTTTTACTATCCTTTGAGAAGTCTAGGCTTTGAAACCTCTGAATTAATTCTTGATTTGGGTCATTTACAGCATTAATTGTATTGTAAATTGACTTCAGTCGATCATCACTTTCACTACGCAATTGAATCGCGTTTATCATTTCATTCAGGTCTTTTAAATTCGAGTTCTGATTAAGGTTTTTAGCAAGTTCGCCTCTCGTAGCTGCTTCTTGTAAATAGTTATCGTATAACTCTTTTCCTAAAGCGGAATTCTTTAACCACTTTTCATCCATGATCTTAAATTTATTTTTTAAAGCCGAGTCTAACCTAACATTAATACGGCTTAAATTGTCTTTAAAGGCTTCGCTCGCTTCATTTACCGATGTTTCATCCACATCTAGCTCTAAAATATCTTTACCATTTTTAAGAAAGTCACCAGTATTAATAATTGTAAAAATGTTGATGTCGGCTTCATCGCAAATTTCTTGCCGTAACTCTGCTCTTGGTCCTATTTGTTTTTTACCCTGGGCATCTATTACATAAAGCCAGTCTTCCTTAGCATCATCAGAAACAAAAATAACAGATTTAATATCAGCGTCATTGGCCTTTTCAATAAGTTGCTTCCATAAAATTAGATCACCATATTCGCGTTTAAAAGTGAGCCCTGCGAACTGGTAGGTATTATCATTTTGCTTACTTTTATTTGCATCCATATACCCAGGAGGCACTTTATTTTCGTAACGGGATTTACCCTCTTTATACAAGTCATCGAGCCACTTTTGTTCTGCAGGGGATGTACCCACTTTACCATCAAAAGCTTCATCTATTTGATCGCGAATAGCATCATGAGAGCGCACTTGAGGTTGTTTTTTATCATGATGGGTTACAGAGGTTTTAAAGCGTCCTATCAGCTGTTTTATTTTAGAGTGTAAGTCTTTCGATTTTTCGTCTAACTGAGGAAAACGAGTATCCAAATTTAACGCTTTAATGTCGCCGATAAATACACTATCCACTTTTTCTAAGCATTGAATCAGATTTCTCAAAACGTCTTTTTCACGTTTAATAACAGATAGTCTATTTTTTTGGTACTCAAGACCAACCTGATTTGGCAACCAAATATTGTGCTCAAGTGCTTTCAATATTTTAAAAAAATCATCGCGAGTATGCTCGGCATAGCTATAAAGGTTAAGCAGTGTATTGGTATCAAATACAAATAACGTACTTTCACTTTTCCAAGCAGTTACTAAGTCCTCATCTGAGGGGCTATAAAAACCTAAAAATTGGTTCTTCATTTTACATCTATTCCGTTAATTTAACCGCAGATTCGTTCCGCTTCACATTATTCCCATAAACAATGTGTTGTATGCCCGCTTTGTCGAATATCTTCCTTTTAAAGGAAATGGGCCGATTGACAGTAGTTCATACTTAGCAAACCTTAAACTAAATCAGAGTCTTACGTCAAGTTAATGGCAATGGTTATTAGCTTAATTCCACCAGCGTTAACCCTATATATATTAATTGTCTCCGATCGCCTTTGTATTTGGGCAATACTAAATAAAGTATTTGGTTTAGTTGGAAAGGTCATTTTAGAACAGTGTAACGGACCATCGCACTTTTAAGTTTGCGAACACATGGCCGTTTGGATTTTGTGATCAAATAACTTACGCAAAAAATTAAAAATTATTTTTAGTCATTTACCTTAGTGCCCCCTTAGTTCTGCTACTAACGCAATCAGTCAATGAACACTTACCACTTTTTTGTCAAAAATATCGGTGTTCCATGTATTCATATATTTGCCCCGCCAAAGTCTCAGCGTTGGTCCATGGGGGGGATCGTTCGTGTTTCAACATTTTGATCGCCAAAAACAGACCATTCCCAAGCAAAGACATTGTAATTAGTGTTATTGGCAAAAGTTTTTGACCAAAATTCACAACGTTTAATGACTTTTTGACTTAGTTGACTAATCTTATTACAAGGAACTACATAGACAAGGATTGTTATGAACGACACTAACCTACACTACCGCCCTAAAATTGCATTATTCATCGACGCTGACAACGCGCCAGCATCAAAAATTGACTTCATCATTAGCGATTTAACCAAACACGGTGTGATCACAATACGGCGCGCTTATGGTAACTGGCAAAAAACATGGTTAGTTTCCTGGGCCAATTGCTTAAGTAGACATGCCATTCAACCGGTACAGCAATTTGATGTGGTTAAAGGCAAGAACGCCAGCGATATAGCTCTTACTATTGACCTTGTAGATTCACTTCACACTAATGATATTGATATATACGCCATTGTGTCGTCTGACAGCGATTTTACGCCACTTGTCACACGAATTAGAGCAACGGGGAAGATTGTTTATGGTTATGGCGAGAGAAAAGCGTGTGGAGAGTTCGTTAGAAGTTGTTCAAAATATACCTACCTTGAACAAGCCACTAGCAAGCCGATCAACATAATAAATCAACAGATCATTACAAGCTCCAGCGAAAAACATGTAGATGAGCCGTTACGTTCGATTAAAGATGCCATAATAGCCACTCGTAAAGCTCAGGGTTGGGCTAACGTATCAGAAGTTGGTAGTTACTTGATAAAAATGTATAAGTTCAACTGTAATGACTATGGCCACCTTAGACTTGGTTATTTGATCCAATCATTAGATGGCGTTGAAACTCGCTATGAAGCAGATAGAAGCAAGATGTTTGTGCGACTGAAAAACATCCAATCCAAAGAACAGGGTTCAACTTTGTGTTCTGGGGCTATAAATTGCCATTAGCGGTTGTAGAGTGAACAACATTTACCACTAAAACAGGTGGTTTATAATACTAAAAAGCAGTCCTTAATCTGGCCGTTTTGTGCCACAAGCGGTCATAAAAATCTTAAACATTCTCTCAAGCTATTGTTGCAATAATGTTTAAAGAATGTGTTTGGTGCAAGTGTTGAACATTGCATTATTTACTTCAAAAAATTCACTTGTAACATTTATAGTAAATTCAGGATTCATAGGTAAGTTTAAGACTATTTTAGTGGGAAGGTGGTTCGATAATTCACTAAGTATTCTTTCAGCATCTTTTTCAAATAAGGTTACTTTGTACTGTTCCACATATTCACTCTCTAATTTGCTTAGATTGTATCTATTTCCGTTTAATTTCAATTCCAAAGATTCATCCGAAATTGGATACTCTTCATTAGCCGCTATAACCTTGATAATTAAAAATACTTTATTACTTTTAGCTCCTTTAAGAATATCACTTTCAGAAAAAACATAACTTTTACCAAAGTATACAGCCCGCATATAAAGCTGTATTTCCCCATCCTCATAAGAAGCTGTACTACCATGGTATTTAAGTGTGCACATGCCTTTTTCGGGGACTTCTGAAATCCATTGAGGGTAATCTTGTTCGCTTGAATTAGCGGAAATAGAAAAAATGAAAAATAGTATATAAAAAATCCGAAAAGCCATTTAATAATAATCCTTTTACAGTTTTTAACTGACGCATATATCCAAATAAAAAAGTAGATTGAGAAACCACCAACGACGGCTGTTCGCTCATCGGAGCCGTTCGTTTTCAATAACTTACGCTAAATATCGCAACCGTGCAAACTGTGCCATGAACTGCCATTCGATAACTAATAAGTTCAGCGGCTTCCGATCTGAGGCAACTGAAGTTGAATGGAAAAGCTAGCGACCTAAGGTTGCTGGCGTGATTGACACGGAAATATCAGGAAGTCCACTGCAACGCCTGGTTAGGCTAATTTTTTCCTGCCCCAATAAACACCCACAGCATGTACAACCAGCCCAAGGAGCCACCAAAGCGCCACATCACCTACCCAAAACACGTTTTCTACCGAGAACACGTTTTCTACCGAGAACTGATAAGCCCAAATGTGCTGGGCTGAATTCACGATCAAATATGTCACAAAGTGGTACGTCAGCCCTAAAGCCGACGCATCAGCACTCCGGCCTGACTTTCGACCCCAATGCCAGCCATTGGCATACATGGTAATCGCAAAACCACCCGCCAGTGACCAAACAAGCAAAGCAGACCGTGCATCTACGGCCGAATGCAAGAGCACAAAAAAAACAGCAGTGAGAGCACAAACCGACACCGAATAAGCAGAAATATTACCTTTCAAGGTCATGGAACCCATGACTTCCCCCTATCTACAAAAGACCTAAAGTATATTACGTAGACGTTTCAGTAATATCCGTCTACCAATTTACTATTACACTATTAGATAATTTTATAAAAATCAACTTGTTGTGTCTCAATTTAGCCAGCCTGCTCTGTGTGAAGAACATTGCTGAGAATTCAGTGTAATGTAAAAAAATAAGACTAACGCTGAAATATTCAGCGCCCGTTGCTCGCTCATTTCAGCCTGCGGTGAATTTACTAATAGCTAAAAGTATTAACCCTATAATTAAAGCGTGAAGCCTATACGCTGACCACGAAATTGAATCAGTGCTTACAGACTTAATATATAGGTCTCCATTAGAGCTATTAAACATATCGACAGGAAGAAAATCGGCTAAATACATTACAATGCCATATACAGCAAATACCAAGCCTAAAACTAATAATATTTTACTCAACTTTATCTTTCCTAATTGTCTCTTAATCGCTCAATATGTCGGTGAGCTTTTGATTAATTTACGTTATATATCTGAGTGTTGCAAATGTATTGGTGCCAACAATTCACTTTAATCAACCTATAAGAATACAAATAAAACTAGCCGTATTTGCGAAATGTAAGATAAAACAATGATAGGGCCGCAAGTAAAGGTAATAATATAAAGATTAGTAACTTAGGTTCAAACCCCATCAATTGATAGCACTTTAGAACTGATAAGCTTCCCAACACCAACCCTATACGACAATATTTTGTTTGTGATTGGTTCAAAGCTTTGCCTAAAGGAATATTTATAGCAACAAACACTGAAGTCAGTCCAATCCAACCAAAGGCAAATGCAAAAAAGGTTAGAATACCTTCTATTTCTAATGACCATACTGAAGCCAGCATATAGGGGACGAGACCAATACTGGTCAACAAGAAAAATGTAACTGGCGTGAAGCAGATGATGACTAGTAAATAAACTATAAACTTTTTCATATTAAACTAAAAATTCTACATCCCATAACTTTCGTTTATCGCTCTAACTGCCGATGGGTTAGTGAAAACCGTCAAGACTGCAACCATATGCGATACCGATAAAGAAATTTCGTCTTAACCAATATATTTGTTCTTCAACGCTTGGTTTTTCAAAATGAAATACTACAAGGCTAGAGTTATAAGCTAAATTACTTTCTTCGCTTTTTAACTGCCTATTATCTTTAAATTCCTTTGCCAATTGGTCTCGTTGGTTTTCTGTCTCACACAAATAGACTAATCCAATTGGTTTTGTTACAGGGCGATAGTATTCAATTAGTTCAACCCAGCGTTTAATAGAGTGGTTAAATTGAGCTTCGTAATCTGTACCTGCTGAAACTTTAAAGCTAGATACTGCCCACGTAAAAAGTATTAAAGCAGATATATATTTCATTAATCGCCCAATGTCTGTTGCTCGCTCTTAAGAGACATTAAGCTTTTCAACTAGTTACGTCAAGCAGTAGTGTTATTCACTGAGTAGTATAAATGGACAAGCCTTACATTCCCCCCACAAACAACAACCTTACAAATAACCAACAAAAACGTAACAATATTAATGAGAATTAGTTGATAAAATAATCATCATTGAAATTTTTTGTGTTTATTATGAAATATATTACAGTAATGGCTTTAGTGTTTTTATCTTTTGGTTGTAAAACCACAACAAAGCCTACAGCGACAGATACAACATTACCTACAACTACGGTAACAACTAATGATCCTGTTTCTGATAAGAAAAAATCATGGTCATGCAAAGAAATTTTCGGAAACGATCATAGTGAAGTAGTAAGACTAGATGCCTACCCTGACGAATATATGGGTGAAGTGTACTTTGATGGTGAATATGAAAGTGCAACATACAGAAAAGATGGGTTAAAGCGCTACTGGAACTTTGGGGAAGATGGCCGTCACCAAATCCAAATAAGAGCGAATGGCACTGCTTATTACCATGACTTTAGCAATGCTGCTGATGGTGAAAAGGTTGATTCCGAATTAACACTAGAGTGCAAGCGTATTTAACTACCCACTACACTCTTTTTTTAAGATAACACGATTGGTGAATTAACGGATTTGTTCTAAACTTAGTTAGTATTTTAGGAATGCAATATACAAGGATAGTTATGGCCAACCAAAATAATATTTCATCTGAAAATGACCGTCGCCAAATCTCACTGAACAACCAAACGTTATGGAACGAACTTAGCTCTGCTCAAAAGGTCGCAGCCAGTTCTTTGTTTAACTATGGCTTTGAGCTGAAGTTCATTCGTGTATGCCCAACGGAAAAGGTTGTCGGCCTGTTACTGGACGGCAAACCAGCAACCATCAATGACGAAGGCGACATCAATACAAACCCAGGAATCGATATTCGTGAATAGTTAACTACTGCCACTTAAAGAATTTAATGCTCCCCAAACGTCACTACCAATTGAAATTGGTGTTATCGAATCGATTAGCCGCCAACTTTGTATACCGTACTGTATTGGTAATGTCCTTGTGACCTAGCCATTCTTGCAGTGACCGAGTATCCATATTATTGTTTGCAAGATGGTAGCCACAAGCATGGCGTAAGCAATGCGGGCTTATCGACCAATCAAAGCCACATTTAATACCCCACCGGTTCATCGCCTTGCGAAAACCATCGGTGCTCACCGGTGCGCCACGTTCGCTGATGAACATAAACGGACTCTGAGTGCTTTCACGCTTTAAACGCTTCAAGGCACGCATTTCATCGCCTTGCAGGATATGAACCCCGTCATTCGAGCCTTTGGCGCGTCTGACGTGCAATCTGGCGGTACTAAAGTCAACATCCGACCATCGCATGTCTACCAGCTCTGACACCCGTAAACCATGCCTGAAGGCCATGGTGATCATGGTGGCGTCACGATGTGCATACCTACCCTTCTTCGTTTGGTCGATCAACTGCCCTATTTCATCCTTGGTCAGGTACTCGCGTGGCTTAGTGGACTTGCCGCGCAAAGGTACTGTCCGTTTAAAACTGGTTGGTATGGTGTGTTCGGTGTCGTTCAAAGCCACGACTTTGGGTGAGTTCATTGTTGCACTATCCGTTTTTTACCTATTTTACGGACAGTGTAGTTGATGGTTTTGAGTTTAGCAAAGTTAGACATTAACATTTTACTAAATCTTTTTGTTTACCTTAAGTTTTTTTGTTTTACTGAACTATCCATAACTGTTGATAATTTCACCAACTTTGTTACATTTAAAAACAGGTAAAACAAGGAGAGTTGTTGCTGTTTTGATGTACTCCAATACTTTTATTGATCAGTAAATATTTAAAAACACACCAAATTAGAAAGGACTTAAAAATGGAGCTAAAAATAACTAGCTGGAATATAGAGCACAGCGCACGATTAATTGGCACAAACATTAGCGACTTAAACAAAGATAGGCGCAAGCGAGTTGTTGATACTATTCAGGATATTAACCCAGACATTCTTTGCATGTTGGAAGCGCCATCAAGTGAAGAAGATATTAAAGCTTTTTGTAACGATGTTCTCGATAACAAATGGCAACCAATAACTCTAAATAATGATGATTATCAGATCAAAGGAACTCAGTGGATTTGGTTTTTAGTCCGAGACTCCTTGTTTAATAATTGCAGGTTACAGGCTCCGAGCATTTGGCAGTCATTTGTAGGCCATAAAAGTTGGCCTGTTCATTATTGGGGGCAAGAAAAAGAAAAAAGCCATAGCCACTATAGGCACCCACAAGTATTGATCTTCACAACCCAAAACGGACAAGAGTTGGAAGTTATTGGTCAGCATATGAAATCCAAAATTAATAGAAACCCTGTCTGGGAAGATAAAGAAGAAGGAATTCTAACTACCAAATATATAAATGAAGCACTTAAGGCCAGAATCAAACTTGCTACAGAAGCTAGAAACATCAGAGCATATATAAATACGCGATTCGATCAAAACCAGTCACCTGCTATAGTTGTATTGGGTGATGCCAATGATGGTATTGGCCAAGACTACTTTGAAAAAAAATATATGTTCTTTGACTTAATAAGTAACCTTCAAGGTAATGTGATGCAATCGGATCGGTTCTTTAATCACGCATTATTTGACTACCCTGAAAACCTTCGATGGTCTGCCAAATATGCGAACCCTATTACCGGAAAAAAAGCAAAAGACAACCCACTATTAATAGATCACATTATAATGAGTCAGGCTCTTGTGAATGGGTCATTTGATTTACAAGCAGGTGAAGGGGCCGGAGAAGTAGAACATTTAGCATTCGAAAGAGGAAACTCGGGTGCTTCAGCAAAAAGAATAACCAGCGATCATCGACCTGTTTCAATAACATTAAAAGGCTAGTTTTGAATAGAAAACAAAGCCCCGCGAATGCGAGGCTTTGTACAATATAACGGTTTAAGTCAAGTGAACATCACCTACCTTTACATTAATAAAGTGTCTATTTAATATTTAAGACTTTTCTTCGCCAGCTGTCATTTAAATTTAATAAAGGCTAATGGACAGGTATTTTTAAAAATATGAACGATCATATTGGGTATACTCAAAATAACCACTAATTACTAGATAACTGTTATCGAGTCCATGAATGAGAATCTACGGTTCAAAGAAATGCAGTATGCAATATGAACATTAAGTTTGCAGATTATTTATGCTGGATTACTTCAAAATCGCTGAAAATGCCCCCCATCGAGAAACGGCTCGACAGGCATATCGATACATCACACATATGGAATTTCAGAACCTCCCCATTCAAAATCTTTTCTTGTCACACGGTGTAACTTATATAGAATGAATGTATATTAAAATCAGCCACTTAATAAAACTAATAAAGGTTAATAAAATGAGATTTTTAATTGTTTTCATAGGATCTTTATATATTCTTTCAAAACTAATAATGTTGGATTCATGGGATTGGTCAGTTATTGGCATGAGTATTGTTGGCGCTATTGCAGCCTTATTTTTATTAATACATTTTTTGGAAAAGTATGAAAACAAACACTTCGAGCCTGAAGAGTATGAAGAGTGGGAAGGTCAAATGAGCTGCAATAAATGTGGTTATGTATGGCAATCAAGAAGAAATACCCCACCTTCAAGATGTGCAGGTTGCTCTACGAATAATATTTCAGCAAATATGATTAAAAAAACAAGAATGGTTCCCAAAGAAAAAAATCAAACAGATAGTTAATCAACACTCCAAAAAAGTTTCTTGATACGCCATGTAACTTATATATAGTAAATATAAGGTTACTTCAGTTTTATGCTAATAACCGTCCTAGAATAATAATTTTTAAGGGAAGTAAAATGCTAAGGAAGATATTTAATTTTTTCAGTCGTAAAAACTCTAAACAAACAGTTAGTAAAAAACTAGAAACGAATAAAGAAATTGAAGAAGATTGGACCGATGAAAATTCTCAGTTTCAAAAAAGATTTAGAGAATCTCAAGCACGAATACCTTCAAATATGATAGACGACACCAATGACTATCTAGGTATGGCTTCTGAAGCAAAATATAAAGCCATAGAAGCACTCGAAAACAAGCAATTTGACTTAGCGTGGAAAATTGAACACGAGCGTATTATGCATTATACGAACCACGCATTAAAAAATGGTTATACGACCAATGAAACTCTTGGTCTATTAGCAACTATTTATTCGTCTTTATCTAGCATTTTGCAGGCAGAAGAAAAACATACTTTATCGTTAGCATTTTACCTTTATTCGGTTCAGTGCAATGGGTTCGTTAATGAAGGGGTACAGGCAAGCATCAGAAGAATTTGTCGAAAAGGTAAATTAAAACACTTTGATAGCAATATCGAGGAATTCTTAAATAAGCATGTGGCTAGTGAAAAAGAAAAACATGCTGACTTAAGTTTTTGTCAAAGTGAGGTTGTTAGATGGGAATCAGAAGCACCATTTTATTCAGATGATGTTCAAGAGATGATGAAGCACTATAAAAGCACTTCGGGTTATTTATCACTTGTAAATGGTGTTTCAAAAAACATTGAAAAGTCACTTATTGAAAATAACGTTGAAACAATCGAACTTTTGATAGCAGTAGAAGCAGAAGAATTAATAAATATTAAAGGGATTGGTAAGGTGGCTTTGCAAAAGATAAACAATTCTCTCGAATTTATGAGGAATTAGCATTTTCCATTTTTATAACTTTCCGCACAAAAACTAAACAACTATCGCGTTCCTGTGTGAATGCTTTAGTTGTTATGCCTACATTGCCCCCTAGATTTCACGTACAAATTATCAATGTTTTTTTACCCCTCCCACAGGCAAGTAAACCTGGTATGATTTAGTTTTTGATAAGCATTATAAATATCACCCGAAAAACATTTAGCCAAATATACGTCAGTTCGTATCATTGCTTTCATTTCCAATTAAGTAAGTTATTTTGGTAAAGATGAACCTGACCTTTCAGCCAAGTTCACAACACCCAAATCGTTTAAGGTTAAGTCCTGATTAAATTATTCAAGTTTACTCATATCTATATTATCTTTTGGTAAAAGGCTCTTACGGTTCTTAGCATTATTTGCCGTTATGCTGCGTATAAGGTCCCCTACTTCATCAGATGGCTTAGCATCTTGATATATACCTAATGCCTTGCCTAATTTGTCATATGCGCTCACACGACTTGCTGCACTGCTTTTATCCGACCTATCGACTGCTTCACGTAGTAAACCAGCAAGAACCATTTCACGATTAAGAAAAGAGTTTTCAGTGAGTAATTTAAGTTGCTCTTTAATTGCTTTTTTTATAATTGGCTTTTTCAAATTTTCACAACCGATTACACCTGCACAGTTAGTTGAATAGCCAGCCCTTATTGCTGCCTTCGTAGCGGAGTAATCAATCAAAAATTCGTCTACAAAACGTTGCTGCTTGGTCGTCAATTCTTTCATAGGTATTTCCTCAATTATTTTAGGTTTTATAAGGTCGTATGTTCTTTACGATAACTATGACCCGTACACTTACTTTCCTATGCCGAGGGTGGATGAGCAGTTGCCTCTCGCAACCATGAGTTGGCGGCTTTTCGAGCTTTATTTTCTTTGCGAATTTCGTTAGATTCTTCATCAAAATTAGCCAAGTAAAGTTTTGAATATTCATGGGCTAACATTGGACGCTTATGTTTAGCAACCCGTTGCAATCGATACCGTACCCATTCAGAGTCACCATAGCAAATTCCATTTGGTTCGCCTCGGCAGTGATGTAAAGGTAAACCCTGGTCGTCAACGCTTAAAACCAGTTTATCAACCGCAGGTTCAACCGTAAAATCTGTTTTTGGCGTTTGCTCATTATCAGTTATTTTTATTTGTAAATGCCCACCCGACGTACCTACAAAACCTACAGAACTTAATTCCGTTGGGTTTAGTAGGTTTTGTAGGGTAGGCCGATGGATGTTTTTAATTTTTTCTTGCCACCGGCCCATTGCTATAACTCCTTAGCCGTTACCCAATAATAACTAGTCGATGGTCGGCCGCCAGCTGTGCCAGGGGCAGTTTGAACTTCTACTATGTGGTTATAATCGACTAAAATATCGAGCGCATCGCTGATTGTTTTTGAATCGGCTAATCCCGTCCACCCTTTTTGTTGGATTTCACGGCACTTGAATACGTCCTTTAACTTATCACGCTGTTTTAAAATAAGCTTTGCGGCTTCAACAGTCCGATAAACATCAGATGAAAATATTCGATTAGCATGGCTTATCAAGTAATCTGCCCAATCAAGTGCCATAGTCGTTGCCACCGTTCCTATCTGTAAATCACCTTCAGTCACTGAAGAATCATCAACCCTGCCCACCAGTTCAAAAATCAAAGCGATGGCTGAAATTGATTTTGGCAACTTCAACATATAACTTTCCATGGTGGGTGGTGTGTCTTCATGTCTCGCTTTGTGTTGTAACTCTTCCATCCATTCAATGAAAAATTGCTGTGCTTCAGGCGTGTAACGGTGGACTTTATTTAATGGCTTATAATTAAGCAGCGCGTTAAACAATGCATCGTATTGTTGATAAGCCATCTCATCGGGTCGTTGATCAAGCCATTTCCAAGATTTATTATCATCAGGCCAAACAGCTAATTGTAGCCGTTGAATTAAGCCATCATCGGATACCCCACTAACGGCGCCACGTATTAATGGCGCTAACTTGGCAGGTTGAATGCCACCAATAAGACTCAAGGTACAATGTTCAATGACAATTGATTTTCGCGTTATTCGCTCAAACTTATATGTACCATCTCCGTCAAAACACTCCAGATAAAACGCACGTTCAGTTTGATATTCTTCCTTCATCAACCTACTTAACAAACCTGGTAACTCATCACGGGTCAACAACAATCCATTGGGATTTTGATCCAGTAAGACACCAAGTTTCTCATAGGTTGTATCGACTACTACAATACATTGTAATTCCGGTGGCTCTATTGCTTGCGCATTCGCATCCGCAATAAGCTCATTAGCTTTGTTATTATCATTTTTTCTTATAGCTGCAGAAGCTTTTTTTTTAGCTTCTTTTAAAGTCAGTTCATTAACTAAAGAATCTGTCTCATACAGTTTTAAATTTTCTTCGTGTAATTCTTGATACCCTTTTTCAATGGCCTTCAAGGGTTCTAACGCCGCTTTCATTGCAGGGCTTTTCATGGCGCTTGGACGGCCAACAATTGTCCCCCATAAATTAGGGATTATCTTCCAATTGTCGTTTTGCTTAGGATAAATATAAGCCTTGTTACCCAGCACACCAGATAGTCCACATAAAGCAGTGACGGCGATGAAGTCTGGAGGGCATTGCTGCCGCGCAGCGGTATCCCGCACAAAATCAGCAATAGTCTTCGGCAACAAGTCATAATCGAATGGCTGCACATCAGGACGACTACTAGGCAATTCCCTCGGTTCGATTGAAGGTGATGTATTTTCAGATATTACATTTTCCATTACGCTTTCCTCCCTGATGCTGAAAACAAGTAATCATTCCAGTCGGTCAGATTATTTTTACGTTGCTCCGCAGTGAAAGGTGGAAAACAAGTGAACCCACCAATCGCATTAGCCGCTTCAGTCGCTTTTTTAATACCAGGATTAATGCCAGTTTTTTGTTCAGTTAACCAATCATCATCGCCTGTGATTATAATTTTTGCCTTAGGCCACCTTTTCCTTGCAGCTAGTGCGACAGACTCTAAATTTCCCGCATTCATCGCTGCAAGTACCAACTCATCGGTTATCATATGCACGGTCATCGCAGTAGAAAATCCTTCTGCGATATACAGGCTTTCCAGTTCATCCTCAATCAACCCAATAGGGAAGCAAAACCCGCTGATACGGGCATTTTTCATAAAGAGCTTTTTGCCATTAGGCCATATGGTTTGAACATTCATAATAGGAATGCCTGCGGTTAAAAGATCTACCAAAGGAATAATCAAATTACCTGAATGAACCCTGACACCTTCCGGCGCAATAATGTGTTTGTCTGTAAGGTACTGTTGGGTCGTTGCTGATTGACTGGAGTTATAAAAATCTCTGGCATTTTGTATAGCAAGAACAAGGTCTTGTTCTTGTTGTTTCTTTTGACGATCCATGAGCTGCTTAATTGCGAACCGATCTGATTGCGTTTGTTCGGAATGTTCAGATCGCCAGGTGCGTGTAATATCTAATTGCCAATCCCCATAGTAAAGTGTTTGGTTGTCTGGAAAGTATCTATAAAACCCATTGAAACTTTTGGGTTTGGCATCTGTTGGTACACGATGCAGATTTCCATCAAGGTTGAGATAATTTACTTTTAAACCTAAACAACGGGTAGCTGCTAGCATTTCATTATAATTTTTCATGCAATACCTCCGTACTTGATTGAAAAAGTAGGTTCAATAGAAAGTCAGAGGCTCTTCTTTTGATGAGTATTACCCCATCAGTTTGATAACGAGTATCAGATAAAACTGTATTTAAATTCAAAATTGTAATTCCTGAGTTGTTAACTAAAATACCCCGCTCGAATTGCCGTTCTTATGAGAGGGGTAATTATGATTTCATCCGTGAATTTAATTTTCATTAAGCTTCCTTGTTAAACTAACAACAGAATAAACTTTCCGTTGCCAGCCTTTTTTACGTTACGTTAAAAAATTCAAAAATCAATAATAAAAAATAAAAAAAAGAATATAACTCTGTAAAAACAACACCTTACGGTACGTTCTAAAAATCAAAACCGATAAAGGTAAGGTACAATTTATTTTTTGCCTTTCATCTAATCCTTTGATTTAAGAAGAAAGATCACTCTTATAAAAAATTGAAAATGTTAAAAGTAAGGTACATTGAAAAAAATCTAAAAATACCGTTTTAAGGTACAAAATAAATTTTAAATAATCACAAAGAATTAATTGTTATCTTTTTTGCATTGATTTTGAAATAAAACCGAGTAATGTAAAAAAGAGTTGGATGAGTAGTCGTTTAACTAACAAAAAACGGACATCGAATAGAAAAGAAAGGTGCGCCCACCAGACGGCAATCTAGTGAGCGCGAGTGTACTAACTAAATAGTACTAACAAAACAGGAGTCACTTACGATGACACCCAACACAAATGTACTTGATCGTACAGGTCTGGTCAACGGATTTGCACACTCATGCAGTACTTGGTCTAACTACGACACCTTCACATCACTAGAAATTTTCATCCACGGTTTAACGCTTAGCATGTCACGTACCACAAGTTTAACTACCAGAGGTAACAACTTGTTCATAAACTATTTACGTGGCGAGGTTTAAAGAATGCGAAAACTAAAACCATCACAATATCTCGCGGAATATTACCCAGGCGCGGGTTATTGTACTAAAACTGTGATCAACTGGATCAAGCGAGGAAAAATAAAAGGAGAACAAACCCCAACTGATCGTTGGCTCGTAGTGGTAGAAGATTCAAAGTCTACTAAAATTACTGAACTTGTTAAACTTTTAGAAGCGTCGGTGTAGCATGGCTCCAAGAAAACGTAAGTTTGAGAATCGTGATCTCCCTGTTGGGTTATGCTGTAAAATGGTACGTGGCCAACAGCGATTTCGTTATCGATACCCAAGCGGCAAAGATATTTTCTTTCCTTTAAAAACTCAAAAGTATGAAGCCATAGAAGCGGCAACTATATTTAATGCTAAACACAGAAATCCAGCATTAAAAATGATTTTAGACCACGACGAATTTAATAAACCAATGTCACATTGGATTAAGGTTGTTATTGAACGTGTACGAAATGAAGAGCTGAATACCAGATTACTATCTAAAGGACGATACAGGGCATTTGTTAACGACACAATGCGTTTAGATGAACTGCTAGGTGACATACTGTCTAAATCTATTTCCTTGCAGCATGTTAATGAGTTTTTAGATAAATACGCAAGTGGCAAGTCAAACGAAGTTTATAACCGAAAAATTACTTTTTTAAAGAAAATATTTTCATACATTTGTGACATGTCGGGCATGGTCCTTAACCCAGCAGATAGAAAAAAACGTAAACCCAAACAAGCTAAGCAACGTAAACGTTTAAACATTGAATATTTTAATTTAATCTTAAACGCTAGTAATTCGTGGCTGAACATCGCCATGCGATTATCCTTACAAACTACCCACGCAGTAAATGAAATAAGTTTAGCCAAATACAAGGATTGTGAATGGTTTAATGCCCCAATAGTTGAAAATGGTTTAACCGTTTACGGAGTTTTAAGAATTCATCGTCAAAAAGTTCAAAATAAAGAAGCATCGCGTGTTGAAATTCCAATCACCAAGCAACTTAAAAAAATTATTGACGATTCGAAAAGAGATAACATCGCATCACCATACATAGTGCATGCATTATTAGGTCGTAAAAAAGGATTAGCAAATGGGTTAACCCACCCTACCCAATTAACCCCGGTATACATTTCTCGAGCTATGTCTGATTTGCGTGATGAACTAAACCTTTATGGTAACTTTGACAAACCCCAGCGGCCCACTTTTCATGAAATACGAGCCTTGTCGATTTTTCTTTACGATAAGATGGGCATTGATCCACAAGAACGTGCAGCGCATACTGACGCAGAATCGACCAAAGTGTACATGAAAGATCACGTTAAATGGGTGAAAATCCAACCTGCAGAACTAGTAATTTAGACTACTGTATTAGGGTACGAAAAGGGTACAGAAAGGGTACGATTTTAGCAAATGAAAAAGGCCTGTAATGCAAATAGCGCTACAGGCCTTTATTTATGTTTGGTGCGTATGGAGAGACTCGAACTCTCACGCCGTGAAGCACAGCCCCCTCAAGGCTGCGTGTCTACCAATTCCACCACATACGCTAATTTTTTAGAAAAGCGATGTTTAGTTTGGTACGTCGCTTTCTTTTTGATCTTCGCTTGCAGGTACGTCAGTAGCTGGTGCAATACTTTCTGTTTGCTCAGCGCCACCTAAGTTACTCCACTCATCAGTCGCTTTAGTGCGCTGTGCAGTAAGATTACCTAAAAATAAGCTTAATACGAAAAATAGTGTCGCAAGGATACCAGTAGTTTTAGTCATGAAGTTACCAGAACCACTTGAACCAAAGATAGTTGCTGATGAACCCGCGCCAAATGAAGCGCCCATGTCTGCACCTTTACCCTGCTGGATTAAGATAAAACCAACTAAGATAAGTGCGATAATTAAATAAGCAACGATTAATATTTGATACAACATTATTTCTAAATCCTATACTGCTTGGCAGATTTTTTTAAATTCTTCAACGTTTAAACTCGCTCCGCCTATCAGACCACCGTCGATATCAGCTTGAGCAAATAATTCTTCACAGTTTTTCGCGTTAACACTACCACCATATAATAATGGTACTTGTTGTGCTACATCAGCGTCAAAACTTGCTAAGTAACTACGAATAAACTCATGGGTTTGCTGAGCGATCTCAGCTGATGCAGTTTTACCTGTGCCGATAGCCCATACAGGCTCGTAGGCAACAACTACATTTTTAAAACTTTCAATGCCAACTTTAGCAATTACCGGAGCAAGTTGATAGCTAAGTCTAGACTCAGTTTCACCATCTTCTCGCTCTTCAAGCGTTTCACCAATACATAAAATTGGCGTTAAGCCGCTATCTAAAGCATAAGCAACTTTTTCAGCAACTAATTCTGTACTGTCATGAAACATTGCACGACGTTCAGAATGGCCAAGAATCACGTATTGTACCTGTAAATCATTCAGCATTAAAGCTGAAATCTCACCAGTAAAGGCACCTTTTTCATTTTCATTAATATTTTGGGCACCACAGGCAATTTGGCTATTGCTAATATTAGCTTGTAATAAAGCTAAATAAGGGGCTGGAGGGCAAATAATTACTTGCTGATCCGCATTAAACTTTTCATCATTTAAGCCTCTACACATTTGTGCTGCAAGCTCAGCGTTACCGTTCATTTTCCAATTAGCGGCAACTATTGTTTGTCTACTCATAGTTTTTCCCTTAATAAAACGGCGAGATATTATCGAACTCAAAGCTAACTTACAAGAGTTTAAATAGCCTAGCCGTTTTTTTGCTTATTTTTACAACAAAAAGTTGAATTAATGTTCTGCATCTACGGCTTTAACTTGAACGGAAATTTTATTGGCTAAGTGAGTTACTTCTGCTAAATTTGGACCTTCAACCATTACTCGAATAAGCGGCTCTGTGCCTGATTTACGCAATAACACTCGTCCTGTGCCTGCTAACTCTTTTTCAACATCAACAACACTTTGTTTAACAGCGTCATCATTAAGTGGGTCGGTTTTGCCACTAAAGCGAACATTAACTAGAATTTGCGGCAACATGGTCATGCCACTTCTAAGTTGGGTTAACGACTTTCCTGATTGGCAAAGTGCTTCAAGTACATTTAGGGCAGCAATGATACCGTCGCCGGTAGAGGTACAATTTAAATTAATGATGTGGCCTGAGTTTTCAGCGCCTAATTGCCAGCCTTTCGCTTTTAACTGCTCCATTACGTAACGATCGCCAACTTTAGCTCTGGCAAAATCGATACCTAAATCTTTTAAGGCAAGTTCCAAGCCCATGTTGCTCATTAATGTACCAATAACACCGCCTTTAAGTTTGCCCTGCTGCTGTGCATTTTTAGCGATGATGTAGATAATTTCATCGCCATCAATTACATCGCCGTTTTGATCAACCATCATTAAGCGGTCACCATCACCATCTAAAGCAATACCTAAGTCGGCTTGTTCGCTGAGCACAAGTTTAGAAATATTAGCCATTGATGTCGCGCCACAATCGTCATTAATGTTAATGCCGTTTGGCTCACATGCAAATTCAATCACTTCAGCGCCTAATTCACGAAACACACTAGGTGCAATGTGGTAGGTAGCGCCATTGGCACAATCAACTACAATTTTCATACCGTTTAGTGAGTATTCCGATGGGAAGTTACTTTTACAAAATTCTATATAACGACCAGCAGCATCATCGATGCGTACTGCCTTGCCTAATTTTGCGGAGTGAACACAATCCATTTCTTCATCGATCATCGCTTCGATAGCAAGCTCAACGTCATCTGGCAATTTTTCACCCGTTGTAGAAAAGAACTTAATACCGTTATCATAAAATGGATTGTGTGATGCACTGATCACAATACCAGCTTCTGCGCGGAACGTTTTTGTTAAATAGGCAACCGCAGGTGTCGGCATAGGACCCATTAGGCCAATATCAATACCGGCAGCAGAAAATCCAGCTTCTAACGCTGATTCAAGCATGTAACCAGATATACGAGTATCTTTACCAATTAATACTTTTTTAGTGCCGCGAGTGGCTAATACCTTACCGGCAGCCCACCCTAGTTTCATTACAAATTTAGGCGAAATTGGATCTTTACCAACTAAACCACGAACACCATCTGTTCCAAAGTATTTTCTAGACACGTAAATAAACTCCCTTAAGTATTTATCGTAAATTAATTATTTATTTGAGCAAGCATTGCATTAAAAACCTTAATAGCATCAACGGTTTCTTTTACATCATGAACTCGTAATATTTTAGCACCATTTTGTGCGGCAAGCACTGCAGCAGATAAACTGCCTGCCAAGCGTTCATCTACTGAGTTATTCAGTAAATTACCAATCATGGATTTTCTTGATAAACCTGCAAGTATTGGTAAACCCAGCTGCAACAGCTTAGGCTGATGTGCTAATAACTGATAATTTTGCTCTAACGTTTTACCAAAGCCATAACCAGGATCAAGTATGATACGACTCTTATCAATACCTGCATGCTCACATGCTTGAATGCGCTGTTTAAAGAATTTAATAACATCTAACGTTACATTTTCGTACTTGGGTGCCGTTTGCATCGTTCTAGGCATGCCCTGCATGTGCATTAAACAAACAGGTAAATCACAGCTAGCAACAACATCAATACAACCTTCATTTTGCAACGCACGTACATCGTTTATTAAACCAGCGCCACTGTCTATAGCAGCCTGCATCACTTGCGCTTTAGAGGTATCTATAGATACAACTGTTTCAAAGCGCTGAGTTATCGCCTCAATAACCGGAATGACACGGTCTAACTCTTCTTGCAGTTCAACGTCGGCAGCACCGGGGCGAGTTGATTCGCCGCCAACATCAATAATGGTTGCACCATCATTTATCATTGTCTGCGCTTGTGTAATAGCGTGCTCAATATTATTAAAATTACCGCCGTCTGAAAATGAGTCAGGGGTTACGTTTAAGATCCCCATCACCTGAACTTCGCAAAGGTCTAATTTTTTGTTGCCGAATTTAATAATATTTGCCGTTTTATTCATATAAATAAGAGGTTAAATAAAAGCTGCTGTTTAATTTGCCCGTATTATAAAAGAGGAAAAAAGTTTAATACAGTTAAATAGTTAGATCCTGAAATAAATTCAGGAAAATGGTGCATGGATTCAGGAAGTTGATACTTGGCTTTGTTTCTAGTTTCTATATCCTAAAAACAAGAAACCCGCTAAGTAGCGGGTTTCTTATATTAACTAATGATTTAATCAGTACTGTTTAGTTTGCAGGTTCATCTGCAGGCTTGTTTACATCTGGCGTAGATGGAGTTGAGCCTGGAGGTGTGCCTGTTGGCTTTTCATCACCGTAACCTTTTGGCGCACGAACATCTGTACGAGCCATTAAGTCATCGATTTGCCATGCATCAATCGTTTCATAAGTCATTAATGCATCTTTCATTGCATGTAAAATATCCATGTTGTTCTTCAAGATATCTTCAGCACGTTTATAGTTACGTTCAATGAATGTACGAACTTCTTCATCAATTTCTTTCGCAGTGTCGTCAGACATATGCTTAGTTTTTGCAGCACTTCGGCCTAAGAACACTTCGCCTTCTTCATCAGCATAAAGCATAGGACCCATTTTTTCAGACAAGCCCCACTGAGTTACCATTTTGCGAGCGATTTCGGTAGCACGTTCAATATCGTTTGACGCACCCGTTGAAACTCTGTCACTACCGTAGATAACTTCTTCAGCAATACGACCACCATACAAAGATGAGATCATGCTTTCTAAATGCATTTTAGAATGGCTTACTCTATCTTTTTCAGGTAAGTACATAGTTACACCTAACGCACGACCACGAGGAATGATACTTACTTTGTAAACTGGATCATGTTCAGGAACTAAACGACCAACAATGGCGTGCCCTGCTTCATGGTAAGCGGTCATTTCTTTTTCTTCTTCGCTCATCACCATAGAGCGACGTTCTGCACCCATCATGATTTTGTCTTTGGCTTTATCAAATTCAACCATAGACACTAAACGACGACTTGTACGAGCAGCAAATAATGCAGCTTCATTTACAAGGTTTGCTAAATCAGCACCTGAAAAGCCTGGCGTACCACGAGCAATTACTGCTGCATCAACGTCATCACCTAAAGGCACTTTACGCATATGAACTTTAAGAATTTGTTCACGACCACGAATATCAGGTAAGCCAACGGTTACTTGACGGTCAAAACGACCAGGACGAAGTAACGCAGGATCTAATACGTCTGGACGGTTAGTCGCAGCGATAACAATTACGCCTTCATTACCTTCAAAGCCATCCATTTCAACCAACATTTGGTTAAGTGTTTGTTCACGTTCATCATGACCACCACCTAAACCAGCGCCACGTTGACGACCTACAGCATCGATTTCATCGATAAAGATAATACACGGTGACGATTTTTTCGCTTGTTCAAACATGTCACGTACACGAGATGCACCAACACCAACAAACATTTCAACAAAGTCAGAGCCTGAAATTGCAAAAAATGGTACTTTTGCTTCACCGGCAATGGCTTTAGCCAGTAAGGTTTTACCTGTACCTGGTTGGCCAACCATTAATACACCTGATGGAATGCGACCACCAAGCTTTTGGAATTTTGATGGGTCACGTAAGTAGTCAACTAATTCAGCAACTTCTTCTTTTGCTTCGTCACAACCTGCAACATCGGCAAACGTAGTTTTTATTTGATCGTCTGATAACAGGCGTGCTTTAGATTTACCAAAACTCATTGCGCCTTTACCACCACCGCCTTGCATTTGGCGCATGAAGAAAATCCATATACCAATAAGCAGTAGCATAGGGAACCAGTTAACGAAGATGCTTGCTAATAAGCTAGGCTCTTCTTGTGGTACACCTTCAACTTTAACGTTGTTAGCAATTAAATCACTTAATAGATCTTTATCGTATTGCGTAGGTATTAATGTTGTAAATGTTTGACCATTACGTTTGGTACCATTAATAACGCCGTCAGTTTCGATTCGAACTTCAGCAACTTGTCCATTGTGGATTTCGTTAATAAATTTAGTGTAATCGAGTTTGCTACCAGGGGCTGTGCCCGGAGTAAAACTTTGAAATACTGACATTAAAACAATGGCTATTACTAACCATAAAATAAGATTCTTTACCATATCGCTCAACTTGAGGACCTCTTGTTAAAAAAATGCGCTTACTTATATAAGTATTAGACCTCTATTATAGGCCTTTTCTTACGTAACTCTACTACAGTTTGTAACCGGTAGCTACAATATACACTTCTCTTGAACGTGCTCGAGAAGATTCTGGTTTACGGGTTCTAACAACATTGAAGCAAGCTCGAACATCTTTCATGTACTGTTCGAACCCTGCCCCTTGAAAAACTTTAACAACAAAGCTGCCATTTTTCTTTAAAACTTGATGACACATGTCTAGCGCCAACTCAACTAAATACATATTTTTAGGCTGGTCGGTAGACTCGTTACCACTAAAATTTTGAGCCATGTCAGACATAACAACATCAACGTTACGGCCATCAATTTTATCAAGCAACGTGTCTAACACGGCATTTTCACGAAAGTCACCTTGTAAAAAAGAAACGCCTGGTAAAGATTCCATAGGTAAAATATCACAAGCAATCACTTGCCCCGCATCCCCTACAACTTTAACAGCATACTCAGACCAGCCACCAGGAGCCGCGCCTAAATCGACAACGTTCATGCCTTTTTTAATTAATTTGTCTTTGTTATTAATTTCTTCAATCTTAAAAACCGCACGCGAACGTAAACCAAGCTTTTGCGCTTTCTTCACATATTCGTCATCAAAATGCTCTTTCATCCAGCGCTGAGAGCTTACGGTTCTTGATTTATTTGCTTTACTCATAAAAGTTCAGATATAAATTAGTATTAATGACAAGATGGCGTTAAAATATATAGAATTCAAGTAACTTAACAGAAATTTTTTAAATGAATCTATCAAAAAAGCAAATTCAACACCTTAAAGGCGTTGCCCACTCTTTAAAACCAGTGGTGTTATTAGGAAATAATGGTCTTACAGAAGCTGTAGTTGCTGAAATCGACTACGCCTTAGGCCATCACGAACTTATCAAGGTTAAAATAAATACTGATGATCGTGAAGTAAAACAATTAATTATCGACGCGATTGTTAGAGAAACCAACTCAATTAAAGTTCAGGCGATTGGTAAAACGTTGGCTATTTACCGCCAATCTGATGATAGAAAAATTATCATTCCAAAAATCTAACGTCTAACTAGGCCCTACTTTATTTGGGCACTACGTAAAATATAAAAGAACCTGCATAAGCAGGTTTTTTAGCTTCACCATTGTGTATCTACGTTTTATTTTGTTGAAATCTTATAAATGTCAGAGTCATTTATCCCCTGCAAAGTAAAGATTATAGAGTTATTCAAGCCAGGTGAAATTGACTTTCCGTTGCGTATGGTAATTGGTGGAAACTTCAATAACTCAACTTCTGCTCCAGATTTGTCACGGGCAATAATAAAATCTGCTTTTTCAGTGCGCTTAACAAAATACAGCGTTTTATCCTTATAAAAAAGATTTCCCCAGTCTAAATCTGAAAGCTCTGTGGTAATTAACGTTTCTTGTCTATCTGCAGAAAGGTGAAAAATTCCTCTGGTATTGTCTTTAGTAAAAAAGATCCCGCCCTCATCATCTTCAACCGCAAACCTTTCGTAACCTTGGGTTAGCTGCTCTAAGTTTTTAGAATTAAAGGTATAACGGTATATTGACCATTTACCGGCAATGTTTGCTGAAAAGTATAACCGTTTACCGTCAGCAGAGTAGTATGGATTACGAACGTCACCTTCAAAGTCTAACAGTTTTTGCTGTTTTCCTGACGGTAACTCTGCAATATATAAACTGTGATACGGCGCGTTAGGCCGACGCATAGCGATAACAAACTGCTCAGATATTGGTGATACAGCAGGAACAGACACCATACCGTGTATTTTAGACTGGGTTAGCTGAAGGTTTTTATCAGCCTGCTTTAACCAAACTTCCCAACTACCACTGCGGTTAGAGAGAAAGATAATATCAGACGTTGTTGGCGCTACTTGTCCAAACAAATCTCGCGAAGACGACTGTATATTTTCAAGCAATCTACCATCATCTAATGAATGCACCGCAATAGATTCTTGCGCAACATGACGTGTATAAAATAATTCGTCGGCAGCGTTATTTACAGAGAGACTATAAATTTCATTATCTTGATGAAATAATTCAGCCGTATTGCGTTGTAAATTGTACTGTTGAATGACAAAAGAGCCTTCTTCCATCGAATTGAAATACAAGTTGTCCCCTCTTTTATCCCACGCCAGCGCAAGGATAACTTCTTTATCTTTGACTAAAACGTGCTCACTACCGTTGTTAATTGAACGAACTTCGGCTTGTAGTTCAGTAGAGCGTACAAACGCTAATGTTTCGTTATCAGCATGCCAACGCATTAACATATCTTCTTCACTGGCACTCGGTTGTGTAATTTGTACTTCCTGTTTACTTTGCACGTTGTAACTAAACACGGCAATTCGATCGCCAAGGGAGCGAGAAAACGCAATATTTTTACCATCCTTTGACCAATCCAGATTATTCAAATACCCGGCTTTAACACAGTCCTTGGTAATTTCTTTATCAATAAAGGTGATCAGCTCTAGTATATGAACGCTACATTTACCTTGTTCATCCACATTCAAATAAGCAATATTTTGCCCATCGGGTGACCAACTGGGCGAAGACTGGTCATTTACAACCTTGCTGATTAAACGAAGTGGCGCTGCTTCGTTAGTTAGGTCTTTAATATATATTTGGTTTTTCTTCAGATGTGCTCTCCACAAAAATGCCATGTAATGACCATCAGGTGAAACACTGGGATGTTCTTCAATGCCTTCTAGGTTCGTTATTCTTTGAACTTGCTTAACTGCATTAATTTTTGATTGTTTATCTGCTTTAAAGAATGAGAAAAATACAGCGATAGCCGTAATGATAACAATCATGATTACCACTTTCTTACGATGATAACCCGAGTCTTGCGCTACCTCTGCCGTTAAAGGGCTAGATAATTCTGCACCAATACCTTGTGGTTTAACTAATAATTGATATCCCACTTTGGTGATGGTTTTAAATGTTTCCTCATGATTAAGACCAAGCTCAGCAAACGCTTTTCTTAATGCCCAAATAGCATTTCCGGCACCACGTTTACCAACCTCAACATTACCCAGCCACACTTTTTCAATTGCCATTTCTTTTGTGACCGTTTGCTCTGAATGAACAATGAGCAACTTGAGAAATTCGAACACTTTAACAGGCAGGTTGATCGTTTTGTCTGCATAACTTAGCGACATATCATCACAGTTAATCAAACATTGTCCGATATAGTATTTTTGAAATTCAACGGAAATCATTTGTTAGCGCTTAAATTAATCATTTGAGGTAGAAAACTTATCATATTGGGCAGGTATAATATCTTTAAAATTTTAATTTGCAACACCAGTCGCTCTTTAGATTGGAAACAATTTAGTACACAGCAGATTTGCATTTTATTGTTAAAAGCAAACCAACCTAAATCCGTCCCAAAACTTACTCCTCAGTAATAGCAAGACTTACAGAGCAACAAAAACAAAATTGAAACATCGAGGCCAAACAAATGAAACAAAAATGAAACAAAAATGCAACAAACTTGAACCCTACCTCATTCCGTCAAACCAGCAGCCATTATATAACCATTTATGTACATAAATTGAGCTTGTAAGGAATACAAGCATGCATTATCCAGAGCCATGGATAAACCAGATATGTATTGATAAATAAACGTTAATTTCGATCGCGTTAACCGTGATCTAAAAAATAATAACAATTAGGAAAACAGAAATGTTAAACCAAAAAAATGTAGCTTTTAAAAAAACTACTTTAGCCGCACTTACTGCGTTGTACTTTGGTGCAACCGGACAAGTTGTCGCCGAAGTGGGAATGAAAAAGGTCGAAGGTACCACATTTTACGTACCAACATTTACCGCCGAAGATCTGAAAAAAGACTCTGACGCACGGAAAGACTATTTACAAGGAGACTTGTTTAAAGGTCAAAACGGCAGAACAAACCGCCACATTAAACAGTTAACTGCAGAGCAAATCTTTCAACCTAAAGACGGAGTAAGCGGTGTTCAGACCTACATAGTACAACTTGAACATAAACCAGTTGCTACGTATCACGGTGATATTCATGGGCTAGCAGGTACAGCTGCCCCTAGAAATAATGCATTTATGGCAAAAGGCCGAGTGAATATGCAATCACAAGCGGTTGCTGATTACACCAGTTTTTTGAAAAGTCGTCAGCACAGCTTTATTTCTAATGTAAAAAAAGCTGGTGTCGCCTTAACAGTCAATAAACAGTTTACCGTGGTAAATAACGCCATGGTTGTTGAAATGACACAACAAGATGCAATATTGATGTCAAAGCAGTCGGGTGTTAAACGCATTACCGAAAACCGAATTTTTAAATTGCAAAGCGACCGTGGGGCACAGTTTATTGGGGCCGACCAAATATGGGACGGTAGCGTTTCACCTAACAACCTAGCTGCCAAAGGTGAAGGTATGGTTGTTGGTATTATTGATACAGGTATCAATACCGATCACGTAGCTTTTCAGGTTACTGACAAGCATGACTTTGCCGCAACAAACCCATTTGGTGCAGGCAATTTTGTAGGTGATTGTGAGCAAGAAGAGTGGCAATCACTATGTAATGACAAGCTCATTGGTGTTCGCTCGTATGATGAGGTTACCGTCGCAAACCAACATCCGTCCTCTAACTATTGGCGAGATCAACGCGAGCAAAACGGTGAAGATTACAATGGCCATGGTTCACACACCGCCAGTACTGCCGCGGGTAATTACATTGAAAATACACCACTACAAACATCAGATGGAACAGCGGTAAGTGACGGAGTAGATTTACCATTTAACTTCCCAAGTACCAGTGGTGTTGCGCCAAACGCACACATCATTTCTTATCAAGTATGTTGGCCAGGACTTGGTGGTGCTGACACCTATGCAGGCTGTCCAGAGTCCGCCATTTTATCTGCATTTGAAGATGCTATTTCCGATGGTGTTGATACCATTAACTTCTCCATTGGTGGCGCCGAAGCTTTCCCTTGGGAAGATCCTATGGAGCTTTCTTTCCTAGCCGCCCGTGAAGCTGGTATATCTGTAGCTGCAGCGGCTGGTAATTCTGGCCCCAACTTTTGGTCTGCTGACCATGCGTCTCCTTGGGTAACGACTGTTGGTGCCTCGACTCATGATCGCGTATTGGAAACTGGAATAAAATCAATCACAGGTTTTGAAACCGATGGCGACTCTTGGACAAAACCATACGCAGATATTGCCGGGGTTAGTTTTAGTGGTGGCATTACCGGTGAGGTTGTTTTAGCGGCAAATTATCCAGATCCAGAACCATCTGATGGCTTTGGCTCTCAAATGTGTAATGTGCCATTCCCTGCAGGCACTTTCACCGCAGATCAAATTGTTATTTGTACTCGCGGAGATATTGCTCGTGTCGATAAAGCAATAAACGTACAAGCCGGTGGTGCGGGTGGTTTGATATTACAAAACACCTGGGATGCCAACAACATGGTAGCAGATAACTTTGTTATTCCAGGTATCCAGGTAGATGCCGGCGTTGACTGGCAATTAAAAAACTGGGTAAATAACGCTAGCCCAGGAATGGCAAGAGCAACAATTACCGAAGCAACAAACACTTATGAGTTGGACGAATCTACAGGCAATATGCTTGCTGAATTTAGTTCTATGGGGCCAAGTAATACCAATAACACTTTAGTGCCAGACTTAACGGCACCGGGTGTGAATATTTACGCGGCCAACGCCGATGAACAACCATTTACCAACTACCCGTCAGCAAGCGATTGGACGATGATGAGTGGTACGTCAATGGCTGCCCCTCATGTTACTGGTGCAATGACCTTACTAACTCAAATCCACCCAGAATGGAGCCCAGCAGAAATTCAATCGGCTTTGGCAATGACCGCTAAAAAGGTTCAGTTCTTGCACCCTTGGGAAGGTCCACAAGAGTTACCATACAACTTTATGTCAGGCTCTGGTGCCATTGATGTAGCCTTAGCCGCAAAAGCAGGGTTAGTCATGGATGAAAGCTATGAAAACTATGTTGATGCAAACCCAAATAATGGTGGATTAGCAAACTGGTTAAACACACCTTCTATGGTAGAAATGGATTGTGAACAAACCTGTAGTTGGATGCGTACGGTAAAAGCCACACAAGATGGTAGTTGGAACGTTGCTGGTATAGGCAAAGAAGATGGCGTTGAAATCACGGTTTCACCAGCAAGCTTCACCTTACGCGCAGGCCAAACGCAAAGCATTATGATAAGTGCGAAGTTACCTGAAATTGTTGAGTTTAAGGTAGAACCACAAGAGCCTGGCTCTCCTTGGGAATGGGTAGCGAATAATTATTGGTTATTCAATGGTACGGTAGTACTTACAGAAGCAAATGGCAATGCACCTGATGCACATATGCCAATTGTTGCTGCCAATGTTGTAGACCAATTACCAACGCGCATGGAAGTTGAGTTTTCTCGCAACCAAGCTTCGGAAACGTTCCGCGTCAATACGGACGATTACAGCGAATTTACGCCGCGTTACTACGGTTTAACAAAGCCGACAGAAACACCGATAAAAGATGCGACCGTAGTATGGAACTCGTTAAATCCTTACCTGTTTGATAAAGGCTGGGATATTCACAGTGTTGAAATACCTGAAGGCACCAAAAGCGTTGTATTTTATGCAAATAAAGGCACGTTCAAAGACCCCGCTAACGGTGATATGAATAAACGCTTTAGACAGCTTTTTCCGCATATTCACGTAGGTAAAGACATTGACGGTAGCGGTACATTCATTCCAACTCAAGAAGAAATGGATAACGACTACAACGCACTATTTGATTCTTACTATGGTGAAATAATTTGTCAATCATTTAGCAACTCTGAAGAAAACTTCTGTTCTATGCCAAACCCTACCCCAGGTAAATACTGGTTTGCAGTCGTGGCATCGGGCTACAATATTGATGAAGAAGTGACCATGAATGGTGGTTACGCCATCATCATGGAAGACAGCGATGCTGGCAACATTACCGTTGACGGTCCTGAATCTCATAATGGTAATGGTGATTACAACCTAACTCTTAATTGGGACTTACAAGATGCTAAAGAAGGTGATGTTTACTATGGCGGTTTCGATCTAGGTAATACTACTGGCGCAGAAGGTACGTTAGGTTTTACTGCATTAAAACTAAAACGTGGCAGCGACGCTGTAAATTGGAGTGTAAGCCAAGATAAAGCTCGTTCGATGGATCAAATTGAAGTTAACGTAAAAGTTAATGCCAATATGGAAACCTACGATCGCGATTATTCGTTAAACTTGACCGTTCCAGAAGGGTTAACTTTAGTTGAAGGTACGTTAACGTCGAACAATGAAACGATTGCCAACTCAATAGTTGTTGATGGTAATAACCTGACTCTTGTTGGTAATCAAGAAGCGACGCGTAATGTAACTCGTGAATACAAAATGAGTACCAACCTGACTTCTGAAATGTGTCATACACCATTAATTGATGAGTACTCAACGGGTGGGTATATTGACTTACATGGTGAGTTTGGCATACAACCTGAAGCGGACTGGATGGTAGGTGATGCCTGGTCTGAGCCAATGGACGTACCAATTGATTGGTTATTCTGGCAAAACGGTGCAACATTTGAGTTATACAACCAGGCAAATGCCGGTTATATGAGAATGCACACTACAGGTGCTCTGCAGTTTAACGATGTTTGGTGGATGATGAACATACACCGTGGCCCTGGTTTCTTGTATGAAGCAATAGCACCATTTTGGAATGGTGACTTTGAAATGGACTATATGCGCCATTGGGAAGATCCTCGTGGTTTAACTATCGCTAATCAATATGCTTCTGAGCGTCCTGATTTAGGTACGCTAGTTTTCTTAGAGTATGACAATGTTACTGACACCGTAAACGGTGATGAGTATGACTTTGAAGTAATATTAAGAAGTGGTGTCGACTACCATGAAAACATGCCTGAAATTGTATTTGCTTACGATAACCTAGGTGCAAACCTGAAAAAAGGTACTGCATTTGTTGAGGGCTGGGCAGGTGCATTCTCTACCAACGCCGGCGCTAAAGATGGTGAGCTATATACCATGCTTGGTTTTGACAATATGGATGAGGTGTTATCTGACGATTTAGTAATTTGTTTAGATTACGATGGCCCTGAGCGTAGTGCTGTTGAGCTTAACTTTATTGCGGTAGTTAACCCTGAAGCAGCCGGTAATGATCACACCATTAGCTTAAACTATGAACTTGCTGGTGAAGCAAGTAAAACTATTGAGCACGTTATTACTGTAAACGGTAACATTAAAGTTGCAGAGTTAGCAGACATGACTGTTGCAGAAGATAGTCGAATTGATGACATTGAAGTAATGCACGTTGATGCCAACAAAGTTGCAAACGTATTGGAAATTAGCGGTGAAAATATTACGGCCGAAGTTGATGGCATGACATTTGACCTAATACCTAATGCTGACTTTACTGGTAATACTGAAGTATTCGTGACTGTTCGTGATATTGAACACAACACAGATGCAACAACGACCAGCTTTATGTTAACGGTAACGCCGTTAAATGATATGCCGATAGCGGCGGCTTTGGCGACTGAAATCACTATCACTGAAGGTGACGTAGTTACCCTTGATGCCACACCATCAAATGATATTGACGGTGATTCTTTATCATTTACCTGGGAAGGCCCTGGTACAATAAGTAATGCCAATGCTGCAATCACTGAAGTATCTGGTTTAGCTGCAGGGTTCCATGAATTTACTTTAACAGTTACTGACAGTATTGAAACGGTTAGTATGGCTGTTCTGGTTACAGTTAATACTAAGCCGACCCCTGCCCCAGCTGCCGATGATAAAGGCAGTAGTAGTGGTTCGTTTGGTTGGATGTTGTTATTTGCTTTACCACTTTTAGCAAGAGCTCGTAAACAATAAGCGTTACGCTAATATATAAAAACAAAAGCCGACTTAATGTCGGCTTTTTAATATATTTTAAACTCTGTTATTAGTAGACACATAAAGCTCACATATACAGGCTAACCCCTTCTGCTAAACATAGATAAGCCACGAAGCACACCTAACGATTATGCCCCCATCTGAGTAACTTACTATGCTTTTTTACCTTCTATTCTTACTGACATTTTAAGCCTTACTGGCGTTCTATTAGAGTTTTGTGGAGAAGGTTTATAATCCATTTTATTCCACTTTTTCAGCCGTTCTTGGGTCATAAACCCTTCAGGTATTGAACTTATCAACTCTAGGTTTTGTGCTTTACCATTTGAATCTATTGTTACAAAATAAGTCCACTCAACTCCAGTAGCAGGTACGTTATTCGGTGCTTTTTGAATCCCTCGAGGTGGTTTAGGTATCCAATAATCAAATAATTTAATTGATTCTATTTCTTTTATTTTTGATGTATAGACTGGTTCAGTCGATTGACACGAAAACAAGCCTAGCAAAACCATAACTTTTATTATTATTTTAAATTTCATTTTTAATTCTCTTTGTTTAACTAAAAGTACAACATCTCTATTGAAACTAACTGATATTTTATTAATTTTTCATTTTTTATAAAAGTGATGAAAGTATAATTTATCCTGTTTAACTGGCTGGTTAGAGACATCATATTTAATTTAATTCAGCAGCCAACACAAGACCGGCAAAATATAATTCTAACAATAAGTAAAGTCCCCATAACACCGACTTTTTCTTTATCGCTTTATGGGCTAAAAAGACCGTAAAAATAAGCACCAGTAAAATGATTATCAACGACACAGTCCTAGTTAAGCTTTTTTACTATCACAGACAACTTTTTCCTCGCCGTAATGATAAATGTTATTCACAAGTACATAGGTACCTGAGATTAAAGCTGTTGTTGGTACTAAAATAGGTGAAAGTAATGTGCCACTAATGTCGTAATATGAGTCTGTTTCCTTCGCAACATCCACTATCTTTAATGTTTTACGATCAGAGGAAATCTTGCATAAATGAACATGTTCTTCATCATCTACTGGAACGGTAATACATCCACTAACATTGAGAATTAAACTCATCAAGAGAATTATTTTTTTCATACTCTATCCTTGTATTAAACACCTAGGTTGATAAATCTTGACGCCAATCTAGCATTTCACTGAAACAGTTGTGCTATGCCTCTTTCCGTTTAAAAAAACGTTTTAAAAATGCACCAATGGCAACAATAAACAGTACTCCAAATTTCTTTAAAAATATCACTGCTGCAGCCAGAAAGCCTGTTTTTGCAATAACTTTACCTGCAACCAACGCACCTAATCCATATGCGGCAACATCATCAATATCGGGATCGAAATCACTGTACCTTGATCCTTGATCAAAATCAGCAATTGCCAATACAGAATTTAAATTAGAATCTATCAGCTGTTTTTGGTCAATCTGAGCGATAAAATTAAGAACTAAAACGCCTTTACGGCCTAAAACTCGAATGTTGTAATTCAGAGTATTTATTGGGCGATTAGCGAACTTAATTTCTTTAGCCCAATGAAGTTTATGAGTTGCCGCATCATAATAAGGCTGGGACGCCCACCCGACTAGTTCTATAGCCTCATAACCCTGCTTAACTCTTTCTTGGCTTGCTAACTCTGTATCCGATTTCATTTGCACCAGCAATTCAGAATAATCAATATCATCTGCGTCTGCATCTGAAACATAGCCATCTTCTTCATATTCAATTGTTACGGCCCATGAATCGTGATCAAATGGTGTTATTTCAGCAGGAAATAACATACCTAGGGTATTCTGCCCAGGAGGGTTTCCCCAAACGTCGACTAAAACTTTCTCAGCATCTTTTGGAGCTAGATAATAAAAATTCTCTGGTACATTTAATGTTGCAACAGCATTAGGTAATTTAATCTCTCCAGTCATTCGGTCGAGAGACTTCCATACAGCTTCAGCCCACTTTGCGTACTTTTCCTCTTCAGAGACTTCAATATCAGTACTCGAATTCGCAAATAACGGTAATAGTAAAAATATTGAGATAAAAACTTTAATTAGATTCATCGGTATTCCTTTTTGATGATATTTGATGCATAACGCCTCATTAAGAGGCAAAAACATATTGGCTAAAATGTATAGCGAAACAGGACAGAACCAAACTTTGATAACCCCAATTTAAATTTCTGTTAGTTGTTTAAATTTCAAAAGTTCGATTAGTATAATAATCGAACTCAAGACCAAATATTATGATTTAGATTGATTCTAGACCTAAAGAGCGCCTAAAAAATGCGTCTAATTTAACGTAAAATAAAACAATACTATTTAGATATTTAAAACCGTGCCCTTCGTCTTTTAGCACCATACTGTCATATTCAACTCCATAAATATCCATTATTTTTTTCATCCTATAAAAATGCTCAATATCAACAATAATATCCTTATCTCCTTGGGCTAAAAATATTGGGATTGTTATATCTTTAGCCTGATATACAGGTGAGTATTCCATCAAGGTATTCAGTTCTGTTTCTGGGTCTCCGACAATTTTTTTCAATAAATTATTCAATCTATCAGATTTTGCTAATTTCATATCGTTAAAAAGTAAGGGAAGATCTGTCACCCCAGCGTATGAAGCTGCACACTTAAATACCTCAGGTCGATTAACTGCTGAAATTAAGGCTGAATAACCACCGTAGCTAATGCCGTAAATACAAATCTTATTTGGATCAATAAGACCATTTTTAACTACTTCGTTAATACCTGATTGAATATCATCTTCAATTAAACGTCCCCATTGTTGCATACCTTCACTTTGGAATTTTTTACCATAGCCAAAAGATCCCCGATAATTTGGTTGAAGAACTGCGTACCCTAACGAAACAAGAAACTGGACATGTGTATTAAAGTGCCTTGTATCTTGTACTGAAATAGGCCCGCCATGCGGTAATACAATCAACGGTGGCACCGTAGCTTTTGATACCGGTAATGTTAAATAAGATTCTATATTTTGACCATCAATTGATTTTGATTTTATTACCTGACTGGTTCCTACATCAAATTCTTTAAGCCACGGAGCTTTAGATGAAAATTTAATTAACTCCATCGTATCAATGTTAAATAGATGATAAGTTCCAGGGTCAGTTGTACTTGAAGTTTCGACTATCGCTATAGTTTTATCTAGATTAAAGTCGACTATATATGGCTTAGATTCATCTACTGCCTCTTTCAACTCTACATCAAGTATTTTATCTATTTCAGAGAAATAAGTACGCTTTAAAAAGCCATCTTCAACAAAAGAAATACCTAGCACTTCATCTTTTTCAGTACTCACAAGTGCAGAGTTGACATCAACACTAGTATTTTCGAATATTTTCTCTATGTATTTCTTCTCAACTAAGTCATATGTGTAGAGACTAATCAAATCATCTTGTTCATTTGAAAGTACATAGAGTGTTTTACTATCCTTAGTTACAAGCACGGGTTTAAAAGTGGTGTTTTCTTCGCCTTCCCAAATTACATTCCACTTTCCTGTTTTCAGGTTTTTTATCCATACCTTATTTTTAGATTCATTTTCATCAAAACCATAACCTGCAGTAATACTCCCTCTAGTATTGGTTATCCAATGTGTGGCGTCAGGTGCTCTTCTATTTAACTTGAATTTACTACGAAGCTGTCCTTGAAAATATTTTTGGGAGAGATCTAATACATATAATGATGTTTTACCTTCTTTCCACTTTCCAACTATAAACTTGTTTTTAACACTAGGCATTGAGTTTGCTAAAAAGACACCTTCCAGTAAGTACTTATTTTCTAGTTTTATTAACTCAGATTGCTCAATTGTTAACTTGCTCAATAATAACGCACTTCCTTTACCTCTAATATAGGCTTCCAATATGATAGAACTATTATCAATCCAATAAAAATCAGTAATATCAATTGGATCATTAAACTTGTCCTCAATTATCAAGCTTTTTTTGAAACTCCGGGTGTTTACGAGAACAAGTTGAGATAGGTTTCCAGTATTTTGCATTAATGCAATATACTCCCCATTTGGGGATATTTTCACATCATCAACTTGATAAGCTTTAAAAAATGAGTTTGCAATCTCTTTAACTCGTTGAGGGGGAGAATCTTCTGAAACATTAGTTAATTCATCAGAATATGCATAAAAGCTAGTTAAGTTTACTAAGAGAAATATTATGAATTTTTTCACTTTAATTTACCCTCTCGGTGGTAGCACTTCTATAAAATTCAATATAAGGATCTTCAGATTTACCAGTAAAAGTCAGAGAGTATTGGGTGGTTAGAGTTTTGCAGCAATCTTCTAGTTCTTTGATAACCTGGCTGCTACGGTTAACATAATTATAATTAGCTGTTCCAAATTGTGAATTAATATCAATGATCAAATGACCACCATAATTGATTTTATCTTTCTTAACCGTCAGGTTAAATTCACTCTCTTCAAGGTTAAAGTAATAACTTTTATTTACTTTTATCTTTGACCATTTGTACTCCCCTGCAGGTAATATTATTAATTCAAAATTTTCTCCTGCTTTAAGTTTTTTAACTTTATAACTAGCACCAAAGATATCAGAATCTTCTAATATTATTGATTCTGGTACCATCCCTGAAATAACTAGAGGCAAGATAACATAGCCTTCGTCTTCACCTAAATGCTCTACATTATTTTCAGCTAAACAATTAAAGCTTAAAAATAAAATACAATAGATAATAAATCTCATACAAATCCTTATGTTTTTTTTTCAAATTCTTATTATTTTTTCAAACCAGACGTACAATGCCTGATATTAATAGAAGCTCGGCAAATACTGAGCTAAACAGGCTAAAATATTGAGGAACAAAAAAGCCAACTGATTTTGGTCCTATACACTTAATCCACTTGTTAGGTATAGGTTTCTTCATACAGATCTTTTAATGATCATGAATAAGACTTAATCGATTGCCTCTGGAGTCGGTAAAGTGACCAATGGCAATTCGAATTAAATCGATTAACCACCAAATACCAAAGCCGCCTACTGTAACAAGCATTAAAATACCTGTACCTATTTTGCCATAGATAAATCTATGTATACCAAAAACGCCGAAAAAGAAGCATACAACAAATGCGATAACACCTTCATAATTTTTACGAGAGGCATCGCGAGAAGGTTCAGTGAAATTCTGTCTAGAATCACAATGACCGCAGACTAAATCCGTATCAGAAATCTGTTGTCCACAATAACGACAAAAAACATTTAAACTCATTTATCATCCTTAACCCTATATTGGGTTGCTATGACTAATGCCCACTAAAGGGCTTATAATCGTTGGCTAAAATCTGTTATGCAGTGATAAAAGGCAAGCCTTATTTGTCCTGCATTAACAGCTTATTAGCCTTACTTTGTTACCGATGACGAAATTTTATAATGTAAAAATACAAAAACATCGTCTTTTATTGATTTGTACTCAGTTAACTTCGACGCTGCATCATAAAAATAAGTTAACATTTCATCTTCTTGTTCTCCGCCCGTCGTCTGCAATTTAAATTCAGAATCTGAAGACGGAGTTAATTTAAATTGAGCCAATACTTCAAAAGAAGTTTTACTTTCTTTGAATGATTTAATAGTAATATTGTTTAACTCTTCTTTTAATTTAATAAGTTTATCAGTAGAAACTTTATTACTAACGTCACCTAACTTGGTCTGATAAATGAATTTTTCTATACGAATATTAGATGCAGGATACCTTTGAACTTCGGGTAAAAACATTTCCATTGCATTCAATTTACAAGGTTCTTGATCTTCACAAGCTAAAGCTGAATGTGAAACTGATAATAAAATGAAAAATATTGCTAAGCGCAAATTTAACTCCTTGTATGTCTAACGGGGCTCTCAGTAGCGGAGCATAAGCGAAGCGGACGAAGTCCGCTGCAGCGCCTTATTAAATGTTTACTGAACAAGGAATTCCTTTGGCAATATTTGCTCTGGTTCAGTTTGGAAAAACATTGATGTAGCACCTACGCCCTTTGAACCACTGTAGTAATTAGCAACAGCAAATGCTGGGCCATTTTCATACTCTAAGATTCCTATTATATAGCAGGATTTTGAGCCTAGTTCTTTGGTGCTTAGTATGGAAGCAGTTTCTATAGGGCCAAAAAATTGTTCTATTTGCGCAAGAGACTGCGCCTGACTTAGTGACCTTGTATCATTTTCGAGCGGCCCGTTTTTTAGTATACGTTTCATGAAAGCGGTACCGCCTTCCTTTTTATATACCTCAACTGCTGCGGAAAACTCTTTTGACGCATTGTCGCAAACTCCACCTGCATAAGAGTTTATGCTTAGGATGCTCAAAACCGTTGCGCATAGTATCTTTTTCATCATCTATTCCTGTTGATATAAAGTTGTACTTCTATTAACGATATTAACGCCCATGTTAAGGGGCTTTTTATTGGTTTGCTAAAATTGTGGAGCGAAACACAGTCAACTGTATTTTGTCCTTTGAACGACTTATTATGCGTAAACTACTCTCCGCCACCGCCGCCATCACCACCAAAATCTCCACCTGCGCCTCCGTCTCCACCACTAGCAAATGAAGAGCCAAAAATCGCGCCAAAAAAACCAACTCCTGATACAGAAGCAATTGCATTATTCATTAACTCGGTAGATTCATTTTCAGGTGTATTAGCATTGTAAGTTGCTATATCGCAATACATTAAATAAGCGTAATGTATGTGCCTTTTATTAAACCCCATTTCATCTATGGTTTTATCAACTTGAGCTTTTGTATATGTTGCTGAGCCGCCATACCTTTTAGCTAATGCAGGGCGAAGTTTGTATTTATACTTTCGAATCGTCGACTTTTTACCAAACATTGATGAAACTCCTTTTACGCATAACGCCTCGTTAAGAGGCAAATAATATGTTGGCTAAAATAAGCGACGCAGGAGCAAAAGCCAACTGTTATTTGTCCTGCTTGAACGACTTGTTATGTGTTTTTATTAAACTCAATAGCTGCATGAGTAATATTGCTAACTACAGGATCCTTTAATGCTAATAATTGTTTAATTAAAAATGGTTTACTTTTAATTTCAAGAGCCATTAACTTGGTATATTTCGGCTTATAAAGAGACTTCCAATGACCATCAGGATGCATTCTAAATACATGGCACAACTCATTAAGTAAGCTAGATAGTCGAACATTTAATTCGTGATCATTTGATAAGGAATATTCTAAATCAGTATACCCATCGTTAATCAACGCACTCTCCTAAACACATAACAGCTTATTATGTAGAACTATCAGTAATAACAGTCTACTTTGATAAATACCAATCTATCTTAATTCCCATAAATATCAAAGAATTAAAATAACATTCTTTATACTCTCAAATGTATCAACGTTATTCATGAGTGTTCATAGTAATACCAAAAGTGAAACACACTATTTCGCTAGTTTGGTAACGTGCATCAACTACTTTATTCGATGCACTCAGCAACTTGTCGGCATAATTTTGAATACTCTTCTTTAGCTGAGTAAACACCTTGTTTCCTTGCCATATTGAACCAGTATAGAGCCTGTTTTAAGTTGACTTCTACTGTCTCACCATCGCGATACATTTGGGCTAAATTTATTTGTGAATAAGGGTTTCCTTTTTCAGCGCCTTGTTTAAATAACCGAAAAGCTTCCTTCCAATCTTGTTCATATCCCATATCCCCTTGATAATAAGAAATTGCTAATTGGTTTTCTTGAGTACCTATTCGATACTTTCTCTTCTTTAAAAGGTTTTGTTTTGGCCTGGCAATAATTACACCGCCGTATAAATGCATACCATCATTTGAACGCCCTACTTCACTGACACCACCATTTACCCAAAGCTGTTCAAGCTGAGATCTAGGGAGTTTGAGTATTTCATTAGAAAAAAATTGGCGAGTAAGCAATTTATCCGTTCGAATCCCCCTAATAGCATCACTTACTTTTAGGTAAATAAAATTACTTACTTTTAAATAAACATTATTGTCGTCCACAGAAGTGACTTGAGTGATCATATATTTTTCACGAAGTCTACTCTGCTTATTTAGCACTTCATTATCAATAATATAGACATCATTGGGCAAAGGATTTTTTACTTGCTGGTGCTCTAACTCTTGTAGTTCTTGGTAATGTGTTATTCCAGCAAACAACATAAACAATACCAAAGGTATTGAGAATACAGTTAAGGCGGTTGTTTTTTTTAATTTAAAAAAACGTTTAGTGAATTCAATCATTTTTACCTTGGTAAATTATCTTTTTGTTATTATTAAACGGCTTAAATGAACTGCTGATTGGTCATGAATGACGACAGTGTTATATTCATATTATTAGTCTCTCACTGCACAAGAGCCGTTCACTTTTCAGTAACTTACGCTAATATCTTTAAGTTCGCAAATCTAGCATTTTTGCACGGCACCATAATCAATAGAAGAAAACCGTAGCTGAAATTAACTATATCTCATCATTTTATGCGTAAAAAAAAGGCCCCTGTTAAGGAGCCTAGTTACATTAAATGAATAACTTAATTAATTATTTACGACGTCCTAGCAATAAGCCAAACGCTGTTAGAACTAGGAACCCTAGGCCAGTTGAACCACCAGAGCTTTTGTTTTCAACGTTTATTGAAACCGGTGATGGTAAGCTTAATTTGCTACCGTTTGAACCGATTAACTCAAAACTAATGACTTCATCAGAAGATACTTTAGGCGCATCAAACGTAACGTTTTGGCCGGTACTATTGAAACTTACTGTTGTGCCAGAAACTTGAGTCCAATTATAGCTAAGCTCAGGAGTTTCAAGCACAGCATCTATAACTTCAGCAGATAAAGTAATAGACTCGCCTTCTTTAACCGTGCTAACCGATGCATTGGCTTTAAAGCTAGGTCTACCTTCAATAAACACTGGTGACGTTGTAACTGTTTCTTTTGATACAGCTTTTGATTGCTCTGAGTTATTTACTTCAGATTCAATCACCGGAGTAATATCAACCATACCAACAACTGAAATGGTATTTAAAACAAGGCTGAATTCGGTAGCATTAGCGCCACTTACTTGTGTATGTTCCCAAGCAACTTGGTTATCGCTTACTGCATATTCTACTTCTGTAGAGCCTACAGCCATCTGAACACCGTCTACCACTTGCTCTGAAATTAACAAATCAATACCAACATCTTCTGCTAATAGCATATTGAAATCGTAATGACGGTCTTCGCTGCTAGCATTGGCTGACACTTTGATGGTAAAGGCAACTTTATCACCATATATAGTTGGCTCTGAAACTGTCACATCATCTTGGCCACGAGTCATATTGACTTTAACCGCACCAATATTTTGATTCAGTTCAGCGGATGTACCTAACCAGAACACACCATGATAAATATCACCTTCGGTCATCATTTGTTCCCAACCTACACGAGTTGGCACTTGTGCACGAGGCTCTACAGACGTAGGCGCTTCAACCGTCATACTATCTTCGTCATATTTAACGTTGGTAATTGAAAGTTTTACGTTATCCATTATTGGAGCTTCAGCACAGAACATACCTTCATCAGCTTGCTGATCTTCGGCGCATACCATTTCGTTTTCAGCTAATGGCGCAGGACCTTCAGCCCAGTTATGAACAAGTACCCAGTAAGTGTCTGGTCTAGGGTTAATTTCATCAATTAACTCTTCAGAGGTTTCTGTTGCACTCATGTACGGCATTAAGTCCATTTCGTGAACTGAAGGCAAACCATCAAGGTCAGAATCAATACCAACGTAAATATCAATATCTGGTGATGATGTTTCCAGTACCTCAACCACTAAACGCTTGCTATCAGCCTGAATATTTAACGGCACTGCATAAATCGTTTTACTGTCTGCATCATCCCAATGATAAATTGTACCGTTGGTTGCATCTCGCATTAATTCAAATTGATGAATTTCAGCTTTGGCAATACCTGACTTGCTTACTTGCAAATCATCAGTACCAATAGTAACAATTCCTTCAACTGGTGCTGAGTCATTAGTTCGCTGTGGAACAATATCAACAGCATCAGGTGCGATGCCAGCAATAAAGTTAACCGTTACAGGCATAGTTTGAGTTGGAATAGACGCATCATCAGGCGTTAACACTACCCTCGCATTTACCCATTCAACATCAAGACCTTGCAATGCTTCGGCGGTGAAATTAACAATAACTTCTTCGCCTTCAGTTACCGTAAATTGCGTGTTATCAGCAGTTAAAGTAAAGCCTTCGTTATAATACTCAAAGCTTACTGTCCAAGAAGCAGCTTTGGTCGCTTTAAAAGTACGCGTCCAATCACAATCTAGAAGACATTCGCCTTTTGATAGGCTTGGCATATTCATTTGATGTGGTTGTCCATGCCAACCTTCAATGCCATCACTCATACCAAACTCTTCAGCGTAAGGGTTCGCAGCTTCATAGCCTGAGCGAGTCTCATTCATCACTAAGCCAGCTTCTACCGCTAAGTTTACACGAGCACTACCGGCGCCAGTACGGTGCATATCAGCTCGCGCCATTTCACCATCAAAGTTATCGTCTTCTTTAACACTGGTATAAGCTGTCATCATTAATGCTGACTGTGCTTCTGCCGGCGTCCATGTTGGTCGTGCAGCTTTCATTAACAAGTACATACCAGCAATATGTGGTGATGCCATTGACGTACCGCTCATGAAACGGAAATCACCATTAATTCGCTCGTAAGGCTGAGACAGTGAACTTTGCATATTGTCACCAAGACCACCGGCAAGAATATCAACACCAGGCGCACCAATATCAGGGATCAGGTAGTCACCAGTGAAATAGTCTGGGCCACGAGAGGTAAAGTTAGCAGTGATGTCACCTTTGTCAGCATTCAGTTCAAGCGTTGATTCGGTAAAGGTTACTTGATGACCTTCTCCTTCAGCTAACCATGCTAATAGTTTTTCGCCATCAACTTTATTTAAATGTACGGTTGGTAAAACGTGTAAATCATTTTCTACGTTATCAACCTCTTCATCAGAGTTGATAAAAATCATACCGGCAGCTTTGGCATATAATGCTGAGGCACCTTTTGATAAACGAGATAATGGCACGCCGCTATCATCTGTACCGCCACGACGACAAATAACTACTTTGCCTTCAATAGAGTTCATATCCCAAGCACTAGGCAATGAGTATTGACCACAATAACCAACACCACCGGCTAACTCGGCTTGTTCAGCAAGTTCAACATCGCCGGCATAAATCACATCAGTAGGAGTGCTGATACCTGAAGTAGCACCTTTACCAACTAAGTCTTCTAGCATTGTGTTACCACCAGTAAAGGTAGCTGTTTTTTCTTCGGTAAAATCACGCGAGTGACTTAATGCAGCAACGGTTGTTACCCATGGTGAGTTACCAGGAGAGCCGACAGTTTTCTCACCAGCCTGTCCAGAGTTACCCGCAGCAACTGCTGTATGAATACCTGCTTCACGAGCCGCTAAAAAGGCCAAAGCATCGGCATCAAACCATGGAGAGCCAGCACTCCCACCAACTGAATAGTTTAAAACATCAACATTATTGGCAATGGCGTGTTCAATTGACGCTACAGCAGCACTTGGTGCACAACCATTAACAGCACAGGTTTTATACATCACTATATTGGCATGTGGTGCTACACCACTGATAGATACCGAAGTTTCAGAATCGTAGTACTTATGATTCCAATATTGTTCCATATTTGGATATACCGTTGGATAGTTCACATTATCAACTCGGTTACCAGCGATGGTCGACGCAACATGAGTACCATGGCCATGATCATCTTGACCTGTTTCGGCGCGCATATCCCAAAGACCAGAAGTTTTTAAGCCTTCATAAGATACAACCCCAATAACTTTATCGTTACACCAGAAAGGTGAATCTATACAATCACCAAAATAAACACCTTCACCATTTGGATTGATATGATCATATCCATCTACACCTACATCGGCAAATGACGGATGAAACTCTTTACCTTCAAAGCCAGCGGCCCCTTGATAACTCCATACTTGTGAAGTGTAAGAGCTGATCCCTGTATCCATCACACCTACAACTAAGCCTTCACCTTTAGAACCGCTAATGTCGCTATTATCCCAAATTACCGGTGCTCCAACGTGTTGCGGCCCAACATCAGTTAATAACTGATGCGCTTCTTCTTTTTCTACCGCTAAAACGCCTGGCATTTTACGTAATGCCATTACTTCATGAGGTTCAAGATTAAGTAGCAAACCATTGATGGCTATTTTAAAACGGTCTCGCATTACAACATCACGTTTTAACACCGACTTAATTTTGCTAAATGTTTCATTTTGTTTATTGGCAAGGTAATCACCATAAACAACAGAGGCCGAACTTTTTAAGTTTAGTTTGCCAAATTCATTAGCATTTGCGCCGTTAGATGCGGAAATGTTTGTAGCCTTGAACCCTTTTATTTTACCTTGGTATAGAGCAACAGGCTCATCTTCTAATAAGACAAAGTAACGATTTTCAAACGTTTTCTTTGTTGCTTTCAGCTTTGCATTTTGTTGCGCTGCATTTAGCTCAATTCTTGGAATATCATCTGGTGATATTGCCGCAACGGCACCAAGAGTCATTATGCTCATTGGTAAAGCCAAAGCCAGTTTGTTTAATTTAAAATTCATATTAAATTCCTCTTTGAGAGGCTTTAAGCCTCTCAATTTTAATTATTTACGTTTACTTACGCACTCGACGACTGATCATTGCTACACCCGCTAGCAACATAAAGAACGCGCTAGTACTACCACCACTTGTTGATGACTCTTCTGCATCATCATTAGGAGCTGATTCAACTGGAGTCGCTGAATTCGGGTTATTGGTAATTGAAATGATTAAGTCTGCAGATGTGACATTCAAACCATCACTCGCAAGAACGCTGGCGTGGTATTCACCTGCTTGAGTAGCTATGCCTGAAATATTACCCATATAGTCTATCGATAAGCCTTCAGGTAAATTCATTGCTTCAAAAGTGATACCATCCCCTTCAACATCATTAAATGATCCTGCAACGCTAGCTGTAACAGTGTCGCCAACCTTGCTTGCAATTGCCGCTAACGATTGCGTCATTACTGGCGCTGTATCGTTTAGGTTATTAACCTTGATAATCACATCAACAATTTGGGTATCACGGTTTACGTAATCTGCTTGCACTTTTAAGGTGTAAGATTTGGTTTGTTCATAATCTAAAGCCGCACTGTTAGCAACCGTTATAGTGCCGTCTGTTGCTACATAAAATGGCGTACCCGGTAAGGAATTTACTAGGTGTACAGGGCCTTTATGTTTGTCTTCAGTGAAAAAATTAACGGCATAGCTCTCTAATTTACCGATTACTTCACCATTTTCAGCATTTTCATAAATACTGAAGCCTTGACCAGGTTTTATTCCTATATCAGAGCCGTAGGTCGTGCCTGAGAAACCGGTATTATCACTACCTAATTCAAAAATCATCACACTTGGTGGACAAGCATCGTGAAGTGGAGGCTGAGAGCCGAACCAAACAAGGTTTGGATTACAATCGTCAACCGTAGTCACAGCAACGCGTGCTGTTTCACCAGCAGCTAACTCAACTTTGTTTGACCAGGTTAATTCAGAATTTTCGTCATCAGATAATTTAGCAATACCTGTATGGAATGCGACAAACGTTTTTGCTTCTTCAATACAGTAATCTTCAGGGAATGGGTTACCCATCCAATCAACACCATTAGGATCACAGTTTGTGTAAGTCCAAGGTGGGTAGTTAAATTCGCCAGTATGGTCAATAATTTCAGTGAAAGATCGTCCCATAATCACCGGATTATAACGAATAACAGGTTCATGAATGTCTGCTCTTGCATCACGATCTGTAGCAAACTGCCAGCCTAGATCTTCATTCCAATTATCAACAGATTGAATATCAGCATGGTATAATTCTTCGATACAAATATTAGCGACAACGGTATCGTCGCCAATGCTGACATCTGCACCTAAGCGGGATTGCTTAAACCGCTTACGAGGGTTCCACCATTCATACTCTTCGTCAAAATCAATGTATTCGACTTGTGGTTTGCCATCATTGTCTATAAGTATTTCAATATAAGCGAGTACATCATTATCACTTTTGTTTTCGTCCTGATCGATTAGCTGTGCATTGCCATTCATGCTATCAACATAGTCTTGGCTATAAATACTAAAGTACGTCAACATATGCCCAGCTTTATCGAAGTGCTCTGCCATTGGTATGTCGAACTTATCGAACATTTGTACGGCAACCGATAGTTTACTACCTGATTCACAAGTTAGATCGGCATTGATACTAGCACCAAGGTTTTTGATCATATGACCTTGGCCGCCAGCTTTACTTTCACTGATGGCCTCTACAGAGCGCATGCGCGGCATGGTGTAAATGGTTTTGTTAGCATTACCTGTATTGGTAAGATCGAGTGTATCCGTATAAGAATTAGCATTGGCTGCCCACATCATGTCTTGCCAATCATATGCTTCATACGGCATTTGCCAGCTATTTTCTAGATTACTTTTTGCTAACGGCTTGGCATTTTTAGGGAACACTTGCCATGGCATTTTTAATTGAGCCGAATCTTCATCTGTATTTTCAAATACTAAGTAGCCGTTTACATTTTCATTAGTAAAATTAGCAATAGTATAATCTTCAGTCGAGCTGATTGATTGTTCAGATAACTTATCTGCATCTACCTTCATAGTGATATTGAATACTACAGAATGGTTAGCAGGCACATTGATGGTTTCTGGATATATAAAGCTGATAGCCGCATTGTTGGCTTTATCACCACTGACTACACTGTTGAGTCTGTAAGTTTGCACTTCATCCGTTAAGTTTCTTATGGTGATATCACGACTTAGCGTTGCTGAGCTTGAGGCTTCAACAAAGCCAAACGCAAGACCTGGCTGATAGCTGTTAGTTTCCCAAACAACGGCATTGGCTGTAACGGCTTTAACACCATCAACTAAACCAGTACCCATAAATGGCACTTCAGCAACGTTGCTGATATTTCGGTCAAACTCTTCATTATAAGTTGATGAACCTTGAATACCATCTGCAATAGCAGTATTGGCCACTAACGCTTTTGCTTCAAGCGGACTTAACTGTGGGTATTCGGCTAAAATCTTCGCCACAATACCAGCAGCATAAGCGGCAGCATAAGTAGAGTTAGCATCAAGTTCTCCTTCTGCATCACCACTACCGGCTATTGGTCCAACAATATTTTCAGCTGGAGCAACAACTTCTGGTTTTAATTGGTGGGTGCCACGTACAGGACCTGCAGGAGTAAATTCTGATAAAACAATATCTTCACCATTGATGCCAACAGAGCCAACTGTTAACGCTTCAGGTACTGCGCCACGCCAAGCGATATTAAAATATGAATTAAAATAGGTATCACCAGCGCCAACAACAACTAACGAGCCCGATGCACTTAAACGGCGGACTAAATTTATTTCACGAGTTGGTGATGAACCATTGGTATCATCTTCTACATAAAAAGCGCCATTACCGTAAGCATTTAAGACAATAACATCTGGACGGTCACTAATGTCGCCATCTTGGTTTGGATCGATGATCACATCTAAAACAGGAAAGAAGTACGAGCTGGCCCAGTCCCACGTTTTATACGATAAAATTTTAGCATCTGGGGCTTGCGCTAAAACTTGTGCTGCAACTGCTGTGCCTGAAGATATATAGCCATTTTCTACGTTAATATCGTTAGCATCTTCAATTGGGTTGTAATCAATTGAATGGTACCCTTCACCACCAGCTGAAAAATCTAAACCACCAATAACAGTGTTTGTTGGAAAACCATCCCAGGCATTACTTCTGTTAGCCCAAGCCATGTCATAATCGCCATTGCCACCTAATGCTTTATGGGTGTAATCAATGCCGTTACCAACAATAGCAACAGTGATCGCGTCCCCTGCATCTTTAATATTTAAAAATGGGAACTTTTTAAACTCATCTTGCGCGGTATAAGTTGCTGATTCACTGAGCAGTTCAACATTAACCACATTTACATCAGCAGATAAAGATTCAACAATACCGTGATTCATCTGCACATAAAGCGCATTTTCGGTTAAACGAGATTTGCGAGTTAATACTGCCGTATTATCCAAACTTCGGATCACTTTCATAACTGCGTCTTGTTGCAGTTCTACTTTCGCAACTATCGAACTGCGGTCATTACCCATTGTGGCATAACTTGCATCCATAGCACTCTTTTGTGAAAGTTGAATAAGATAAACCCCCATAGCTTCATTTGCAGTAACTATCGCCTTTCTTACATCTGATGTTGTATTGACTTCACCCTGAGCAGCATTACCAACACTTAATTGTTGGTTTGCTAATTCGGCGTCGCTGGCATTAGCAGACAAAGCTAATGCTGACGAAACCATTAGAGCGACGGTCGATGATTTAAAAATCATGTATAACCTCTGTTTTCATTTATGTTCAACAAATCCAAAGTCATGCCCGTTTAAAGTTTTAATAATTAGTACATGACCTTGGCCTTGCGCCCATTAGTAAAGGCAAACATAATCCTAAACAACAAATCGCTTTTCATTTCGGGCTCATTTATCTTTCATTTTCTTTTCATTTTTAAACAATTCCCTTATTAATCAGTCAATTAAATTGAAACCAGAATGTAATCAAACAGTAGGTAAATGTTGCTAAAATTGTATTTAAAAGTGATATTGGCTTGCTATAAGGTTATTAAGAGGTTGAAGTTTTACGGGTATAACAGTTCATATATTGATGCTGTTAATAAGGGGAGATAGTTAAAAGGCAGAAAGTTGGAATGTTAAAAAGCTTGCTCGTTGCTGGTAACTATAGACATAAAAAAACCTGCAAAATGCAGGTTTTTTTAGTGTATAAATCAATGTGGTTTATTTATGCTCAACCGAGATGATCTCGTACTCTACTACACCACCAGGTGTTTTCACTTCAACTTCTGAGTCAACCGTTTTACCGATAAGTGCACGCGCAATTGGTGAGTTAACACTAATGCGATTGTTCTTAATATCGGCTTCATCATCACCAACAATTTGGTAAGTTACTTCAGCATCGGTATCAATGTTTAGTAAAGTTACTGTCACACCAAAAATCACTTTATGTGTGTTTGGTATTTTAGTTATGTCGATAACTTGTGCATTACCCAGCTTGCCTTCAATATCTTGAATACGACCTTCACAAAAGCCTTGCTCTTCACGAGCAGCATGATACTCAGCGTTTTCTTTTAAATCGCCGTGTTCACGAGCTTCAGCAATAGAAGCAACAATTTCAGGTCGCTTAGTTTGCTTTAAGTAAACCAGTTCTTCTCTAAGAGCATCAGCCCCTTGAACTGTCATTGGATACGTTGACATTATTGACACCTTTCATGTAATTCTTGAATTGAGTTAACTTTGTTTCTGTCATCTGCAGAATGCGCCATACAAACAGCAAAACCAGCGTTTAGTGTTGTTGTATAGGTTGCTTTATAACGTAAAGCTGAACCACGAATTTGCTTAGAATCTTCAATCGCTTTACGACCTTCAGTGGTGTTAATAATATAACTGTACTCACTGTTTTTAATTCTATCAACAATATGTGGACGACCTTCGTGTACTTTATTTACTAATCGTACTGGAATGTCTGCTTCACCCAAAATAACTGCTGTACCGTGGGTTGCATCAAGTTTAAATCCTAAAGCAACTAGTTGTTTCGCTAAATCAACAACACGCTCTTTATCACTGTTACGAACAGAAATTAACGCTCGACCTGTTTTAGGTAAAGTAACACCTGCACCTAAGTTGGCTTTTGCATAAGCTTCTTCAAACGTATCACCGGTCCCCATCACTTCACCAGTTGAGCGCATTTCTGGGCCAACTAAAGGATCACTACCGTGGAACTTGTTAAATGGAATAACAACTTCTTTAACTGAGAAATACTCTGGAATAACTTCCGTTGTAATGCCCTGCTCTTTCAGTGAAGTTCCAGCCATAACACGAGCTGCCACTTTAGCTAAAGGAATGCTTGTTGCTTTTGAAACAAACGGAACTGTACGAGCTGCACGAGGGTTAACTTCAATTAAGTAAACTTCGTTATTTTTAACGGCCATTTGCGTATTCATTAAACCAATTACGCCAAGTTCAAACGCTAATGCAGTAACTTGCTTACGCATAACATCTTGAATTTCAGGTGAAAGGCTGTATGGAGGCAATGAACATGCTGAGTCACCAGAGTGAACACCTGCTTGTTCGATGTGCTGCATGATACCGCCAATAACAACATCAGTGCCGTCACAAATAACGTCGATATCTACTTCAATCGCGTCATCTAGGAAGTGATCAAGTAATACTGGTGAGTCATTAGATACGCTTACCGCTTCGGTCATGTAACGACGTAAATCAGCTAAGTCGTAAACAATTTCCATCGCTCGACCGCCAAGTACGTATGAAGGGCGTACAACTAATGGGAAGCCAATTGTTTCCGCTTTTGCCATTGCTTCATCAAGTGAAGTAACTGTTGCGTTTTCAGGTTGTAATAGGCTTAAACGGTCAACGGCTTGTTGGAAGCGCTCACGATCTTCTGCTCTATCAATTGCATCAGGAGAAGTACCGATAATTGGTACACCTGCCGCTTCTAAAGCGCGTGCTAATTTAAGTGGTGTTTGACCACCGTATTGCACAATAACGCCTTTTGGCTTTTCAACACGTACGATTTCTAATACGTCTTCAAACGTTACAGACTCAAAGTATAATCTATCTGATGTGTCGTAATCAGTTGAAACCGTTTCAGGGTTACAGTTAACCATGATAGTTTCATAACCGTCTTCGCGTAGAGCTAATGCGGCGTGTACACAACAGTAATCAAATTCAATACCTTGGCCGATACGGTTTGGACCGCCACCAATGATCATAATTTTATCATTATCTGTTGGGTTGGCTTCACACTCTTCATCGTAGGTAGAGTACATATACGCTGTATCTGAACTGAATTCTGCCGCACAAGTATCAACACGTTTGTATACAGGGAAGATTTCTGCATTGTGACGTTTCTTGCGAATTTCACTTTCAGCAACACCGATAACATCAGCTAAGCGCTTATCAGAGAAACCTTTACGCTTAAGTTTACGCAAGTAATCGGTAGTTAAACCTGACATACCACCATCGTAAACGCTTTGTTCTTCTTTAACGATGTCTTCAATTTGTACTAGGAACCAACGGTCAATTTTTGTGGTTCTAAACACGTCTTCTAACGTTAATCCTAAACGAAATGCATCGGCTACGTACCAAATACGGTCAGCGCCAGCTTCTTGCAATTCGTGCATGATCTTAGTTTTAGCACCTGGTTTAGTAACATCAACCACAGGGTCGAAACCATTCATGCCAACTTCTAAGCCACGTAATGCTTTTTGCATTGACTCTTGTTGGTTACGGCCGATAGCCATAACTTCACCAACTGATTTCATTTGGGTAGTAAGACGGTCTTCTGCGCCTGCAAATTTCTCGAAGTTGAAACGAGGAATTTTAGTTACTACGTAATCGATTGTTGGTTCAAATGATGCAGGTGTTGCACCACCAGTAATATCATTACTTAATTCATCCAGCGTATAACCTACTGCTAACTTGGCAGCGATTTTAGCAATTGGGAAACCCGTCGCTTTTGATGCTAATGCTGATGAACGAGAAACACGAGGGTTCATCTCGATAATAACCATACGGCCAGTATCAGGACAAATACCAAACTGTACGTTTGAACCACCTGTTTCAACACCAATTTCACGTAATACCGCAACCGATGCATTACGCATGATTTGGTATTCTTTATCCGTTAGTGTTTGTGCTGGTGCAACTGTAATAGAGTCACCAGTATGAATTCCCATAGGGTCGAAGTTTTCGATAGAACAAATGATGATACAGTTATCATTTTTGTCACGAACAACTTCCATTTCGTATTCTTTCCAACCGATTAATGATTCATCAATCAATAACTCGCTTGTTGGCGATAAATCTAGACCACGAGTACAAATGGTTTCAAATTCTTCACGGTTATAAGCGATACCACCACCGGTACCACCCATAGTGAATGATGGGCGAATAATACATGGGAAACCAAGGTATTCCGATGCAGCAATCGCTTCGTCCATTGAATGAACGATTTTAGCGCGCGGCGTATCTAAGCCAATTTTTTTCATCGCTACGTCAAAACGGCTTCGGTCTTCTGCTTTATCAATTGCATCAGCAGTAGCACCAATCATTTCAACGTTAAATTCTTTAAGTACGCCTTTAGCTTCAAGCTCAAGTGCACAGTTAAGTGCCGTTTGACCACCCATTGTTGGTAATACTGCGTCTGGGCGTTCTTTTTCAATGATGTTGCGCACAACTTCCCAGTGAATTGGTTCGATGTAAGTTGCATCGGCCATTTCAGGGTCAGTCATGATAGTTGCAGGGTTTGAGTTAACAAGAATTACTCGGTAACCTTCTTCGCGTAAAGCTTTACACGCTTGTGCACCTGAATAGTCAAATTCACAGGCTTGACCAATTACAATTGGACCTGCACCTAATATAAGAATACTTTTTATGTCAGTACGTTTTGGCATTATATCTACTCTATCTAATCAGTCTATTGGGCTTTACGTGCGTTAATCAAATCAATGAAGTGATTAAACAAAGGCGCTGCATCGTGTGGTCCTGGGCTTGCTTCAGGGTGACCCTGGAAGCTAAACGCAGGCTTATCAGTACGGTGAATACCTTGCAAAGAACCATCAAATAATGATTTATGCGTTGCCGTTAAGTTATCTGGTAAGTTGCTTTCATCAACAGCAAAACCGTGGTTTTGCGATGTGATCATTACAACATCACGTTCAATATCTTTAACCGGATGGTTAGCTCCGTGATGACCAAACTTCATTTTTACAGTTTGAGCGCCACTTGCTAAACCTAGTAATTGGTGTCCTAAACAAATACCAAATACTGGAATATCTGTTTCAAGGAATGATTTAATTGCCGTGATAGCGTAATCACATGGCTCTGGATCACCAGGTCCGTTTGATAAGAAAATACCATCTGGGTTCATTGCCAATACTTCTTCTGCAGAAGTTTGTGCTGGTACCACAGTAAGTTTACAACCACGATCTGCCAACATACGTAATATGTTGCGTTTTGCGCCAAAATCATAGGCAACAACATGATGAGGAAATTCATCAGGTGTTACGTGACCTTTACCTAATTGCCAGCTGCCTTCTGTCCACTCGTAAGCGTCTTTAACAGAAACAACCTTTGCTAGGTCCATGCCTTTTAGGCCTGGGAATGCTTTTGCTTGTGCTAATGCTTCATCAACGTTTAAGTTGTCACCAGCAAGAATACAACCATTTTGAGCACCCTTCTCACGTAATATGCGAGTAAGTTTGCGTGTATCAATATCAGCGATACCCAAAATATTATTGGCGATGAGGTATTCACTCAAGCTTTGTTCATTTCTGAAATTACTTGCTAAAAGTGGTAAATCACGAATGATTAAACCTTTAGCCCAAACATCCGCAGATTCTGCGTCTTCAGCGTTGGTACCGGTATTACCGATATGGGGATAAGTCAAAGTGACGATTTGTTCAGCGTAAGATGGGTCTGTTAAGATCTCTTGGTAGCCAGTCATTGCTGTATTGAATACAACTTCACCAACTGATGAGCCTTCTGCGCCAATAGCAGTGCCTTTAAAAATAGTACCGTCTTCCAGTACCAAGATGGCAGATTTAGTCAATTTAACCTCCATAATGAATCAAAGTATCAATAACCACTAGACGTTTGCCGAAACTAACAAACAAACAGCAATTATTATGTATATTTCATGCCAAAAATTATTTTTTGGCAAAATCGGCGTATTCTACGTGTTACAGCTCAATTCGTCTATAACAATTTAAAAGATTTTTGCAGTTTTATTGCAACTAATTATAAAAACATGCTCAAACCGCTAAAACGGATAGTTATCTATTTCAATCCAAGTACATCTTGCATGTCAAAAAATCCATTTGGTGCATTTTTGAGCCATGTAGCTGCACGCATTGCACCAAGCGCAAATGTCATTCTTGATGTAGCTTTATGAGTAATTTCTAAGCGTTCACCAAGATCAGCAAAAAATGCAGTGTGCTCACCGATAATATCGCCGGCACGTACAGTGGCAAAACCAATAGTATCTTTGGCTCGTTCTTCAGTTATGCCTTCACGACCGTATACTGCAACTTTGTTTAAATCACGATTTAATGTGTCAGCAATTACTTGCCCCATTTTCATTGCGGTACCTGATGGTGCGTCTTTTTTAAAACGATGGTGAGCTTCAAAAATTTCAATGTCACTGTCATTGCCGATGGCTTTTGATGTAATTTCTAATAACTTAAACAGTAAGTTAACGCCAACGCTGGTGTTAGGTGCTAACACTACCGGTATATCTTTACCAAGTTGTTGTAACTCACTTACCTCATCGTCATTGAAACCTGTAGTACCAATGACAATAGCCTTGTTATTATCATTACACCACTTTACGTGCATTTTTGTAGACTCGATTGATGTAAAGTCGATAAACACATCAGCAGCGACTAAGTCATTAAGATCTGAGGTTACGGGGCAATTTTTATGCCCTAAACCACAAAGTTCACCTGCATCTACACCGTTTAAACTTGATGACTGACGAACATAACCGCCTACCAATTCAATTTTTTCATGCTCTAGTGCAGCTTGTAATAAATTTCGACCCATACGGCCGCCACAACCTAAAATGGCAACTTTTGTCATTTTTAATTCTCTTCTTGTTATTAAACATTTTTGCAATACCAACTTACCAACCGGTATTGCAAAAGTGTTTACGTTAGAAACGTGAGTTTCTTTTACAAAAAAGCCGGGAATACCCGGCTTTTTCAATAGAATTAAACGATAGCTAAAAGCTCAACGTCAAATACTAGTGTAGCATAAGGAGGGATTGCACCCTGTGAGCCACGCTCACCGTATGCTAAGTTGAATGGTACGTGTAAACGCCATTTTGAACCAACAGACATTAATTGTAATGCTTCAGTCCAACCAGCGATAACGCCACCAACTGGGAATTCAGCCGGTTGACCACGTTCAACAGAAGAGTCAAACACATTACCGTCAGTAAACGTACCGTGGTAATGACAGCTAACAGTGCTAGCTGCAGTAGGCTTTTCGCCTTCACCAGCAACAAGTACTTCATACTGAAGACCTGACTCAGTCACGATAACGTCTTCACGCTTAGCATTTTCTGCTAAGTATGCTTCGCCTGCAGAAGCAGCTTCTTTGGCTAATTCAGCTTCTTGTGCTTGTAGTTTTTCAGACACAACAGTGAAAGCAGCTTGTAAGTCTTCTTGACTTACTTGGCTAGCAGCATCAGCTAAAGCATCAGCAATACCGGCCTGTACAGCGGCAACTTCAAAGTCTTTAAAAGGGTTGTTACGTAACTGCTCACCTAACTGGCGGCCAACGCCGTAACTTACGCGTTGTTCAATACTTGTAAAATCAGACATATTTCTTTCTTGTTCGGAATAAATTCGGCGGCAAGTTTAGCATAGTAAAGGCCATTACTGTAGAGGTTATCCCTAAAAAACAAGCTATTTTTTTAGGGATTTTAAAAATTAATTAGTGTTTAGCCTTTTTTCGAATCACCCTCGTCTTTGCTTGCAGGTTTTGTTTTGCTTTTGGGTTTTGGAATAACTGGTTTGATACAATCAGGGTTAGCGTTTCTCTGAGCGTACAATGGCTCTGAAAATTGCAGATGCTTAGTTAATCCAGAAATTCGAGTTTGATTAGAGGGATGGGTAGAGAAAAATTCTGGCGGCGCGTCTTTACTTAGTTTTGCCATATTTTGCCATAATTTCACACTTGCTCTTGGATCAAAGCCTGACTTTGCCATTAACTCTTGACCAATAATGTCAGCTTCAGATTCATGCGCCCTACCGTATGGCATTAAAAGGAGGTATTTCATACCAACAGCAGCTCCGGCTACGACTAGTGCTTTGTTATCGACATCACTCGATGCGGCTGCAGCGCCGGCAACAACTAAAGCACCTTTTGATAATTGGTCTGACGATAATCGCTCATTCGAATGTTGCGCAATTACATGACCAACTTCATGGCCAATTATAGCGGCAAGTTGGGCAGCATCCTCAGTCACATTCAATATGCCAGTATAGACTCCTATTTTTCCGCCAGGTAATGCAAAAGCATTAATTTGCTCGGAATCAAATACAACAACTTCCCACTCACCTTTATGTACCGTCGATTTAACATTGGGGGTAATCGCATTAGCAACACATTGAACAAACTGATTAACATTTTTGTCCTTGCTGATGGCTTCTTGTTCTTTCATTTGCTCAAATGATTGAGCTCCCATCTTATCTAGTTCGCTGGATGAATGCAGAAGGACCTGCCTCCTGCCCGTTGGCGATGTGCTACAAGCAACTAAAGTGAAAATGGTAATAGTAATTAAAAGTGCATACTTCATATGTGAGCGTCTCGTCTTTTATTTGTTTATCGACTCTACTTTTATTGTAAAAGTTTCATCAACACAAACAAAGTAAAATTATATAACTTATTAAAATTATTCAGTTAAACTATTTATATTAATAGTTAACAGGCGAAATGATGAAATTAGTATCGGTTATATTTATCCCATTAACACTGCTTTGCATGAGTTGCTCTGATCAAGAGCAAATCATTACCGTAGTTGAAACTAAGCAAAAGCCAAAAATAGAAGTGATCACCTCCATTGCTGAGCCAGAACAAATCTCACTTTATGAAACAATCGATATATCAACAAAAGTATTTTTTAAGTATAAACCGCAATTTGCCTCGATGGTTGGCATTACAAATGCTGATGTCGGCTTTTATTATCAAAACCAACTCGATAGTTATGACATCGAAACAACAAAGCAATTTAAACAAGACTTAGCAAAAACAGCTAACGCTTTAACGAATCTCGCAAGTAATCACGAAGACGTTGATGAAGATAATCGCCGGGTAATGGCTAACTTATTTGGCTACTTTGCAGGCTCTCCTAAACATGATATTGGCTTTATTGATTCATACTTTGGTCATCAGCCATTTATTATTAGTCAAATAAATGGCCCTTTAATCGATACCCTTTTTACATTCACCAACGGTGAAACAATCAACTCAATTGCAAGTGCTAATGATTATATTAACCGTTTAGAAGGTTTTGCAGAGCAAATTAAAGAAGTTGAACAAGTATTTATTAAAGACAGTCAACAAGGCTGGATCCCACCAGCGGCCATCATTAAATCCAGCATCGAATATTTAACCGGTTATACCGACGTTGCTGTTAAAAATAATACCTTACTTACTCACTTTAGTGATTCATTAGATAAAGCACCGCAAATCAACGCTGCAGATAAAAAGCAATTTATTAGTAAAGCGCAAACTATACTTGCAAATAAAATATACCCAGCATTTATCCAAGTAACAAATACCGTTAAAGGAGTACAAAGCAAAGCCCCTACTTCTGATGGTATTTGGGCTCAGCCAGGTGGCGAAGAATTTTATCAATATACAATTAAAACTCAGGGTAATTCAGATTTAACGGCTGATGAAATTCATCAGTTGGGCCTTAAGGAAGTCTCCCGAATTAGTGCCGATATGGATTCAATATTACAACAATTTAACTATACACAAGGCAGTGTTGCTCAGCGATTAATAGCACTGGCAAAAGAACCAAGGTTTTCCTATTCAGATACAGAGCAAGATAGAGAACAAGTCATTATAGATTTAACCGCTCAAATTGACGCGATAAATAAAATTATGCCCACACAGTTTAAAACGCCAATCAGCTATAACGTCGAAGTGAAAGCGTTCCCTCGAGAGGTTGAAGAAGGTAATTCTGGCGGTCAATATACCAACCCCAGTTTAGATGGCTCAAAACCGGGAATTTTTTGGATCAACTTAAGAGATATTGAAAACTTGGCTAAATTTGACCTGCCAACGTTAACATTTCATGAAACAAATCCGGGTCATCATTGGCAAGTATCGCTGAATATGGCTCAAACAAAACTGCCATTACTAAGAAAATTTGCCGCTTATAATGCCTATGTAGAAGGCTGGGCTTTATATGCTGAGCAAGTTGCTTATGAAATGGGGATGTATGCGCAAGATCCGTATAGCAACCTAGGGCGTCTAAAGGCTGAAATATTTAGAGCCGTACGCTTAGTCGTCGATACCGGTCTGCATCATAAAAAGTGGACCCGTGAACAAGCTATCGCTTATATGATTGAACATACCGGCGCGCCACATTCAGAAGCAAAAGCTGAAATAGAACGTTATATGGTTTGGCCAGGACAAGCGCTGGGCTATAAATTAGGTATGCTAAAAATACTTGAACTTAGAGCGCAAGCAGAAAAGCTACTCGGTGAGCGTTTTGATATCAGTGAATTTCATGATGTTGTATTACTCAATGGTGCTTTACCTCTAAGTATATTAGAACAAAAGGTAAACGACTGGATTGCTGAACAGTAAAGACTAAAAAATGGGGCACTAGAGACGAGAAACGAAGTTCATAGAACCCCCTTAGTTAACCCTCCCTTTTTCCATCCATGGTACGGGAGGATAAGCACTTCCATGAAGTTACAAATCTTTTGCCATCCCTGGCGATTTGCATTCCTTCATCCCTGAAGTTACAAATCTGTTGCCATCCCTGGCGATTTGCATTCCCTCATCCCTGAAGTAAAAAACGCCCAACACATAATGTGATGGGCGTTTTTATAAATACTAAATGTAAGCTTTAATTTAAATTAAAGTGGAATCACATTAGTAGCACATGGTCCCTTCTGGCCTTCGCCTTCAGTGTACTCAACAGATTGACCGTCGTTAAGTGTTGCGTAACCGCCGCCACTTTGGATTTCTGAATGGTGAACAAATAAATCTTTGCCGCCATTTTCAGGAGTGATAAATCCGAAGCCTTTATCGGCGTTGAACCATTTTACTGTACCTTTACTCATATTCTTCTCTTTAATTTAAATTGTATTAATTTACGCGTTGTTCAGAACTTTCATTATAGCTGTTAAAAACGGCTTAGTGTGAAAATACATGATTTTTATCAAATAAAAAAGTTTTTTATTGAAAAAACAAAGTTTTATCTACTTAAAAATGTAACCAATTATGGGTTAATTTGCAAATAAAACAATGAACTCAGCCATTCTACTACCAAACGCACCAGTGATCTATTTCTTGTTCATTTAAATATTGTTCAGCGTTCTTACCTTGCAACAATGCAAGTGTTGCGATAAACCCTGCCTGTATGCAGTTGGGCGCTGCAACCGTTATAGATTTTGGCCCATTTAACACTGACCAACCTGTTTTTGGATCTAAAACATGTGAATAACGTTGCCCATTATTTATTAAGTAGCGCCTGGCGTCGCCACTGGTTGCAATTGCACCAGAGCTAATTGACACAAGCAGCGGCTGTTTATTTTCAAAGCCAGGATGCTCTATGCCAACATTCCAAGGTTGACCTGAAACTTGCCTTCCTGTTACCGCGATATCACCACCAAAGTTAATGAGCACAGGGCTACTCGTTATATTCTTAGTAAGTTGTAAACTGGTATCGACAGCATACTCTTTACCTAGTCCGCCTAAATCAATTTCCATTCCTGGTTTAAGGGTGATCGAATCTTCTGTTAATACAACTTTATCAAAGCCAACATTAGGCAATAGCGCATTTATTTTGCTTTGTTTAGGAATATTCGCACTACCATCAAAATTCCAAGCTTGGCGTAAAACCCCAGAGGTAATATCAAATGCAGCATCACTAATAATAAAACATTGCTTGGAAAATTCGAGTAACTTAAAGGTTTCAGTATCTATTACTACAGCATGCCCATTACTTGCATTTATTTTTGAACAAGAACTCGACGCTAGGTATCGGGAGAATTTATCTTCAATACGCCATGCCTCATTTGCAACCGTTTGTGCAACTTGTTCGGCTATAGCTTTATCGACTGAATTAATGAGTATTTCACAAGGACTGGCCATCGCATCAAACTTAGCTTTAAAACCAAATTCAGTAGAATAATAGTGAAGACTTCTTTTATGTTTAATTTGATGCATAGAGTATTTAAAGTCTGTTATTTAAAATCAAAGGCTTACTTTAATGAGTATTACACTTTACTATAGGGATTATTAGAAAATAACACTAGTCAATTTACTGCGTTTCATCAATAAACAGTTAATAACTTTTGTTCATTTACGAAGGATTAATTTTGAACGTTAAACTCGTTGTTCTACTAAGTATTTTGTTAACTATATCTATTGGTACCAACATCTATTTATTAAAAAAAATGGATGTACAAACGCTGACACAAGAAAGTTCTTTCAGGCATACAGAGCATAATACCAGCGGACAACACAACACCGATGCTATTAGTGGTTCTATTAACACCTCTGACACCGATAAAAACGCCCAGTTATCGGTTAAAAGTAACTCTCAACTCACTGACCAGCAATCTCAGGAACTTAATTTATTAATTGCTAAAGCTGAGCAATTATTTTTTGCCAATCAATTTATTGCCGCAATAGACCACCTAGAACAAATTGCAGTCATCAACCAAACAAGCAGTGATTTAATAAATGAGCAATGGTTAGCTGTTGGCGAACAATGGGTATCCAAACGAAAATTTAGTTTGCTAAGCAGTTTTTTGCAGGCATATTTAGCGCGTTTTCCCGTAGATGAGCAGTGGCTACAGCTTAAAATAGAATGGCTTATTGCAGTGAATAAGCCAGAAGAAGCAATATCTTTATATTATCAGTTAATTGCTAATGCATTTAATCAAGATAAAGAAGAAATATGGAGTCATCAAGCCCATAAGGTTTTTCAACAATATAGAAATGAATTAAAAATTCAAAAAGCATGGCAACGCATCATTAACTTTTCTAAAGCAATTATCGCGAATGAAGTTGACTACCCACCCTATCAAATTGCACTCGCTGAAGCCTACATCCATCTTAACGAAATAGACACAGCGATTAATTATTTAGAAAACATTAAGTTTCCAGAAAAGTATGTTAGCGAAATTAACGCATTGAATACATTAATCGACTCAATTATTCTATCCGAAGAAGGTGTAGCATTAAATCAACATGGCCAACATTTTATTGTTGAAGCAACATTTAACAACCAACATACTTCGCACCTGATGATTGATACCGGCGCATCTTTAACGGTGATATCCACAGCATTTTATCAGCAACTCATTCGCAGTGATTCGATTGAAACAAAACGAAATTTAAACATCAACACCGCAGGAGGTAATAAGGCCGCGTTCTCAATAATCATCGATGAGTTTTGGATTGCAGGCAGAGCGGTATATGATTTTGAAGTTGTTGTTATGGATTTAGATGGTCTAAACAAAGCTGATGGTTTATTAGGGATGAACTTTTTACAGCATTTTAAATTTGAAATTGATCAACAAAATGCACTGCTATTTTTAAGTCCACACTAAGTACTCAATCAACGTGCTGCAGTTAGGCCGCACGTTGTTCCATTTGCTCAACAGGTTTTGTAAGCGGTAATACTTTGTTGGTTAAATATTGTTGTTTTTCTTGTAACAACAATACGCCCACTAATTTAAAGTCCACATATTTGGCTATTATCGCCAAAGTTAAACTTGCTAATGGCAGGTACAATAAAGCATATAATATTTGCCATTGAAAAGTTACTTCGATAATTAATGGTGTTGCTACTATGATTGAAGCGATTACACGATAAAAGGTTATTTGGCTGCGAGTGATCATTTTCCTGTCCTTACACTTTGTTGGTAAGGCTAATAATAGGAATAGAACGATATTTTGACAAAAGGATAATATTCACTCTATAGATGAATTAAATTCACCCATAAGATTTTAAAAACAAACCTGTTTTGTTATTTTAATTTTCTAGTGCAGGGAATTTTTCCAACCAATCTAAAAAGCAGTGTATTTCATGTCGGTCCTTATCTTCTTTACGATAAACTGCGTAAAGTGATAAAGCATACTGCGAAGTAATACCAAATGGATTAATAAGTAACTTTCGTTCTAATAATAAGTTTTCAATAGGGATCATGGCTAAAGCTAAACCTAACCCCTGTTCTGCTGCTTGTAAGGCTGTATCATAGTTACTAAAGGTTAACTTATGCTTCAATGCTAAATCATTAATATCAAATCTAGTAGCCCAGGTTTGCCAAACATTGTCCATGTTAGACAAATCGATAAGCGGCACATCACCTAATTGTGACAAATCAGTTAAGTTATATTTTTTAGCAAAACCTTCTGTGCACACTGCAGCAATTTGAATATCCATTAACTTTCTAGCTTCAACACCTTCCCAATCTCCATGCCCAATTCGGATCGCTAAATCAAAATCTTCATATCGTAAATCAGCAACGCTCATTCCTGTTTCTATTCTAATATCAATATCATCATGAGCTTGTTGAAAAGAGTTCAGTTGTGGGATGATCACATTGGCAGCCATGGTTGGAAACGTTGAGATTTTAAGGCTGGGTGACAAGTATTTACTCTTAACGGATTTCGTCCCCTGTTCGAGTAGGGCTAATGATTGTTGGACATAGTCTAGATATATTTTTCCTGCTGCATTAACTTTAACCCCGCGAGACTTGCGAATAAAAAGCTCAAATCCAATAAACTCCTCCAATGATTTAATTTGATGGCTTACCGCTGATGGCGTAATAAACAGCTCCTCACTGGCAAGTTTAAAACTTTCCAATCTTGCTGCGGATTCGAAAATGTTAAATAAATGCAGTGCAGGTAGTTTTCTAGACATAATAAGTTAAAATGATAAAGTATAGATGAATTAAACTATACAATAACAATTAAAACTCAGTAGGTATAGCATGACAGAATTTACTCCTTTTACCGCGTTAATTGGCGGACTAACTATCGGTTTTTCAGCGCTACTGCTTATATTGCTAAATGGTAAGATTGCCGGCATTTCAGGTATATTTGCGCAAGTATTCAGTAAATACCCTATCACATTAAGCTGGCAGGTCTTTTTCATACTCGGATTAATTATTGGACCTTTATTGGTCATGCCCTTTGGCTTTTCTTTACCTCAACAAATTGATCTTAGTTGGCCAGCGATTATCACCGGTGGTTTTTTAGTTGGCTTTGGCTCACGCTATGGCTCGGGTTGTACAAGCGGCCATGGAATTTGCGGCATAGGACGATTCTCAAAACGTTCAATTGTTGCAACAATAATTTTTATGAGTTCAGCAATCATTACCGTTTATCTGATTCGCCACATCTTTGGAGCCTAACGATGACATTACCAAATGACACATCAATAAATAAGCTGGTTGCTTTAATTTGCGGCTTAATCTTTGGGGCAGGTTTAACAGTTGCGCAAATGGTTGACCCACAAAAGGTAATCAATTTTCTTGATATTTTTGGCCAATGGGATGCTAGTTTAGCCTTCGTAATGGGTGGTGGATTAATTATTTATATTCTCGGCTACCATTTACTTGTTCGACGAATGACAAAGCCTATTGCATGCAATACATTTGACTTGCCCTCTAATAAGAAAGTAGATAATAAACTAACCATTGGTGCAGCAATTTTTGGCATTGGCTGGGGTGTTGCAGGAATTTGTCCAGGACCAGCCTTAGCTAACCTAAGTCTTGGAAACGAAAAAATATTAGTCTTTATACTCATTATGTTTGTCGGCATGTTCGTTGCTAAAAAAGTAAACTAGATTAATTTATTCGCTCAAATAATAGATTTTTGACGCTGTTGATAACTAAGTTTAATTGTTAAATACAGCGCCAACATTTACATTTATTAAACTATTACCCTGCTTAACAAATTGCTTTATTGTACAAATTAAATTTCAACATTCGTTAAAGTCCTTATTTTTATTGGCTTATTCTTGATAATTAAAACACCAGCTCTAACTGACAAGCATTTCGTAGTAAACATTTAAGGCAAACACTCCACAACGCCTTTAACTTATGGCCTGTAGCAATATACAGTATTATGTATAATTAAAGTTCAAATATTAAAAACTGTGCCAATTATTTTTTAACTTTTCGTTCAAGTTATTTATTTTATCAGCAACTTCAATTATTCATTTTTGTTGAATATTATGCAAAACACCCAATCTTGTTAAATCTAGAAGCGCTATTAATTGCCCACAACACCTGTGGATAACCTTGTGCACAATTTCATATCCCCTTATAAAATGGGGACTATAAGGTAAGCCATGATTTACAATTACAGAATTTTGTAAGATTACATAACAGTTACATAATAATTACAGTAGTTAAGTTAGCTAAATAAAAAGTTTTGCACAGAAACAGTGGATAACTTTTCGCACCCCTTATTTTTATTGCCCTTAAAATTTGCAAGCACTTTTTAATAAAAAATTTATAAAAATTTCACATGAATTTTCATTCATTCTTTAATTAAAAATTAGTCTAAAAATGCTATTCTTTACTTCAAAATAATATAAAGAAAATATGAAAGAGTATTCTCGATGAAATCAGTTTTACTATTTGGTGCTTCAGGTCTCACAGGCCAACATTGCTTACAACTATTGTTAGAAAATAGTCACTATAATCGTGTTGTTATTGCCGTCAGGAGTTATTTAGACATTGAACATGAAAAACTTAGCCAAGTAATTGTCAATTTTGATGACATAAATAGTAACGAAGATTTGTTCGCCGTAGATGAAGTGTTCTGCTGTTTAGGCACAACAATCAAAGAAGCAGGCAGTAGAACGGCATTTACTAATATAGATCATAACTTAGTTGTTAATATTGCTAAATTAGCCAAAAAGCATGCCGTGAATAAGTTTTTAGTGATTAGTGCATTAGGAGCAAACCCTAAGTCCAAGTCATTTTACAACCAGACAAAGGGTAAAATGGAGACCGCAATAAAAACATTAAATTTAAATACGACCTTCGTGTTTAGACCAAGTTTATTATTGGGCGAGCGAAAAGAGTTTAGGCTGCTAGAACACTTTACAGCCATTGCTTGTAAGGTGTTCTCATTTGTATTTATCGGTCCACTAAAATCGGTAAAACCTATTGAAGCGTTTGTGTTGGCTAAGGCAATGATAACAGTTGCAAATAAAGAAACCGCAAGTAAATCATTTCAAGTAATAGAAAATCAAGCCATTAAGGATGTGTAATCAAGTTGATTCATCACTAATTGTTCGCCAATAATTCAAGGTACTCTTGCTCAGACAACACAGTTACCCCTTTATCTTTAGCTGCGTTGATTTTATTGGCACCAACTTTTTCGCCGGCAACAAGGTAAGAGGTTTTACTTGAGACCGATTTAGCCACTTTTGCACCTAGTGCTTTGGCTTGTTTTTCCATATCGCCACGAGAGCCCTGTAGCATAGTGCCGGTGAATACGAGAACCTTACCAAAAACTGGAGTTTCAACCGCTGCTTGTTCAGAAACCTTAGTTGTTATGGCTAAGTTAAAGTTTAATGATTTAACCTTAAAGTATTCTTCTCTGACGTTTTCTAATCCTTCAACAATAGCTTCAGCACTAACTTGGGCAAAACCATCGAGTTTGACTAAATCTTCAACACTGGCAGCAAAAAGCTCATCTAGGGAATGATGCTGTAACAGTTTCTCACAATTTCCGCCAGCAAGCCTACTTACACCAAATGCAGCAAGAAATCGCCAATCCTCTATTTCTATCTCTCTGCTTGCTGTTAATTGGTCAACTAGGTTTTGGGCGGTTTTGTCACCAAAGCCAAAGCCGACAAAATTATTTTTTGCAGCATCATAGATTTCATGGATTCGTTTGAGTCCATGTTCATGCAGTTTTTCAATAACTTTTGGCCCAAAACCATCGTTATTACCCAACGTTTTAAAAAAGTGAACTAAGGTGTTTTCTGTTTGTGCTGGGCAGTCAGTTTTATTCGGGCAAACTAAATGATCAGACTCCCATAAAATATGAGTACCACAACTAGGACAATCTATCGGTAGTTCGGGTGTTACCGAAGTTATTACTTTTTCAATTTTAGGAATAACCAAGCCACTCCTAACCAGTTGCACAACAGCTCCTGGACCAACGCCATTGGTTTTAACCATATTATAATGATGCACAGTTGCGCGGCTAATAGTTGCCCCGCTCAATTTTGTTGGCTCTAATTCAGCAACCGGAGAAACCCGCCCTGTTCTTGATGTTTGCGGGATCACCCTAAGGACTTTAACCTCTGCTGACTCATCATTCACTTTAAAGGCGATCTGCCAGCGATGGTGGTGTCTTGTTGCCCCCATATGCTGCTTTATTTCATCATTAGTTACTTCAAAAATAACACCGTCAATATCATAATCAACCGCATTCCATATGCGCTCAACAATGGCTTCAAAATCGCTCAATACTTCGCTGTAATGTCCAGTCCAATTGGTAATTAATGAAAACGGATAAAAGACACAAGCACCGGCATCTATCGCTGTTTGCACGGCTTTATCAACTTTCTTCTCAGCAATGATTGCGGCCTGAATATTCCTGGAGTTTTCAAAGCTATCACTTAACACACTGTCAAAATAACTTTTTTTGATCACAATTTCGCCAGGTCCCTGCCCTCGGCCGCCTTGTTCAGCAACTTTGAGACCGCGGTTAAATGCTCTGGTGATATCTTGTCCGCGGCTACCATCACCACGAGTATATAGTTTAGAGCCATCATCAAAAGCGGCATAGCCATCAAGTTTTGGAGTAACTCTAATGTCTATTTTTGAATCATCAATACTAAGTTCACCCGCTGCTTTGAGTAAGCGCTCTATCCACTTTTTAATTTCTTCAAATGAATAGGCTTTGTCTGTAGACAGCATCTTCTGGGGCAGTGCAACGGTTTTACTATCAATTACAACTTCGGGTTCAACCGTGTTCAAAAATGAGTGTTCTGGCTCTCTATTTTTTAATTCTTGCAAGTAAACAGTATCATAAACCTGATCATCAATAATCGGTTGGCCCGAGCGATATAGAGCATTAGCAGTTTCAAGCACAGTTAATAGATTGTTCAGTGATAATTGACTTACGTCTTGCTCATTAAACAATGACACTACAACAGAAACGTCTTGCGACAGGTTTAGTTGCTCAATGATCGATAATTGCTTTGTATTAAAATTTAACATTAGGTTTTACTATTTTGATTAACGGAAGACAGAAAATTATACGTCGATGAATTAAAAAGCCTCCATTATTGAGGAGGCTCCATAAGAGAGGTTAGTAGCCGGCCAATCGGGCTTTTCGGTCAAATTCTCTAATTTTGCTTAAATAATGTTGTTCGGTTTGTTTTGTCATAACACTACGCTGACCATCTAAAACTTGTCCGCCAAATTCATTAGCAACTTGCTTCGCTGCGCTAAGCATCTGTTTAAATACTTTTACCGGGTCGCCGGCATTGGGTAGTGTCATAAACAAAGTAATGCCTTTGGTGGCAAAACTTTCCATGTTGTCCAAATCAAATGTACCAGGATTTACCATATTGGCGACAGAGAAGGTGATCTTACCGTTGCCGGCATTATCTTGGTGACGATGAAAAATATTCATTTCACCAAACTTTAACCCAAGCGTTAAAAAATTAGGCAATAAAGCCGCACCAGAAATTAACTGATTTTCATTCACAACGACCGATAACGCTAAGACTTCTTGCTCTATTTCAACTTTTCGATTGCTATTGGCGCGATCAAAATCCATTTCAAGTTGATCACGTTTTAATTCAGCTCGAGTTTTCACTTTGCCAGCTGGTTGTGCGTTTTCTGCTGGCGCTTTAGCTTTAGGCTTGGCTTTTACCGGCTCCTTAACAGCTACATCTTGCTCAGCTTCTTGTATCGCACTCATAGCAGGCAATTCATCTTCAACGATTGCATCAGACATCGTAAATACTGGCTCATTTGACTCGTCTAGCTGCTCTGGCTTGATGTTAGTCTCAGAAACTTGCTCTACAGAGCTTTTCTTAACGCTAACCGGGTCTTCAAACACGGCTTCTGTTTTAGTTACGTCTTCTGCTTCAACCTCTGGTGTTGGTGTTGACTGCTCTAACACTTCGATATCTGCAAAGCTCGGCGCTTGCTCTGCTAGTTGTTCTTCTTCGATAGGAGGAGGTGTATTGGCTTGCAACTCAGCAGACTGTTGCTCTGTAAGCTCTGGCATTTCAGCAGCGTCAAGAGTTACCGGTTTAGGTCGCCCTACTCCGTCTTGATCAAAACCTTGGGTATCGTAGTTACGATCAACATCTTCGGCAAAATCGTCTTCTACAACTTTTGCTTTGAGTTTATAAGGGTTTTTACCACCCTTGCGGATCTTTAAACGACCATGAAAATAAATGCCACCAATGACGATAACACTAATTATTATTAATATTGTTCTAAAATTTAATTCCATTACCAAGCCTGCTTATACTGCTTCTGCCATAGCGACAGCTTCATCAATATCAACTGCAACCATACGCGACACTCCAGGCTCATGCATAGTTACTCCGGTTAAATGTGAAGCCATTTCCATAGCTATTTTGTTATGACTTATAAAGATAAACTGCACAGTTTGTGACATTTCTTCAACCAATTTACAGAATCGGCCAACATTGGCGTCATCAAGTGGTGCATCCACTTCATCCAACATACAAAAAGGTGCTGGATTCAACCTAAATATTGCAAACACCAATGATAATGCGGTTAGCGCTTTTTCTCCACCAGAAAGTAAGTGTATTGTGCTATTTTTTTTGCCTGGAGGTCTAGCCATGATAGTTACACCGGTATCGAGTAAATCTTCGCCAGTTAAATCAAGGTAAGCACTGCCGCCACCGAAAACTTTTGGAAACAATACTTTAAGATCATTATTAACCTGTTCAAAGGTTTCTTTAAATTTCTGTCTGGTTTCTTTATCTATTTTATTGATTGCTGACTCAAGTGTACGTAATGCTGACTCCAGATCTTCATTTTGTTTATCTAAAAACTCTTTTCTTTCAGATTGAACCTCAAACTCTTCAATAGCCGCTAAATTGATTGCACCAAGCTGAGAGATCTCTTTACTTACTCGAGCAAGTTGTATTTGCCATTGTGACTCTTTGGCATCAGTTGGCAAGTGTTCTAACACAGCTGTTAATGTTTGCTGCATTTCAGCAAGTTGTTCTACCGCTGTTTTAGCACGAACATTATAAGTTTGCGCGTCAACATGAAGCTTAGACAGTTTTTCTCTGTGTTCGTTTATAGACCCTAATAACTGTTGTTGGCTGCTATTAAATTGCTCTATTTGATTGTTAGAGTCAGCGAGTCGTTTATTAATGGTTTGTTGCTGTTGATCATTTTCAGCACTTTGTTGCAATAAATTCTGTAATGTTTTTTGATCATTAATAATTGGCTGTTCGTTGTCTTGCACCGCAGTGATCAGTTGTTGCTTTTGCTGCTCTGAAGTTAATAGTTGCTGCTGTACTCGTGCAAGGATAGTGTCAACAGAGGATAACTCTGTTTTTGCTTTTTCGTTAGCTAAAATTTGCTGATGATTTTCACGGGTAACTTGCTGCAAGTTTACTTGTACTTCCTGCAATTGTTGAAGCAAAGTCGTACGTTCAAGTTGTAATGTTTCACCAATTTGATTGTCATTTTGATCAGATTGCGCTAATTTCGCTTGCTCAGCTAAAACCCGTTCGTACACTTTTAACTCTTCAACGAGAGCAACTTCTTGTTTTAATAATTCGTCTTTAAGGCCCTGTTGTTGACTTGTCTTGAACTGTAACTCTTGATTAAGTAAGTGATTTTCTTGTTCAATTTGTGCAAGAGCTTGCTTGTTTTGCTGTTGTTGCAGTTTTACCTGCTCAAGACTTGTACTTTGTTTAAGGTTTGTTTCCTGTAGTTGTTCAAACGTACGCTGATGAGATTTCAATACTGACTGCTTCTCGTTAATGCTTAGCGCTAACTCTTTAAGTTGGTTATGTCGTTTTAGCTGCCCGGCTTGTTGTTCAACATTGCCTTTTTTAAGCCATGAACGTCCAAACCAAGATCCTTGCGGACATATTACAGAGCTATATTCATCGGTCAGTTGTTTTGCCATTTGCTTGGCTTGAATTTCTGTTTTGGCAACCTTGATATGGCTTAGTAGTTCATTAAACGGATGTTGCCCTTGAACAAATTGAGCTAATGTACTGTCTTTCGCAGAGTTAGTCTGCGGCTCATCTTTTAAACGAATCAACAGCGCAACGTCCACACCTAAGCTGTCAGGAAAATCATCCAGACAAGTTGCATTTAACCACTGCCCCAGCACCATTTCTACCGCATTTTCCCAACCAGGAGTCACAGATAATTGTTTACTTAAATTATTTTGTGAGTTTATTCCTATCGAGTTCAAATAACTTTTTTGTTTTTTCTGCCAATCTGAGCGTTGATTATCAACCTCACTCAGCGCTTGCTGTCTAGACAGTAACGTTTGCAATTCAGCAGATATTTGATCACGTAGAGCTTTGCTATTATCCAGCGCGGTAACTGACGATTGATATTGCTCGGTGTGCTCCTCAACATCAGCAGATAACTGTTCTAACATCATCTTTTGCTCATCAACATGTTGCTGATTTTGCATAAGTTTAGTTTTTAAGGGCTCTAATTGATAACTGACAAGTTGTTGTTTTAACGATTCAATACGTTGTTCCGTTTTATTCATCAAATCACTTGTTGACTGCACTTTGGTTTCAATAACATTTACTGCATTGATATGTGTAGACTGTGATTGTACAAAGTTATCCCAATGCGACTGCCAGCCTTGTTGGCGGTGTTGAATATCGTGTAATTGTATCGTTAATTGTTTTATTTGAGAGCCACTCTCTTCAAGGCTTGGTGCTAACTCAACAATGATGTCTTGCAAGCGTTGTTGTTTTTTCTGCTCTTGATTTAAATACTCTCTATTAAGAATACAGCTATCTTCTAGTCTTTTTAGATCTTCACCAAGGCTTTCTTTACGTTGCTTGGCATGCTTAATGTTTTGTTCCAAGCGCGTAATTTCAGTGGTTAACGTTAATTTTCGTTGTTGCAACACAGCTATTTTATCTGCGCCTGTATCTTGTGTGCTTCTCGCTTTTACAATAGCAAGTTCAGATTCTCTTTGCTTAGCAACGAGTTCATCGATTTTACGCTCAAGGTTCAACTCCTGCAGTTTAAATTTCTCTAATTTATCCTTACAGTAGCGCCACTTTATCGCAGTGAGCTCAGCTTTTAAGGTGCGTTCTTTTACTTTTAATTGTTTAAATCTAACGGCAGCTTGTGATTGGCCATGCAACCGTTCTATTTGGATAGCTAACTCTTGCCTGATATCAGCGAGACGAGATAAATTTTCTCTGGTGTGACGAATTCGTGTTTCAGTTTCTCGTCGACGCTCTTTGTATTTAGATACGCCAGCAGCCTCTTCAATAAACACTCGAAGATCTTGAGGTTTAGATTCAATTAACTTTGAAATCATACCTTGTTCGATAATGGCATAGCTTCTTGGTCCCAGACCTGTGCCAAGGAATATGTCGGTAATATCTTTGCGACGACATTTACTGCCATTAAGGTAATAGGTATTTTGCGAATCTCGATTAACAGTACGGCGAATGGATATTTCGCTTCGATCTGCCATAGAGCCTTGGATACGTTGGTCGGTATTATCAAATACAAGTTCGACACTTGCTTGCCCTACCGGTTTTCTTGCACTAGAACCATTAAAAATAACATCGGTCATGCTGTCACCGCGTAAGTTTTTGGCAGAACTTTCACCAAGTACCCAACGTACGGCATCAATAATATTGGATTTTCCACAACCATTCGGGCCAACAATAGCAGTCATATCTTGTGGAAATGGCACAGTAGTGACATCAACAAAAGATTTGAATCCAGCTAATTTTATCGTTTTTAGGCGCATTGAATGTTATTGTTTTTATTCAGTTGTTAAACAACGTTTATAGTTAAAATCTGCACTTGTCGTGGTAGATACATTTTATGTTTATTACCTTAGCAAATTAATACCAGTTAGCATAATTATTTGGTCTTTTAGCGAGAATTAAATGGCTTATATGCAAGGCATTAATTGCAGAGAATGGTTATTCCCTTGTCAAAATTAATAACGCCGTTTATAAGCCATTTAAACTCGCCCTTCGGGAGAACTGTAACAACATGATAACGGCACAATTTTTTTTAATGTAGAATAACTATATTTACAAAAACCTTGTTTGTTCTAATGTCGTTACAATGCTCTAAATGATCAAATAATTAAGCTAATTGGTATACCACATGGTTTGTAACAGTTATTGGCTTTGAATTGTTATAAGTTTAGTTATACTAACTGCAAATATTTCGTGTAAGGAAAATTCAATGACAGTAAGCATTCAGCAACCAATTGCCCAAAGCGGCGCTGGTTATTTTATGCAAGGTTTCAAACTGATCAGAACCCCAGGGCTCAGACGATTTGTATTTATACCATTATTGGTGAATTTAATTCTATTTGCCTCAGCGTTTTACTATTTAACAGGTTACATCTCTGAATTGATCAAATCATTTGAGCTTTGGTTACCTGAAGGGTTAGCTTGGTTAACCTATTTTGCTGAGCCATTGCTTTATATCACCGCGTTGATTTGTTTTTCATTTTTGTTTTCTACCGTGGCAAACTGGCTTGCGGCACCTTTTAACGGCTTGTTAAGTGAAAAGCTGGAGCAACACCTTACCGGGCAGTCTGTTGCCGGAGGTGGCTTTGGTGATGTCATAAAAGATATACCTAGAACATTATCGCGAGAATGGCGCAAGCTAGTGTATTACTTACCCAGAGCGATAGGATTCTTTTTATTATTGTGGGTTATTCCTGTTTTTGGACAAGTAATATGGTTCACTTTCGTTGCTTGGATGATGGCAGTGCAATATTGTGACTATCCATTTGATAATCATAAAATTGGCTTTATTGAGATGCGCGATAAACTAGCCGAGCATAAAGGTAAGAGTTTCAGTTTTGGTTTAACCGTTACCGTTTTTGCAATGATACCTATAGTAAATTTAGTGTTAATGCCTGTGGCTATATGTGGCGCGACTGCGATGTGGGTTGATCACTTTAAAGACGATTACAAATAAGCAGCGAATTGCGAATACGTTGCACTTCGAATTACGAAGAAGTTATCGAAGCTACGGATTCGAAATTACAAAGTAATGAATTCGAAACGAATTATATTAAAAAGCCCCTAAGTATAGAAACTTAGGGGCAGTATTATTTAAACCAACTTAGTATCGAATCACGAATACATTTCATTTCGAAGAAGTAATCGAAGAGTAGCGTATTCGGAGCATAGCGTATGCGAAGTAGCGTAGCTACGGATTCGTAACTGAATAGTCACGAATCGCGAATACGTTGCACTCCGAATCTCGAAGAAGTTATCGAAGCGTCAGCGTATTCGGAGCAGAGCGTATTCGAAGTTTACCTAAGGTCTTTTCTCAGTATTTTACCAACATTTGATTTTGGTAGCTCATCTCTAAATTCAATCAGTTTAGGTACCTTATAGTTAGTTAAATTACTGCGGCAATGACTTATTAAGTCTTTTTCGGTTAGTGCTGGATCTTTTTTCACCACAAAAATCTTGACACTTTCGCCGTTTACTTCATGAGGAACGCCAATAGCGGCAGTTTCTAAAACACCTGAGTGCATCATAACCACTTCTTCTATTTCGTTCGGAAATACATTGAACCCTGAAACTATGATCATATCTTTCTTACGGTCAACTATATTGAAAAAGCCACGCTCATCTACTGAGGCGATATCACCAGTTGCCAGCCAACCATCGTTTAAAATTTCGTTAGTTGCATCGACACGATTGTAGTAGCCTTTCATCACTTGCGGGCCTTTTACATACATTTCACCAGGCTCACCAAGACCACACTCGCTACCATCATCAGCAATAATTTTAATATCCGTTGACGGTGCCGGTATACCTATGCTGCCGTCATAACCTTCAAGGTTATAAGGACTTATCGTCACAAACGGTGAACATTCGGTTAAACCATAACCTTCTATCAATCCTGTTTTAGTTACTTGCTGCCAACGCTCTGCTACGGGTTGTTGTACGGCCATGCCGCCGCCCATAGCAACTTTTAACTTGCTAAAGTCTAGATTTTTAAACCCTGGAGTATTTAATAAGCCATTAAATAAAGTATTTACACCGGTAATAACAGTAAATTTGTATTTAGTTAACTCTTTTACAAAACCAGGCATATCTCTAGGGTTAGTGATCAATAAATTTGTACCACCTAGCGTTAAAAAGGTTAAGCAATTCGCTGTTAAGGCAAAGATATGATAAAGCGGTAAAGCTGTCACAACAAACTCTTCACCCTCAACGAGTACAGGTTTTAAAACGCCTTTCGCCTGTTCTAAATTAGCAACCAAGTTGCGGTGCGTTAACATCGCGCCTTTAGAAACTCCTGTTGTACCACCGGTATATTGTAAAAAGGCTAAGTCTTCACCGTTTATGTCTGCTGGGGTAAACTTTTCAGGGTCTCCTTTAGCGACCACATGATTAAATGATATGGTGTTGGCTAAATTGAACTTAGGCACCATTTTTTTAATATACTTAACGACTAAGTTAACCACAGTCCCTTTAATTGTTCCTAAGCGATCGCCTAAGGACGTTAATATCACATGCTCTATTGGAGTGTCGGTAATAATTTCTTCTAGGGTATGCGCAAAGTTTTCAATGATAACGATGGCTTTCGCACCAGAGTCATTTAATTGATGCTTAAGTTCGCGAGCCGTATATAGCGGATTAACATTAACTATGGTGATGCCGGCAATTAAACCGCCAAACAGCGCAATAGGATACTGCAATGAGTTAGGAACCATAATGGCAAGCTTGTCGCCTTTTTTCATTCCTAAGTCGTTTTGTAAATAAGCCGCGAATGATTTTGCTTGCTGTTCTAATTGTCGATAAGTAATCGATACATCCATATTGATGAATGCAGTCTTATCTGAATATTTGTTACTGTATTGGAAAAACATCTCTGCTAACGATTTATATTTGTCAGCATCTATCTCAAATGGCACTCCTGGAGGGTAACTTTTTTCCAGCCAAATTTTTTCCACACTACATCTCCTGTTACTTTTAGGGTAAATCTCACTGTTGGTTAATACAATGACACCCTTTTCTTATTTTCCGTTCTATCTCTATTTAATTATATGTTATGAGTATAGACGGCCTTATTTTTAGGCACTTATCATTTCACAATGAGCAACAATTGCAAGAGGTATGACCAGAAAAGATTAATTTAATTTTTTTTAAGGGCTTTCTCAACAATGTCTATAAACGCTTTTGGACTTTCCATATGAGGATGATGGCCACCGTTGATTGTATACTGTTGGTAGCAAGAAATATGTTCAGCAAAGATCTTAACGCCCGTTTGAACCATATCAAAGCCATTTTCACCAATCGCGAGAGTTATCGGACAATGTAAATTAGACACTATTTGAATCGCTTGTTTTAACGAAAAACGTTGCGGAGATACATTTCTCAACCTTGCATCTGAGCGCCATGTGACGCCACTTTCAACCGTTTGTAAGCCACGTTCTACCAACAATTTGGCATCGTTGTCACTTAAATCAGACACATTCATTCTTGCTTTGACCGCTGCTTCAACACTTTGGTGGACTGTTGTTTGTTTTTGTTGAAGCTGCAAACGACTTAGCATGCCTTTGCGTAATTGCTCACTCGGGTTTTCGTTTTGAGTTAATAAACCAATTGACTCAACTAATATCAATTCATCGACTTTGTCGTTAAAGGCCGAGGTAAATAATGTTGCAGCCATACCGCCCATTGAATGGCCTATTATCGTGATTTGTTGCCATTGATTAACATCAAGTAATTGCAATAAGTCGTAACACCAATCGATGAAATGATAATGTGCATCTGAGCTGCGATGATCTGAATGACCGTGTCCTGGCCAATCGATTGCGACGAATTGGTATTGATTTAACAGTTCGCTTTTTTGCTCGATTAAGGCATCAAAAAAAGGTAAAAAGCTGGCACAATTATCAAGCCAACCATGCAAGCATAAAACTACAGGGGCCTTTGGATTACCCAAGGTGATGCCTGCAATTTTCCCATGAACTAGTTTGTAGCTTACGTCACGAATCAAAATGAATCCTTATTGTCGAGATTAGTATTATTTTTTTGCTAATCTGAATATTGAATAAATACCGATTGCCGACCAAATTAAAATCCATACTATTTCAGGAATAAATGTGATCTCAGCTAATGCACTACCATCGCCAATACCGCGACCATCAAGAAGATATAAGGGAGAGCTTAAACTATTCAATAACACCATAATAGCAAACAGTTTTAATATAACCGGTAAAAAATTAAAATGAGAAATTTTAATACTTAAAGCAAAGGTTGCAATAAGAATTAAAATAATCACTAAAGTAAGTAAATCCCGAACCCACAGTATGCATGACAAGGCTAAGACAAACACAATAAATAAACTAAAATAACGGCTGATTGAAGATTTAAACTCAGCAATTCTGTAAATTAACACTCCCCAACCGACCGCTCCAGCATACCCTGAAAAAGCAATGATAAACGCAATACCGCCTTGAGTAGTACACAGTCCTGCACCATTTGGAAACAATTCTATTTGCAGTATTCTACCGCCAGTTACAAGTGCAGCTAAACCATGACTTAATTCATGAAAGTAACTTTCCAGCCAATTAAATGGAATACCTATATATGGCGTTTCTTTTAACACGAAAGCAACAACCAGTAACGACCAGAAGTTGGTCGTTAAAAAGTGATATATTGATGATGTTTTATTCGCTGGTATTGCATCCGGTTTATTTTTAATGGTTTATCTCCAATACTAGGGATTGTTGCCGTAAAGATTACTCTCTGCCCGGTAATTTTTTCCAGGTTACAGTATCACGTAAATACACAGGCTCAGCATGTTGAGCGTCAATCGCGTTACCCTTTTCAAATTCTTTTATCCCGATTGGTAACATGGCAACCGCATTAGGAAATTCAACTTCTTTATTAATCGTTATTTGCTCAATATTACTTAACTGTTGCGGGTAGGCAGCCCAAGCACTGCCAACACCCACTAAGTCAGCGGAGCTTCTATCATCTTTTGTTAATTCATTAACAAATTCAGGAGCAATTACCGCTTCTGGTATAACAGCTTGCATGATTTGATTTTCATCAACGGTATACATGCCACAATATGCTTCGCTCATTCGGGCGTCTATGGCTGAAATCACCTGGGTGTGCCCATGGTTTAAATACGCTAATTGCGCCATGGTTTGTAATGTTGAAACACCCACCAATTTTAACTTAGATGAATAGCCTAAACCTTGCGCAACACCTATGCCGATTCGAACACCAGTAAAGCTGCCCGGACCACGGCCATAGATCAAACCATCAAGTTGATTCAGTTTAACACCAGCTTCTTTTAATACTTCGTCAACCATCGGCAACAACAATAAACTGTGCGATTGCGGGCATAACTCATAACGGCTATAAATTTCACCTTGAAATGTTAAGGCAACAGAACAAGCTTCTGTTGAGGCATCAATGGCCAAATAGTTCACTATTAGTCTCTCTTTACAATTGAATTGACATCATTTTAGGATGCACTAGTAATAATACTAGTTTATCTTATTATCGGTATTTATACGCTGCAAAAATTTAACAGCGCTATTTATATCTCTTGTTCTATCCATGTTTGGCAAACTGGATAAAAACACTTGTCCGTAAGGACGATTAACTATACGACTATCACAAATAGCAAGTACACCTTGATCGCTCACATCCCTAATTAATCGCCCTACTCCCTGCTTCAACGCGATAACTGCTTGCGGGAGTTGAATTTGACCAAAGGGATCGCCACCTTTGCGTTTAACATCTTCACTTTTAGCTTGCAGCAATGGCTCATCTGGTGCACTAAATGGCAATTTATCAATAATAACACAGGTTAAGTTATCCCCCCTTACATCAACGCCTTCCCAAAAAGAAGCCGTTGCAAGTAGGACTGCATCCTTTTGCTCCACAAAACTGTCTAACAACACACTCTTTGCCATTTGACCTTGTACTAACAAAGGGTTGTCAATTTCATCGCTCAACAACTCAGCCACTTGGTTTAACATTCGATAAGACGTGAACAACATAAAACAGCTGCCGTTACTGGCTTTTATTAACGGCATGGCAATGTTAACTAACGCCTGAGAGCGTGAATGGTGATTTGCTTCAGGCAGATACCTAGGGACAAACAATTTGGATTGCGTAGGATAATTGAACGGACTTTCCAATAATAATTGCTTTGCTTGTGCCAAGCCCAGCTCGTCACTAAAGTGACTAAAGTTGCCATTTACCGCTAAGGTCGCCGAGGTGAACACCCAAGCCGATTCTGAATCATCAATAAATTGTTGAAATTTATCGGCAACAGATAATGGCGTTTGGTGCAATACAACATGCCTACGCGTGGTTTCATACCATAAACTCATACCAAAACTTTCGGTATTATTCATAATGTCGTACTTTGTTAACAGTTCGGTTGCTCTATCAAAGCAATTGTCTATCGCTTCACTGCGCGAGACACATATTTTTAATACATCAAATAAAAATTTTAAGTCGGTATGTAATTGAGCGAATGCTCGAGCAAACTGTGCTTGGCTTACTTTATGACGCCAATTCCCACGTTCGGGATCTTGAGCAAAAAGCAGCCTAAAATCCCCTGCCGTACGTTGTAACTTTTCAGCAGCCTTAGCAAGTTGTTTTACATCGGTTAAATCAATTTTATATTGCTGCAGGCAATCCAGTGCGAGTTCAAGTAATTGCTTGGTTGAAAAAGCTTGGCCAAAATATTCACTAGCAATATCACCGAGTTGATGGGCTTCATCAAAAATAACGACATCAGATTGAGGAATTAACTCACCAAACCCTGTATCTTTAAGGGCCATATCCGCAAAAAACAGGTGATGGTTAACAACCACCAAGTCAGCGTCAATTGCTCTTTCTCTCGCTTTTACCAAATAGCATTTTTCATATTCAGGGCAATTTCTGCCTAAGCAGTTATCTGTGGTAGACGTTATTTGCGCAAATATTAACGAGTCTTCAGCAACATTGGTTAACTCTCCAATATCTCCAGATTGAGTACTGCTCGACCATTGCCTAACTGCGACAAGGTCTTGCAATGTTTTAGCATCTAGTGCGCCACCAACTTGATGACGTTTTTCAGTTGAACTGGAAAAATTTTCTTCTAAGCGAAATAAACACAAATAATTGGACCGCCCTTTTAATAGTGCAATTTTATGACCACTTTCTAGGGCTTTTTTGACTAAGGGCAAGTCTTTATGGAACAGCTGCTCTTGCAAGTTTTTTGTTCCAGTTGAAACGATCACCTTTTTCTTGGATGCTAATGCAGGAATTAAATAAGCGAACGTTTTACCAGTACCGGTGCCGGCCTCAACAATTAACTTAGCTTTATTCTTTATAGCCAGATCAACTTCGTTTGCCATATCAAGTTGTGCTTGGCGAGGGTTAAATCCAGGAATAACTTTAGCAAGAGGACCATCTTTAGCAAAAGCTTTAGCAACAGTGGTAGTTAAACTGGTCATTAATTAAGTATGCTTTTGGTAAAGTGAAGAAAGCAATATTATAACCAGTAACTATTTTAGGTAAACAATTAAAACAATTAAAACCGAACTGAATACATCTATCATTTAGTAAATACGTTAAGCTATTTATCAATTGCCTAGCCACAAAAAATAAAAAAGTTATGACTTATGCAAAAATGTATTTAATTATTCACATTTATTTCATAAATAACTATTGACGATTGGACCTAAAAAACATTATTGTGTTCATAACAGAGCTGGTGCTACAGCTAAGCTCCTTATTTTAAAGAGAATACATAATGTTTAACCTGAACTTACATCATCGTCATCATATTATCGACTAGCCCTCAGGTTATTCGCTGAGGGTCTATGGACTCTTAAAGCGACGCTCAAAATAAGCAATGCCCCGAAAGAGTCCACTTTTTCGGGGTTTTTTACTTCATGGATGATGGAATGTCGACTTGCCAAGGATGGCATCAAATTCGACTCATGCCTCTGAATTCCGTTTAAACTGATTAAAATTACAAATTTATAAATATTTATTTTGGAGCAACAAATGACTACTACCGACAAGCAGAGACTTAGAATTGCCATACAAAAATCTGGCCGTTTAAGTGATGAATCACAAAGCTTATTCAAGCGTTGTGGTATGAAAATTAATTTAGCCGATCGTCGTTTGTTAGCGCATGTAGCAAATATGCCAATTGATTTGATGCTAGTGCGCAGCTCAGATATTCCTGGTTTAGTGATGGATGGTGTGTGTGATCTTGGTATTGTTGGTGACAACACTTTAGAAGAACACGCGTTAGAGCGTGAGTTAACCAATGAAAATAGTGACTACAATAAGATTATGTCACTTAAGTTTGGTGGCTGTCGGTTGTCAATTGCATTACCTGAAGAAACTGAATATCAAGGTATTCAAAGCTTAGATGGATTGCGTTTAGCAACGACTTACCCAAGACTGCTAACGCGCTTTGCCAATGACAATAATATTAAATTTGAATTCTGTAAGTTAAACGGCTCGGTAGAAGTTGCTCCTCGAGTTGGCTTAGCTGATGGTATATGCGATTTAGTTTCAACAGGCACTACATTAGAAGCAAATGGCTTAAAAGAAGTTGAAGTTATCTATCAATCGAAAGCGGCGTTAATTCAAGGTAGTCAGCCTCTATCAACTGAAAAGCAAAAGACACTAAATACCTTAATTCCTCGCATTGAAGGGGTATTAAAGGCCAAAGAAAGTAAATACATCATGATGCACGCTCCTAAAGACAAGTTGAACGAAGTAGTAGCGCTTATGCCTGGTAGTGAAACACCTACGGTTTTACCTCTTGCGGAGCGTGATGACAGAGTTGCTATTCACATGGTGAGCACCGAAACATTCTTCTGGGAAACCATGGAAGAGCTAAAAGAATTAGGCTGTAATTCTATCTTGGTTATGCCAATTGAAAAAATGATGGGATAACACATGTTAAATTGGTCAACATTAAATACTAGTGAACAAACGAAAGCTCTTTCAAGACCTGCGATTAGTGATAATAAAGGTTTAAGTAAAACCGTTGCAAACATAATTAAAAGAGTAGACAAGCAAGGTGATAACGCCTTGTTTGACTTAACGGCGGAGTTTGACAAGGTTAATCTGAGTTCTTTGCTATTGACTGATAAAGCCGTAGTTAAAGCGACGCAACGTTTATCAGACAAACGAAAATTGGCCATTCAAACAGCCTACGGTCAAATTGAACGCTTTCATATCGCCCAAAAAACTACCGACATTGTTGTCGAAACTATGCCTGGCGTTAAGTGCACTCTTAAAACAGAAGCGATTGACAGTGTTGGCTTATATATTCCGGCTGGTTCTGCTCCGCTTCCATCAACCGTTTTAATGCTAGGTGTGCCGGCTAAATTAGCTGGCTGTAATCGAGTTGTTTTGGTTTGTCCACCAAACAAGCAAGGTGACATTGCTGATGAAATTATCTATGCAGCAAAGCTTTGTCAAATTAAAGAGATTTATACCATAGGTGGAGCACAGGCAATTGCAGCCCTCGCGCTTGGCACTGAAACAATTAAACCGGTGAATAAAGTATTTGGCCCTGGTAATCGTTTTGTCACAGAGGCTAAGAAACAACTTTCACAATTGGTTCCTGGTTTTGCTATTGATATGCCAGCAGGACCATCTGAGCTATTAGTGATTGCCGATGAAAGCGCAACTCCGGCATTTGTAGCTGCAGATTTATTATCACAAGCAGAGCATGGTCCAGATTCTCAGGTAATATTAGTGACCAATTCAGCTAATGTGGCGAGCAATGTACAAACAGAGCTTGACCTGCAAGTAGAATTATTAAGTCGTAAAGATATCGCTAAGCAAGCGTTAAGCGAAAGTCGATTAATTGTTTGTGATGACATCAATGAAGCGGTACAAGTATCTAACCTATATGGTCCTGAGCATTTAAGTATTCAAACTGAAAATCCACAGCAGTTAATGACAAAAATACGCTCTGCCGGTTCTATTTTTGTTGGCGATTACTCTCCAGAGTCTGCCGGTGATTATGCCAGTGGCACAAATCACGTATTACCCACGTATGGGTACTCAAAAGTAATATCGTCGTTATCACTAGCTGACTTTTCTCGACGCTATACAGTGCAGGAACTAAGCAAAAAAGGCTTACAGTCTTTAGCCGAAACAATTATTGAACTAACCGATGCGGAAGGGTTAGATGCACATCAACGTGCAGTAACCATACGTTTGGAGAAATAATTATGACGGATAAATCGTTTAATTTAATCAACAATTTAGTCCGCGAAGATGTGCTGAACATGGTGCCTTATCAATCAGCTCGTCGCGAACAATCTGGTGGTAGTTTTTGGCTAAATGCCAATGAAGCCGGCGGGAATAACCAACTTGATGTTAGTTTAAATAACCTTAATCGCTACCCAGACTTTCAACCACAACAGCTTATTAATGCTTATGCAGAATATGCAGGGGTAGATAATAAACAAATATTAGCTACTCGCGGTGCTGACGAAGGCATAGAAGTATTGATTAGAACCTTTTGTCAATCAGCGCAGGATAACATTATTATTTGTCCGCCAACCTATGGCATGTACGCGATAAGTGCGAAATCTCATGCGATAAACGTAACCTTAGTTCCGTTAACTGATGACTTACAGCTCGACTTAGCTGAATTAAGTGATAACAAAGATAACGCAAAAATTGTATTTATCTGCTCACCAAATAACCCAACAGGTGATGTGATAAATAAAAAAGATATCATTGCCACACTAGAGTTATTTAAAAACTCGGCTTTGGTCGTCGTTGATGAAGCATATATTGAATTTTGCCCTGAACTATCTTTTGCAAAATTACTGAACGAGTACCCTAATTTAGTGATTTTAAGAACGTTATCAAAAGCGTTTGCATTAGCAGGTTTACGCTGTGGATTTACTTTAGCGAGTGAAGAAGTAATTACTATGATGAGCAAAATTATTGCTCCTTACCCTATTTCGAATCCGGTAAGTGTAATTGCAAGCCAAGCGTTAACAGAAAATTTAAATGAGATGCAGCAGAGGGTTTTACAAACCAATAAGCTAACTGCAGAGATTAGCGAATTTTTAAAACAGCAATCTTGGTTAGTAAAATTATTTACCTCAAAAACCAACTACATTCTATTTCAAGCGAATGATGCCAATGCCCTATTTAATTCACTGATAGAGCAAGGTGTACTTATTCGTAATCAATCAAGCCAATTAAGTTTAGAGAATTGTTTACGAGTAAGCATTGGCAATGCAAATGAGCTTGAACAGTTTAAATCAGCGATTAACAGTTATAATCAACAACAGGAAGTCTTAAAATGCAAAACATAGCGCCTAAATCAGATATCTTATTTATTGATCGTGATGGCACATTAATTGAAGAGCCTGTCAGTGATAAGCAAGTAGACTCATTAGAAAAGTTGGTGTTTGAACCAAACGTAATACCTGTACTTTTAAAGCTTCAACAAAGTGGCTACACCTTAGTGATCGTATCTAATCAAGATGGTTTAGGGACTGATAGCTACCCACAAGCTGATTTTGATTTACCGCACGACAAAATGCTGGAAGTGTTTGCCTCACAAGGGGTTAACTTTCAAGATCAGCTTATTTGCCCACATTTTGATGAAGACAACTGCAATTGTCGTAAACCAAAGCTTGGTTTAGTGAGTGATTACTTGCAACAAGGCAAGATTAATTTTGCTAATTCATTTGTGATTGGTGATCGAGAAACTGATATTTCTCTGGCAAAGAATATGGGCCTCCCCGGAATTCAATACAATCGTGAAAGTTTAAACTGGAATGATATCAGCGAGCAATTATTAAACAGCCCTCGCATAGCCAGCGTTACCCGCACAACGAAAGAAACAGATATCAATGTACAAGTTAACTTAGACAAATCTGGCTCAAACAATATTGCCACCGGCATAGGATTTTTTGATCATATGCTTGATCAAATTGCTACTCACGGCGGGTTCTCATTAACTTGCACTGTTGAAGGTGATTTGCATATCGATGATCACCACAGTGTTGAAGATACAGCTCTAGCACTTGGCGATGCGTTGAAACAAGCGCTTGGCAATAAACGTGGTATTACCCGTTTCGGTTTTGTATTACCAATGGATGAGTGCAAAGCTGAGTGTAGTATCGATTTATCTGGTCGAGCGCATTTAGTTTTTGATAGCGAATTTACCGATAACCGTGTTGGCGGTATGTCTACACAAATGGTCAGTCATTTTTTCAAGAGTTTAACTGATGCTATGGCGATTACTCTTCACCTTTCAACAACAAAAGGTAATTGTCACCACCAGGTTGAAAGCTTGTTTAAAGTGTTTGGCCGTGCATTAGGTCAAGCCATCACGGTTAGTGGAGATGCTATGCCTAGCTCTAAAGGTGTATTGTAATGAATGACTTAACTTCTAACGAAGTGACTGGCGAAAATGCTGATGCTGTGATCATTGATACAGGTTGTGCCAATATCAGCTCGTTAAAATTTGCATTACAACGCTTGGGTTACCAAATTTTAGTATCCAAAGATTGTGCAGATATCAAGGGCGCTAAAAAGGTATTTTTACCAGGGGTTGGCTCCGCTGAGTATGCCATGGCAGGTATTAATGAGCGTAATTTGTTTGATGTTATCACCGAGCTTAAACAGCCTGTATTAGGTATCTGTTTGGGTATGCAATTAATGACTAAACACTCTATAGAGAATAATATTGATACGCCGTGTTTAGGCCTAATTGACACTCAAATAGCTAAAATCAATGCAGATGAACAGGTCAGATTGCCGCATATGGGCTGGAATACCTTAAAAAACATTAAAGCTTCACCTTTATTTAATGACATCAGCGAGCAAGACTACTTTTACTTTGTTCATACCTACTGCGCGCCGGAGTCAGTTCATGCCTTGGCATTGTGTGACTACGGTCAAAACTTTAGTGCAAGTTTACAACAAGATAACTATTACGGCGTACAATTTCACCCTGAACGTTCAGGTAAATCAGGCGCAAAACTATTGAAAAATTTTATGGAGTTATGCTGATGATCATTCCAGCTATTGATTTAATTGATGGGCAAACTGTACGTTTATACCAAGGCGATTACCAGCAAAAAACAAGCTATGAACAAACACCTGAGCAATTGGTAGAAAGCTATTATCAACAAGGCGCTAAAATTTTGCACTTGGTTGATTTAGACGGTGCGAAAGATAGCAGCAAGCGCCAAACCAAACGACTAAAAGAAATTATCAGTGTCGCAAAAATGCCGGTACAAGTTGGCGGTGGTGTTCGTTGCCAACAGGATGTTGATGACTTATTAGCATTGGGGGCAAGCAAGGTTGTTATTGGCTCATTAGCTATCAAGCAGCCAGAACTGGTGAAAAGCTGGTTTACTATTTATGGTAAAGACAAAATAGTATTAGCGTTAGATGTACAAATAAATGAGCAAGGTGATAAATTATTGCCAACTCATGGATGGATAGAGCAAAGCAATACTACCTTAGAACAATTACTGGATTTTTACGGTGAAGAAAATGTGAGCCAAGTGCTTTGTACCGATATATCAAAAGACGGTACGTTAACAGGGTCTAACGTAGAGCTATATCAGCAATTAAAGCAACAATATAGCAATATTTTCTGGCAAGCATCCGGGGGAATTGGCAGCCTTGATGATATCAACAATGTCGCGTTCTCAGGTGCCGATGGTATTATTTTAGGCCGCGCGTTATTAGAAGGTAAATTTACTTTAGCGGAGGCAATTTCATGCTGGCAAAACGCATAATACCCTGTCTGGATGTTCGAGATGGTGTCGTTGTTAAAGGCGTAAAGTTTAGAGACCATGAAGTTATTGGTGATATTGTTCCTCTGGCGAAACGCTATGCTGAAGAAGGTGCTGATGAATTAGTATTTTACGATATTACCGCGAGCTCTGATGGGCGTGTGGTAGATAAGAGTTGGGTTGAACGGATTGCCCAAGTCATCGATATCCCCTTTTGCGTTGCCGGCGGCATTAAAACAGAAGCCGAGGCACAAAAGATGCTATTGATGGGTGCAGATAAAATATCGATCAATTCTCCAGCATTGTCCGATCCTGATTTAATTTCACGATTAACCCGCCAATTTGGTCAACAATGTGTTGTTGTTGGCATTGATTCGTACTTTGACGAAGAAAGTAATCAGTATCAAGTTTACCAATTTACCGGCGATGAAAGTAAATCGGCTAAAACGGTGTGGCAAACAAAAGATTGGGTCAATGAAGTACAAAAACGTGGTGCAGGTGAAATTGTATTAAATGTAATGAATCAAGACGGCGTTCGACAAGGTTATGATATTGAGCAATTATCAATGATCAGAGATGTATGTAATATCCCTTTAATAGCCTCTGGCGGTGCAGGGACAATGCAACATTTTAAAGACGTATTTGAACAAGCCGATGTTGATGGTGCATTAGCTGCCAGTGTCTTTCATAAAGGCATTATCGATATTCAAGATTTAAAACACTATTTAAAAGCAGAAAAAATTTCTGTACGTGTATAAATGATAAATTATCTGTCTAAAGATGGATTAACAAAATTCAAGAAGAGAAGAAAATGATTGTATCTGCTGAAAATATTAACGACCTTGCTTGGGAAAAAATGGACAATTTGATCCCTGCGATTATCCAACACGCCGATACTGGCGCAGTACTTATGCAAGGCTATATGAGTCAAGAAGCACTAAGCGCAACACTAAGTAGTGGTAAAGCCACGTTCTTTTCTCGTTCTAAACAACGATTATGGCAAAAGGGCGAGAGCTCAAAGAATTACTTACTCGTTCAAAATGTTTTAACCGATTGTGATCAAGATAGTTTGCTGATCAGTTGCCGTCCACACGGACCGACTTGTCATTTAGGAACTGACTCTTGCTTCAGTGAAGAAGGCTTTAATCAGAAAAACTTTCTAGGCTATTTAGAGCATATTATCGATACTCGTAAAAATGATAAGCCAGAAGACAGTTATACTGCCCACTTACTTTCACGCGGTACCGCTCGAGTTGCACAAAAGGTGGGTGAAGAAGGCGTGGAAGTTGCACTTGCTGCAGCTACAAACCAAAAAGAAGAGTTCATCGGAGAATGTGCTGACTTGTTTTACCACACCCTTGTGCTTTTAGCCGATCAAAATGTAGATTTATCTAAAGTAATGTCTGTATTACAATCTAGACATAAATAATTAGAGACTAAATATATGAGTATCAACATCAACTGGAAAGCGAAAACGTTTGCTGAGCTAAACACCACAGAGCTTTACGATGCATTAAAGTTAAGAGTAGATGTTTTTGTGGTAGAGCAAACGTGTTATTACCCAGAATTAGATGACTGTGACCGAGTTGATGGCGTACTGCACTTGCTCGGTTACGATGGTGAGCATTTAGTTGCATATTTACGTATATTGCCAAAGGGAGTCTCTTACCCAGACTATCCAAGTATTGGCCGTGTAGCAACAAGAGCTGATTATCGCGGTAAAGGTATTGGTCACCCACTGATGAAGCAAGCACTAGATCTGTGCAATCAGCATTTTCCTGGAGAGGATATTAAAATATCGGCACAAGAACATCTTGAAAAGTATTATATACAACATGATTTTAAGCGAGTATCAGATATGTATTTAGAAGATGATATCCCTCATATTGCAATGCTTAAAAAATCTTATTAGGCACTTATTTAGTAACGTTATTTATTGCCGAAATCGATTCTAACTGAAAGATACTCCTGGCGAACTGTTTTACCATTTTCAAGCTTCGCCTTGTATTTCCAGTGTTGTAAAGCATCAATCGCAGCTTGGTCAAAAATCACTTTTGGCTCGGAGTCGATAACCGCAATATTCTCAACCTTGCCAAAGCGGTTAATACTAAAGCTAAGCTTTACCCAGCCTTTAATTTTCTCTCTCGCTGCAGCAAGTGGGTACCTTGGTAACGAGCGATAGATAGGCATTGCATCAGAATCTTTGATAACACCAACAGTAAACTCTTGATCAGCTAAATTGCTATCAATCTCTATATTAGGCAAGTCAATATCACTGGGAGTAATGACAGTATTAGATTCAAGTTCAGTCATTTTTATCTGACCTACCGGTTTATGTTTTGGCTCAGGCGGTGGCTCTAAGTTGCGTTTCCTTTGAGCAACCTGAGTATCTCTAGGTAAACTGATTATTTTAATGATTGGTGATTCATCAACTTCTTCTATATATACTTCTTCCGTGGCAACAAGAGATGCCATAACCGCAAACAATGCAAAGGAGATCAATGCCCCCAAAAATATTGGAATAATAAATTTCAATAGTTTTCCTATAGTTAACCAAGATAGTCCATTACATGTGTAGCTTATCACTTAATTATAGTCGTTGATTTTAAAGGCAAAAATATTTGTGTTTTATTTAGTGGCAATAATTGTTTGCACTACATAATTACACTACTATGGTTCAGAAATTTACTACAGGATAAAAATAATATGCACTCATCACTTTTGCTTACCGGATTTTACGGCGGTATTTTAGCTATTTTATACATCGCTTTAACTTTTAAGGTTATTGGCTTACGAAAAAAGCACTCTGTTGGAATTGGCGATGGGGAGAATTCAGAACTTGCAAAAGCAATTAGAATCCACGGAAATTTTTCTGAATATGTTCCTATTGCATTAATACTATTTGCTGCTTTTGAATTAAATGGCGGATCGGCACAAATGCTTCACCTGTTAGGAGGGCTATTAGTAACAGCTCGCTTTCTACATGCTATTGGCCTTGGTAAGAGCACAGGAACATCATGGCAACGTTTTTCTGGTACTGTGGCTACCTTTATCGTTTTGCTTATTTTAGCGGTATGCAACATTTTAGCGATGTTTTAGAACAACAGATACGTAAAACTAGAAGGCCCTTCGCGTAAACGATGGGCCTTTTAACATTTGGAGCCTAGCTGTTTTGGCCATGGATAGCCTATATAGCAAAACTGCAGGAACAATATTTTGTGACTTCGACTATAGCATCTTCGATAACTGCTCCTGCGTTATTCTACCTACGTGCATCCTTGCACTAGTGCATCGCACTACCTCCTAGCGATGCTAATTAACTTACACCACGTCACCCCTGGGGAGCTTTAGCGAGTTCAGGGACCTCCATCAGCGTGTTGTGGCTATAAAAGCATAAACGTTCAAGACACGATACACGGCAGGAGGTTCCACACAAAAGCACTGCGGAATGATGTACAGGAAGTACGAATGCCGACAGGTTCAGGGATGAACGCATTATGTCGGTGACGGAGTACTTTTTCTTATTCTGGTTGCGTAACCGCGATGCTAATTAACTTACACCACGTCATCCCGGAATCGCGCAGCGATGTCCGGGACCTCCATCAGCGTGTTGTGGCTATAAAAGCATGATCATTCAAGGCACGATACGCGGTAGGAGGTTCCATCCAAAAGCACGATGGAATGACGGAGTATTTTTTTGATCTGCAGAAAGCAAAAAAGGCTATCCGTTAGGATAGCCTTTCTTTTAATTAGGAGCCTGGCGATGACCTACTCTCACATGGGAACTCCCACACTATCATCGGCGCAACTGCGTTTCATCTTCTGCCAGTTTTGGTATTAGCGCATGGGATCAGGTGGTTCATTTTTCAAATAATACAAAGCAAAAAAGGCTATCCGTTAGGATAGCCTTTCTTTTAATTAGGAGCCTGGCGATGACCTACTCTCACATGGGAACTCCCACACTACCATCGGCGCAACTGCGTTTCACTTCTGAGTTCGGCATGGGATCAGGTGGTTCCACAGTGCTATTGTCGCCAGACAAAAACATTGTACAATTTTGAAAGCTGTATAGATCCTGAAACAAGTTCAGGACGCGTATTAAACCGTGACTTACTCAAGTCGTATTCTTTAATGCGTGATTTTCATCAGACCATACAACTCAAGCAAAACTGCTTGGGTGTTGTATGGTTAAGCCTCACGGGCAATTAGTATCAGTTAGCTCAATGCCTCACAGCACTTACACACCTGACCTATCAACGTTGTAGTCTCCAACGACCCTTTAGGGGACTTAAAGTCCCAGTGAGAACTCATCTCAAAGCCTGCTTCCCGCTTAGATGCTTTCAGCGGTTATCAGTTCCGAACGTAGCTACCGGGCAATGCCACTGGCGTGACAACCCGAACACCAGAGGTTCGTCCACTCCGGTCCTCTCGTACTAGGAGCAGCCCTCTTCAATTCTCAAACGCCCACGGCAGATAGGGACCGAACTGTCTCACGACGTTCTAAACCCAGCTCGCGTACCACTTTAAATGGCGAACAGCCATACCCTTGGGACCGACTTCAGCCCCAGGATGTGATGAGCCGACATCGAGGTGCCAAACACCGCCGTCGATATGAACTCTTGGGCGGTATCAGCCTGTTATCCCCGGAGTACCTTTTATCCGTTGAGCGATGGCCCTTCCATACAGAACCACCGGATCACTATGACCTACTTTCGTACCTGCTCGACGTGTCTGTCTCGCAGTTAAGCTGGCTTATGCCATTGCACTAACCGTATGATGTCCGACCATACTTAGCCAACCTTCGTGCTCCTCCGTTACTCTTTGGGAGGAGACCGCCCCAGTCAAACTACCCACCAGACAGTGTCCCCAAGCCCGATAAGGGCCCTAGGTTAGAACATCACGCATACAAGGGTGGTATTTCAAGATTGGCTCCACCACATCTAGCGACGCGGTTTCAAAGCCTCCCACCTATCCTACACATGTAGGAGCAATGTTCACTGTCAAGCTATAGTAAAGGTTCACGGGGTCTTTCCGTCTAGCCGCGGGTATACGGCATCTTAACCGCAAATTCAATTTCACTGAGTCTCGGGTGGAGACAGTGTGGCCATGATTACGCCATTCGTGCAGGTCGGAACTTACCCGACAAGGAATTTCGCTACCTTAGGACCGTTATAGTTACGGCCGCCGTTTACCGGGGCTTCGATCATGAGCTTCGCAGAGCTAACCCAATCAATTAACCTTCCGGCACCGGGCAGGCGTCACACCGTATACGTCATCTTTCGATTTTGCACAGTGCTGTGTTTTTAATAAACAGTTCCAGCCACCTGGTTACTTCGACTCTCCTGTGCTTACTCCGCAAGGGATTCACACTAGAGAGCGTACCTTCTCCCGAAGTTACGGTACTATTTTGCCTAGTTCCTTCACCCGAGTTCTCTCAAGCGCCTTAGTATTCTCTACCTAACCACCTGTGTCGGTTTGGGGTACGGTTCCTATATATCTGAAGCTTAGAAGCTTTTCCTGGAAGTATGGCATCAACAACTTCAACTCCGTAGAGTCTCGTCTCGTATCTCAGCCTTAAGAAGAACCGGATTTACCTAATTCTTCAGCCTACATACTTTCACATGGACAACCAGCGCCATGCTTGCTTAGCCTTCTCCGTCCCTCCTTCGCAATATATAGAAGTACAGAAATATTAATCTGTTTCCCATCGACTACGCGTTTCCGCCTCGCCTTAGGGGCCGACTTACCCTGCCCTGATTAACATGGGACAGGAAACCTTGGTCTTTCGGCGGGGGAGTTTTTCACTCCCCTTATCGTTACTCATGTCAGCATTCGCACTTCTGATACCTCCAGCAAACCTTACGATTCACCTTCAACGGCTTACAGAACGCTCCCCTACCACTCATCCTAAGATGAATCCGCAGCTTCGGTGCATAGTTTAGCCCCGTTACATCTTCCGCGCAGACCGACTCGACTAGTGAGCTATTACGCTTTCTTTAAAGGATGGCTGCTTCTAAGCCAACCTCCTAGCTGTCTATGCCTTTCCACATCGTTTCCCACTTAACTATGACTTTGGGACCTTAGCTGGCGGTCTGGGTTGTTTCCCTTTCCACAACGGACGTTAGCACCCGTAGTGTGTCTCCCGCATATCACTCATTGGTATTCGGAGTTTGCAAAGGGTTGGTAAGTCGGGATGACCCCCTAGCCTTAACAGTGCTCTACCCCCAATGGTGTTCGTGCGAGGCTCTACCTAAATAGATTTCGGGGAGAACCAGCTATCTCCCGGCTTGATTAGCCTTTCACTCCGACCCACAAGTCATCACCGCATTTTTCAACATACGTGTGTTCGGTCCTCCAGTTGATGTTACTCAACCTTCAACCTGCCCATGGGTAGATCGCCGGGTTTCGGGTCTATGCCCTGCAACTAAACGCGCAGTTAACACTCGCTTTCGCTACGGCTCCCCTAATCGGTTAACCTTGCTACAGAACATAAGTCGCTGACCCATTATACAAAAGGTACGCAGGCACCGGACTAAATCCGGCTTCCACTGCTTGTACGTATGCGGTTTCAGGTTCTATTTCACTCCCCTCACAGGGGTTCTTTTCGCCTTTCCCTCACGGTACTGGTTCACTATCGGTCAGTTAGGAGTATTTAGCCTTGGAGGATGGTCCCCCCATATTCAGTCAAGATTTCTCGTGTCCCGACCTACTCGATTTCACTATTAGGTTGTTTTTGTGTACGGGGCTATCACCCTGTATCGCTGTCCTTTCCAGAACATTCCACTAACGCCCAAATAGCTTAAGGGCTGATTCGCGTTCGCTCGCCGCTACTAACGAAATCTCGGTTGATTTCTTTTCCTCGGGGTACTTAGATGTTTCAGTTCTCCCGGTTCGCCTCAATTAGCTATGTATTCACTAAAAGATACCCAACTTACGTTGGGTGGGTTCCCCCATTCGGACATCTGTGCCTATAACGCCTTTTATCGGCTTAACACAGCTTTTCGCAGATTAACACGTCCTTCATCGCCTCTAACTGCCAAGGCATCCACCACATACGCTTAGTCACTTAACCATACAACCCCAAAAAGTCTTGCAACTTCAAGAATGTTCGGAGACTAATCCGAACTAAGTTATAGGTCTGACATTTTCACGCATTCATAAGAATGTTGACATCTTCATGTCAAACCCACAGTAAACTGTGAGCCTTGAGTAAGAACTAATGACAACACGATAAGAGTTGCCATTAATAATGTTGAGCTGTTGTATAAAACAGCTCGGTTGATAAACAACAAGTTGTTTATCGTGGTAATTCATTGAACGTTTATGATTGGAGGTCATAAACATGAATTACCGGGTTTAATATCAGCTTTCCAAATTGTTAAAGAGTACATTGATACGCACATTCGGTATCTATGTTGGTAAAAAACCAAATTTAAAACATCTTAAAAGATAATTTAAATTTGGTCTTTCTTGTGAAGAAGAGTAAGTAAATGGTGGAGCTAAGCAGGATCGAACTGCTGACCTCCTGCGTGCAAGGCAGGCGCTCTCCCAGCTGAGCTATAGCCCCATTGTTTTACCAATGGTAATTAGCGCTTTTTACAAGGCATGTTATGACGACGTTTAGTGTTTCTTAAACGAGTCATAATATAACGCAGTAAAAACGTTAATTTGGTAGGTCTGGGCAGACTTGAACTGCCGACCTCACCCTTATCAGGGGTGCGCTCTAACCAGCTGAGCTACAGACCTATCATGATGGGTCTGCAACTTAAGTAGTCACGACCTATACTTCTTCATCTTTCGTTATCATACAATTTGTGTGAACACTCGCAGAGCCTAAGCTCTCATTAAGTTGTCTACTTAAGGTAAGGAGGTGATCCAACCCCAGGTTCCCCTAGGGTTACCTTGTTACGACTTCACCCCAGTCATAAATCACAAAGTGGTAACCGTCCCCCCGAAGGTTAAACTAGCTACTTCTTTTGCAACCTACTCCCATGGTGTGACGGGCGGTGTGTACAAGGCCCGGGAACGTATTCACCGTGGCATTCTGATCCACGATTACTAGCGATTCCGACTTCACGGAGTCGAGTTGCAGACTCCGATCCGGACTACGACAGGCTTTCTGGGATTCGCTCCACCTCGCGGTCTTGCTGCCCTCTGTACCTGCCATTGTAGCACGTGTGTAGCCCATCCCGTAAGGGCCATGATGACTTGACGTCGTCCCCACCTTCCTCCGGTTTATCACCGGCAGTCTCCTTAGAGTTCCCGACACTACTCGCTGGCAAATAAGGATAGGGGTTGCGCTCGTTGCGGGACTTAACCCAACATTTCACAACACGAGCTGACGACAGCCATGCAGCACCTGTCTCAGAGTTCCCGAAGGCACTAATCTATCTCTAGAAAATTCTCTGGATGTCAAGGGATGGTAAGGTTCTTCGCGTTGCATCGAATTAAACCACATGCTCCACCGCTTGTGCGGGCCCCCGTCAATTCATTTGAGTTTTAACCTTGCGGCCGTACTCCCCAGGCGGTCAACTTATCGCGTTAGCTGCGCTACCCACAGATCAAGTCTACAGACAGCTAGTTGACATCGTTTACGGCGTGGACTACCAGGGTATCTAATCCTGTTTGCTCCCCACGCTTTCGTGCCTCAGCGTCAGTATTTGTCCAGGTGGCCGCCTTCGCCACTGATGTTCCTTCCAATCTCTACGCATTTCACCGCTACACTGGAAATTCCACCACCCTCTACAATACTCTAGCTTGCCAGTTCAAAATGCAGTTCCAAGGTTGAGCCCTGGGCTTTCACATCTTGCTTAACAAACCGCCTACGCACGCTTTACGCCCAGTAATTCCGATTAACGCTCGCACCCTCCGTATTACCGCGGCTGCTGGCACGGAGTTAGCCGGTGCTTCTTCTGTTGCTAACGTCACAGCTAGCAGTTATTAACTACTAACCTTTCCTCACAACTGAAAGTGCTTTACAACCCGAAGGCCTTCTTCACACACGCGGCATGGCTGCATCAGGGTTTCCCCCATTGTGCAATATTCCCCACTGCTGCCTCCCGTAGGAGTCTGGGCCGTGTCTCAGTCCCAGTGTGGCTGATCATCCTCTCAAACCAGCTAGAGATCGTCGCCTTGGTAAGCCTTTACCTTACCAACTAGCTAATCTCACTTGGGCTAATCTATAGGCGAGAGGTCCGAAGATCCCCCCCTTTGGTCCGTAGACATTATGCGGTATTAGCAGTCGTTTCCAACTGTTGTCCCCCACCTAAAGGCATATTCCCAAGCATTACTCACCCGTCCGCCGCTCGACGCCAGAGTAGCAAGCTACCCTTCGTTTCCGCTCGACTTGCATGTGTTAAGCCTGCCGCCAGCGTTCAATCTGAGCCATGATCAAACTCTTCAATTAAAAAGTTGTTACATATGCATCGACAAGCGATGCTACTCAATGAATTCTGAATGTTTCGTCTAACCAGAAGCTGGTTAAACTAAAACGTACTAATTAACTTCATCGCTAAATAAAGATAATTAATTTGTTTGTGTGTTCATCATCATTAAGTGATTTTTGATACCGAAGTATCTATGTTGTAAATCAATCTTAATGTGAGTGCCCACACAAATTGCATGATAACTAATTGTTAAAGAACCGTTCTATTCGAACGAAGAGCTAATCGCATTCGTTAGTCTCTTTTGCTTCAAACCGGTTAAACCGTTTGCCCGAAGCAGGATGCGCATTATAAGCACCCTAGTTTTAATGTCAACGATTTTTTTAAGTTTTTGCTAATATTTCTAAAAGCTATTTTAAAAGGTTTCATTGTCAATTAAGTTCACCTATTGGATTACTTAACTTATTAAAACACCTTCTTGGGTTGCCCCGAAGAAGAGATGCGCATTTTAGTGATTTTTTCGATAAGGTCAACACCTTTATTAAATTAATTTAATAAAGGTGTTTGTTTGTATATTTTATATACAAATTTAGTCGATATGGTTAATTGCTGAACAGACATTATCAATTCGATGGGCAGTAATATAGCCATCATCCGAGTATTTACCACTTACTAAGATGCGATTATGCACGCCTGCATTTTCAGCAGCCTTAATATCTGACACTTTATCGCCAATGAAGATACTCTGTTTCAGATCTATATTATGTTTTTCTGCAGCTTTAAAGATCATTCCTGGCTCAGGTTTACGACATTTACATGCTACTTTATAGGCATCAAGTCCTTTTGTTGGGTGATGGGGGCAAAAGAACACATCTGTAATAATGATCCCTTCTTTCAAAAATTCTTTTTTCATCCAACTACTTAGGGACAAAAACTGCTGTTCTGAATATTTTCCCCGGCCAATACCTGATTGATTTGTGATCACGATTAACTGTAAACCAAGCTCTTGTGCATGCCGACAAACATCGAATATTCCATCGACAAATTCAAACTCATCAGGTTTATAAACGTAACCATGGTCAACATTAATAATGCCGTCTCTATCAAGGAATAATGCTCTATTCATTTAATACTCTTTATTTACTTAATTATGATACCTAGTGCTTGCCTAATATATAACGTTCATGTTGAAAATGTGCAAAAAAAAACGAGCATAGCTCGTTTTTTTGTTAAAACTTTCAAGCAATTTACATGCTTAGGCCACCGTCACATTCAACAACACGACCAGTAAAGAAGTCATTTTCAAAAATGTATTGTGCAGTATGAGCAATTTCCTCTGCAGTACCTAAACGGCCTACAGGTTTCATTTTCTCTAAACGTTCACGCATTTCTGGTTTCATTGCGTCTGTCATAGCCGTTTTAATAACACCTGGTGCAATAGCACCAACACGGATACCTTGACGACCAAGTTCACGTGCCCAAGTAACAGTCATAGCAACTACACCGGCTTTGGCAGCAGCATAGTTAGTTTGTCCCATGTTACCACCACGGGCAATTGATGACATATTAACAATAACACCCTTACGGCCATGTTTGATCATTTGCACAGCTGCTTCACGACCACATAAAAACACACCGGTTAAGTTCACATCAATAACTGATTGAAATTGTGCAAGTGACATTTTTTTCGTAATTTCGCCATCTTTAGCTTTAACAAACATACCGTCGCGTAAAATTCCGGCATTGTTCACTAAACCATCAATGCCATTGAAGTCGCCGGCAATTTGTTCAAAGGTTTGTTCGATTTGTTCTTCATTGGTCACGTTAGCCAAGTAGTATTTTGCTGAACTACCAGCCTGCTCTACTAGACTAACTGTTTCGGCCAACATTTCTTCACCTAAATCGATAAGCGCTAACTTAGCACCTTTTTTGGCAAACTCTACGGCCATTGTACGACCTAAACCTTGGCCGCCACCAGTGATAACAATCACTTTATCTTGTAAATTCATTTTTCTACCTTAATCTCAAGCTTTTACTTAAGCCTTTTCAAACATTTTAATAATACTGGAAAAATCTTTACTGCCATTTCCATTACCTGCATGCAATGCAAATAGATTTCTAGCCAATGCTCCCATTGGCGTTGATGATTGGCTTTGAACAGCAGTATCCATGGCTAACCCTAAATCTTTTGCCATTAAATCAGTCATGAAACCGCCATTATAGTCATTTGATGAAGGCACATTTTCCATAACATCTGGACATGGGTTATATACTTCCAAAGTCCAATTACGACCAGAGCTTTGTAACATGATATCCGAGAGTACCTTAGCGTCAAGACCATTGTCCATGCCGAGTTGTAGAGCTTCTGAAGTTCCGGACATTAAGACCGCTAATAACATGTTATTGCATACTTTTGCCACTTGCCCAGCACCGTGCGAACCTGCATGGAAAATATTTTTACCCATATTTTCTAAAATAGGTTTTGCAGTAGCGAAATCGTCATCACTACCGCCAACCATAAAGCTTAATGTACCTGCTTGAGCACCGCCTACACCACCTGAAACAGGTGCATCAATAAAGTTAATGCCCTTAGATGCTAAAGCTGAGGAAACTTTTAGTACTGTACCTTTATCAATAGTTGATGAATCAATAATTAACGCTCCAGGCTTAATGTAATTAATTAAGCCATCATCACCTATATATAATCCTTCAACATGCTTGCCTGCAGGTAGCATTGATACGATAAAGTCTGCTTCTTTAACACACTCTGAAACTTTATCAGCCGTTGAAGCACCTTCACTAACTAATTTAGCTACGGCTTCTGGAAATAAATCAAAAACTGCAACTTGATGACCCGACTTAAGTAAATTTGAGGCCATTGGTCCGCCCATATTACCTAAACCGATAAATGCGATGTTCGCCATAGTTAACTCCTAAATATGAATTCTTGTTTACTGTAATTATTGTCTAATTATAAATTGGCTAATGGATGTTCAGCAGCTGGCCATGGCGTTGTAAAAAACCAGTCGACAACCTCAGGCTCAACATCATTAATGCTACTGTACTTCCATTGTGGTTTATTATCTTTTTCAATTAAAAGAGCTCTAACGCCTTCTTTAAATTCTCCAAATTCGCCACATTTTGTTGAAATGCCAAGTTCTAATTTAAAGCAATCAGCTAGTGATAAATTTTCACTTTCTTGTAATTGACGATAAGTTAACGTAGCACTAAGTGCACTGCCGTGAGCAAGTGATTTTTGTGCGCGGTTTATCCACTTATCTTCACTTTCAAACGCTAAGATATCAGCAACAATTGTTGTTATATTATCAGCACTAGTTAATTGAGATATTAACTCCTGATGATGTTGTACATTAGAAATCGGTGCACCAGCAATTGAGCGCTGTTCAAAATCAACCATTAGAGTGCTTAACTTTTCATGGTTAAGCGCGATAGTATCGCCCCAATTAATTGTTAATAGTTCGTCTAATACTAATTGCTTTTTATCGTTAGAGATAAAATGATCACCGAGGTGAGTATATTTAGCATCGCTCGCATTAATAGAAGCACCTGTTAATCCAAGAAATAAACCACTGTTTCCAGGCATTTTATTTAAGAAGTAACTTCCGCCAACATCTGGATATAAACCAATACTAATTTCTGGCATGGCAATACGAGTAGTTTCAGTTACAACGCGATGACTGCCACCAGCCATTAACCCTAAACCGCCACCCATTACGATTCCATTTCCCCAAACTATAAAAGGTTTGTTAAAGGTATGAATAAGGTGGTCAAGTTGGTACTCGTCAGTAAAAAACTCTTCGATAGCAGGAGCTGGTTCACCATTGTTTTCAGGCAAATTGTTATACAGATGAACGATATCACCACCAGCACAAAACGCTTTTTCGCCAGCGCCATGTAAAAAAACAGCAGCAATATCGCTGTCTTTTTGCCAAGCAGATAGCTGTGGGAATAATTGCTTAACCATGTCATGGCTTAATGCATTCAACGAGCGCTCTGCATTTAATGTAGCAACAGCAATCTTTTTACCATTACTACAATTTAATTCTTCAAATAATACTACTTCAGACATTTGTTAATCCTACCCGTTTACCCATTGTGGTTTACGTTTTTCAAGGAAGGCATTAACCCCCTCTTTTTGGTCTTTACTGTCAAATAAATCAACAAACGCTTGGCGTTCAACAGGTAAAGCTTGTGCGATACTACCTGAGCGATTCATTTGGATAAGGCTTTTACATGCAGCAACAGCAACAGGACTTTGACGGGCTACTTTGCCAGCAAGTGCAATGGCTGCGTCTTTAGATGTGCCCGAAGCCACAACTTCTTCAACTAAACCAATACGTAAAGCAGTGGCTGAGTCAACACGTTCACCGCACAATATCATGCGCTTAGTCCAACCTTCACCAACTAAAATATGCAAATTTTGTGTGCCACCTGCACAAGGCAATAAACCAACTGAAGCTTCTGGCAATGCCATTACCGCATGCTCTTCAGCAATACGCAGGTCACAAGCTAAGGCAACTTCTAAACCACCGCCCATTGCATAACCATTAATAGCCGCAATTGATACGCCTCTAAACTGAGACAGTGTTTCAAATGCTTGGCCAAACATATCGGCCATCGCTTGTGCATTGTCTTTGTCGCCATCAGCAAACACGTTTAAATCAGCGCCAGCAGAGAAAAACTTCTCACTATCTGCGGTTAATACTAATGCATAAATATCTTTATCGGCATTTAGTTCTAGCACCAAATCACGAAGTGCCGCTAAGCTAGTTAACGTCCAAGTATGAGCCGGAGGGTTATTAAAGGTGACGACTGCTGTATTGTTAATTTTTTCTAATTTTAAATATTCTGACATAATAAATTCTACCAAACTGATAATTTAAAGAAGCTGTCCAGCACCTTCAGTTAATAAACGACGAGACACAATTAAACGCATAATTTCATTAGTGCCTTCCAGAATTTGATGAACACGAACATCGCGGAAATGACGTTCAATTGGGTATTCTTTTATGTAACCGTAACCACCATGGATTTGCAATGCTGCATCACACACTTTAAATCCAACATCGGTAGCAAACTGCTTTGCCATTGCACAATAGGCTGTTTTTTCTGGGTGATTGGTATCAAGTTTATATGCCGCCAAACGTACCATTTGACGGGCTGCTACCAGCTCTGTTGCCATATCTGATAATTTAAATTGCATCCCCTGGAACGCAGCAATTGGTTTACCAAATTGTTCACGTTCTTTCATATATTCAATAGCGGTATTTAATGCTTGTTGCGCAGTACCAATTGAACAAGTAGCAATATTTATACGACCACCATCAAGGCCTTTCATTGCTATCGCAAAGCCTTCACCTTCTTGACCTAGCAGGTTAGCAACTGGAATTCGAACATCTTCAAAAGTAATTAACCGTGTTGGTTGTGCATTCCAACCTAACTTTTCTTCGGCCTTGCCATAAATTACTCCAGGAGTATTAGCCGGAATCACAACAGCCGAAATACCTTTAGCTCCAGGGCCGCCAGTACGTACCATAGCAATCAGAACATCTGTTTCACCAGCACCAGAAATAAACATTTTAGAACCGTTAATTACGTATTCTTCACCATCTTTTTTTGCTGAAGTTCTTAACGATGCGGCATCTGAACCAGCACCGGGTTCAGTTAAACAATAAGAAGCAAGTTGTTGACCACTAATTAGGCCATCACACCATTCTTCTTTAACGGCTTCAGTTCCCCATGTAGCTAACATCCAGGTAGCCATATTATGGATAGTGATCATTGCAGTTGTAGCAGTACACCCCATAGACAACTGCTCAAAAACAATTGATGAGTCTAAACGAGATAAACCTAAACCACCGGCACCCTCTGGTGAATATAAACCACAAAAGCCTAACTCACCGGCTTTGGCAATAACGTCTTTAGGGAAAACATGCTCGCTATCCCATTTTGCGGCGTGTGGTGCGAATTCAGCTTGTGAGAACTGTGCAGCTAAGTCAGCAAACATTTGCTGGTCTTCGGTTAAATCAAAATTCATTGTTAGTTCCTGATCTAGAATTACAGATCGATTAATTCATTAATTGATCAATAATTAGTTATTACATACAGAAACCGCAGCCTAAGCTGCGGTTATCAAGTTTAAATATTTTGTTAAAGCATCTCAACAGCGATAGCCGTTGCTTCACCGCCACCAATACAAAGAGAAGCAACCCCTTTGTTTAAGCCGCGTTGTTTCAGTGCATGGATAAGCGTTACAATAATGCGAGCACCACTTGCACCGATAGGATGACCTAGTGCACATGCACCACCATGAACATTGACTTTTTTATCGTCTAAATCCAACTCTTTAATTGCAAGCATAGTAACCATAGCAAACGCTTCATTGATTTCAAATAAATCAACATCTTCTTTTGACCAGCCGATGCGAGCAAATAACTTATTAACGGCACCAACTGGCGCAACGGTAAACTCGCTAGGTTTTTGAGCGTGGTTTGTATGACCGACAATTTTACAAAGAGGTGTTAAGCCACGTTTTTCTGCTTCAGATAAGCGCATTAAGACCATTGCTGCAGCACCATCAGAAATAGAACTTGAATTGGCCGCCGTTATTGTACCATCTCGTTTGAACGCAGCTCTTAATGAAGGGATTTTTTCTGGACGGGCATTACCCGGCTGTTCATCAGTATCAACAGTTACATCACCACGACGAGTTTTGTACGTCACTGGTGTAATTTCATCTTTAAAATGACCATTACTAATTGCTGCATTAGCTTTTGCTAAAGAAGAAATTGCAAATGCATCCATGTCTTCACGCGTAAAGCTCACATCATCAGCAGTTTCTTGAGCAAAACACCCCATAGCAATACCGTCATAGGCATTTTCTAAACCGTCAAACATCATGTGATCAATCACTTGACCATGACCCATGCGCATACCGCCTCGAGCTTTAGGTAATAAGTAAGGTGCTTGTGACATACTTTCAAAACCACCGGCTACCGCTACATCAATACTACCAGCAGCAATTGAATCAAATGCATTCATCGTTGCTTTCATGCCTGAACCACAAACTTTACTCACTGTAGAACATACAGTTCCCAAGTCTAGGTCAGCGCCAAGTGCAGCTTGACGAGCAGGTGCTTGTTTCAAGCCTGCTGCAAGTACACACCCCATTACAACTTCATCAATTTGGTCTGAGGCTAAGTTTGCTTGAGCTACTGCGGCGCGAATAGCCTGAGCACCCAATGTAGGCGAAGCAACATCGCTAAGTGCGCCCATAAAACCACCCATAGGTGTTCTTACTGCAGATACGATTACGATAGGATCTGATAATGACATGGTAATTGTCCCTTACTTAATTATGAACTCTTCGAATTCTTAGAGAATAAATTTTTGCATTAGGGTACATTATTTTGAAAGTTTACGCCAACGTTAAGCTAAAGCATAACAAGTGAAAGTGTAGTCAATTCGTGACGAACCGTTGAAATACACTCTTAATCGCTATTAAATGGGTCATTGTCACGTCCATTTTTGATAATTGTTAAACAATACTAGCCACCAAAGTTTACCTTTACGTAAACTTCCTCTTTAGATATACTCAAGTCAAACTATTAATCGAATAAGCGTATGGCAACTCAAAAAACAGCAACTTTTTCAATTGGCGAACTCGCTAAAGAATTTGATATTACAACTCGTAGTATTCGTTTTTATGAAGATCAGGGCTTAATCATGCCTGAACGCAGAGGCCAAACTCGCATTTATAATCGACGTGATCGAGTGCGATTAAAATTGATTTTACGTGGTAAACGCTTGGGCTTTTCATTAGCTGAAACAGGTAGACTATTTGAACTGTATGACGCAGACAAAACCAGCACCAGCCAACTGGATACCATCAAACAACTAATTTCAGACAAAAAAACAGCATTAATTCAACAACTCGATGATATTAAAGTGGTGCTGATGGAATTAGATACATTAGAGAAGCGCTGTGAAATGGCGCATAAAGAATTAAACCAAAGCAATAATTTAAACTAAAATAGTACTAACTATTATTTTAAGTACATAAAATACATTTTTAAAGGAACCAGCATGATTTCTACATTTTCATCATTAAACTTCAACTTAGGCGAAACCGTCGACATGATCCGCGACACCGTTAACTCATTTGCTCGCGATGAAATAGCACCTCGTGCTGAACAAATTGATATTGATAATGAATTTCCAGCAGATTTATGGCGTAAATTTGGTGACTTAGGTTTGTTAGGTATGACCGTTGAAGAAGAATATGGCGGTTCAGGCTTAGGCTATTTAGAGCATATGGTTGCAATGCAAGAAATCAGTAGAGCATCAGCATCTGTGGGTTTAAGTTACGGCGCGATGTCTAACCTATGTTTAAATCAGTTACGCAAAAATGGTAGTCACGAACAAAAAATGAAATACCTGCCGAAACTTTGTAGCGGTGAACACATTGGCGCTCTGGCGATGTCAGAGCCTAATGCGGGTTCTGATGTAGTAAGCATGAAATTACGTGCTGACAAAAAAGGTGATAAGTACATTTTAAACGGTAACAAAATGTGGATCACCAATGGTCCTGATGCCAACGTTTACGTAGTTTATGCAAAAACTGATGTGAATGCAGGCTCAAAAGGTATGACCGCGTTTATCGTTGAACGTGACTTCCCTGGATTTTCTCGTCACCAAAAACTTGATAAATTGGGTATGCGTGGTTCTAACACATGTGAATTGGTATTCCAAGATTGTGAAGTGCCTGCAGAAAACATTTTAGGTGAAGAAGGCAAAGGCGTACGTGTATTAATGTCAGGTCTGGATTACGAACGTGTTGTTTTATCAGGTGGACCTTTAGGCATTATGGATGCATGTATGGACTTAGTTGTTCCTTACATTCATGACCGTAAACAATTTGGCCAGTCAATTGGTGAATTCCAACTAGTACAAGGCAAGATTGCCGACATGTACACTCAAATGAATGCAGCAAAATCTTATGCATACATGGTTGCCATGGCATGTGACCGTGGTGAAACAACCCGTAAAGATGCTGCAGCAGTGATTTTATACTCTGCTGAATTAGCAACTCAAATGGCGTTAGATGCTATCCAATTACTTGGTGGTAACGGCTATATTAATGAATTCCCAGCTGGTCGTTTATTACGTGACGCTAAACTATATGAGATTGGTGCTGGTACGTCAGAAATTCGTCGTATGCTTATAGGTCGAGAATTATTTAACGAGTCGTAGAGAAAACGAGAAACTAGAAGAAAGAGACGAGAAACGCAGAGCGTGGATATTAAGGTGAATTGTGTAAAGTTCATTTTCTTCGTTCTTATTCTAAGATCCTGAAACAAGTTCAGGAATACTATTCATTGCTGATAGATGAATTGATAGCCGAGCCGCTGTTATCGTTTCTCGCCTATCGCTTCTTTCTTCTTTATTGTATTAAACAAATTATAAGGTTAGGAACGTGGCTAAAATAACCAGTAAGATTAATGTTCGAAGTCAAGACTTCGCTGATAACGCAGCGCATATGCAAGCACAGGTTGACGACTTAAAAACAAAACTAGACAGTATCAAACTAGGTGGTGGCGAGAAAAGCCGAGAACGCCATTTAAGCCGCGGTAAATTATTACCACGCGACCGTGTTTATAACTTATTAGACTCGGGGTCACCATTTTTAGAGTTTTCACAGCTTGCTGCTAACGATGTCTACAAAGATAATATTCCAGCGGCAGGGATAATTACCGGTATTGGCCGTGTTGGTGGCCAGGAATGTGTCATTGTTGCTAACGACGCTACGGTAAAAGGTGGGACCTATTACCCGCTTACCGTTAAAAAGCATATTCGTGCACAAACTATTGCTTTAGAAAATAACTTACCTTGTATTTACCTAGTCGATTCAGGTGGCGCAAACTTACCAAATCAAGATGATGTATTTCCTGATAGGGAACATTTTGGTCGTATCTTCTTTAACCAAGCGAATATGTCGGCACAAAATATTCCACAAATTGCTGTTGTAATGGGCTCTTGTACAGCGGGTGGTGCTTATGTACCAGCTATGGCTGATGAATCTATTATTGTTAAAGAACAAGGCACGATATTTTTAGCTGGTCCTCCACTGGTTAAAGCGGCAACAGGTGAAGTTGTTAGTGCTGAAGAACTTGGCGGTGCAGATGTACATTGTCGTACATCCGGTGTGTCAGATCACTTGGCTCAAAACGATCACCACGCATTACAAATAGCTCGTCAAACTATTGCAAATTTGAACAGGGTTAAACCAGTTCAAATGAACATTGAGGAAGTTACAGAGCCGAAGTATGACGCGAAAGAGATTTACGGCATTATCCCTAAAGATTCTCGTCAACCTTATGACGTACGTGAAATTATCGCTCGCGTTGTAGATGGCAGTGAATTCGATGAATTTAAAGCCTTATACGGTACAACCCTTGTTTGTGGCTTTGCTCGAATTTTTGGTTACCCTGTAGGCATTGTCGCCAATAACGGCATACTTTTCGGTGAATCTGCGCAAAAAGGCGCTCACTTTGTCGAGCTTTGTGCACAACGAAAAATACCATTAATTTTCTTACAAAATATCACTGGTTTTATGGTGGGTAAACAGTATGAAACCGATGGCATAGCGAAGCATGGTGCTAAAATGGTAACCGCTGTTGCTTGTGCCAAAGTACCTAAGTTTACCGTGCTTATTGGTGGTAGTTTTGGTGCCGGCAATTATGGCATGTGTGGTCGCTCTTATGACCCTCGTTTCTTATTTATGTGGCCAAATGCACGTATTTCAGTAATGGGCGGCGAACAAGCTGCTGGCGTTTTAGCTCAGGTAAAACGTGATCAAAAAGCTAAAGCAGGTGAAGATTGGAGTGTTGAAGCGGAAGCTGAATTTAAACAACCAATAATTGATACCTACGAAAAACAAGGTCACCCTTATTATGCATCAGCCCGTCTTTGGGATGATGGAGTTATTGACCCAAGTGAAACCAGACAAGTACTAGGTTTGGCCATTTCAGCCTCTTTAAATAAAGAAATCGAAGATACACGCTTCGGTATCTTCAGAATGTAAGGTCTGACAATGACTCAAGATAAAGTTTTATTAGAAATAGACGATCGTAATATTGCAACGGTCACCTTAAACAATCCAGATAAGCATAATGCTTTTGATGATGCGGTAATTAATGAGCTTACCAATACCTTTGAGCATATTGCCAGTAATAGCAATGTTCGGGCTATGGTATTAGCTTCAACCGGCAAAAGCTTTTCTGCTGGTGCAGATTTAGGTTGGATGAAGCGAATGGCAAGTTATTCTTATGAAGAAAACTTAACTGACGCCAATGCCTTAGCTAATATGCTTAAAGTTCTTAATTTTATGCCTATGCCAACCATTGCTAAAATTCAAGGTGCAGCTTTTGGCGGCGCGGTTGGTTTAGTGAGCTGTTGTGACATAGCAATTGCCTCAGAAAAAGCGAGCTTTTGTTTAAGTGAAGTAAAGCTCGGTTTGATCCCTGCAACAATTAGCCCTTATGTAGTCAATGCCATGGGGCTCAAAGCATGTCGTCGATATTTTCAAACTGCAGAGCGCTTTTTTGCGAGCAAAGCTGAGCAGATAGGTTTAGTTGATGAAGTCTGCGCTGTTGATGCGCTTGATGATAGTGTTGAAGCTATGCTGACAGTGTTATTGCAAAACAGTCCTGCAGCCGTAAAACAAGCTAAACAGCTTGCCTTTGATGTAGCATATCAGCCAATAAACGATGAATTATTACAAGATACTAGTAAGCGTATTGCCGCAATTCGAGTGTCACAAGAAGGCCAAGAAGGGTTAACTTCATTTTTTGAAAAACGCCCTGCCGCCTGGATAACAAAATAGGATCGATACAACAATGTTTACTAAAATATTAATTGCAAACCGTGGTGAAATTGCTTGTCGCATTATTAAAACAGCTCGTGAAATGGGCATTTTAACTGTTGCCGTTTATTCTGATGCTGATGCCGATTCTTTGCACGTAAATATGGCTGATGAAGCCATACATATCGGTGGTTCTCCTTCTCGAGAAAGTTACTTGATTGGTGATAAAGTTATTGAAGCGGCAAAACGAACTGGTGCCCAAGCCATCCACCCTGGTTATGGTTTCCTATCTGAAAATGCAGACTTTTGTCGAAAATGTGCCAAAGAAAATATTATTTTTATCGGCCCTCCAGTACCAGCAATTGAAGCGATGGGCTCAAAGTCGGCAGCAAAAGTAATTATGGAAAAGGCCAATGTACCTTTAGTGCCTGGTTACCATGGTGACGATCAAAGTCCTGCCATTATCAAAAAAGCAGCCGATGACATGGGCTACCCAGTATTGCTAAAAGCAACTGCCGGTGGTGGTGGTAAAGGTATGCGTCAAGTATGGTCAGAGAGTGAGTTTGACGAAGCATTAGCTGCAGCTAAACGAGAGTCTTTATCATCATTTGGTGATGACACTATGTTAGTTGAGAAGTATTTAACTCAACCTCGTCATGTTGAAATCCAAGTGTTTTGTGATAATCATGACAATGCCGTTTACTTATTTGAACGCGATTGTTCTGTGCAACGTCGTCATCAAAAAGTTATAGAAGAAGCGCCAGCGCCAGGTATGAGCGAAGAGTTGCGTCAGCAAATGGGCGAATCTGCAATTCAGTCAGCAAAAGCAATTGGTTATCAAGGTGCAGGTACTGTTGAGTTCTTACTTGATGTTGACGGTTCATTCTATTTCATGGAAATGAATACACGTTTGCAAGTTGAGCACCCTGTTACAGAAATGATCTCAGGCCAAGATTTAGTTGAATGGCAACTTCGTGTTGCTGCAGGTGAAACTTTGCCGTTAAAACAAAACGAACTTGTGCTTAATGGGCATGCGTTTGAAGCTCGCATTTATGCTGAAGATCCTAATAACGACTTCTTACCCGCAACAGGAAAACTAAGCTATTTGCGCACTCCAGTTGAAAGTGAACATGTGCGTATTGATACTGGTGTTCGCCAAGGTGACGACGTAAGCGTTTTTTATGATCCAATGATTGCGAAATTAATTGTTTGGGGTGAAAACCGTGAGAAAGCCTTACAGTTATTAGCTAAATCTCTAATGGAATACAGGATTCAAGGTGTTACAACTAACATCGATTTCCTTTATAACTTAGCGACAGCAAAACCATTTCAACAAGCTGATTTGGATACCGGTTTCATTGAAAAGCATCATGATTTAATTTTTCATGAAGACGAGAAGACACTTGCTGACGAGCTGCCAATTGCAGCACTCTATTTAGTATTAGCACAAGCTGATAAAGCTAAAAGCATTGCTAAAAACACTAATGATCCACACTCTCCTTGGAATGCAACTAATGCTTGGCGACTCAACGAAGCTCATATTCATGCATTTGAATTAGAGCATAACGATATTATTTATCCAGTCAGTGTTGAAGAAAAGCGTCAAGGCACAAGTACATTTTATTTAATCACTGTTGCAGGACAAACGGTAGATTGTCAGGGCCATATTGATGGTGATACGTTATTTGCTAACGTAAACGGCTATCGCTTTAATGTGACTGTTGGTGAAAATCTTGGTCAATACAGCCTCTTTAGACAAACTGGCGTTATACATTTTACAAAAGTTGAACCCGACTGTGGTGATGCAAGCGTTGATCAAAGCGGTGGCGGACTTACAGCACCAATGAATGGCACAATGGTAACGTTATTGGCTGATGTTGATGAAACTGTTAAAAAAGACCAACCACTGTTGATAATGGAAGCAATGAAAATGGAACATACCATCAGAGCACCTAGCGATGGTAGTGTGACCGAGTTTTACTTCAATGTTGGTGACATGGTTGATGGCGGCGCTGAGTTATTGGCTTTTGCTGCAGCAGATGAGAGTGAATAATCATGACGATTGTAATGAATGGTGCAGGTAACTCCCTGCCTAAACAGGTAAAAGTAGTTGAAGTTGGACCTAGAGATGGACTGCAAAACGAAGCTAAATTGATCAGTGCAGAAGATAAAATTGCTCTTATAGAGCAATTAGCCAATGCAGGTGTTAGTTATATCGAAAGTGGTAGTTTTGTATCGCCCAAATGGGTGCCGCAAATGGCGACATCAACGGATGTGTTCAATTGTATAAACCGTCAATCAAGTGTGACATATGCCGCCTTAACGCCTAATTTAAAAGGTTTTGAAGGTGCCATCGCGGTTAATGCTGACGAAGTTGCGATTTTTGGTGCGGCTTCAGAATCATTCAGCCAAAAAAATATTAATTGCTCTATTGATGAATCGTTAGAGCGTTTTATACCCGTTATTTCTGCCGCTAAAGAGCATGGTTTAAGAGTACGTGGTTACGTTTCTTGTGTAGTAGGCTGTCCTTACGAGGGTGATATAGAGCCAGAGCAAGTAGCAAAGGTTGCTAAAAAGTTGTTTGATATGGGCTGCTATGAAATATCACTTGGCGATACCATAGGCGTGGGCACTGTGCATTCTGTAAAAGCGATGCTCGATGCTGTTAGCAAGCAGGTGCCAATAGATAAACTAGCGGTACATTTTCATGATACTTACGGTCAGGCGCTAACCAATATTTTCGCCGCCTTAAGTTGTGGGATAAGTGTGGTTGATTCTGCCGTGGCTGGCCTTGGTGGTTGCCCATATGCGAAAGGCGCATCAGGTAACGTTGCTACTGAAGATGTGGTGTATTTGCTCAACGGATTAGGCATTGATCACGGCATTGACTTTGAAAAGCTACTACAAGCGGGTTGGTTTATTTCAGATAAATTAGATAAAGCCCCTATTTCAAAAGTGTCGAATGCGATGCGTGCCAAAAAATAGCCGCACTTCTTGTCACCTTATGACTGTCTGAATACAGATATATAAGATCACCTAATAGAGCTTATTCCAAATTAAAACGTCTTATATTGCAGTAATATAAGGCGTTTTTTAATAATAGATAGCTAAGCTTAATAACTTAAATATTCTCTTTAATAAACTTATCAATGGCTTTAAGCGCTTTCATTCTATTTTTAGCATTACTGAGATGATGATCACCTTCCTCTAATTCAACGAAAGTTACATTTTTGTTGGCATCTTCCAACTCATCGAACATATCTTCAGATTGGCTTAATGGTACTATTTGATCTCGTTCGCCATGAATTAATAAAATTGGGGTCACAACATCTTTAACATAATTAATTGGTGATATTTTTTCTAAATGATCTTCTTTAACATCACCTTTAGAGATGACATCTTGCCAATAAGACACCACCCAATGGTCATCGCCATGATCGCGCTCTTCAGTTTCCAACATTTGTTCTACATCAGATACGCCATTAATGGATATCACGCACTTATATAAATTTGGCGTAAAGGTTGCACCAGATAACGCTGCGTAACCACCGTAACTACTCCCAACAATACAAACACGATTTTTGTCAATCCGTCCCTTTGCAGCTAGGTCGTTGACCGCATCAGTTAAATCGTTTTGCATTTTACGCCCCCACTCGCCACGCCCTTTTTGTTGATGTTCAGGGCCAAAGCCTTTTGAGCCTCTAAATTGCGGCTGAATCACTAAATACCCCTGACTAGCAAAGTACTGAGTCATCCAATCAAAACCAAGTTTATCGTAAGATTCTGGTCCGCCATGAGGAAGCATAATTGCAGGAAGATTTTTAGCCGGTTGACCAATAGGTGTAGTAATAAGTGTAGGAATGGTTAAACCGTCACGCGCTTGAAAACTATACTCTGTTACAGGATGAACAGCTTCTACGGGAATATCTGGTCGTGCTGCCGCCAACATGCCCAATGATCCATTTTGATATAGTACATAATCTCCAGAGCTCATTTCACCATCCATATAAAACACCATGCTGCTCCAATCAGGCGTGTAGTCATTAATATTAAAGGTGTTATTTGGTAAAGCTTTTTTAAGGCCACGCATACGTGCATTAAGTTTTTTGTCAAAAAACTCATAGGTAGGCGTAAAGCCAGAATAGCGCACACCATGAACTACTCTATGTATATCCGTCAGAACCTGCTCTACGTCTTTATCTTTGTGACTAAAAATAGGCTCAGAAATGCTGCCGTCACTAAGAGACATAGTATAATAAGCCCAACGACCATGTTCATCGTCTTGGCTGAGCATCACTAAACTTTTTCTATCGGGTGTTAGGCCACTAAACCCTTTAGTTCGATAAGGTGTTTCTTGACGAAATATTTCTTGCCAGTCTCCGTCTATTAAAGCTTCAATGCGGTGTAAATCATTTTCATTGTTATAGCGTTCTCTAGCAAGGACTTCGCCATTTTCATCCAAAAAAAAGTCTATCGTGTCAGAGGTGCCTTTTCGGTAAACTCTAGGTTTTCTTGGTTTGTCTAAATTTACTTTATACAAATTATAAGAGCCAAGATTTTTCCAAGCAGGCATATATGCGTACTTTTTATCAGAAGAGATCCCAATTATATTCCCTAATTGTGATTGCCCTGAATATATTCCATAGCCTTGAGTTAAAAGTTGATGGATTTTTTTGGTGTTTAAGTTATACGCAAATGCTGCACTTATATCGTGCCTTCCTCTGTAGCCACGTATACGTTTATTTTTTGACACCACAAAAATCAATCGTTCATTGTCAATAAAGTAAACATTGTCAGGTTTCACTGTAGATACATCAACTGCAGCCAACGCTGCACCAGTTTTTAAATCTATAATCATCATGATATCTCTACCATTGGAGGTATCGCGGTAAGCCATTCGCTCAGCGTTTGGCGAGATCACCATCATACTTTTACTTGGTAGCTTTCCATAAGCTTCCAAAGGAACCTCTTTTGGTTGTGCGTATAAATCAAAGGGTGTGACTAAAATCATGATGAGAAAAATTAAAGAGCGCATAATACTATCCGTGTTTATTATTTATTATTGTCTGACTAGATTATTTTAATTGGAGTTTTGTAAACATATTCAATACGTTAAAGTAAAATATTGCATGTTTATATCCAATTATCAATATGCACTGTTAATAGTATTAATGAATTGATATTAAATTGAAGATAAATTGATGGTTATAAATGAAGGGAGGAATTTACCCATTCTCTTATAAGGTGTTAACAATCAGATATTCACCTCTGAATAAGAAGAGGTAAAGGTTCGCTAATTACTTTAGAGTTCTTTCTTATAATACTTCAGGGTAATCGCCTTGCCACCGAATGTGTAGTTTTCTCTGTTAAATCTCATGCACTACATGTAACTCAGGTAAATCTAACTCAAATAACGCTTTGTTATTTACAATTGTAAAAGGCCATTGTTCAGTCACTTTATCAAAGTGCTGTATGTCTTCAAAATCATAAAAAGAATCCCAACGATAACCGACTTTAACTTCACCAGATAATTGCTCAAGATTAGTCGTAGCCACTTCAAATGTCTCCATTTTTACTTGTGCTCTATCGCAATATTGCTGCGCTACTCTGGTCATACGTTCATGAAACTTAAGTTTGTTGATAACTAAATTTTCAGTAATTACTTTGGATATTGTATGTTTACAATTTAGATCATGACCAAATAAATTTACTTCTATTGTTAGTTTTTGACTCATTAAAAAGCGCTCTATGCTTATACCAACTTCATTTAATAATGGCGTTAGCGTTATTATTGAGTACGGATCTTAACAAAGTTCCAACTGCAAATGAAAGCCATTTGTAATATTACACACTCGATTACAGCATTAATTACATAATAATAATATTTATAAAATATCTGGAAAATATAATTACTGATGAAATTGTTAAAACGTCTCTTAAATAGTATCAATTTCAGCAACTTAAATAATTTCATTATTATTATGTTTTATTGATAACTTTCCCAAGGTTGCCTTTTAAAATTATTATATAGGATGAATGTTGCGTTGTTATGGAGCTGGTATATGTTTACCGAGCAAAAGTTTTTAGCGTTTATGGTGGTAACTTTTATTACAGTTATCAGCCTGTCTATGTCGAAAGCATTTGCCTGCTCAGAAGCAGTTTTCTCTTCAAATTCCCCCATGGTAGTGGTGGTAACTAACCGATAATGTTAGTAAACGGTTAAGAGCAGAGCCTTTCTGCTCTTTTTTTTGTCTATTAGTAAATTGATAAAGTTTGTTAATCAATTTCTTTTAGGTTTGTTCGCTCTTAAAATTTCTATATAATCCCCTTTTCATTATACGTGTCCCCCTGACTCAAACTTTATTAGGTAACATATGACAAACAAAGCAACTATCGGCTTAACGAACCCTAAAAGCCCAAGTAATGTAGGCGCTGTTATGCGTGCAAGTGGTTGTTACCAAGTAAGCTCTGTTTTCTACGACGGCGGGCGCTATGCTTTTGCGAAAAAATTTCATACAGATACTCAAAATGCATTATTGAATATTCCATTAGTTGAAACTAAACGATTATTAGATGTTGTGCCGCAAGGCGCGAAGATTGTATGTGTAGATTTGGTTGAAGGCGCTGTCGCCCTTCCAGATTTTGAACACCCTGAAAATGCATATTATATATTTGGCCCTGAAGATGGCACGATTGAGCAAGAGGTGATCGATAACGCAGATTCGGTAGTATACATACCTACCATAGGTTGTATGAATTTAGCCGCGACAGTAAATGTAGTTTTATACGACCGATTGGCCAAATCTACAACTAGAATTGGCGGTGACGAACTTATTAGAGAAAGCCGTGATACGAACAATACCGCAAAGGTAAAAGTGCAAGACCCTATAGCCTAGTAACAAGCTTGATCACTTGGTGCCAAATATTTTATCACCTGCATCACCAAGCCCAGGTATGATATAGCCATGCTCATTCAAATGTTCATCAATAGAGGCGGTATATAAATCAATATCCGGGTGCTTTTCTTCTAGCGCTTTAATTCCTTCTGGCGCAGCAACCAGCACTAAAGCGACAATATGTTTACAACCCCGCTCTTTCAACAAATCGATTGTCGCTATCATCGAGCCCCCCGTTGCAAGCATAGGATCAATAACCAAAGCTAGTCGTTCATCAATTTCAGCAACCAGCTTTTCAAAATAGACTACTGGTTCAAGGGTTTCTTCATTTCGATACATACCAACAACTGAAATTAATGCGTTTGGGATCAGCCGTAAAACGCCATCCATCATTCCCAATCCAGCACGTAATATTGGAACAATGGTGACTTTTTTGCCTTTTATTTGTTGTACTGAAACTCGGCCATTCCAACTATTAATACTGATTTCTTCAAGTTCGAAATTTTTGGATGCTTCATAGGTTAATAAGCTACCAACTTCAGCGACTAACTCACGAAAGTCTTTCGTGCTTACATCGGCAACACGCATTAAGCCCAGTTTATGCTTTACTAATGGATGATTTACTTCAATAACGTTCATAATATTCCAGTATGTTTTTGCACATAGTCTTTAATATTATGGTTAATAAATAAAATTTTGTTAGGCTAAATAACAATTACTCAGTAGCTGCGTTTACCTTACACCTTCACCGACATAAGGATTACTACGACGCTCTTCACCAAAGGTACCCATTGGGCCATGACCTGGAATAAATCTAACGTCATCACCTAATGGCCATAAATTGGTTTTAATTGAGTTTACTAATGTTGTTTGGCAGCCTTTTGGAAAGTCTGTACGACCTATAGAGCCTCTAAAGAGTACATCGCCAACTTGCGCAAGTTTGGCTGCTTTGCTGAAAAATATCACATGCCCTGGCGTATGACCCGGACAAAAATAAACGTCTAATGTTTCTTGGCCAACGGTTACGGTGTCGCCCTGCTCTAACCAGCGGTTTGTTTTAAATACCCTTGCCTGTGGAAAACCAAATTGTTGGATCTGCTGAGGAAAGATATCTATCCAAAACTGATCTTCTTTATGTGGACCTTCAATAGGTAAATGTAGTTTATCGGCAATATCTTGTGTTCCACCAGCATGATCAACATGTGCGTGCGTTAACAGCAATTTGGTAAGCGTTACACCTTCACTTGCAGCTTCAGCGAGTAATTTTTCCGACTCACCACCGGGATCAATCAATGCGCCTTCCATCGTTTGATCGCACCAAATTAATGTGGCATTTTGTTGAAACTGGGTTACGGGAATTATTTTAAACTGCAGCATACTTAATAAACTTTAAAATTAACGACTGGACCTATGATAAGCAGTGTTATCGGCAGTTTCCAGTGCATTTTTCTCTAATAACGATTTATTAAGGGCTATTTCACAATTTCACTTGCCAAACCTTTAAAAAGCTAGGTAAGCTTGAATACTCAAACCACCCAAATATACAGTTTCAGGACGCTTCAATAAAACAGATGAAATGAAGCTAATGTTTACTTCGCCGCCCCCAAAAGGCTGTTTTAGAAAAGTTCTATACTGCATTATTGATTTTGACAAGGGAAAAACCATTCTCTACAATCAATGCCTTGTCTACAACATTTCTAATTCCAGCTGAATCCTTCATATTAAGGTGGCTTGGGTATTAATAAAAACAATAATAATAAAGAAGAATCAACTTTATGAGTACAATGCGAGATTCCTTTCAATCCCGAATAGGGTTTATTTTAGCGGCAGCTGGCTCTGCGATAGGCTTAGGCAACATATGGGGATTTCCAACACAAGCAGCAAATAATGGCGGTGGCGCTTTTGTATTCGTGTACCTTATTGTGACCGTATTATTAGCTTTACCAGCCTTATATGCGGAAATGTATATAGGTAACCAAACTCAAAAAAATCCTGTCGGCGCTTTGCAAGATGCCTGTGAAGGGGTTTCTCGTAATTTAGGTAAATACGCTGGGTTATTTGGCTTGTTAGGCGCCATTTTAATGCTTAGTTTTTACACCATAGTTGCAGGTTGGATGCTTGCGCATGCATTATCTCCCCTGATGGATTTGTTCGGATTTACTGATGCTGCGACGTGGCTTGGTGAATCAAGCCACGCTCGAAACTTAGCATTCACACCAGTATTTATAATTTTAGGTGCCTTGATCATTAATCAAGGTGTTAGTAAGGGTATCGAACGCTGGTCAAGTCGATTAATGCCAATTTTATTTGTGCTACTTATCGGCTTAATTATCTATATATTACAACAACCTGGTGCAAGTGAAGGGGTTGCGATGTACTTGCAGCCCGATTTTAGCCAGTTGCGAGATCCTATGCTGATCATTTCAGCCATGGGACAAGCGTTCTTTTCATTATCCATTGGTGTTGGTGGGATGATGGTTTACGGCTCTTACATGAAAAAGAATGCCAATATGGGCCAACTGGTACTGTCTATTGGTGCACTTGATACATTGATTGCATTTCTTGCAGGTTTATTGATTATCCCAACCTTGTTTGTCGCTCAACATTTGGGCTTAGAAGTATTTTCCGGTGACAAGCTTATTGGTGGACCACAATTAATATTCTCGGTATTACCAACTTTGTTTGATTCTATGGGAGATATTGGTGTTTATGTCGCGTTGGTATTTTTCTCTTTGATGTCTATGGCAGCGCTAACCTCAACATTATCCTCTACCGAAGTGCCCGTTGCTTACTTAGTTGAAGATAAGAATTGTTCACGAACGAAAGCAACAGTATTAGTATCGCTTATTGTTTTAATTGCTTGTATGAGCATAGTTTATAATTTTGATAGCTTGTTTGGCCTTGTTATTACTTGGGTAAATACCTTTCAACTACCAATAATGGGCTTGTTTTACTTTATCGTTGTAGGCTGGATTTGGAAGCGCGGTAATCAACTTACCGACCAAGCATTACTGGCTAGTAAGCCTTCATTAAGGCTTTGGGGTAACTATTTACGTTTTGTTTGCCCTATCTTACTTTCTATCGTATTTATCAACGTACTGATGGCATTATAAAAATATAATAAGTTGCAGATCTAAATTAAGTCTAACTTAGATCTGCTGCTATCTTTATTCAGTTATCTTTTCTCTTTCATCATCTTTTAAATCTACTTGTTCGATTTTCTCAAAACGGCCTGATATTTTATTCGCGGACGTATGGATAAGTTTTACATCACTCGCCGCTTGATCAATGTGTTTTGCCAGGTTATCAAACCTGGTTCTGAAACGCCCAAAATCAGCGCCTAAATGCGATAGGTGCTCTTGTATTAAATGGATCTGTTTGCGTGTAGCTTCATCTTTTAACACTGACCTTGCCGTGGTTAATATCGCCATAAGCGTCGTTGGAGAAGATAACCACACGCGCTTTTTATGAGCTTCTTCAACCAACTCAGGGTAATGAGCATGGATCTCAGCAAAAATGGCTTCAGCGGGAATAAACATCACTGCACCATCGGCAGTTTCATTATCAATTAGATATTTATCACTAATATCATTGATGTGTTTTTTAATATCTACTTTAAACTGACGCTCAGCAAGTTTTCTGTCACTATCACCCAGTTCGTTATCAGTCATTTTTTTGTAACTTTCTAACGGGAACTTTGAATCGATAACTACGTTACCAGTAGGTTTAGGTAAAAATAAAATACAGTCAGCAATTTTCCCATTAGACAATGTATGTTGAATAGAGAAATGTTTTTCAGGTAATACATTGCGAATAAGTGCATTAAGCTGAACTTCACCAAAGGCGCCACGTGATCGCTTGTCAGCTAACACTTCTTGCAAGCTAACCACATTAGTAGACAGCTCGGTTATTTTCTTCTGAGCGTCGTCTATTAACGCTAAACGCTTGAGAATATCGTTAAAGGTTTTAGTCGTTTTATCAAAGCCATCAGTTAAACGTTTTTCAACCCCGGCAGAAATATCCTGTAAGCGCTTATCGGTGCTTTGCGTAAGTTCGGTCATGCGCTTGGCCATAACGTCAGAATTGTTCGCTAAAGACTTTGCCAATTCTTCTCTACTTTCTTTAGTTGTTTTACTTAAATGAGCGATAAGTTGGTTAATGGCAAACATTTGGTTTTTATTAAATTGTTCTTTGTGTTCATTTAACTGCTGCATTAATTTCATTTGCAGTTCACTACTTGAGCTTTCTAAGTTGCTGCGTAATTTTTGCTGCTGGCTAAACATTAGCTGTTGTTGTTCTTGCCACTGCTTGAGGCGGTCCTGCACCACAGTTGTTTCTTTACTTTGTTGATGTAATAAAGCAGACAAACCTGACACTTTACTCAGGAGAGCAACACAAAAAAGGCAAAGGATAATTAATAGAGAAAGGGTAATAAGGCTGAAATATGGAATTTCGATCATAGGGCTTCTTAATTGTTATTAGTACTGTATATTATCACAGTTCATTTAACCCTAAGTCATCGCTATGGTCAAGTAAGTAAATTATAGCGCTTTGTATAATATTGTTTTCGAAGGCAAAAATCTTACCACTCAAACCTTGGCTTTATTTATCAATTAATAAAGGATTGGGGATTACGTCCGAACGAATTCGGACCAACTATTTCCAGGAGTGGCAAAAAAAATCCCAGCAGAGCTGGGATTTTTACCTAATATTATATGGTTCGCTTAATTAAGCTCAGCGATAAACGTTACTTACTTTTCGTTTGCTGGTTTAATGTATTTTTCCATCCAAACAAAAATTTCTCGATACCATTCTTTTAGATTATCAGGGTTGCGAATATGATGATCTTCATCAGGGAACATCACTAAACGAGAATCAATCCCTTTACGCTGTAACGTTGTAAACGCCCCTAAGCTTTGACCATAAGGTACACGGTAATCAAGTTCACCTTGAATAACTAGCATTGGCATTTTCCAGTTATCAACAAAGCGCGATGGGTCAAACTTTGAATACTCTTCTTCTTTCTCCCAATATGGACCACCAAAATCATGCTCTGGGAACCACAGTTCTTCAGTCACATTATAAAAGCTCTTCATATCAAATAAACCGGCGTGGTTAACGATACATTTGAAGCCATCAGACCAATTACCCATGATCCAGTTCATCATGTAACCGCCGTATGATGCACCTAAGGCACAAGCATTATCACGGTCTAACCAAGCATTTTTCTCAGTAACGTAATCCATGCCTTTTTGTAAATCTTCAAGTGGTTTACCGCCCCAGTCATGAGAGATTGAGTCAGTGAACGCTTGCCCATAACCGGTTGAACCATGGAAATCGACCATAACAACACCGTAGCCCTGTGCAGCCCAAAGCTGTGCATTCCAACGGTAGTGGAACATATTACCAAAGCTACCTTGTGGGCCACCATGTACTAAAAATGCAATTGGGTATTTTTCACCTTCTTTAAAGTTTGCCGGCTTTACGATATAACCGTGAACATCTTCGTTGTTCCAACCTTTAAATTTAAACTGTTCAAAGTCACCTAGAGCAATGTCAGCTAAATTAGCTTTATTCACATGTGTTAACTGTTTAAAGCCGTAACCATCTTTATTAATGGTAAAGATATCACTCGGATTACCTAGGTTATGACGAGTAAAATATAATGCGTCGCCAGCTATTGAAACATTACCCGCATAGCCTTGATTATAAATAGGTGTTACATCACCAAACTGTAAGTCGATTTCAAAAATAGATTGTTGACCAACGTCTTGCGCAATTGCGATTACACTGCGGTTATCACTACCAAACTGAAAACTAGAAATAGAGCGGTCCCATAAAGGCGCCACGTCTTTTACTTCTTTAGTGCGTAAGTCTTTAACTTGCAGGCTAAATTTATCAGACTCATACACTGGGGTTTTCATTGCTTTATACGCTAAATAACGACCATCGGCAGAATAAACAGGCATTGCATCCCATGCTTTGTTATCTACTGTTAGGTTTGTAATTTCTTTTGAGTCTAAGTTTACTTCAAAGATATCCCAGTTAGTTGTCCACGCGTGATCAACGCCTGGTACTTTTGCAGAAAAAGCGACACTTTTACCATTTGGATTGAATGAAACTTGGCTCATTCCAGCAAAATCAGTGTTCCAATCAGCCATTAAGTCAACAGCGTCAGTGGTCAATTTGCCTTTTTGTAAATCAGCGACAAATAAATGGCTATTAAATTGATCAAGCCAAACATCCCAGTGACGAACCATTAATTGATCGTAAGCACGAGTGTTATGTTTTTTTGCTGCTTGTGCTGCAAATGCATCGACTGAACATTTAAATGTTTTACAACCAGGTAAAACCGTAAATGCCAACGCCACTTTTGCTTCATCACTTGATAATTTAAAGCCTTCTACCGATAGTGGGAAATCAGTTAATTGCACTGCCTCACCACCAGTTGTTGGCATAAACCAAACTTGGCTTTTACCACTACGGCCAGACAGAAAGTAAACTCCTTTGCCATCTTTTGCCCAAACTACTGAAGACTCACTAGCCTTATTGCTGGTTAGTTGGCTTACAGCGCCAGATTTTACATCTTGCAGCCAAAGGTGATTAGTGCCCTTCTCTTGGCCTTTCTTAATGCCATATACGAGTTGAGAGCCATCAGGTGATACTTTCACGTTATGTACTTGATTCAAACTGTTAAGTTTTTCTACCGTTAAAATTTCAGCACTAACACTAGTGGCTAAGGGGATTGCAGTTAGCACTGCAATTTTTAAGTATTTACTTATCATAATTTTCTCTTATTCGACGGCTTAAAAATCTAAGCAATCTTATGCTAAAAACGCCCTTCCGGGCGTTTGATATTTTTAAAAGCTAATAAACTAGGCTTTTGCTGCGTCTATTATTTCAATTTTTTTCTGCCAAATTGCCGGGCCAGTAACATGAGCTGACTCACCAGTGCTATCTACCGCGACGGTTACAGGCATATCTTCTACTTCAAACTCATAGATAGCTTCCATTCCCATATCTTCAAAGGCAACTACTTTTGCTTTTTTGATTGCTTTAGAAACAAGGTAAGCTGCGCCACCAACAGCCATTAAATAAACTGATTTATGGTTTTTGATGCATTCAACCGTTGCTGCTCCACGTTCAGCTTTACCAATGGTGCCTAAAAGTCCTGTTTCAGCTAACATCATCTCGGTAAATTTATCCATACGTGTTGCCGTTGTAGGGCCTGCTGGACCTACAGCTTCATCGCCAATAGCATCAACTGGGCCAACGTAATAAATAAATTTGTTAGTGAAATCTACTGGCAATTCTTCGCCTTTTGCTAACATATCTTGAATACGTTTATGAGCAGCATCTCGACCTGTTAAGATGGTACCTGAAAGTAAAACTGTCTCACCAGTTTTCCAATCACTGACATCTGCTTTCTTTAAATCATCAACATTCACACGACGAACATTTTCACCAACTTCCCAAGTGATCTCAGGCCACTCTTCAAGTTTAGGTGGCGTTAAGTCTGCTGGACCACTACCATCTAGATGGAAATGTACGTGACGAGTTGCGGCACAGTTGGGGATCATTACTACAGGCTTAGATGCAGCATGAGTTGGAACTGAATTTATTTTCACATCAACAACAGTTGTTAAACCACCAAGGCCTTGTGCGCCAATGCCTAATTTATTAACACGTTCAAAAATTTCTAAACGTAACTCTTCTTCAGCATTTTGTGGACCACGCTCAATAAGCTCTTGAATATTTACCGGGTCCATTAAGCTTTCTTTAGCAAGTACACCAGCTTTTTCAGCAGTACCACCAACACCTATACCTAGCATTCCCGGTGGACACCAACCTGCGCCCATTGTAGGTAAAGTTTTAACTACCCAATCCGCGATAGAATCACTTGGATTTAACATCACCATTTTAGTTTTGTTTTCTGAACCACCACCTTTAGCAGCGATCATCACTTCAACTTCTGCACCGGCAACTAAATCTATGTGAACAACTGACGGAGTATTATCTTTAGTATTAACACGTTTACCAGCAGGGTCAGCAACAATAGATGCACGTAGTGGATTATCAGGGTTTAGGTAAGCACGACGTGTACCTTCATCCACCATTTGTTGTACAGTTAAGTCTGTGTTGTCCCATTTAACATCCATACCAACTTTAACGAAACAGGTAACAATACCGGTATCTTGACAAATTGGGCGTTTACCTTGGGCAGACATTCTTGAGTTAATTAGAATTTGCGCAATAGCATCTTTAGCAGCTTGGCTTTGTTCTTTATTGTATGCTTTCTCAAGTGCTTGAATAAAGTCAATTGGGTGGTAAAAAGATATATATTGCAATGCATCTTCAATGCTATCAATAAAATCTTGCTGTTTAATAACCGTCATAGTGTTCTCATCTTAACGTTTAGTTGGTAAGAACGTTTCATTTTTATTGCCGACAATACAATTCGGTTAAATTTTTTATCTGAAACGTATTAAATTGCACGTATCATACCCCTGTATAAGCCTTATCTCAATAAGACATTTGGCTATTTTTAAGGTGTGGAATAATGAGAAAGTTTGCTACAATATTGCTAACTAAACTTATCGGTTTATACCACGTGTATAAATAGAGCCCCAAATGATTCAAAACGCCTAGTGAAACAAGAAAATAACGCATCATACTTTACTACCCTGCTCGACTGTACAAATGGTTTAACACCTGAACAGTTATTTGAACACTGGGCCAATGATACCTGGGCATTTTGGCTTGACTCAGGCGATAGTGAGCATGTTGATTGTCATTATGACATTATGGTGTTTGACCCTGTTGTAACGCTAAAAACATCAATTAATTCAACCCGTATTCAATGGTTAGCATCAGATGAGCTAGAAATTTCTACTGATGATCCACTGCTGTTAGTTAAACACACTCTACAAAAAGTGTTCCCTGATAATGTTGAAGAACAGCAAGGCATCCCATTTTGTGGTGGTGCAGTCGGTTATTTTAGCTACGACTTAGGCCGTCGATTTGAAAAATTACCGGCAACAAGTTCTATTGATATTACTATGCCCGAAATGGCGGTAGGAATTTATAAATCGGCAATAGTTTATGATCGAACGACAAAGCAGTTTTGTTTAATAAGTTTTGAAAACAATTTAAAGCAACTGACTGAGCAGATAGAAACCAAACTGAGTGTTCAAAGCTCACAACTAGAAGAATTCAAACTTACTTCTGATTGGCGCTCAAACATGTCTAAACAACAATATTCCGATAATTTTTTTAAAGTACAAGATTATTTATTATCTGGTGATTGCTACCAAATTAATTTGGCACAGCGCTTTAGCGCCATGTATCAAGGTGAAGAGTTTAACGCCTACAAAAAGTTAAGGCACAGCAATAATGCTCCCTTCTCTGCTTTTATGCGTATCGAAGATGGTGTCATTTTAAGTGTTTCACCAGAGCGCTTCTTACAACTCAAACATCAAAAAGTGCAAACCAAGCCAATAAAAGGCACTCGGCCTCGTTCCAATATCAGCGATTTTGATAAAGAACATGCAATTGATTTACAAAATTCAGCCAAAGATAGAGCTGAAAACCTGATGATTGTTGATTTATTAAGAAATGATATATCAAAAGTTTGTCGAGCTGGCAGCGTCAATGTACCTTCGCTGTTTGCTATTGAAAGTTTTCCTGCTGTGCATCATTTAGTCAGTACCGTGGAAGGTATGCTGGCGCAAGAATTTGACGGCACCGATTTATTACGAGGCGCGTTTCCGGGTGGCTCTATCACTGGCGCACCTAAAATTAGGGCCATGGAAATTATTGAAGAGCTTGAACCACATCGCCGCAGTGTTTATTGTGGCTCTGTTGGCTATATTTCTGCGTGCGGAAAAATGGATACCAACATTACCATTAGAACCTTACTTTGTGAAAATGAAAAAATTCACTGTTGGGCCGGCGGAGGGTTAGTAGCAGATTCTAATGTAGACAGCGAATACCAAGAAACTTTTGATAAAGTTAATAAAATTCTACCTATACTAAAATAATACCGCCTTAAACTTTTTACTGGTGAGTTATAAAAAACGGATTGGGCAAATGGATAAGCAGCAGTTTTTACAACGTTTTTCCTATCATCACTTAGGAGATATAGAAAGTGGTTACCAACATACCGGTAACCTCAAACATGCCAGTGTTTTAATCCCACTAGTTCAAACTAAACTAGGCATAGAAGTTATATTAACCAAAAGAGCAAAGCACCTAAAACACCATCCTGGTCAAATAAGTTTTCCCGGCGGCAAGGTTGAAGCCCGTGACATTAATTTAACCGATACGGCATTACGCGAAGCGGAAGAAGAAATCGGCTTATACCGTAAAGATGTTGATATTGTCGGTCAGCTAAATGATTACCACACCATTACAGGGTTTAGAATTACCCCAATTATTGGCTTTATTCCCCAAAATTACCCTTTTAAAATTGACCAAAATGAGGTGGAAGAAATCTTTAGTGTACCGTTTCCTCATTTCACTAACGAAAAAAATCACCTTAATTATCAGCTCAAACGCCAAGGAGTTGAGCATAATATCTATTTTATGCCATATTTAAACTACAACATTTGGGGTGCTACCGCGGCAATTTTAAAAGATCTGGTTGGCCACCTAAAATAAAATTTTAAACAATTGAGATTACTTCTACTTTTAAGTTAAAATCCGAACATAATTTCAATTAAGCGAAACAACTCGCTCAAAAATTCAGGTTTTATTATGATCAGTGTATTTGATATGTTCTCCATTGGTATTGGACCATCCAGTTCTCATACTGTTGGACCAATGAGAGCGGCAAACCGTTTTATCGATTCATTAAAACAAGAAAACGTATTTAACGATGTAAATCGAATTAAAGTAGAGCTTTTTGGTTCACTTGGCCAAACAGGTATTGGTCATGGTACCGGTAAAGCGGTGATACTTGGTTTACATGGTGAAGCACCCGAGTCTGTAGCTGTAGAGAAAATAGACAGCATTTTAGAAACTACCGTCGCGAACGAAAAGATCATCTTAAACAATGAAACGAGTATTTCATTTCCAAAGTCAGATGCGATCGTATACCACCGTAGAAAAACCCTGCCCGCTCATGCAAATGCCATGACTATTTTTGCCTTTAATGGCAATAATATTGTCTTAGAAAAAACTTATTATTCAATTGGTGGCGGTTTTATTGTTGAAGATAGTGAGTTTGAACAAGAAAAAGATAAAGCCTTATCTTTGCATGCCAATATAGAACGTCCATATCGTTTCAGTAGTGCCAATGAGCTTTTAGAGTTGTGTAAAGAAAGCGGGTTAAGTATCAGCTCAATCATGATGGCCAATGAGAAGTGTTTAAATAGTGAGGCCTTTATTAGAGCTGAACTGGTTAAAATTTGGAAAGCAATGTACGCATGTGTTGACCGCGGTATTAAAACCGAGGGGATTTTACCAGGAGGCTTAAAAGTAACTCGCCGAGCTCCCAGCTTATTTCGCTTATTAACCGTAGAAAAAAATGCTGATCCGCTACAAGCTATGGATTGGGTAAACTTGTTTGCGTTAGCGGTGAATGAAGAAAATGCGGCTGGCTCGCAAGTTGTGACTGCACCGACAAATGGTGCAGCAGGAATATTGCCAGCAGTACTTTGTTACTACGATAAATTTGTTAAACCTGTATCCGACGAAGACTGTATTAGATATTTACTTACCGCTGCGGCAATAGGTATTTTATATAAAACCAACGCTTCTATCTCGGGCGCTGAAGTTGGCTGTCAAGGTGAAGTCGGTGTAGCGTGTTCAATGGCGGCAGGTGCATTAACAGAAATATTAGGTGGAGATCCTAAACAAGTAGAAAATGCCGCTGAAATTGGTATGGAGCATAACTTAGGTTTAACTTGTGACCCTGTAGGCGGTCTTGTACAAGTCCCTTGCATTGAACGTAACGCAATGGGCTCGGTTAAAGCAATTAATGCTTCTCGCCTAGCAATGCGCGGCACTGGCACTCAAAAAGTATCGCTTGATAAAGTAATAAAAACCATGTGGGAAACCGGCAACGACATGAAGACTAAATACAAAGAAACTTCTCGTGGTGGTTTAGCGGTTAACATCATCGAATGTTAATTAAAGACACGAGAGGCTAGAAAGTAGAAACGAAGAGCGTTGAGTGTCTTTGAAAATTCTCTTCCTCTAGAAAAAAAGCGCCTCTTGGCGCTTTTTTTCATTCAAAACTTAAAATCTATCCTCTGAATTGAGTCTCGTTTCTCGTTTCTCGTTTCTCGTTTCTCGTTTCTCGTTTTTTAAACCTATCTAACTGGTAGTGATATATCACCAATTAGATTTTCTATTTCATCATTATTTTTAAGCAACATCGCTTTAGTAACAATATCTCTATTTAAATGAGGTGCAAAGCGTTCAATAAAATCAAACATATAACCACGTAAAAACGTGCCTCTGCGGAAACCTATTTTGGTTGTGCTTTGTTCAAACAAATGACTGGCATCTAGAACAACTAAGTCTTTATCTTGCTCAGGGTCAATTGCCATTGTTGCAACTACCCCAATGCCAACACCTAAGCGCACATAGGTTTTAATTACATCAGCATCTGTAGCAGTAAATACAATTTTTGGTTTTAAGTTAGCTCGTTGGAAGGCTTTATCTAACACTGAACGCCCAGTAAAACCAAACACATAGGTAACAAGCGGATGAGTTGCTACGTCTTCAATCGTAAGATTTTCAAGCTTAGCTAATGGGTGATCTTTTCTTACGATTATACTACGGTTCCAGTGGTAACAAGGCAACATGATCAAATCGTTGTATAAATGTAGAGATTCTGTGGCAATAGCAAAGTCAGCTTCACCCTTGGCAGCTGCATCGCTTATTTGAGCAGGTGTGCCTTGATACATATGTAATGAAACTTTGTCATACTTTTTGACAAAACCACTGATAACATCAGGAAGAGCATACCTTGCTTGGGTATGAGTGGTTGCAATGCGAAGTTTACCTTCATCAGGTTGAGTATACTCACTTGCAACTGACTTTATGCCTTCAACTTTCGATAAAATGTCAGCAGAAATGCGGATTACTTCATGGCCCGCCTGAGTTACGTGAGTTAAATGTTTACCAGAACGTCCAAATATCTGTATACCAAGTTCATCCTCTAACATACGCACTTGCTTACTAATACCTGGCTGCGAGGTAAACAAGCTATCAGCCGTTGCTGACACATTAAGGTTATTATTTAAGACTTCGACGATATAACGTAATTGCTGTAGTTTCATATTTATTTGATATAGATGGCTGCGTTCTTAGAATTAAAATATATATCAATATTTAAATTTAATCTATACCAAAGTTAACTTTTTGTTATAAAAATTTATTTTTTATACCTTTTTGTCTTGTAAGCCATTCCATTACCCCTGACATGAGTCGTCTTTATTGCCATCCATGGCAAGTCGACATTCCATCATCCCTGACATGAGTCGACTTTAACGCCATCCATGGCAAGTCGACATTCCATCATCCCTGACATGAGTCGACTTTATTACCATCCATGGCAAGTCGACATTCCATCATCCCTGACATGAGTCGACTTTATTACCATCCATGGCAAGTCGACATTCCATCATCCCTGATGTAAAAAAAAAGCCGCATAAATGCGGCTTTTTATTATTTTACTTTAAACGTTAAAACTTTGACTATTTCTTAGTCGCGGCCTTTTTAGCTTTAGCTGGTGCTTTTTTAGCAGCCTTTTTCGGTTTAGCCGACTTCTTAGTCTGCTCTTCAACCCATTTGTTATCAACGTATTTAGCTACCCAACCGGTTGCTTTACCTTCAACTTCAGTCATCACATACTGCTCTTTGGTTTTACGTGAGTAACGAACAACATAAAGGTTACCATCGGCATCTTTTTGAGGTGCATCAGCTAAATAATAGAACTTTTCAGAAATTCTATCTCTAAAACGATGCAGCTCTGCAACTTTCGGCGCTCTTGTCTCTCTAGATTTAGGGAACGTACTTGCTGCTAAGAAAATACCTGCTGCGCCATCTCTTAATTTAAAGAATGCTTCAGATTTTTCACATTTAAGTTCAGGCAAGTCTACCGGATCTTCTTTAGGAGGAGCAGCTTCACCGCTGGCTAACAACTTACGTGTGTTTTTACAGTCTTCATTGGTACAATCAAAATACTTACCAAAACGACCGTTTTTAAGTTCCATGTCCGACTCACAACGATCACATTCAAGTACTGGACCGTCGTAGCCTTTAATTTTAAACTCACCTATTTCAAGTTCATAACCATCACAAACAGGATTGTTACCACACACATGCAGTTTTCGTGTTTCATCGATTAAGTAGCTATCCATTGCTGTGCCACATTTGCCACAACGGTGCATTGCCATTAATGCTTCTGTTTCTTGATCTTCTGATAAAACGCTAACAGCTTCTTCACCAGGAGTAAGGTTCATGGTTTTAGTACAGCGCTCTTTCGGTGGTAAGCTGTAACCAGAACAGCCAAGGAATACACCAGTAGAAGCGGTACGAATTCCCATTTTACGGCCACAAGTAGGACAATCAATATCAGTAACAACAGGTAAATTCTGCTGCATACCGCCTTCTTCCATATCTTTATCAGCTAAAGCCAATTGACCGGTAAACTCAGTGTAAAATTCAGTTAATACGTCTTTCCAAAATGCTTTGTCATCAGCAATTTCATCTAAACGCATTTCCATGTTTGCAGTGAAATCGTAGTTCATTAATTTTTTGAAACTACCTGATAAACTATCCGTTACTATTTCACCCATTTTTTCAGCGTAGAAACGCTTAGAATCAAGACGTACATAACCACGATCTTGAATGGTTGAAATAATTGATGCGTAGGTAGAAGGTCGGCCTATACTACGTTTTTCCAGTTCTTTAACCAACGATGCCTCGCCAAAGCGAGCGATTGGTTTAGTAAAATGTTGGCTTGGCTCTAGGTGCTTCAAGCTTACCAATTCACCTACGGCAATATCAGGCAAATGAGTATCATTTTCGCTACCAGACTTACCGGCACTTCTTGAATGAACTTTAGTCCAACCATCAAAGCGCATCACACGGCCTTTCGCTCTTAAATCAAACTCAGCGGCTGTAACCGTTAAAGTTGTTAGGTCGTAACGTGCCGCGGTCATTTGACACGCAACAAACTGACGCCAAATCAAGTCATATAACTTACGAGCATCTTGTTCCATGCCGTCAAGAAACGCAGCTTCTTTTGTCACATCCGAAGGACGGATGGCTTCATGAGCCTCTTGTGCATTCGCTTTTGCGCCGTACACTTTGGCCTGCTCTGGTAAATAATTATCACCAAAGTTTTTACTAATGTAATCGCGACAATTAGCAACTGCTTCTTTACTCAAGTTGGTTGAGTCTGTACGCATATAGGTAATATGCCCGGCTTCATATAAACGTTGAGCTAATCCCATAGTCCGTTTAACACCAAAACCTAAACGAGTACTTGCAGATTGTTGCAGCGTTGAGGTGATAAATGGCGCAGAAGGCGTACTTTTAGACGGCTTATCTTCACGCTTACTGACTTTAAACTCAGCAGCTTGTAACGTTGCCACGGCAGACATTGCTTGTGTTTCATTGGTAGGCTTAAACGCTTTACCATTTTGACGGGCAACGTCCAGCTTTAAGTCAACATCAGAATTAGTAACGGTATCAGCTTCAATTTCCCAAAACTCTTCAGGAACAAACGCTTTAATTTCACGCTCGCGTTCAACTACAAGCTTAACAGCAACAGACTGTACTCGACCGGCAGATAAACCACGGGCTACCTTTTTCCAAAGTAAAGGGCTCACCATAAAGCCCACTACGCGGTCTAAAAAGCGACGCGCCTGTTGGGCGTTCACGCCATTCATATTTAACTCACTAGGCTGGTTAAAGGCCTCCTGAATCGCACTTTGTGTTATTTCATTGAATACTACACGACGAAAACGTTCATCTTCACCGCCAATTATTTCTTTCAAATGCCAAGCAATCGCCTCTCCCTCGCGATCCAAATCGGTTGCGAGATAGACCATCTCAGCCTTATCTGCTAATTTCTTTAATTCATCAACGACTTTTTCTTTGCCTGGCAAGACCGCATATGTAGCTTCCCAATTTTTTTCAGGATTAATGCCCATGCGGTTATACAAAGCGACCTTTTCACGTTTCGCTTTATATTTAGCTTTTGCTGCAGGCGTCATCGCCCGAACTTCAGCTGGAGATTTAGTTGCTGCTTTTTTACCGGTACCACTTGTCGGTAAATCTCGCACATGACCAACACTTGATTTAACAATGAAGTCTTTGCCGAGATATTTGTTAATCGTCTTAGCCTTTGCAGGTGACTCGACAATTACCAGAGATTTTGCCATAAACGTTTACTTTCCTGTATTCAGGCCTTGATTATTCAATCCGAAATAATGTTGTGTTGAGTTAAATTTAGTTCATAACTCAAAAAAATTTGTTAATTGCTATTAGGTATATATGTAAATTTTACCACTGACAAGCAATTATTTTTTTAATTTTGCTGAAACAAATGAAGATGATTAATTAAAATTACCAATATTAAAGGCGCCATCATAATAAAATTTAAATTAAAACATAAAGAAAAATATTCAATTTTATTAACTATTTTCACTTTTCGATTAAATAATGAACAATTTTTAGTGTTTATTATTTTTACCCATAAAAAAAGCCTCTTGCGAGGCTTTTATAAATATTTAGATTTAAGGCGCTGGTGGCGTAGCCGCACCTATTACAATTGAAATACCTGAGTATGTTGTATTAACTCCAGCAGGAGTTGTTACTGATATAATTAACGTACCCGATTTTGGCTCATCTTCACCTTCAATACTTACTCCAAATGATAAACCACCATTATGGTTATCGTTAGGCCAAGTAAATGTATCCGGACCTACAATTGAACCAGCTGTAGCAGTAAACTCAATTACGGTACCAGCAGGCATAGGTTGGTTGTGTAAATCAGCTATGATCACACTAGCGCCACCGGTATTTTCACCGGTAATATTCACAACATCGTCATCATCTATATTTAACAAATCATCTTCTGAAGCATCAAATGTACTTTGTCGAACAAAATTTGCACTACTACCAGACATTACCAATACTAATTCGCCGCGTACATTGACTGACTTTGTTGCTGAACAGTTAGTATTATCTTCAGCACATAAACTGCCGTTATAAACACCGTCCGGGGCATCATGTATACCATTATTGTTAAAGTCGGCAAACACTTCGTTTTCACCACCGACTTCACCGGTATCATCTTGTGGGTTATATATTCTATCTTCGTTATGATCAACAAATGCTTCTTCCAAATCATAAGGACGCCCACTTACATCATTACCACCAAAAGCGGCAAACTCTGACGTATCAAATCGACCATTACCATTAAGATCTGGGAAAGACTCTTCACCGATTGCAATAGCTAATATAGTCGCTCGACCACCATATTTTTGGCCAAGTTCGTTAACTATGGTCGGATCGTTGTCACCTAAGAGAATGCCTTCAGGTCTAGGTTGTTGACTAGTCCATTGCACAGAACAAGCACCACCTATTGTTTGACAATAAGGTTCGATCGAACCACCTTCAGTGGTAAACGCTATCGCAGTACCATCTGGTACAGGGTTGTTGAATGCATCAGCCAAGCGGGCGGTTACATTAACCGTATTGCCATCTACATCCCAACCTTCTGGGTTTAAAATGTCGGCAGATAAACTAAAGCTATCTTGGTCTGGAATACCTGTCGATATAACAAGTAAACTAGATTGTGAATATATTTCCGGTTGCCCATCAATTAATACCCCAGCAGTAACCCTAACAGTCGTTGCAACTGTCCCAGAATTAACTACCGTTTGAGCAAGACCAAACGCATCAGTTGTCGCAACTTCAGGAGTCATCGTGATGCCGCCAACCTCTGTATTTAATGCAAATGCAACATCTATATTAGGTACCGGATTACCATTAGTATCGAGTACCTTGAACACAACAGTTGAACTTTCTTGTCCGCCCACCCCTTTTAAAGAAATATTTTCAGGAGTCGCACTAACAAATTGAATACTTCCAGACGATGCAGGTAGAACAGATAAAGTAGTACTGGCATTTAAATTAATGCCACCAGCGTTGGCTGAAACCGTAATTGGATCATCACCACTACACCCTTGAGCTAAATAAGTGCTGCTTGCAATTCCATTAGACGAAGTCACTGGACTACTTAATGCTGCAAAGCCCGCATTACTACATACAGATGAAAACTCTACATCTACCGGCTGAGTGTAAGGAAGACCATCAGCATCAACAATTTCAACATAAACAACAGAAGTTGCACCTGCGGTTATTTCGGAAAGGGTTAACCCGGCTTTTCCTTCAGTAAATGAAGAATCTTCTGTGATCCCCATTAATATATCAGTAGCGCCAACAACGATAAGAACCTCACCCGTTTCACCAGAGCTGAGAGTAGCTTTTACAGTGCCGGCTCCAAGCTCATTACCAGCATAGATATTTGCTATGGCATTATGTTCATCGTTGGTAATTGCTGTTGGAATTGGTAACTCACCAATATCAGTAGTAAATGTGACAATCACAGGTGAGTCTATGCCATTGACTGTTGCAATAATTTGACCTGGTGTTGTGGCGTTTATCACATCAAGTTCATCAGTTGTGCCCGGAGCAACTAACTTCAAACTTAAGGTGATCATAGTGTCTTGCTCACCACTTGTTTCAAAACCCACAGTTCCAGAATAATCAGAGCCGTCAACTGAAACAGTACCGGTAACCGTTCCTGCTCCTGCGGTAGGACCTGCGGTTAAACCAATTATGGCAACACCATCAGAATTTGTAAGAGCTGAGCTTGAAGGGACATCAAACAATCCAAGATCAGATGAGAAGGCGACGACAACACCTGAAACGGGAGAGCCATCTGTTTTTACAGTAGCTGAAATAGTCGCTGGGTTATCGATATCAATACTTTGATTATCAATAGATAACTCTATTGTAGTTTCAACGACTGTATCTGGTGGTGTAGTGTCATCATCTTTACCGCTAAAAGAATCACCATCACAACCTACTATTAAAATTAATGATAATAAGTAGAAAAAATTTCGAAGCTGCTTCATAAAAAGCTCTCTCCCTGATTTATTTTTATTTTTCGTTATTTTTCATCTTAACTGATTGGTGACAAAATAGTTACCCTTTACTACAAAAAATTTATTGCCGAGCTTTAATAAAATAGATAACAATGAAAGTAGGCTATAATTTTAATAAATTCATCAACATACCATTAACACTATTAGCGAAAAGCTTGTAGAATTAATAATAGTAAAATAACCATGACTAAATTAAGTAGGCAATATGAATAAAGAAAGTGCGAATAGTTTAACTCGCCGAATAGTGATAGGCATGATTGCCGGTATTATTCTGGGCGGTATATTTCAAGCAATGTTACCTAAAGATGGCGATCTTCTGATCCCACTTTATCTTTTTGACTTTTCAGTACGTGGATTTTTTGTCGACGGCATATTTGAAATAGGTGGAAAGATATTTGTATCAAGCTTACAAATGTTAGTAGTGCCTTTAGTTTTTGTATCACTTATTTGTGGTACTTGCTCTCTAAACGATACATCCAAACTTGGTCGAATTGGCGGTAGAGCAGTAGGTTTATACCTTGTTACCACAGCGATTGCGATTTCAATCGCTATTATAGCGGCATTAATTGTTGCACCTGGTGAAGGTGTAAACATGACAGCCGATGTAACTTATGGCGCAAAAGAAGCACCATCGTTAGCACAAGTTATTATTGATATGTTTCCAAGCAACCCATTCGATGCATTTGTACAAGGTAACATGTTACAAATTATCGTATTTGCTCTATTGTTTGGTTTAGCCGTGGCACTTGCAGGCCCTGCTGGCGAACGAGTTGCAAAACTTTTTGAAGACTTCAATGAAGTGATCATGCGTTTGGTTGTCATTCTAATGAACCTTGCACCTTACGGCGTGTTCTGTTTAATGACCACTCTATTTGCTGAAATAGAGATGAGCACAATTATAAACTTACTGGCTTATTTCTTATTAGTGTTATTTGTATTGTTGATTCATGCATTAATCACTTATCCGGTATTACTAAAAGCGTTTACCGGCTTAAACCCAATTATCTTTTTGAAGAAAATGCGCACAACTGCCCTATTCGCTTTTAGCACGGCAAGTAGTAACGCAACGATCCCTTCAACAATGAATACCGCAACTAAAAAATTAGGTGTAGATAACTCTATTGCTTCATTTACAGTGCCACTTGGCGCAACTATTAATATGGATGGCACCGCAATCATGCAAGGTGTGGCCACAGTATTTATCGCGCAAGTATTTAACATTGACTTAAGCGTAAGTGATTTCCTAATGGTTATCGTAACCGCGACTCTTGCATCAGTTGGTACTGCTGGTGTTCCTGGGGTTGGTTTGATTATGCTTGCTATGGTATTGGCTCAGGTTGGCCTACCAGTAGAAGGTATCGGTTTGATCATCGGTGTTGACCGTTTATTAGATATGGTGCGCACTGCGGTAAATATAACTGGTGACTCAATGGTTACAGTTGTTGTTGGTAAGTCAGAAGGCCAGTTCGATGAAGAAGTCTTTAACTCTAAAGATGACACTAGTCGTGACCGTATTGACTTCCATCATTTAAAAGATCAAAAGCTCGATTAATACTTGTATTAAACATATAAAAAAGGCGCTTTCAAAGCGCCTTTTTTTATGGAACAAATCACAAATACATTTCATTTCGAATTACCAAGATTAAATACTTTAATTTTTTCAAAAATAATTACTTTGAGATAATATAAAGTTTCTCAGTTAACGAGCTAACGGCTAGTTTTCTTCGAGCAAACTTTTGTCCGGTTAAATCCCTTTCAGTTACCTTGGTTATCTTACAACCGTTGAATAACCGCATGACTTCGTCTTCATCAACAGAAAAAGGTGGGCCTTGAATTTCATCTTTAGGAAACTCCAGAGTTAATAAAAACACTCGGGTCTGTGCACTGATAAAGCGGTTAATATGTTGCACATAGGCAACTCTCATTTCCTCTGGAAATGCAATTAATGCAGCACGGTCGTAAATCCAATCAAACGGTTGAAACTGTTTGCTATTGAGGGCAAAAAAGTCGCCCTGATAAAGTTCTATATTACCCTGCTGGTAAATATTGAAACTTAAGCTTTCTTTGACTTGCGGGGTAAGTTGGTTTTCTAAAAAGAAATCTCGACAGGCGACAGCACTTAATTCATTGCCAATCACTTTAAAGCGATCAGCAAAGAATAATAAGTCTGAGGTTTTACCGCATAACGGAACAAAGATTCTACTGTCTTGCGGTTCAAGTAAATCAGGAAAATATTCAACCAGTAACGGTTGCAATTCATCTTGGTGAAAACCGATATGGGTGTTATCCCAACAGTCGTGCCAAAATTGTTGTTTCATATTAAACCTGTAATTCTATTACTCTGTTTAGTTAGCTTGGGAAAATTCGATTATTTTGCCATAATTTATTTACAACATTTTCAACAGAAACTGATGCTGCTTTACCAAATTTTTCAGCGAGACCTTTTTTCACTTCGTATTTAATAGCAATTACTTTGCGTTCTTTTGACGCTTGTAATAAATAATCATCACTGGTTTGAATATCATCAACCAAGCCAAGTTCTTTAGCTTTAAGGCCAAACCAGTGCTCGCCAGTAGCCACTTTAGCAATATCTAATGACGGACGGTGCTCACTCACAAATTCTTTAAACAATAAATGCGTTTCTTCAAGTTCTTCAACAAACTTTTCGCGGCCTTTATCGGTATTTTCACCAAACATAGTTAAAGTACGTTTGTATTCCCCTGCGGTTAATTGTTCAAATTCAATATTGCTCTTTTTCAGCAGTTTATTGAAGTTTGGTATTTGCGCGATTACACCAATGGAGCCAAGAATAGCAAACGGCGCGGAAATAATTTTGTCGGCAACGCAAGCCATCATGTAACCACCACTTGCAGCGACCTTATCAACGGAAGCAGTCAATGGAATACCTTGTTGGCGAACTCGGTCAAGTTGCGAAGAAGCCAGGCCGTAGCCATGTACCATACCGCCACCACTTTCAAGACGAACAAACACTTCATCGTCTTTATTTGCTACAGCTAAAATAGCGCTTATTTCTTCTCGCAGACTGTTTACTTCACGAGCATCTATGCTGCCTTTAAAGTCCACAACGAATAAGCGATGCTTAGTCTCTTTTTCGCTGTTTTTATCTGCTTTTTCTTGCAGCTTTTGTTGTTTCTTTAATTCTTTTTCATGTTGCTTAAACTCTTCCTTGCTCAGCAAATGTTCGGTCATATGATGTTCTACATCGTCAAATTGCTCTGACAAATCGGTAATGTCCAGCTCACCCTTTTTGTGTTTTTGTTTATGGGCTGCACCGGCGATTGCGGCAATGATAGCAATAACTGCGATAACAAACGTAATGACTTTGGCAAAAAATAAGCCGTATTCGTAAAGAAATTCCAAGTAAGTTCTCCTAACACTTGAATGATAAAAATTGGTATAAACTGATTCTACATGATTATTAATTTGTTGAAACAAAAAAGGAGGCAAAAGCCTCCTTTAAGAAATAATATTTGTGAAAAATTATTTCAAAACAACACTACCGTCGGTAACAGCGATAGCATTTCCTTGAGTTACAAAAAATGTTGCTACTTGCGCTTGAATTTCGAAGGTAGCCGAAACGCTGCTTGTAGGGTCAAGTAATGAACTGTGATCACCAGCTATAAACTTAACTGCACCAGAGCCTTCATGGTAATAAGCAGGCATTTCCTCAGAAAATACAGGTTTAACAACTGGAACACCTAATAGGTTAATCATCGCTGACGAACCTGCTAGTGGTGCTGAGCTAACCGTTACAGGGATTACTTGATCAGATTTAAACTCTTGACCATTACCAACCATTTCTATCACATGCAATGGTGTGCCATTGCCTTTTAACATCTCTGAATAATTAATCATATCTGCTGAATCAGAAATTGATTGTGCAGCAAAAGTCCATAAGTCAAAAGCCCCGCTTAATTCAGCTGGTACGCCTACATTATCTACGAATGACTGCCAAATCATTGCCATTTCTTCAGCGCTAGGGTTTTCACTTTGAGCTGCAGCAAATTGAGCAAAGTCAGGTGAAAGACTTGCCGCTAAATTAAACTTAATCAACGGACCAAATGAAGCTGATTCCATACCAAAGTTAGGAACGCCACCAGCAGGTGAAGCTAATGATGCAGCTTTAACATTAAATAAACCATCCACTTGTTCATCTAAACTTGTATTTGTCAGAGCAAGGAAATTTACACCAGTCATGGCGCCTAGAGAGTGGCCTACATAATAAACATCTGTTGGGTTTACATCAACTCCAGCGTTTAGGTCACCGGATAGAAAGTTAATGCCCATACGCAGAGCTAACGTATCAGAAGCACTCTGGCGGAAATTGTCGCGAGCATTTAGCAAGTTCGCGATGTTAATGTAATAAAATGGATTGCTAGCAGCATCTACTTCATTAACACTATCATTATCAGTATCAAAACCACGAGAGTTATGTAATGGATGATCGATTGCAACCGTTGCAAAACCATTAATTGATAGTAAGCCAGTTATCGCCAACATATCTTCTTTTTTAGAGGTTATGCCATGTTGTAAAATAACGATTGGCCAACCGCCTTCAGGCTTAACTAATTCGCCTGCAATACCTAAAGCCTCACGAACAACATTTGCAATAACAACATTTGGCTCTGTCATTTGAACATCAAGTTCTTGCATAGCATTTACTTTAGGAATTGGATTATATTTCGTTAGATTACGCTCTAGATCTAAAGTAGGGTTACCTTGTTCATCTCTAAAGTCACGTAAACCAAAACTTTGACAAGCAGCATCGTACATACCTGGCGTTAATGAGGCTAAATACTCAGCAGGTGCTCCGGCAAGCATAGCACCAGAATCACACATTGCATTCCAAAATGTGTTTTCACTAATGTCAGCACTGGTTGGTACTTGTGAGTAATATGGAACTGTTATAGAACCAGAATAAAGATTCGCACTTTTATATAAAGGCACAAGGTCAAGGTCATCAGCGGCAATTAACCCGCCTGCAATTAAAATATCAGCTGCACTATAAGGTGTTGCTTCTACTGTTACTGCTGGCGTAGGGAATAAAGCCGTTGCCGGATTTAATGATGCTGCTAATAGTTGCTTAGTTACTTGTGATGAATCAACCGTAGACTGTGTTGTCATGGTCATTGTATAAATAATTTCGTCTTTAACCAGCCCAAAACCTTCGGCAATATTTTCATAACTATTCGTTAATTGCTGTAAACCTAGAAGGTCAGGATCCGAATGAGGAAATTCAGTGACATCTTGCTTGATCAGATTATAAGTAGGTGAACCATCTATTGAATTGCCATTGGTATCTTTTAATTTATTGGTCAGTGCGACAATATAACTTGTTTTAGGTTTTAAAGGCTTAAGTGGAATAATAGCAAGGGAACCGCCCATTACTTGTACGAAGTAATCTTCTGTTAACACCAATTCTTTAACTGGCTTACAGCCAACCAACGCTGGCACTGCAGCACAGTCAGCATCAACAATACTAGCCCCTAAAACAACTTCATAAATAGCAACGGCGCCAATATCAAATAATGAAGCTGGTTCTATTGATACACCATCAGCAAATTCAAAATTCAATACGAATGGCTGGTTAGTTGACCAGCCATCAAGTGCATTGGCTGCAACAAATGGGTCAGTAAAGTCAGCAGGGTCACCACCATTAAGAGGAAGATCTAAAGTGCCATCATTGGTGCCAATAAACAGTAAGTCATTAGGAGGAGCTACATCCCCTGAAGAGGGATCGAAACGTACTCTAGATATTTTTGTAAAACCAGAATCAGGTCCTGTCGCGGTTGCTTCATTATTTTCTTTTTCGATGTCTGAAATTGTTTCATCGTCACAACCAGACAAGCCAAGAGCACTCGCAATTGCAAGGCCAATTAATAGTTTTTTCATTTTTGCTCCCCAAAGGAATGTAATTTCATCGCTTGCTGTTATTATTTTGTTAGCGAACAGTTAAGTTATTGTTAACTAGTACGACCAGTTATTTTTTATAAATATAACTTACCGCAACATTTGGCAGTTTGCTACACTTTTTTACAACTTCCAACAAATTAAAAACAAAAAAACTGTAAATTAAATTTTAAAATATTCTCGAAAGCTGCTTTCACTACAGGTAGAATAGCGTCAATGTAAATTTTTTATAATGACTCACTATGTTCGATTACCAAGCTCAACCTAACTGCCTGCAAAATAAAACTATTTTAGTAACAGGTGCCGGATCCGGCATTGGCCGCGCCGCTGCCATTAACTATGCTAAATTTGGCGCAACCGTTGTTTTACTTGGAAAAACAGTTGAGAAGCTTGAGAAGGTTTATGATGAAATTCTAAACCTAGGGTACCCTGAGCCAGCAATTATTCCATTAGATATGAAAGGCGCAACGGCTCAACATTATAAAGATATGGTATCTACGATTATTGGTCAGTTGCAGCATATCGACGGTGCACTACTGAACGCGTCTATATTAGGCGAATTAACACCATTCACTCAGATTAGCGCACAAATTTGGGATGACGTAATGCAGGTAAATCTGAATGCACAAATGCAATTGGCACAAGCATTAATTCCAGCAATGACCCAATCAAGTTCTTCATCATTAATTTTCACAACATCAGGTGTGGGTAACCAGGGTCGTGCATTTTGGGGACCTTATAGCATTTCAAAATTTGCTACTGAGGGTATGATGCAAGTGATTGCTGATGAATATGAAGGCTCAAGTCTACGAGTAAATGCAATTAACCCAGGTGCAACAAAAACAAATATGCGTGCTACGGCATTCCCTGCAGAAGATAAAAGCTTAATTAGCGAGCCTGAAGATATCATGCCTTTATACTTATATTTAATGAGTGATGATAGTAAAGCAGTAAATGGTCAACGCCTTAACGCTCAGTAATTTTTAAAGGGGGTCAGCGATTTTTTCCGACAGTTTGGGAAATATCACTGACTCCTTTAAGCTTTAATCGCTTTTGTGATCCTAGGGTTACCACCAAAGTCATTGAATGTTTCGATTTGCAGATAACCATATTCAGCAAACAACTGTTGTACTTTTTCACTTTGTTCAAACCCATGCTCTAAGTACATTTGGCCGTTGTCGTTTAGATAATCTCTGCCTACATTTATAATGTGTCTTATATCAGAATACCCTTGTTCTTTAGCAACTAATGCAGACTTGGGTTCAAAGCGTATATCTCCCTCATTCAGGTGCTTATCATCGTCTGCTATATAAGGAGGGTTAGAAACTATCACGTTAAAACGCTTATCTTTATTTATCGCATTAAACCAGTCACTTTGATAAATAGTAACGTGATCCAGGTTAAGTTGTTTTGCGTTAGTTTGAGCAAGTAGCACTGCATCTTGATTATATTCGACGGCATCTATTTGCCACTGTTTGTGCTCGGACGCCAAAGCTAACGCTATTGCACCGGTACCTGTCCCCAAGTCTAATAACGCTAGTTTCTCTACTGGATTATTATCAAGCACTGCTTCTACTAGTATTTCGGTATCCGGCCTTGGAATTAGCGTACATGGAGCAACTAAGAAATCTAGCGACCAAAACTCACGTTTACCGGTAATAAACGCAACAGGCTCACCTTCTAACCGCCGTGTTACAAAACTCTCAAATAAAGATATTTGTGCTTCAGTTAGTTCTTTTTCTGGCCAAGTAATTAAATAACTAGTTGGCTTATCAAGTACGGCTGACAATAAAGCCTGACTATCTACTTTTGCATCATAGTCATTTTCAAATGTTAAAAAGCAGCGTTTCGAATAATCGAAAAGCTGCTTAATGGTAGTTAACCCAGCGTTCGCTGGGGTTACATTAGTTGTTAGCAAAGTAAACTCTAATTTTGTTCAGCAAGGGCCGCAAGTTGGTCCGCTTGGTTTTCTTGCAAAATAGGGTCAAGTACAAGTTGTAAATTCCCCTCAATCACTTCACCTAAACGGTATAACGTCAAGTTAATGCGGTGGTCTGTCATACGACCTTGTGGATAGTTATATGTGCGAATACGCTCAGAACGATCACCACTGGCAACTAAGTTACGACGTGATGACTCCTCTTCGCTGCGACGTTTCTCATCTTCAGCTTGTTGTAAACGAGCTTGTAAAACCGACATAGCTTGCGCACGGTTTTTATGTTGTGAACGTTGATCCTGACACTCTACAACCACGCCAGTTGGAATATGAGTAATACGAATAGCGGAATCAGTTTTGTTAACGTGCTGACCACCAGCACCCGAGGCGCGGAAGGTATCAACTTTTAAATCAGCTTTATTAATTTCAATCGCTTGTGACTCAGGAATTTCAGGCATAACAACAACAGTACATGCTGACGTATGAACTCGACCTTGCGATTCTGTCTCAGGTACGCGTTGAACACGATGACCGCCACTTTCAAATTTCATTTGGCCATATACACTGTCACCGGCAAGTTTAACAATAACTTCTTTATAACCGCCCTGCTCACTTTCATTCATGTTTAGAATTTCAGTGCGCCAGCCCTTTTTCTCGGCATAACGAGTGTACATACGATATAAATCACCGGCAAAAATAGCCGCTTCATCACCACCTGCACCGGCTCTAATTTCAACAAAACAGTTATTGTCATCGTTAGGGTCACGTGGGATCAATAAAATTTGCAAATCGCCAGTCAACTTTTCAATTTCAGCTTTCGCATCTTTGTATTCTTCTTGGGCCATCTCACGCATGTCCGGATCTTCATCCTTCATCATGTCTTGTGCCATGGCAAAGTTATCTTCGGCTTGCTTATAATTACCAAAAACTTTTGTCACTTCTTCTAATTGAGAAAACTCTTGTGACAACGCTCTAAACTTGTCTTGATTGCCAATTACGTCAGGATCAGACAGTAGCGCTTGTACTTCTTCAAAACGCTCTACTATTATTTCAAGCTTTTGATATACGGATTCATTCATTTAATTATTTTCACCAAAAGGTTAATTTGTAAGGTTATCTTCAAACTCTATTTATTTAATTTAGTTATCTTTTTTATCTAAATCAAAAACATCATGAAGATATATAATTTTATCTAGTTCGCCGCCCTGTGCAGCTGACTGCAATGCGCGAGTTGGAGCATGCATTAGATTATTAGTTAATTTGGTTGCCAACTCGGCGATAACCGCATCAGGATCTTTATTATTTTCTAGTTGTTGCTTGGCTCTTAATAATAACTCATCGCGTTTACTTAAGCATTGGTTACGATAAGCAATCACCGCACCCTGGGTGTTTAAACCACGCAGCCATGCCATAAAGTCGTCGGTTTGGCTGCCAACAATTTGTTCAGCCTGGTCAGCCGCTTTTCGACGGTTTTCCATATTTTGAGCAACAATACCCTGTAAATCATCTACCGTATATAAAAATACGTCTTCAAGTTCGCCAACTTGTTCTTCAATATCTCGTGGTACTGCAATATCAACCATAAATATTGGTCGATGACGACGTTGTTGTAATGCGGTTTCAACCATACCTTTACCTATAATTGGTAACGTTGAACCAGTTGAACTTATTACAATATCTGCATCGCTTATGTGTTCTGGTATTTGGGCCAAGGTAATTACTTCGGCGCCAATTTCTTTCGCCATTTTTTCAGCACGGGCGACAGTACGATTAGCAACCGTTATTTTACCCACTTTATTATCGTATAAGTGTTTAGCAACTAACTCGATAGTTTCACCGGCACCAATAAGAAGCACCTTGCTTTTTTCTAATTTAGCGAAGATGTGCTTGGCAAGGTTTACTGCGGCAAAAGCGACCGATACTGCACTTGCCCCTATTTCTGTGTCTGTACGAACTTGCTTGGCAACACCAAACGTTCGTTGAAACAATCTTTCCATGATCATTTGCATAGACCCTGCGGCTTTAGCTTGGCTATAAGCTTGCTTCATTTGACCAAGCACTTGAGGCTCACCTAATATCAGCGAGTCTAAACCACAGGCAACACGCATCATATGATTCACAGCTTGTTGGTCATGATGCCAATATAGTGTTGGTGAAATCATACTTGCAGGTACGTTATGGTAATTTTCTAACCAAGCAGTTATCCGCTGCTGCACCTCTTTAATCGGCTTATCTTGAACAAAATACAACTCGGTACGATTACAAGTAGATAGAATGGCAGCCTCTTTACAAGCAAGTTCATCTATCATTTGTTGTAAGGCATGGTTAAGGTTATCAGGAGTGAATGCCACCTTCTCACGCACAGATACTGGCGCGGTTTTGTGATTAATTCCTACAGCAAAAATGGACATATTAAAATATAAATAACCTGTAAATATAAAAAACAATCTTAAGTTTCTTTTTAAACTCAGATATACAACCGATGAAATAACTAACATTAGCTAATTAAGCTAAAAGATTTTATCATGGTGACGCTAATTTTACGAAATAACCACGCTGATTGAAAGATGCGTCACAAGATAACAACAAAAAAATAAAGGTTTTTATCAAAATAATGTTAAAACACAGCAAAAAAAATTCGAATACAACATTGAATGCTTTTATTTTTATCTTAGTGACAATGTTAACAGCTTGTAGCACAACAAAAGTTGCAACAGATCAAGAATTGTTTCAAAACAAAAGTCAGCGTGCCGAACAATTAAGCCAACTTAATAATTGGACAATTAAAGGTAAAATTGCCTTTATTGAAGGCGATAGCAAGCAAAGCGCTAATTTATACTGGCGGCAAACCCAACACACTACCAATTTAAAGCTCACCACCTTTTTAGGTGTAAATGTATTGTCGTTAAGTTCAGAAGACAACATCCATATATTAAAAGCCAATGGCAAAACATACCAGGATGATAATTTAGAAGACTTATTAAACCAGGTTGCAGGAGTGCGTTTACCAGTAAATGCGTTGGTCTATTGGATAAAAGGGTTAAAAGCACAACACGAAGATCAAATAACCTATTCAAAAACAACAAATTTACCTGAAACGTTAAATGCTTGGGTAAATAATACATATTGGCAGTTACACTATAAAAACTATCAGTTAGTTAATAATTTACGACTGGCAAATCAATTAACAATCAAACATCAACAATTAGTTATAAAGATGGCTATACATACTTGGGAACTTAATTAGTGAACGACTCTTTTCAACGGTTTTCTTCAGTCGCAAAAATCAATCGATTTCTACATATAACCGGCCAGCGCGATAATGGTTATCATGAACTACAAACTGTTTTCCAATTTCTTGATTTTGGTGACACACTAGAATTTAAAGTTAATAACAGTGGCACAATAAATTTATTAACCCCTATCGCCGGTGTAAGTAATAGCAGCAATTTAATTGTTAAAGCCGCTAAACTTTTACAAAACAAGGCGAACTGTTCATTTGGCGTTGAAATTAAGCTGCAAAAACAATTACCTATGGGCGGAGGATTAGGTGGTGGCTCTTCTAATGCTGCAACGACTTTGCTTGCATTGAATAAACTTTGGAAACTTAATTTTACAACGGATCAACTTGCCGAGTTAGGAATAAGTCTAGGTGCTGATGTACCTGTGTTTGTACGTGGATTCACAGCCTTTGCTGAAGGTATAGGTGAACACCTTACCCCTATAGATGTTGATATGCCTTGGTTTTTAGTAACTATCCCTAACTGTTCAATATCGACAGCTGAGATATTTGGTGCTGAAGAATTACCGAGAAATACAGCAAAAATTGACATTAATAATGTTGATATGGATAGTTGTCATAACGATTGCGAAAAGTTGGTTATAAAACGCTACCCTGAGGTTGCCAAGTTGATGTCTTGGTTGTTAGAATACGCGCCATCAAGATTAACTGGCACCGGCGCCTGTATTTTTTCATCGTTTAACGATAAAGAATCAGCGGTGCAAGTACAATCAAAGCTACCAAATGGTGTTAAATCATTTGTTGCTAAAGGTTTGAATCATTCACCTATTTTAGCCGAGCTAAAATTATAACGTGATGATTTGGAGTTAAACTTAAATAACTCCTGCTAAAAAGTACTTAGTATGATTTAGCTTCTGCTAACATTAAGTTAGCCCACACGCATTGGATTTATTGTAATAACAATAGTTATTAAGGTTTAGTGTATTATGTTTAATGATGTCGAAGTTTCTGAGGAACTGACAGTGCCTGACATGAAAATTTTTGCGGGTAACGCCACCCCTGAACTGGCTAAAAAAATTGCAGACCGCCTATATATTACTTTAGGTGATGCAAAAGTTGGCAGTTTTAGTGATGGTGAAATCAGCGTTGAAATTACTGAAAACGTTCGTGGTGCGGATGTTTTTATAATCCAATCTACTTGTGCCCCTACTAATAACAACCTTATGGAACTTATCGTAATGGTTGATGCTTTACGTCGTGCTTCGGCCGGTCGTATTACTGCCGTTATGCCATACTTTGGTTACGCTCGCCAAGATCGTCGTGTACGAAGTGCTCGTGTGCCAATTACAGCAAAGGTTGTTGCTGACTTCTTATCAAGTGTTGGTGTAGACCGTGTTCTTACCGTTGATTTACACGCCGAACAAATCCAAGGTTTCTTCGACGTACCAGTAGACAACGTGTTCGGTACGCCAATTTTACTTGAAGATATGTTAGAGAAAAAACTGGAAAACCCGGTTGTAGTATCTCCTGATATTGGTGGTGTTGTGCGTGCTCGCGCAGTAGCAAAACTATTAGATGACACTGATTTAGCTATCATTGATAAACGTCGCCCGAAAGCTAACGTTTCACAAGTAATGCATATTATTGGTGATGTTGAAGGTCGTGACTGTATTATTGTTGATGACATGATTGATACCGGCGGTACATTATGTAAAGCAGCTGCAGCTCTTAAAGAGCACGGTGCTCGTCGAGTGTTTGCTTATGCTACTCACCCGGTTTTATCTGGCGGTGCCGTTGAAAACATTAAAAACTCAGTAATTGATGAAATGATCGTAACCGATTCAATTCCATTAACTCCTGAAATGAAAGCATTACCAAATGTTAGTCAATTAAGCCTATCAGGTATGTTGTCTGAAGCCATTCGTCGCGTGAGCAACGAAGAGTCTATTTCGGCAATGTTTGAAGCATAATTGCTAAAGTAAAAGTTAATATAACTCTTACTTTACAAAAAATTTCAATAAAGTGCGCTTTTTAGCGCACTTTTTGTTTGTTAACAGCCTTAAAAATGTTATCATTCGCCGCCTTTTTTAGCTCAGTGCAAGTTAATTCTTGTGTAACGCTAATGCAAAGGAAGCCCAAATTGGGCATTAACAATTATTCTTGGTCGCAAAGAATAATTACAATTTTACTATTAATATAGAGAAATCATTATGGATTTATATACATTAGATGCGGAAGTTCGCACAGATTTGGGGAAAGGTGCGAGCCGCCGCCTACGTCACGCGAATAAAGTTCCAGCAATCGTTTACGGTACGGGTCAAGAACCAGTATCTATTACTTTAGCTCACAACAAACTTTGGCGTGCACAACAAGAAGAAGGGTTTTACTCTCACATTCTTACGTTAAACATCGGCAAAAAGAAAGTTAAAGTTGTAATCAAAGATATGCAACGTCACCCGTACAAAGAACAAGTAATGCACTTAGACTTCTTACGTGTTGATGCTAAAACTGAGTTACACACTTCAGTTCCAATTCACTTCATTAACGAAGAAGAAGTAACTAAAGCTGGTAACATCGTTGTTCATAACTTGAATGAAATCGAAGTTGCATGTTTACCGAAGAACTTACCTGAGTTCATCGAAGTAGATGTTGCAAACTTAGAAGTTGGTCACCCATTACACTTATCTGATATCGCTCTTCCTAAAGGCGTAACTTCAGTTGAGTTAGCTAAAGGTGAAGATCACGATTCAGCTGTTGTATCAGCTAGCGTTCCAAAAGCTGCTAAAACTTCAGATGATGAAGAAGAAGCTGCTGAAGGTGATGCAGAAGTAGCACCTGAAGAATAATCGCTGAGGACTTTCCTTGACGACTAATATTCAGTTGGTTGTGGGCCTGGGTAATCCAGGCCCCGAATATACCAAAACCCGGCATAATGCTGGTGTCTGGTTCGTAGAAGAACTAGCAAGACAATACAACATATCCTTATCGCCCGATAAAAAATACAACGGTTTATATGGCAAAGGCCTTATTGGCTCTGAAATTGTCCATTTACTGATCCCTACTACCTTTATGAATCGCAGTGGCAAAGCAGTTGCTCCTTTAGCGAACTTTTTCCGTATACCGGTAGAAAACATCTTAGTTGCTCACGACGAGCTAGACTTAGACCCAGGTGTTTGTAAAATAAAACAAGGCGGTGGTCATGGCGGCCATAATGGCTTAAGAGATATTATCTCTTGCATGGCAAATAACAAAGATTTTTACAGGCTTAGGATTGGCATTGGTCATCCTGGGCATAGAGACCGGGTAACCGGTTATGTGTTGGGTAAAGCCCCGGCAAATGAACAAACATTGTTAGAGCAAAGCATCGACGAAGGTGCTCGTTGTTTTGAGATCTGGGAAAAAGACGGTCTCAAAAAAGCTCAAAATAGATTACATACTTTTAAAGCAAGCTAAACGCACAGGAAATTATCATGGGATTTAAATGTGGCATTGTTGGTTTACCAAACGTTGGTAAATCTACTTTATTTAACGCATTAACGAAAGCCGGTATTGAAGCCGCTAACTTTCCGTTTTGTACAATTGAGCCAAACACCGGTGTAGTACCTGTGCCAGATCCTCGCTTAGACAAGTTAGCCGATATTGTTAAACCTGAACGTGTACTACCAACAACTATGGAGTTTGTTGATATTGCAGGTCTTGTAGCTGGTGCATCTAAAGGTGAAGGTTTAGGCAACAAGTTTTTGGCAAACATCCGTGAAACTGACGCTATTGGACACGTTGTTCGTTGTTTCGACAATGAAAACATTGTTCACGTTGCTGGTGATGTAAACCCACAAGACGATATCGATGTTATTAATACTGAATTAGCACTTGCTGATATGGATACCGCTGAGCGTGCTATTCACCGTCAAAGCAAGCGTGCTAAAGGTGGTGATAAAGACGCAAAATTTGAAGTGTCAGTATTAGAAAAAATACTTAAGCACGTTGAAGAAGGTGAAATGATCCGCTCTTTAGAGTTAACTAAAGAAGAAAGTGCAGCCGTTGCTTATTTTAATTTTTTAACGTCAAAACCAACCATGTATATTGCTAACGTAAATGATGATGGCTTTGAAGATAACCCATATTTAGATCAAGTTCGTGACATTGCAGAAAAAGAAGGTGCTGTAGTGGTTGCCGTTTGTGCTGAAATTGAAAGCGAATTGTCTGAAATGGACGAAGACGAGCGCGTTGAGTTTATGGAAGATTTAGGCTTAACTGAGCCAGGATTAAACCGCGTAATTAACTCAGGTTACAGCCTATTGCACCTGCAAACCTATTTTACTGCTGGTGTTAAAGAAGTTCGTGCCTGGACAGTTAAAGTGGATGCTACTGCGCCACAAGCTGCCGGTGTTATTCACACCGATTTTGAAAAAGGCTTTATCCGAGCAGAAGTAATTGGTTATGACGATTACATTACCAATAACGGTGAATCAGGCGCTAAAGAAGCCGGTAAATGGCGTTTAGAAGGTAAAGAATACAAAGTTAAAGATGGTGACGTTGTTCACTTCAGATTTAACGTATAGAAGCTTATAATACTTTTGAAAAAACAAACCTGATAGTTAGTCTACTATCAGGTTTTTTTATGCCAAATTTATTAGTAGTATTTTTATAGCTCAACAACTACTTTAGTTTCATTAGTTCTCGGTAATTTATCCGAATAAAACTGCTCTATACTACTACGCTTCAACTTTAACGTTGGCGTTAATAACTCATTTTCAATATCCCAAGGGTGTGCACAAACGTAAATAAAGTCTAGCCGCTGATGGCTCTCCAGCTCGTTATTTACTTCTTCTAATGTAGCCAAAAGCCCTTGTTGAATACTATTATCGTGTCGGTCTATTCCTTCACCTAAAACAACTAAAGCAATTGGCTGTTTAAGCCCAAGCCCCATAACACACACTTGTTCGATGACGCTATTACGACACAACATCCCTTCTATTGGTACCGGTACTACATATTTACCTTTTGAGGTTTTAAACTGCTCTTTAATACGACCAACGATTTTATAAGCACCGTCATTAGTGATTTCACCTTTATCACCCGTGTGAAACCAATTATCGGTAAATTCTTTTTCAGTTGCTTCAGGGTTTAGATAATATTCTTTAAAAACTGCATCACCGCTGATCAAAATCTCTTGTTGCTCTGACAGTTTCATTTTTACGCAATCAACCGGAACACCTATTGTGCCAAGTCGGCTGGAAGTAAAAGGAAAGTTACCACAAGACAAACCTGACGTTTCGGTCATCCCCCAACCTTCGCTGATATTAATCCCTATTTTTTGGTACCAAACCAATAATGACTTGGCGATAGGCGCTGAGCCACTGGCAAACACACGAGTAGCAGACAAGCCCAATTTCAACCGAATTTTTTTCGCAACAAGCTTACCAATAATTGGCAAGCTAAGTAGCAATTTGAGTTTTTTGGCCGGCATTTTAATAAAAATTTGCGCTTGAAATTTTGCCCACAGCCTAGGCACTGATAAGAAAAATGTTGGTGAAGCGTGTTGTAAGTCATCAATAAAAGTATCTAACGACTCAACAAAATATACTTGTATGGCAGATTCATAAGCAGCGCATTCAACAATACTGCGTTCGGTAATATGAGCAAGAGGTAAATAAGACATAAACCTATCATTACGAGAAGCATTAACAAGTTTACAGGTACTACTGGCCGCTGAGCCAATATTTAAATAACTTATCACAACCCCTTTAGGGTTACCTGTTGTGCCAGAGGTATAAACAATTGACATGCACTCATCAGGCAATGGTGAATGTGTCTCTTCCAGCGGTTTATAAGTAGTTAACCAGTTTTGCCAACTGCTTTTACAAGCAGTAGTAGGATAAGGGAAAGATATGGTGAGTAATTCATCCGTCAAGCTCTGTTCAATAGCGTCAAATGAGTCGAGTTTACCAATGAACATTGCCTTCATTGCACTATGTTCAATTACATATCGTATCGTTTTAGCGCCCGCAGTCGAATATATTGGCACACTGACCATTCCAGCCATCATTATGGCTAAATCAACAATAAACCATTCAGCACAGTTTTTTGAAAAAATGCCAATGCGATCACCTCGTTCAAACCCTTGGCTCAGCAATCCTGAAGCAATTGTTCTTGCTTGCTGCTCAACGTCAGCAAAAGTTAATGTATGCCATACACCATCAATTGGCTGGTGCAAAAAAGCTTCGTTTTGATAGGTTTTACTGTTAGCTAAAAATTTATGTAGTGACGTTTGGTAGGTCATGGCCATATCCTATTCTTGTTGTAAAAATAGTATAGGTAATTTCTGTTGAGGTTACAAAGGGTTCGGTATTGTTCAGTAACACTTGTATTTTTAAGCCTAGATTAAGCACATATTCCCCCTTCTTACTCTATCCTTTGCGATTTGCATTCCTTCATCCCTGAAGTTACAAACTTGATGCCGTTTTCAACATGGAAGTTGTATATGCCGTGAACGCAAGGATGCGTAGAAGCGGCCCATGGCGATTTGCATTCCTTCATCCCTGAGCTTACAAATCTATTGCCATCCATGGCGATTTGCATTCCTTCATCCCTGAAGTAAACCCTCCCTTTTCCCCATCCGTGGTTCGGGAGGATAAGCATATCCATATGCAAAAAAAAAGCGCAACAAGTGCGCTTTTTTATAGATACAAAATCAGATTATTAACGGTAAATTAAAACTTTACCAACTGAACCATCTTTACTTTGCGACATAACTCTAATCTTCAAACCATAGTTCGGCACATTTCTACCTGCATCCGGAATATCTGCAGAAATAAACGATGTACTGTCATCAAATTCAGGGTTTCGTTGAGTAAAGTTATCAATTAATGAAATTCCATAACTATCTTTCAAGTCAATAGTTAACTTTGAATCTTTTGTTAACGAGAAAGTTGCATCATGTATTTGATAACGAGTAGATGCAATAGATTGATCGTTCCACTTATTGCTGTGTCTATCGGCATCAACAACACCTAAGAAACCATCACCAGGGTGATTACCAACCCAGTTATTATCAAAAGCATTATCTACATACCAAATCAATAAACCTGGTTCAAATTTCATTAGTTGGCCAGCAACGTTTATGTGAGCTAAACCAGCATCAATACCATTGTGTGTTCTCCACTCAACTAAGTAATAATGATCTGAATAATTAACACCATTATTAGGGTTAAAGCCCATTAAATACATTGGCTCATCTACAGGAGTTGTATCGGCATTCGCGCTGAACAAGTCACCATTATTGGTCGTTACTTTGATATCATCAATGTAAATACCAGGGTTAGAAACATAAGCATCAGTTTCATACAATACATAAACACTCACTGATTCACCTGCAAAGGCGGATAAATCAAACTCTGCATCTACCCAACCATTAGAGTTGCCCGTTATTGCATTGCCTCTATTTTGCCCATTAGGGTTTGTATCCGTTGTAATATTACCGGCCATAAAACTGACACCAGCACTACTTACAACATAGACATAAGCATAGTCCCAATCAGTTTCAATATCGTACCAGGCCTTAAAGGTCAAATTAGCAGATGTTGCCGACGTTAAATCAGCGGTAAACGCCATACGATTGAATAAGGAATCTCCTGACTCACCGAAGTAAGCATATTCACCACTAGTTGGCTGCGTAATAACGGTTTCTTTTTGCGGTAAATTAATTCTTATCGCATCATTATTTGCACCTTTACTCACAGCTTCATCAAGTAAACCAGTCAGACCTTGACTGTCTATTTGATCAAACTCTACAGTTGCACCGTGTAGCCAGTTTCCGCCCATAGATTGCTGTAAAGCCTCTTTAGCCCATGCACTAAAGCCAGTTGGCTCTGTGCCACCAATTCGTCCAGCCCAGCTTCCGCTAGACATAATTGACCATGAAGATACTGGCTCACCTCTACCGGTATATTGAGTATCATATTCATCTGGTAAGCCTAAATCATGTGCGTACTCATGACTTACAACACCAACAGCACTGTCTGCTGGCTGAATAGTATAGTCATACGCCGCCATCATACCACCCCAGTATGGCGCTGCAGCTTCAGTGCCACTTAGGGTAAACACTCCACCTAAATTCCAACGATGAGCCCATATAGCATCCTCACCTAATTGGCCACCACCAGCTTCCTCACCAACACTTGAGTGAAAGATCATGACATGATCAACTAATCCATCAGGCTCCCAAAAGTTACCATCTCCATCAAGATCGTAGCGATCTTCAATGTCGTAATCGGCTAGATTTACACTTGGATCAGCGGCAGCATGCATCAATGCTTCTCGAACTAGCGAGCGCGCATCCCCATCTTCATTGTTACCATAGAAAGCTGCATTTTTTTCAGCCATATACCAACCAGCAACTTCGCCCTCAACAGAGTAGCTGCCGCCAGATTGAGCTTCATAATACATTTTCATAGAGTTGGCTACATGACCATTTGGAGCAACCCAGCCATCGGAGCCAAATAAAATGTCAGCATAATGATCTGCAGTGTAATCTTCAAAATACATTCCGGTACTTTCAGGAATTATTGAATTATGCGGAAAATCTGGAAATTCAATTAATAAAGCTAATACTTTTGCGGTACGAACATCACCGTCATAACTTTCTAACATTAAAGGTGCAGGTGCATTTTTCTTTGCTTGACCTAATTTATTACCCTGCCCATTGGTTAATGAATGCGATAATTTATTTGCACCACTCGACTTGAACATTTTTGCAATGTCGAAATCTTGAACACCCGCTTTCGCGCGTTCTTGCTCTTGGCGTGCTTTTAAAAAACCACTCAATGCTGCTTCGGCATCATTTATCGTAGCGTCTTTAGATATTTTCCCGGACTTTCTTAGCATTTCAATTAACTTATGCTCATTGGCAACAGCTAAATCAAACGCACCAGAATTATGACTCTCAGCATGAGTAGCTGCGTTAGTTACACAAGATAACCCCGCCAGCACTAACGCTAGAGATACTTTTGTTGAATTAAACATTCAAACTCCCAAACATGTTTTTTAGTTTTATTTTTGTTCTAACGTGCTGAAATTTTCTAAGATTATTAATTCTTAGTAAAATAAAGTTAACGATTAAAGTAGCTAACCACACAACGTTAAAAATTTGTTAACAAATAAATTGTTAGCTCTTGAGTGTAGGAAATAAGAATAATTTTTCTAGATTAAAAAGTTATAACAAACAAGTCACCTCATGCCTTCAAAATAAAGGGACTGCAACGTTATTCAAATAGTACATAAAATCAATAAATGCTGTTTTTTAGAACAAAATCAACTTAGTTAAAGAAAAACTAAAGCCCCCCGCAAACAAATCAAAAACTGATTAAAATGACTAACTATTCACATTATCACTTATAAGCAGTTTTTCTATCCAAGTTAAAAAACTGCAGTTAGTTGGAATAAATGTACAACTATTTCAGTTAGGTTCTATTGGATAATTTAAAGAAATGATTTATTAATGGCTTATTGGAAAGTACCCTTTAAAAATAAAGGGATTTATATGCTCTATTTAATACCTAGAATTATGAACCATAACCCCTAATACTTAGTTCAACTTCTAGTTTATTGACAGCATCTTTAATATCAGTAGGATAAATTTGGCTAGCTGATCTTAACATCCACTTTTATGCGATAACCCACCATTAAATCAAAGGAAATCATAATGGATAAATATGAAATCACAGTCAGGACATTTAATAAATTAGCGGATAAATATGAAGCTAAGTACATGGACTTTGATTTCTATTTTGATACCTATGATACCTTTTGTGACTTGGTAACCAAGTCTACTCCTCGTGTTTTTGAGATAGGCTGTGGGCCAGGTAATATAACTAAATATCTTTTAAACAAACGAAGCGACTTTAAAGTACATGGAATAGATTTAGCGCCAAACATGGTTTCGCTAGCTTGCCAAAATAACCCTAACTCTAGATTTGAAGTGATGGATAGCCGTGCAATTTGCTCTATTAAAGATACATATGATGCGATTATGTGTGGGTTTTGTACTCCGTACCTTTCAAAATCTGATGTGTCAAAGCTAATTAAGGATATGAGAAAGCTTTTGAATGTTGAGGGCGTTCTGTATTTAAGCACTATGGAAGATGAGGAATCTAAATCAGGCTTTCAAACCTCAAGTGCTGGAGATCAAGTTTATATTAATTACCATCAATTCGATTTCTTAAAGTCAGAGCTAGAATCAAATGGCTTTGAAATTATAAAATTTAAAAGAAAGCAGTTTCCAGTTGAGTCAGGAGAGCCTACAACTGACTTGTTTATCTATGCTAAGGCTATTTAGTATAGAAGGCTAATTGCTCATCGTATGTTTGCAACGTTCAGATATATAACGTAAATTATTGAAAAAATTACAGGCGGCTGTGAGCGAACAGCAGACAGAATAAGAGAAATAAATTCATTTCATGAAGTACATATTTTTATTTTTATCTTTGTTAATTTCCCAAAGCGTCCAAGCTTTATCTAGCAACCTTATGTCACTAGGGAATAGCTGCACTCAACAAAAAGAAATTGTTTCTCTGACTAGTCATAATTTTCTTGATGAAAATATGTATGAACTTGAGGCTTTTGGCGAGTATTCTATTTATTTCTACTTTTGTAACGATGACAATATTGTAAATGAAATTTCTATGTTTCAGAGGTATATTGAAAAGAATATTGCAGTTAGCCAATATGAACGTGCAGTTAAAAAGCTAACTAAAAAGTTTGGTTCTCCTTCATTTGATGGGAGCCAATTACCTAAAAATATACCTTCTGAATTAACTAAGCCTTTCATTTTTAATAAACAATGGTCTATAAAAGGAATGGAACATTACGTGAGTGTCGAGAAAATAGGATACGAAGGGAAATGGACTTTCTATTACCGCATATCTATGGCACAAATTTGACCTTAACATACTGAAAAGGTTAAGGTCTCCTAAGAGCGAACAGCAGACTGATTCCCCCTATATATTAAAGCGAATAAAGTACCCCATAAATGAAACATAGAAACCTCATTGAAGAATTAGATATTGAAAACTATGAGATAATTAAAGGTGAAAAAGCCTTGAGAATAGCTCATGAGTGGCTTTCAATATTTCATCCTGAGAAAACATCTTTTAAAGGTATTTTACGTGGCAAAACTTACATGTGGGATTTGTTGAAGTGTGAACATGACAGAGAAGAAGCTTTAGAGCTTTATAAAAACCATGATTCACCTAAATATGTTGTGATGGAAGATTGTTTCGGTCATGACGAACAAGTAGTTTACATTACTAAAAACAAACCAGAAAATAACAATAAGCTTTTAGATTTCCATATTTATCCAACAAATTTGGCATGGAGTATGGCTTTTACGCATGAAGATGGTTGGATTGGTCCAAAGTTTCTCAAGCACCCTCAATATGAAAAGCTGAATCATAAAAACATAAAAGCTTTGAGAGCCATTAGCTGTAGTGGCTCAGACTTGATCTGACAGTTACCAACTTTTCATAAGGTATCTGTCAGTTTAAATTTGAGCTAGATCCTTTTCTGCCCAAATCGTTTTTCCATCAAGTAATGTTTCTCGCGGTGTCCGTCCACAGCACATTTTTCCTTGATGAGTCCTTTCATTGTTGTAGTAATTCATCCATTCGTCCAGATCTAGCTGCAATTCTTCTAAGTTGGAATACAGTTTTTTCCTGAAAGTGATCTGATAAAACTCATTAAGAATGGTTTTATGAAACCGCTCACAGATGCCGTTAGTTTGCGGTGACATTGCCTTAGTTTTGGTATGATCGATATCATTAACAGCCAGGTACAATTGATAATCATGGTGATCGACACGACCACAATATTCTGTACCTCGGTCAGTCAAAATACGCAGCATAGGAAGCTCATTTTGCTTGAAGTAAGGCAGAACATTATCATTAAGTATATCGGCCGCTGTAATTGGCGTTTTGGTGGTGTACAGCTTTGCAAATGCCACCTTGCTGTAGGTATCAATGAAGGTTTGTTGGTAGATACGGCCAACACCTTTCATGTTGCCAACATAGAACGTATCTTGTGAACCAAGATAGCCTGGATGTGCTGTTTCTATCTCACCACAAGCTTCATCATCATGTTTTTTCTTTTCAAGTGCTGCCACTTGAGAGTCACTGAGGATAATGCCGTCACTGGCTACCTTTTCCTCTAGTGCTTTTAAGCGCTTCTTGAAGTTTTCTAGGTTATGTCGAAGCCAGATTGAACGAACACCACTGCCTGATACAAATACGCCAGCTTTGCGTAATTCATTACTGGTGCGATGCTGGCCGTGCGCGGGCTGCTCAATGGCATAATCAATGACGGCTTGTTCCGTTACTTCATCGACACGATTTTTGATATTTGGTGATCGGCGGGTCTTATTAATTAGGGCATCAATACCGCCTTCATCAACAAGCTCTTGGTAACGATAAAACGTATCTCTTGATACGCCCATTACTTTGCAAGCTTTAGATATATTTCCTAATTCATCGGCTAAATTAAGTAAACCTGCTTTGTGTTTAATGATTGGGTTGCTAGTATGAAGCATGAGAGTTACCTCTATATTTTGATTTAAAGATTTCGACACCTTTAATCAAAGTTGGTAACTCTCTCTTTTTCAAATAGAAATGTCAGATCTAGTCTGAACTAATACACATTAGCCAATATAGTTAACTTCTAAATATAAGAAGTATTTTTTGTTATTCCAAATAACTGACTATCTCTCTATGGCACTTTTGAGACGTTCAATAGATCCTGAAACAAGTTCAGGACGACGTTCGTCGCTTGCTGCTCTTGTATTAGCGTCAGTTAAAGTGCTGCACTTAGTACCTACACTCAAATTTCAGTCATAAAAAAAGCCGATTAAATCGACTTTCTTGAGTAGCTTAAGCTAGAGTAAAACTTATAAAGGTTTTACGTTCTCAGCTTGTGGGCCTTTTTGACCTTGAACTACTTCAAATTCAACTCGCTGCTCTTGTATTAGCGTCAGTTAAAGTGCAGCACTTAGTACCTACACTCAAATTTCAGGCATAAAAAAAGCCGATTAAATCGACTTTCTTGAGTAGCTTAAGCTAGAGTAAAACTTATAAAGGTTTTACGTTCTCAGCTTGTGGGCCTTTTTGACCTTGAACTACTTCAAATTCAATTTGCTGCTCTTGTATTAGCGTCAGTTAAAGTGCTGCACTTAGTACCTACACTCAAATTTCAGGCATAAAAAAAGCCGATTAAATCGACTTTCTTGAGTAGCTTAAGCTAGAGTAAAACTTATAAAGGTTTTACGTTCTCAGCTTGTGGGCCTTTTTGACCTTGAACTACTTCAAATTCAACTTGTTGACCGTCAGTTAAAGTGCGACGACCTGTACCTTGGATAGCACGGAAATGAACGAAAACATCTGGACCTTCAGATTGCTCGATAAATCCGAAACCTTTCTCATCATTAAACCATTTTACTGAACCAGTACGTACATCAGACATAATATCTTCCTAAATTTATAAATTAATTGTGTTACAACTCCGACATGGAGAAATAGAGCTTTTTTCATGTATTACTTATTATGTCGAGATGTTGGAACTTGTTGAACTTATAAATCGAGATAAAACGTATTGCATTTCAAGCTTGCGAAATGGAGTATACCTGTTTAAATAGTGTTAGCAAGTATTAAAGTGGTTATTTTCCATAAAGTTGCAATTTTGTAAACAAACATAATGAGTTTCGGTTGATTTACAGGTATTAGATTACATAAATTGACATTAGGAAACCTAAACTACTCAAATCATGCGGATAAGAGTTGATTTTATTATCAATATCGCTAGATATCCCCAATATTTATAGCTTCCAGCCTAATTCAGCAAAGACACTAAGCCAATCTTGATCGAATTCAGCAGTAATGCAAACATCCTGCTGAGTAATAGGATGACTAAATTGCAATTTTTGTGCGTGCAACATCAGTCTTTTAAAACCAAAGTGTTCACCAAAAAATGGGTTTTGTTTATTATCACCATAATTAATATCGCCAATAATAGGGTGACGCAGATGAGCAAGGTGCCGTCTTATTTGATGGCGTCTACCTGTATGAGGCTTTAGTTGCACCAGAGAATATCGAACACTGGGAAACTTACCTAAAGCGATAGGCAAAGATGCGGTAGAAATACTTTTGTAATCAGTTACCGCTTCTTGAGCGGGTTTATCTTGAGAGACAAATTTATCACCTAACTTATCGAGCTTTTCTTTTAACGGGTAGTCAACCTGCCCTTCTCCTTCTAAAAACCCGCGAGTTATTGCGTAATAGGTTTTCTTAATAGTCTTATCGGTAAATGCTTGCCCCATTTTACGCGCTATGTCTTCTGACAAACCAAAGAGCAACACACCTGAAGTTGGTCGGTCTAAACGATGTAACGGGTAAACATACTGTCCAACCATATCTCTGACTAATTGCAGGGCAAAATATTTTTCATCTCGGTCCATAAAGGAGCGATGTACAAATAAGCCGCTTGGCTTGTTAATCGCTACTAAATATTCATCTTGATATAAAATAGTTAGCCTTGGTGGTGTATCAGTGGCGTCATCTGCCAATTGCTCATCCAAAGAAGCTGTATCTAAGCTAGTTTTATCTGTCATTGCTAGACTGTTCCTTATTACCGCTTAGCAGTTCGTCGATATCGGCAAGCGTACTGATAATATCCGCAGCGTTTTTTCCTAATGATTTAAAAGCCTCTTCGCCCATGGGCGCCACAGAAATTTTCGAAGGCAAAGGCAAATCTGCAACAATCATCGCCTGCAGCTTTTCGATAAATACAAATTGCAGCCATTGTTCAAATGCTAATGTATCCAAGCAAAATGGCTGGCTACTACTTAATGCTTGCGTTGATGGCCTTTCAAGTTGCCAAAGACCAACTTGCTTTAATTGCGCCGCTAAATCTTTTAAGTGAATGCCTAACTGTGTGGGTTTTGAAGTCATTTTAATGTTTAAAGTAATTAACATGGAGTTAAGGAGTAATTATATTTATAATATCGCCAATAATCATTGTTTATCTCAATAAACTGAATTTTCTGGCATAAAATCCAAACACTATGAACCAAATATCAACCATTTCAGAATTACTTAAATTATCAGGTTCGTCTTATCGTTTGTACGATATGGGCCGTAAAGTTACTAAAATTGCCAAACAAGACTTTGAAAAAGTTGAACAAGCAATGCAACCTTACCCTTATCCTATTCAGGGCCATGCTTGTTTTGCTATTGTGTTTTGGCAACAAAACCCGGCAACACCGTACATTTGGTTTGTAAAATTTCCATTAGATGAACGTGGCTTATTAAATCAAGCTGCTCGCAATCATTATTTAGCAATTATTCTTGAAGCGCTAGGAAGCGATCTCACGCAAGATCCAACTAAAAAGCAAGAAGAGTTATTACAAGCTAACCCTTATAACTTCACACCAACACAATATAAGCTAGCGACCTTAAATGCCGTGGTTAAACGAGATTTAAAACAAAAATCGTCTGAATATTACGAGCATTGCCAACTGTATTTTACCGGTAAACTTGGTTGGGAAACATGGCAAGGAGTTGGTGTTCAGGGTTTGTGCGACTTTGGCGCACGAGTAGATACAGAAGAAAACAGCCAAGCTTTAGCACATGCACTACCTCATATTCCATCGACGGTATTCACTCCGCTTTGTTCAGCATTAGAAAATCAAGTGTTACCTATTGCCTTAATTACTCAAATTATTGATATGGCAAAAAATGAATTGAAAAACGAAACGATAAGCTTTGAGCATTTAGCTAATTTGCTTAGAGCTATCTCTGCCAGTGCAGAGAACCCAATAGTGAAAGCGTTAATTATTGAAATCATTAGCGCCAAACAGGTAACAGATTTAAATTTATTATTAACTATATCTGGCAGAGCATGGTTAGCCCTGGTTGATATTGATACATTGACATTATTTCTAGAAAAACTGGTTAACATTGTTGAGCAAGATGTATTTATGGCCGTATTCCAAGATTTAATAGCACTACCAACAGTAAGACCATCCCTGCTACAATGCATTCGAAGTCCACAACGCAGTAATAAATTGGCAAATGCAATTGGACAAATTTTTGCGCAAGTGAAAAGTAACTAAAAATAATAACTAATACTAACGACAAGAGCAGGATTAATCATGGCTGAGATATACGTTTTACTGTTTGCATTTCTGATCATCTGGTACTTTGTATTTTTACGTAAAGTAGCAGAGCGGGCACGAGCCTTAGCAGAGCAACATTGCGAACAAAACAGCTTACAATTTATCGCGATAGCCCGTTCAAAAACAGGTGTCGGCAGCTCTAAAAGACAAGGACTATATATTAAAAGTGTGTTCGAGTTTGAGTTTAGTGGCGATGGTGAAAGCAGCTATACCGGGTATTTAACTATGCATGGTGTTAAGCCATTCAATTTCGATCTCCCCGCTTATAAAGTTTAATTTTTACATTTGCAAATTCGTTCATAGCCACTTCGTTAACATGTTCAGTTAAATAAATTAACAAATATGTAACACCTTTGACCTTAATCAACAAATTACCTCATACAACAGTGCATCCTATGTAATACCGTACATTCATACAAAGTGTGCACTTCATGGGTCGAGATATAGAAAACATTGAATATTGCCAAACTGATTATGATGATTTTCAACAATGTTTGTACCATCAGCTTGAGCAACTCAAAGACGTTCTGGCTAAACCAAGCTTTGGTCAAGAACCGCTAAAGTTAGGTGCAGAATTAGAATTATACCTTGTCGATGAACATGCCCAAGTAAGCTTAAGTAATCAACTGTTGCTTGATCAACTGCAAGATGAGCAATTTCAACATGAACTAAATCAATATAACCTTGAGTTAAATTTATCTCCGGTTCAACAATCAGGTAAGCCTTTTAGTGCATTGCAAAAAGAAATGCTGCTAAAAACCGAGAAACTCAACGAGGTTGCTAAACAGTATAATATCTCTGTAGTGCCCATAGGTATTTTGCCTACGTTAAAACAGCAACATTTAAACAGTGAATACATGACTGACTTAGGCCGGTACCATTGTTTGTCACAGCAGCTTTATCAACGACGTGGTGATGACTTTAGCATCAACATTAGTGGTGAAGAGCCAGTATCAATTACCGTAAGTGACATCTGTGCAGAAGGAGCAAACACTTCTTTTCAAGTACATATGATGACCCCGTTTGAAAAGTTTAACCAAGTATTTAATGCTGCACAGTTGTCACTACCATTGGTTACCGCAATAGCGGCCAACTCTCCCTTGTTTTTAGGGAACCGATTATGGGATGAAACCCGTATAGCTCTTTTCAAACAATCAATTGATATACGCCAGCAAAAAAATCCTTGGCAAGAGCCTGCCAGAGTTAATTTTGGTTTTGGTTGGCTTAGAAATAATGTTTGGCAGCTTTTTGCCGAAGCAGTGTCTTTATACCCGCCTGTCCTACCCACTATGATAAGTACGAAAACGAATGGCAGCTTACCTCGTTTGGATGAATTATCTTTACATATGGGCACACTTTGGCCATGGCACCGCCCTGTTTATGATCATCATAATAATGGTCACATGCGAATAGAGTTTAGAGCCATACCTGCAGGTCCTACACATATAGATATGTTAGCTAATGCAGCTTTTGCCATTGGTTTAGCGAACGGTCTTGCCAACAATATCGATGAAATGACCGCAGTGATCCCATTTCGATACGCAGAATACAATTTCTACCGCGCAGCAAAACATGGCCTGAATGCAAAAATATTATGGCCGTTAAAAAATAAGTACCATGCTGAAGAAACTGCAATTACCGATGTTATTGAAGCACTAATACCGGTAGCCATCAAAGGATTACAAGACCTGAATATTGATGACGATGAAATCACTCAATTTATTGGTGTTATTAAGCAGCGTTTACAGCACAAAATTACCGGTGCAATTTGGCAAAAACATACACAAAAATACTATGAAAAAAACCTTGATAAAGACAGTGCCTGCAAAGCTGTCGTAAAAGCATATATTGAGAACGTTAAAACGGGACACCCCGTATCAAGCTGGAAGCTATTATGAGCATAGATTTTAATGAAATAAACTACTTACAAGACCCTGATCAGGAACACTTAAAATCTGATTATAACCAATTCCTTATGTCAATAAGCGGACCAACGGTTATTGACATTTCTGGAAAAGATCAAACTCGAACCAGGGTGATCACAACACTAATTCATGGCAACGAATCTTCAGGATTAATTGCTAGCCATAGATGGCTAAGTGCACTCGGTTCGACTTCTCGACCTACAACAAATTTAAGGTTTATCTTTTGCTCTCCGGAAGCCGCTAGTAAGAGCCCAAGGTTAACCCACAGAGTATTACCCGGAGGCATGGATCTCAATAGATGCTTTGGCAAAGACATAGACTACGGATATTTCAAACGCGCTAAAATAATTGAAAAAGCTATTTCTGAGGTAAATCCTGAGGTGCTGGTAGATTTGCATAACACTTCAGGATTTAGCCCTGCGTTTTCAGTAAGTACAGCTAAAAATGAAATGGCCTTATCGTTAACATCATTATTTTGCCAGTCATTGGTTTTGTCTGACATTCGCTTAGGTGCATTAATGGAGCAAGATTTTGGCTGTGAGTCGATAACAATTGAATGCGGTAGTAGTGAAGATGCACAATCTCATGAAGTTGCTTTTATGGGGATTGAAAAACTGGCAACTCTCGACGATATTAGCTGTTGTCATCATAAATTAAACGTAGATATTTATTTAAAACCATTGCGTCTACGATTAAAGCCTGACATTGAACTTTCTTACAGCTGTATTGATGAAGGACGTGATGGTGTAACGCTTTGCAATAATATAGAGCAGCACAATTTTGGTGTGCTAAGAGCGAATCAAATGCTGGGGTGGCTTGATGATAACGGCTTAAAAAACTTACAAATAATCGATACCAATGGTAAAAATGTAATAGATACTTTTTTTACTTTACGCGACAACCAACTGGTCACCAAAGTTGATTTAGATATTTTTATGGCAACTAAAAATAACGACATTGCAAAAACAGATTGCTTACTTTATATGGTGCCACAAAACTTTAAATTATAGCGCTCTAATATATTTAGTTTTATGCCGCAATCAGTATACAAACGGCCAAAAATAAAGGGGTAAAGTTGGCAGCAATAACATTAAGCCCCAGGGCTCTTTGCATAATTGGCATAGGTATTATTTGCTCTTGCTTAAAAGATTTACTCAGTGTTCTAACAGACTCTACCCCTGCTAACATAGGTATTAAGGAAAAGTAGCTGAATTTAGGTAATACGTTATAAAAACCCGCTAATACAATCACTGCGGCGCTACATATTAAAAACACAGTGTATACAACTAATGTATGTTTAATGCCATACGCAATGACCAAGTGCTTTCGCCCAACGCTTTTATCGGCTTTTGCATCTGGTATTTGGTTAAATAATAAAAGATTATTTACCAGAAAAAAGCATACTATGCCTGAGGCCACAGCGCTCATCGAAAACGTACCACTTAATACAAAATCTGTACCTATCACCATCAATGCGCCAAAACCAACTCCAGGGGCAAATAAACACAATAAAGGGGAGGTATTTATATAACGGGTATAGGTAATGATAATTAGCAATCCTACTACACCAAACGGCACAATCGCAGGACCTAACTGGTAAATGAAATATCCGCCACAAAGTACTGTTATTGTTATTGATAATTGTACTATTTTTAAAACAACGGGAGCAGCCTTAGGATTATCAATTAAACCGCCACTACCACCACTGAATGGCGTTTTACTGGTTTTAAAATCTAAACCCGATTGAAAATCTTGATATTCATTTAACGTATTAACAGCGATATGAGCCGCTAAAGCTCCGCCTAAACAAACACTAAAGTCTATCCAACTAATCAATACATTAGAGTAAATTGCTGTAGATAACCCTAACAAAACACAAAATAGCGTTAAGCTTAAAAATGGCAGGCGCATAGTTTTTAACACTGTTGCAAAGTTTGAGACTTGATGATGGAAAGGTTTAGTTTGTTCCCTGCTGTTTGTACTTACCATTAATGTTTATTCCAATAGCGCTGCATTTGTAAAAATAAGAATGATGCGGTTCAGTGATTAATAGTAGCCCAGTTAATGACTCGACGCAGGTTAAAAACCTACACCTTCAAAGGAGTAACAATTAAGACTTTAACCCGTTACATTGCTTACTTAAGCTTTTCGTATTGCAAAGCTAAATCGAGACCCTTTGCCTAGATTGCTTTCAACTTTTATTTCAACATTAAGTAACTGTAGCAAACGCTTAGTAATCGCCAAGCCTAAACCATTATGTTTATGTGAATTATTTACTGCATTACTGGCGCGGTAGCGTGGCTCAAAGATATAAGCTATTTCTTCTTTTTTAATGCCCGTACCATTATCTGTTACCGACAATTGACATTGATGCTTATCCAAATCGACTAGTTCCAGCTTAATTTCACCGCCGGCAGAAGTATGTCTAAGTGCATTCTCAATAAGATTCGTTAATACCCTATCTAGTTTGCCAATATCACAATAAACCTGAACATTGGTTGTCCAGGGTAATATGGATAACATTACAGACTGATTTTCAGCTTCTAAACTAAACTTTGCTACTACATCATAAATTAATTCGACTAAATTGAATGCCTCTTGATCAACTGAAACCTGGCCACCTTCTAAATGTGCTAATTCGAAAATTTGGTCAATTAAAAGGTTTAAATGCTTACAGTTTCTTAGCACGGTTTGCATAAACTCTGTTTTTTGTGAAGCGGTTAAACTCGCAGAATTTAAATGAAGAGTTTCGATATAGCCTTGCATAGACGCTAAGGGGGTTCGTAAATCATGAGAAATATGAGCCAATAATTCTTTACGTTCATCGTCGGTGTTGGTTAGTTGTTTAATTTGCAAATTGATCTGTTCAACCAGTTGCACAAACATACAACCTACTTGTTGAATTTCATTATTGCTATGATTCTTCCAACGATTTAAATTTACTTTTTCTTTATTAAAGTTGGTTTCAATAAACGTTTGCATATCACGTTGTAATTGTCGAACAGGATTTGTGACATACCTAAATAACCCAAGCATTAAAATAAATAAAAATGCAATGGCTGTAATCGTTAACACCATATACATTTTAAACTGCCTATTAAGCTGGCTAGTATTAAAAATTGTATCGTATTGTTCGCCGGCGACAATAACATACAAGTACCCTTGTAATTGATCTCCATTAAATACTGGCGCTGCAGAAAATATCTTTTTTCTATTTATATGCCGAGGGTCATCACCATAAATAGGCAGCGGTGCTTGGTTTTTGATCAGGCTTAATATAGGCACTAGGCTTACTTGTTGACGTTTAATCAATGATTGGTCAGCTGAATAGGTCAAAATTTTTCCACTCGGGTCAACAAAATAAAACTCAAACGCTGGACCTAAGACCATTAAGGTATGAAATAAGTTTTCAAGCGCATATTGATCATAAACGCCGGTTTGTAATAAAGGATTATCGCGAGCGAGATTTGCGGCAAGCGATAAATGCAAACGCTGCTGAGATTGATAACGAAGCTCTTCACTCACTTGCTCTGACCAAAAATAGAAGACACTGGCAATGGCAATAAATACCAAACTTAACGCTAAAGACAATCGCTGATACAAAGATAGTTTCATGCATTTACGCCTTGGCGATTAAACTTATACCCAACCCCCCAAACTGTTTGAACAATTTCTGGCTGGCTCGCATCTTTTTCAAGTTTGCTGCGCAACCGGTTAATGTGGGAATTAACGGTATGCTCATATCCACTGTGATGATAGCCCCAAACAGAACTCAGTAATTGAGTTCGAGAAAACACTCGGTCTGGATGTGAAGCAAGATAAAGTAACAAATCAAATTCTGTTGACGTTAGATCTACGCTATTCCCTGATAAGCTTGTTCGGTGTGTGACTTTATTTATAACTAAGTCACCAATAGAGATAGGAGAGTTACTTTCCTCACTCCCCTCAATATTTTGACAGTGCAAATTTGACAGTAAATGCACTTTTCTTAATTGACACCTTACTCTGGCTTGAAGCTCTCTGACGCTAAATGGTTTTGTCATATAGTCATCTGCCCCAAGCTCTAATCCTAATACTTGATCAGTTTCTGAACTTCTTGAGGTTAATATCATAATGGCTTGTTCCGGTTTTTGAGAACGCAGTTGTCGACAGATATCAAGTCCTGATATTTCTGGTAACATTACATCGAGAATGACTAAAGCGTAATTTTTCGTTAAGGCTTTGTTCAGTCCTTGCTTACCACAATGACAAAGATCAACATTTAATGATAATTCATCTAATTGCACCGAAATAAGCTCTGCAATATCCTGATCATCTTCTACAACTAATACTTTATCGGTCATATTTCCCACCTAAAGAGCAGCCTTTAGGTGAGAAAAACCAAAGCTACTCTGTACGAGTGACAGTTACACGTAAAGTGGGATTATCAAAGCGATGCGAACTATCTAATGCTGATAACATCAAACCATCATCCATACTCACAACACCAGGGTGCATGGCAACGAAATCAACATCATCACGTTCACTATTAAAACCTTCCCCACCACCAGCAGGCCCAGGAATTGTATTCTTTAATTCAGAATTCTTTTCAGTGCCTGAATCATAAGAACTTGTTTGTATTGAAATACTTTCGCCAACAGCCAAATTAGTTAACGACATGCTGTTAATTCCGGTAAATGCATCATTAGTGTTAACCAGCATTGTCGCCAAAGATAATTGGCTTGGCACTATTTCCACACTGGATACAGTAAGGGTTTCTGTCATGCCAGGCATTAAAATACCTTCGGTCGAACTACTGGCCAAAACCATTTCTAAAGCCAGAACACCTGAGTTATCTCCACTCTCAGCAAGCACTTCTAATTCAGTTGATGCCATTTCACCAATTTGCCAAAGCTGGCCATCATTGTGCAAAACAACCGCTATTGGTGACATAGGTTGAGCGTGGGTTAAATTAACAACGGATACTTCATAGGTTACGGTAACAGGATCGACAAGTGTCACCGTTGGGCTATCACTGCCGCCATAACTGTCACCATCACAGCCAGTTAGCAATAATAATGAACTTGCAGCCACCAACGGAAAGTTTGCAAATTTAGCGCTATTTATTTTAGAAAACATGATCAACTCTCCTACTTAACAGTGACAGTGACTTGCGCAACAGGATTTAACCAGCGATGCACGGTATTGTTTAAATCACTTTTACCGCCATTCATATCATCATCGCCTAAATTGCCTCGATGAATATGAACAACACTATTAGCTTCAGTCGTGGTTACACCTGTTCCTCCTGTACCAGAGCCAACTCCAGGTGCAGCAGGTATACCTGGAGCACCAAGGGCACCGCCGCCATTAACAATTTCATCATTCGCTTCAGTACCTGCGTCATAGGCATTAAGAGTGAATGTGTAGGTACCTGCCTCAATTGGAATTTCCCAACTGTCTAATCCGACAAAACCATCATTTGTTGGTAGCAGCATAGCCGCTAATGATAAGTAGTCATTACCCGCACTATTACTCAACATTGCTATTGTTGACATACCCGGAGCAAGTAATCCTGCGGCAGGATTTTCAACCATATCGGCAGAGCTGCCCGATAACATACCTGCAACGCCTGAAATATCGCCTCCTTCAGCCAGAGCTTGTAACTCTGTACTGGCCATTTCACCAGATTCAAAAATGTGAGTATCAGTTGTATGAGCGCTTATGATGATAGGGGTAAAATAAATCCCTTGGGTTAAATTGGTTACTGTGACCTCAAGCTCCGCGGCCTGTAATGTCGGTATAATGCCTAGTAAAAACGCTGCTGACAGCATAGTACTTGATTTACTTATATTCATAATGATCCCTCTCATAGTTAATTTATTAATGTTATTTTTAGCTGCTGAGGTATTAGTATGCGAAAGGAAGATGTCAGAAGATTCACGATATAATCACAAAAGTATCACAATCAAATTCGTTGAATGTTATATGTTTTTTGAAATTAAAATTGCTGCTACCCGTTCAGGTAGCAATCTATAGACTAAAGTAACCTAGCTGAGTAATTTTCTATTTGCTAAAGTAATACTAGGTTGATTAATAAAGAGTCATTATGAATAGCAAAAATACTTTTAAAGCATTATTGGTTGAAGAAGGCGCCGATAAACAATTCACCCAATCGATAACTTCGCGCCCTATTAGCGATTTACCTGAAAATGATTTATTAATTGATGTGCATTATTCATCATTAAATTTTAAAGATGCATTGTCTGCTTCAGGTAATAAAGGTGTTACCAAAGCCTATCCTCATACTCCTGGTATTGATGCTGCGGGTATTGTTATCGAAGATAAATCAGGTACGTTCAGCCCAGGAGATGAAGTGCTAGTATTTGGCTATGACTTGGGCATGAATACGTCTGGAGGCTTAGCTGAGCGAATTTCAATCCCAGCGAGTTGGGCTGTTAAGTGCCCCACTACCTTGTCACTTAAAGAGTCAATGATATATGGTACCGGTGGACTAACCGCGGCGCTATGCGTTGAAAAAATTGAGCGTATGGGCGCTACACCTGCTGATGGTCCCGTTGCAGTCACAGGTGCAACTGGCGGTGTTGGTAGTATAAGCATTGCCTTATTAAAAAAGCTTGGTTATTCCGTTATCGCATTTTCGGGCAAGCCCGAGCAAAGTCAGCATTTATTAGAGCTTGGGGCGACAGAAGTCCTTCATCGCGATGTCATCAATGAAATAGGCGAACGCCCTATGGGCAAAGGCTTATGGTCTCATGCAATTGATACTTTAGGCGGTGAGTATCTGGCTAATTTATTGAAACAAATTAAACCCGGTGGCGGTGTTTCTGCCTGTGGTTTAGTGTCATCACCGTTTTTCTCCACCAATGTTTTTCCATTTATCACCAGAGGAGTGTCATTATTAGGTGTTGATTCGGTCAATATACCTTTAAAAGATAAACAGCACATTTGGCAACGTGTAGCTACCGACATGAAACTGAAGAACCTGGCAGAGCTAACAACAGAAATTTCATTAGAACAAGTACCTGATTGCTTAACCAAATTCATTAAAGGCACCGTGGTGGGACGTTATGTGGTAAACATTAAAGGTGCTTAACGATTAAGTTTTCCTTTCCTCAAAAAAAACGGGTCTGTTGTACACCAACAGACCCGTTTTAATTAAAGTAGTAGATTATTTACCGTAAAGGTTTTGGAAACCTTTTATCGTAAAGCCGTTTAAAAATTGATCGCCAACTTTCAACACAGGTACACCTCTAAACCCGGTTAAACTGTACTCTTTGCGACCAGCAGCTGTACTAACATTACACAGGCGATACTTTATGCCATGTTGATCAAGGTACTTTTTCGCCGTATCGCAATGTGGGCAACTGGTTTTAGTAAACAGAACTACCCGTTTCATTACTTCAACTCTAGTTCAACAGCTTCAACAATTTTTTCAGGTTTTGTTAAATACAAATTATGATTTAACATTACCAATCGATCGTCTACCGCCAACATTAATGCAGGGAAAGCAGTTGTTTGAATCACTTCTTGTATTTCAGCTATATCACCCAATACGTATTCTGCATCTTTACTTAGATCCAATTTAAACACTTTTGCTGGTGGTGAAAATTTAAATTGACCAATAACAGAGTCAAAATCGTCTTTATCTGTTAATGGGTTATTTTCTACAAAGTGCTGGTGCTGCAATGCATTTAATACTTCCAGCGCTTTTTCAGGTTGCTTGTTTTGCACCCATGCCATAACGTTGGCAGCCATATAGCTGTCTTTAGCATTATCAGCATCGCGAATATAATCCATACCAAAATTAGCGGCACTTTGACGCGACACGGTATCGGCAGCGTTTTTACCTGGGCTGTCATTACCTTCGTAATACGCGGTATGCCATAAGTGTATGTGCATATCAGGGTAAGCTTTGTTAATGCAATTCACTAAAGCCGTACTTGCATAACTCCAAGGGCAATGAGAGTCGTAAATAAAAAATAGTTCTGTCGTCATAGTAGATGTCTTTTACTCATAATGTTTAATGGGTGAATTTTAATGAGTTTTTCCGTAATAAGCCAAATATTTTTATAATACCAATTTGATTATGTATGTGTTCTTCTTTTTCATGAGGGAAAACGGATAAATACAATGAATAAAGTTTTATAGGTAGTTGTTCTACCTTCAAATTTTATAAAGCAGTAGTTATTCGTTTTAACCATTAAAAATGAGCAGATATTTAATCAACTTGGTACCATTCTGGTATTATCGTTTCTCTAACGTCTCAATAATTGAATTTTTCTTAGTTTGAATAGACTTTAAAATCTTGGGTAAAGCCGCTAATACGTACTCAATGCTTTCGTTTTGTACTTCTAGCTTATCACTGGACTCACCATTTTTACCTACAACACACTGATTAGTATCAATCCCTACTTGTATATCTTTATTAGTGACAAGTAAACGTTCAACTTGTTGTTGAAACTGGATAAAACTTTTTTCAGCGTTTTGTGCATCAGGCAAACTTTTACGTTGTAAATATCCATATTTTTTGGTGATTTGCTCAACCGCCACATGCTGCCACTGAGAAGTAAACGTTGTATGGCCAGGATCGGCCCAAATAAATTGATTAATACTATCGTTTAATTTTGAATGTGTACTGTAATCACAATCAGGAATTGGTGGCGGACCTTCGTTACCTGAACAAGCAGCTAACGTAGTTATAAACATTATATTTATTATTCTTTTTGTCGTAATAAACATCTTAGAGTTCCTTTAATAACGAAGTTCAATAAAAGTATAGACTAGAAAAATAATGAGGCTGCTTCGCCTTTGATATCTTCTAAACTGAAAAACGCCAACACCTTGTTAATCCACTGTTAACCTCAAGCGCTCGGGGTTATTTTACATTCAATATAGGTAAATTGGGGCCCGCCCTTCTCAATCCTGTTTACATTTTTAAACAAAGCAGTTACATTCATCAATTGAATAATAATTAATCAAATATCCTACCTGAATTAATACACTGATATTCAAAAAACTAGCTTAAATCAATATAGTTAGTTTAGAAAAACAAGTAGATATTTCACTATAAGTTAAAAGTTTTTAGGGACAAAAATGAACTTCAAATTATTAAGTTTTTTCAAAAAGGTTTATCTAACCTCTTTCTCGTTACTATTTATTACTAGCACTTCACAGGCTCAGGATATCACCATAGATTTAGATGGGGCATCTTCTGCTTGGAAAGCCATTATGAAAGGCTCAAATTTTGACCCCAATGGTGACACTCAAGCAGGTGCTGAAGGTGTAGAGTTAGTTGGAGATGTCGATCACAGCGTGCTTTACACTTTATATGATGATCAAGGCACGGTTACGAATGCTGATGATTTGATAGCTTACCGAATTCGTCTCGGTGATGGTAAAGATTCTGCCGTTTATGTTATTGGCATAGATGCAAACCTGGATGGAAAAATAGATTTATTTGTAAATGCCAATGGTAAAAATAATGGCCGCGCAATTGAGTTTGTTGACCCTGGAGCTGATGCAAATATTTCCCCAAACACCACAAGCATGGAAAAGAATTCAAGCTTTGAGATTGCATACACCGCATTAAATTACAATTTTGACTCCGTGCAAAATATTGACGGTAACAGCGCTACTGCAGATATCGGCCCGAATGGTAAATTGGATCACTTTATTTCATTTGAATTTCCTTTTGCCGACGTACAAACACAAATGGCAAATATTGCCGGCCTAAATATTGATGAAAATACCGTCATGCAATATATCCTTGTCTCTTTAACTCAAAACAGCTCTATCAATGGAGATGTGGGTGGTATTGACGATAAGAATGCCGACTGGGATGAAACATACGCAAATCTAGGCATGCTAAGTCCACCAGTAAGTTTTTCTAATTTAGCACCGGTTATCAGTAATAATGGTGGTGCAGATACTTCCTCGTTAAATGTCAGTGAAAATACAACTCCTGTTACCGACATTTTAGCGACGGATCCTGAAAACGATACCATCACTTACTCAATCTCGGGAGGAGCTGACAGCGCTTTTTTCTCAATAGATAACAATGGCGCACTAGTGTTTATTAATGCACCAGATTTTGAAACGCCTTTGTCTGATGCCGGCAGCAACGCCTATGTAGTAGAAGTTTCGGCGAGTGATGGAGCTCTTGCAGACACTCAAACAATTACGGTGAATGTACAGGATGTCAATGAAGGTGGTGGCAACCTACCACCAACTATTTCTGGCACTCCGGCAACAACAGTTGCTGAAAATAATAACTATAGCTTCAGCCCAACGTTTAACGATGCTGATGGTGACGCTCTAACCTTTAGCATTAGCAATAAACCAGACTGGGCAACATTTAACGCTGCCGATGGTTCACTTACAGGTACACCAGGTTTTACTGATGCCGGTACGTATAGCAATATTGTGATCTCAGTCAGTGACGGTGGCACGCCAGTGTCTTTAGCGCCGTTTAGCATTACCGTCACAGAGACCAATCAAGCGCCGACTATTTCGGGTACACCGGCAACAACCGTCGCTGAAAATAATAACTACAGCTTCAGCCCAACGTTTAACGATGCTGATGGTGACGCTTTAACCTTTACCATTAGCAATAAACCAGACTGGGCAACATTTAATGCTGCCGATGGTTCACTTACAGGTACACCTGGTTTTACTGACGCCGGTACCTACAGCAATATTGTGATCTCTGTCAGTGACGGTGGCACGCCAGTGTCTTTGGCGCCGTTTAGCATTACCGTCACAGAGACCAATCAAGCGCCGACTATTTCGGGTACACCGGCAACAACCGTCGCTGAAAATAATAACTACAGCTTCAGCCCAACGTTTAACGATGCTGATGGTGACGCTTTAACCTTTACCATTAGTAATAAACCAGACTGGGCGACGTTTAATGCTGCCGATGGCTCATTAACGGGTACACCAGGTTTTACTGATGCTGGTACCTACAGCAATATTGTGATATCAGTCAGTGATGGTGGCACGCCAGTTCCTTTGACGCCGTTTAGCATTACCGTCACAGAGACCAATCAAGCGCCGACTATTTCAGGTACACCGGCAACAACCGTCGCTGAAAATAATAACTATAGTTTCAGCCCAACGTTTAACGATAATGATGGTGACGCACTAACCTTTAGCATTAGTAATAAACCAGACTGGGCGACATTTAATGCTGCCGATGGCTCATTAACGGGCACACCTGGTTTTACTGATGCCGGTACCTACAGCAATATTGTGATCTCGGTCAGTGATGGTGGCACGCCAGTGTCTTTAGCGCCGTTTAGCATTACCGTCACAGAGACCAATCAAGCGCCGACTATTTCAGGTACACCGGCAACAACCGTCGCTGAAAATAATAACTATAGTTTCAGCCCAACGTTTAACGATAATGACGGTGACGCACTAACCTTTAGCATTAGTAATAAACCAGACTGGGCGACATTTAATGCTGCCGATGGCTCACTTACAGGTACACCAGGTTTTACTGATGCCGGTACGTATAACAATATTGTGATCTCAGTCAGTGATGGTGGTACGCCTGTTTCTTTAATGCCGTTTAGCATTACCGTCACAGAGACAAATCAAGCACCGACCATCTCTGGCGCACCGACAACAACCGTCGCTGAAAATAGCAGCTATGGTTTCAGCCCAGCGTTTAACGATGATGATGGTGACGCCCTAACCTTTAGCATTAGCAATAAACCAGACTGGGCGACATTTAATGCTGCCGATGGCTCATTAACGGGCACACCTGGTTTTACTGATGCCGGCACCTACAGCAACATTGTGATCTCAGTCAGTGATGGTGGCACGCCAGTGTCTTTGGCGCCGTTTAGCATTACCGTCACAGAGACAAATCAAGCACCGACTATTTCGGGCACTCCAGCAACAACAGTCGCTGAAAATAATAACTACAGCTTCAGCCCAACGTTTAACGATGCTGATGGTGACGCACTAACCTTTACCATTAGCAATAAACCAGACTGGGCAACATTCAATGCTGCAGATGGCTCATTAACGGGTACACCAGGCTTTACTGATGCCGGTACGTATAGCAATATTGTGATCTCAGTCAGTGATGGTGGCACGCCAGTGTCTTTGGCGCCGTTTAGCATTACCGTGACTGACACCAATCAGGCACCATTAGCAATTGAACAAACGGTGGATGTTGTTGAGAATATTGCAAAGACAATTACCTTGTCAGGCTCAGATCTTGATCTTAATGATTTAACATTCATTATAGAAACAAACCCTATCGAAGGTAACATTTCAGGCGCTGTACCAACCTTATTGTATACTCCAACTACAGACTTTGTTGGCCAAGACACGTTCACTTTTAAAGTAAACGATGGCTATGAAGACTCTGCTGTAGTTACTATAACAATTAACGTATTAGAAGATCTCGACGGAGATGGTATACCAAACCTTTCAGATACGGATACGGACGGTGATGGTATTGATGATGCCATCGAAGGTAACGGTGATTCTGATGGTGATACAATTCCAGATTATCTTGATGAAGATTCCGATAATGACGGCATTCCAGATAGCGAAGAAGGCACGAAAGATACCGACCAAGATGGAACGCCAGATTATTTAGACATCAGTATTGATGAAGACAATGACGGCATTCCTGACATTGTTGAAGGTACAGGTGATAGTGACAACGATTCCATTCCAGATTACTTAGATGTTGATAGCGACAACGATGGTATAACAGATTCGGCAGAGTCAACCGCCACCGGCTTAGACAGCGATAATGACGGTATAGATGATGCGTTCGATGTTGACCAAACATTCGGTAATGATGCCAATAGCGACGGTATAGACGATGATGTTATTAGCCTAGACACTGATGATGATGGTTTAGCCGATAGAATCGATACAGATAGTGACAATGATGGCATTCCAGATGTGGTTGAAGCTCACCTGCGAACCGTTGATACCGACAACGACGGTATACCTAATAATGTAGATGTTGATCAAACTGGTGGAGTTGATGATGATAATGACGGCATTGATGATAAGTTCGATGTAACGTATACCGCAGGTATTGATGCTGATAATGATGGTATTGATGATACTTTAAATCCGAAAAGTGATCGAGATGACGATGGTACTGCTGACTATTTAGACTTAGATAGTGATAACGATGGTATTAGCGACACGGCAGAAGCCGGTATAAGTGGTAAAGATTACGACGGTGATGGAGTTGATGACAGCTTTGATATAGATGCAACTAATGGCAGCGACGCTAATAATGATGGCATTGACGATAACGCAACCGTTGTTGACACTGATCAAGACGGGGTACCAGATCTGCATGACTTAGACAGCGACAATGACAGTTTATTTGATATCACAGAAGCAGGCATTGCAGATGAAGATAACAACGCTTTAGTAGACGGTGAAATTTTACTTGTTGAAGAGCCTATTGATACTGATGAAGACGGAATCGCAGATTTCAGAGATACTGATAGCGATAATGACGACGTCAACGATATTGATACATCTACGTCCAGTTCTTTAGATGACAATAACGACGGTGTTATCGATAGTACAGTCGATAATGATGCTGATGGTATTGATGATGCACACGATAATTTACCTAACGAACACGGTACTAGTTATATCGAGAATGATCAGGATAATGACGGTATTCCTGATCATGAAGAAGGTGCGGGAGATAGTGACCAAGATGGCATTCCTGATTACTTAGATGAAGATTCTGACAACGATGGGATCCCTGATAGTGATGAAGGTAATGTAGACACTGACCAAGATGGCATTCCTGATTACTTAGATGAAGATTCTGACAACGACGGTATTCCTGATAGTGATGAAGGTAATGTAGACACTGACCAAGATAACATTCCTGATTATCTAGATGAAGATTCTGACAACGACGGTATTCCAGATACCGACGAAGGCACTGTTGATACCGATGAAGACGGTATTCCTGATTATCAAGACCAAGACTCTGATAATGACGGTATTCCAGATACTGACGAAGGCACTGTTGATACCGATGAAGATGGTATTCCTGATTATCAAGACCAAGACTCTGATAATGACGGCATTCCAGATACTGAAGAAGGCACTGTTGATACCGATGAAGATGGTATTCCTGATTATCAAGACCAAGACTCTGATAATGACGGCATTCCAGATACTGACGAAGGCACTGTTGATACCGATGAAGATGGTATTCCTGATTACTTAGATACTGACATTGTAATAATAGAAGTAGATCTTGATAGTGACTCTGACGGAATTATAGATGAAGAAGAAGGCACTAACGATACAGACGGTGACGGTACCCCTGATTATCTAGATACCGACTCAGATAACGATGGAATTCTTGACGCAGATGAAAATGGTGACTTTAATAACGACGGTATCAATGATCGCTTACAAGCAGCTGGTAAGGTTGAAACAGGCGTAAAAGGTGCCGGTTCAACGGGTGTATTCATTACTTTAATGTTAATACTTACTTTCGTGCTGCGCATGAACAGAAATAGAGTTTTAATATTATTGGCAATGCCTTTACTGGTAGTTTCAAATGCTCAAGCCAATGATGAGTGTAAACTTGGTCAATCATTTGCCAAGTTAGATTGTTGGTACATTGGTGCTGGTTTGGGTTACTCCACATTAGATCCTAAGCATAAAAACACAAGTTGGAGAGTTTCAGAAGATACTGATACTGCAGTTAAGATTTTTGCTGGATTATCTTTATCTGACCACTTATTTACAGAAATAAGTTATGAAGATATGGGCAGCGCAGAATTAGACAACTTGAATCCAAGTATTACCGAAACCCTTGTTGTTGACTATTCAGCGTTTGGCGCCAATCTAGGATATTTACTTAATGAGCGACAATCAACTTGGAATGTTTATGCCAAAGCTGGGGTTTCGTTTTTAGATACCGACACTGGTGAACACGTTGAACAAGATCACGGTACTCAACTAACATTTGGTATTGGAGCACAATGGCACTTTAGCGAAAAGTGGTTTGCTCGTCTTGATTTAACAGCCTATGACGAAGATGCTCAGGTTATTGGTTTAAGTATTGCTAAATATTTTGGCTCTAGCTCTAAAAAGGTAGCTAAAAAGAAACCCGTAAAAAAAGCTCCTATTCATAAGCCAGCTCCTGTACCAGTAGTTAAAAAAGTTGAAGAAAAAGCTATTATAAACCCTGACTTAGATGGCGACGGGGTTATTAATGAAGCAGATAAATGCCCGGATACAAAAGCAAATACAAAAGTTAACACTAAAGGTTGTGAGTTAATGGCATCAATTACCCTTAACATTCAATTTGATAGTTGGAAATCTATTGTAAAAGAGCAATATTTAGCTGAAATTGATCGTGTAGCAAAAATTATTGATCAACATGAAAATATTAATGTTGTTGTTGAAGGACATACCGACTGGCAAGGCAAGCAAGATAAAAACCAAGTTTTATCAGAAGAAAGAGCAAAAGCTGTTGCTGCCCTTCTAGAAGAAAAAACGCCTAATAGTGATAAAACCTACTCAACGATTGGCTTTGGTGAATTAAAACCTATTGCTGACAATAAAACTGAAGAAGGTCGTCGCTTAAACAGACGTGTCGTAGTAGTTATTTCTGAACAGTAATTTAACACAATACATTTAATTTACGTCTAATTTAAAGCTCTGGAGTAACCTTCAGAGCTTTTTTATTGGGAAACTCACCGAAAGTATTCTAATTCCCCTCTAACTAAGGTATAACGGCGTTATGAAAATACCTAAACGAATACAACCCCTTGTTGATGACGGTTTAGTTGATGAAGTAATTTGTCAATTAATGAGCGGCAAAGAAGCCACTGTTTATATGGTGCGTTGCGGCGACGAAATTGTTTGTGCAAAAGTGTACAAAGAAGCCAACAAACGCAGCTTTAAAAAAGCAGCACAATATCAAGAAGGTCGTAAAAGCAGAAACAGCCGTCGCGCTAGAGCTATGGAAAAAGGCTCTAAATTTGGTCGCGCCCAACAAGAAGAAGCTTGGCAAAATGCTGAAGTTGATGCTTTATACTTATTAGCCGATGCAGGTGTTCGTGTACCACAACCTTACGGTTGTTACGATGGGGTATTATTAATGGAGTTAATCACTGATGATGACGGTGATGTAGCGCCACGATTAAATGATGTAAGCATGACAGCAGAGCAAGCTAGAGAAGATCATGAAGACGTAATGATTTACGTATTACGGATGCTTTGCGCGGGTGTAGTCCATGGTGATTTATCTGAATTTAACGTATTAGTCGATGCCTATGGCCCGGTAATTATTGATTTACCACAGGCAGTAGATGCCGCCGCCAACAATAACGCTAAAGCCATGCTGATCCGTGACGTAGAAAACATGACCAACTATTATGGTCAGTTTGCACCTGAACTACTGGGCAGCAAGTACGCGGAAGAAATGTGGGCATTGTATGAAAAAAGTGAACTGACGCCAGAAAGTGAATTAACCGGCTATTTTGCTGAGGCAACAGATAATGCAAATGTTGATAGCGTGCTTGAAGAAATTAAAGCAGCTTTCGCTGAAGAAGAAGCACGGCTAGAGCGGATCAAAGAAGCTAATCAACTAGAGCAGCCACTTTAGTTCCAAGTCTGTTTGTAAACATAGCTAATGTTAATGAATATCGGCTGTTTTAATTGCCTCTGCGTATGTTCTAGACACAGGAACTTGCAATTGATTAATCATCTCAAGTGAAATTTTACGGCCTTCTTTGTTCACTTTTACAATCGCATCTAACGCTACCCACCAAGAGCGATGTGTTTGCATACCTTGATAATCACTCAATAAATCTAAAGCATCTTTAAAACGCATCAACAGTAAGTGATGACCTTTATCTGTATACACTTTCAAATAGTGATCTGACATCTCCAAACAGTATAATTTGCCCCGCTTTTCTAACGGCAGTTGTGCCATAAACTTTTCGAATTTTAGATTTTCTTGAACCGCGTGATTTTGTAATTGTTGTTCAGATTCATTTAGCTTGGAGTTTTGTCTTCTAATATAGTCTTTAACGAAACCAATAAAAGATAAGATCCCACCGATAAGTATGACTTTTGGAAAAACCTGCCAAAATTGCTGTGAATAATTTATCGGAATATTAAAAAACAGCCAGACAGAAAAGGGTACAAAAAAGCTCATCAGAATACTGGCAACAATCATGCTAAAACCAAATCGAACCCAGTTTTTAGGTATTATTTCAGTAAGGTAGCGCTCACTTAATTGTGTACAGGGCATATAAATAAAATAGCCACTGGTACACATCATAATCCAATAAGAAATCGAAAACATTAATGGAACCTCGTACATTCCAAACGGCGCTAAAAAGCCTAACAAAATGCCAACAACTAATGTAATCACTAAGTCGTTAAGTATTTGTTTTTTTGTAATCAATGCTCTTATCGATTGATTTTTATGGTTTATTTCACGATTCGTCAACGGTACATCTTCCAAAAACGGGCAATTTGCGAATTGTTTAAGTTAATTCGCGAAACATAACTATTTATTTTAATTATTCCATTCTATCGTCTTTTCAACACGACGCAATTGCTAATAATTAATTAAGCACTTGTTATGAATTAGTTAACAACACATTAATAGGAATTAAAATGAAAAACTCAAACTTATTTTTAACAGCAATGATTTCTTTACTTGTAAGCAGCGCAGCAACAGCGGCTGAAATTGAATTTAATATTTTGGGAGTAAATGACGACTCAAGCAAAGTGTATGTACAACTGTTTAAAGGCGAAGAAAATTATACAAAAAGCATCCCCGAGTCGGCCACCATCACAAAAGCCCAAAGTGGTAAAGCCAGCATTCACTTTAATAACCTTAGCAAAGGTGAATATGCATTGCGCTATTTCCACGATCAAAACAGTAATGGCAAATTAGAGACCAACTTATTTGGTATGCCTGTTGAAGGGTACGGCTTTTCAAATAATGCAAAACCAAATTTTGGTCCAGTGAGTTACAGTGAAATCAAATTCATTGTCAGCGAAGATGACAGCAAAGTAATTAATGAAAGTACTGTGATTTATTAATAGGTTAAAAAGCGGAGATAGAAAAATGCAACGTAGACAATTATTAAAAAGCATGGGGGCTGTCGGCCTGGGCTCAATGCTTTTAAATCCATCTATTCAGGCATTAGCCAGTTCAAAAGTTAACACCAATGCGATAAATAACAGCTCTGTGGTTAATTATAAAGACTTGTTTAACCGTGCTTTAGCAAATAACCCAGATTTACTCGGCTTTAGTAATGTAGAAAGTAATTTTAAGCCGCAAACATTAAATATTGAAGGTAAAATCCCCGCGGATCTGAACGGCATATTTTTCCGCAATGGCCCAGGAAAGCACGAGCGCGGAGACCAACGCTATCAACATCTGTTTGAAGGTGATGGCATGCTACAAAGCTTTCATATCGAAAATGGCAAAGTAAGTCATCACGGAAAGTTTATCAACACGCCAAAGTTTCAACAAGAACAACAAGCTGAGCGCTTTTTATACTCTGGCCCTGAAACTAAAATTAACAAGCCTTTACCGGTTTCAAATGCCAATATGATTAATACCGCAAATACCAATGTGATCCCGGTTGGCGATGACCTTTGGGCATTATGGGAAGCCGGTTCGGCAACTAGCATAAATAGTAAAACCTTGGACTATCAACAGCAAGTGACGCTTGGAGAGGAAGGTAAATATGGTAATAGTTTAAAAGGACTGCCCTTTTCTGCTCACCCAAAAATTGAAGCGAATGGTGATATATGGAACTTTGGTTTACACCCAAATGGTCATATCGTGCTTTATCATTTGTCGGCAACAGGGCAAGTTAAAAACGTAAAAATAGTGAATGCAAAGTATCGCGGCGGTATGTTACACGACTTTTTGATCACTGATAAACATCTACTACTAATTTTGCCATCATTAATTACACGCAGAGCAGAAAGTGACAGCCAACAGGGTTACTTTTCCAGAGTAGGATTTGACAATAATCTACCTATGCGCGTCTTGGTAGTCAGCAAAACTCAATTAGCGGTAACCAAACAATACGAACTACCCTCTGGATTTGCCTTTCACTATGGTAATGCTTGGGAAGAAAGCAATGGCACCATTCACTTTGATGCGAGTTTGTATCCTAATGTTGATGTACTGCATAATTTATCTAATGTCATGCAAGGCGAAATGAATAATGCCAATATTGACGCTAAAACGGCACTTTATACGTTACTGCCAAACGGCAGTACCAACCATACCATTTTGGATACTAATAGTGAGTTTCCGCGGGTGTGCGATCATATAACTGGTCTAAAAAATAATTATTTATATCACCTGTCATCTACAAACAATAGCCTATGGAGTGATACCGTCAGTAGTTTTAATACAAATACAGGTAAAGAAGATAAATACATTTTTGGTAAAGAGTATTTAGTTGAAGAGCACATAACCGTGTGTCCGAAACGTAAAGAAGGCAGCGGCTATCTTATTGGTACAGCATTACATGTACCAAGCAAACGCACTTGTCTTAATATATTTAATGCCAATAACCTAGCTGAGGGCCCTATTGCCAGGGCATGGTTAAACAATCACTTACCATTAGGCTTTCACGGAAACTTTAAAATGGCGTAATATTTGTTTACGTGCTTATCAACATAGTTTGGGCTTGAAATACTTTTTAGAAGGCTACAGTTTCACCTTCATTAAGAATGTATAAAGATATGTTCGAGCCCAACTTTTTATGCATATTCAACAGTCTTAACAGAGCTGAATGGGAACTGTGATCGCCCATTTTCCAACTTGAATTACCGTATCCCCATGGGATCATCACTTTACAATTCAGCTGTTGCGCTGCAATTAACGCATCTTCAGGCGTTGTATGTACATAACGATACCAGTCGCCATTTTCTTCATTAAAATAAGAAGCTATTGGCATTAAACACACATCCATATCCCCGTAACGTTGTTGTATGTCTTTAAAGTGTTGAGAATAACCAGTATCGCCGGCAAAAAAGATACGCCGTCCCTGATGCTCTAGCACCCATCCTCCCCATAGGGTTGTATCATTATCTTCATATATGTACGGTACCCAAACTCGACTACTAAAATGGTGAGCAGGGACAAAGTTGATGGTTAAATTGCCTAACACCTTGCTTGAAAACCACGTCATTTCGTTAATGCTATAACCATCGTTAGGAAAATGTTCGGCAAAGCCTAAAGGCACGTAATACTTTGCTACAGGGCCAATACTGGCAATATCATCTTTATTGAAATGATCATAATGAATGTGTGAATACAGTACTGCATCGATATTAGTCATTTCGTTTTCACTTGGCCAAAAACCTTGTTTACGGTTGAAACCCTCACTTAATCGAAATGCCCAGTTCACCGGCCAGTCGAATTGGCCGCTAACCGGATCAATCAGTAATGTATTACCATCAGGGCTTTCAATATAAAAACTCGCATGCCCAAGCCAGCGAAAAGTAAAACCAGTATTTAAATTCATCGCTACTTGTTCGCCAATATATTGACAGTTCTCAGCGGGAGTCTCACATTTAACGAGAGCGGATGGTTGGTAACAATGCTCAGTACATGTTTCAGGGTATGTTTTTTTACCCGGATATAAATTTGCAAAGCGAGTTGGCTCGACAGTATCTTTTTTGTATTTAATTATTGAATTAGGCTGCTCTACTCGTTCAACTTTATTACTTGTTGAACACCCTGCGAGTAACAAGATTATGATACTGATACTAAGCCATTTCAAAGTGATAAGTCCTGCTGGTAAATTTCTAACAACATGTTAACAATTCAATTTAACTTGGCAAGTAGTGGCTTGGCATTAAAGCAAGTTTACTTGTAAATATTTATGTCTTTATTCAGTAAGATGAGTGAGTTCAAAACGTTAAGTACTGTAAGCAGCGACTCGATAAAGTGAGCATGAAAATTTCATTTCAACAATCAACAGGCTCAATTTTAATGAAATATGCATGGTCTAAGTTCTTATTTAACATGTTAACCGTGCTCGCTTACAAGTATCATATATGACTCTAATTATTTATACGTGTACGATTTTTATATGATCATTCTGGGGTATTTCGCAGCCATCCTTATGGGGTTGGTGTTAGGTGTCATTGGCGGTGGTGGCTCTATATTGACCGTACCAATTTTAGTCTATCTAATGGGCGTGGCACCAGATACTGCAACAGGGTATTCTTTGCTTATTGTTGGTGCTACCGCAGCATTTGGCGCAGTGCGATACTTCAGGCAAGGCTTGATAGATATCAGCTCATCTCTGGCATTCGCTATTCCGTCTATTATTGCCGTATATTTATCTCGGGCATTTTTAATGCCGGCAATCCCAGAACAAATTTTAACCTCACCTTTTGCGATTTCTAAAAACATGGCCATTATGGTGTTGTTTGCATTTTTGATGCTAGCGTCCGCAACCTTAATGCTAAAAAAAGCATACAAAAAAGAGCCTAAACCTGCTGCCATAGATCAAAACCCAGATAAACCTAAGTCCCGAAACTGGCCGTTGATAATGCTTGAAGGAGCAGTTGTTGGCGTGGTGACCGGTATTCTTGGTGCTGGAGGAGGCTTTTTAATCATCCCTGCCCTAGTATTATTTCTAGGCATGCCAATGTTAAATGCCGTTGGTGCATCACTATTTATTATTGCCTTAAAGTCGCTGTTAGGTTTCATTGGCGATTTGCAATCTGGCATTGAATTACAATTGCCTTTGCTGGGGTATATGTTAATTGCCACTTTTATTGGCATGAGTCTTTCTACAAAAATTGCCGGAAAGCTCGATGGTACATCTCTACAAAAAATATTCGCATTTTTTACCCTGATTATTGCCATTGTTATCATCTTAAAAGAGTTATTTTAGTAAAGTCACAAGTAGCTGATAATCCGACTCCTTTTATTATTTTGCCGACAAAAAACCATTCATTAACTTGCCATTGAAACAACTGTAATGGTCTACACTTAATCAAATAATAATTCTTAGCACTTAATAAAAGGTGATATTAATGGCCAACGATGTGGTGATAGAAGCATGGAATACCGTTTTATTTGAGAAATTCAGCCGCTTTAAGTTTCTCTTTGTTGAAGGGTATGCGGCAATTAGTGAACAAGTATTCATACGACATCCACCGCCTAAAGCGGCCAATATGTTGGACGTTGGCTGTGGTTTTGGCGACTGTACCATTCGTATTGCCAAGTTAATTGGAGATAATGGGTTATCTTACGGTGTAGATTGTGCAAGCAATTTTATTAATGAATGCAATAGTGCTGCAGAGCAAGAAAAGCTTAACAACACCCGTTTTTTTGTTGCTGACGTGGAAGCTGACGATTTAGGCGGCCCCTATGATGAAGCCTTTGCCCGCTTTGGTACCATGTTTTTTAATATGCCAAGTTTAGCGATGAAAAATATACGCTCTGCGCTTAAACCTGGAGGGAAGTTTACCCAAGTAGTGTGGCGAAAAAGAGAAGATAACCCTTGGTTACACGACGCAGAGCTTTGTGTTAGAAATATTGTGCCCGTAGTTTCTCATGAAGAAACCAATGCCGTACATTGCGGCCCTGGCCCATTTTCTATGGCTGGACCAGATATGGTCAGTGATATGCTGCAAGCGGTTGGCTTTGAACGTGTACAGTTTGAGCGCTTTGATTCAGAAATATGCATAGGCCGCAATTTACAAGAAGCCATACAGTTTGCCTTGGAAATTGGCCCTGCTGGTGAAATTATTAGGCTTGCTGGGGATGAAGGCCAACGACTTAAAGGGGAAGTTGAACTTGCTTTAGGTGATGTTATAGGAAAGTTTGAGCGACAAGACGGCAGCATTTGGGCACCATCAAGTGCGTGGTTTATTTCTGCTTATAACCCCAGTTAAATACAACGATAGTATTCAATGCTTAACAACTTATTAGACAATTTACTTCTGTTTAAGAATGTCTATAAATGTTGATAATTGTTCAGGCATGGTTTCATCTTGTTTGCATGAGTCAGGCACAACATCCCATGGCGCTTTAGAGTCGCAATAAATATGCATAACAACTTTAGCGTTTACATTTTCCAATAGGCCCATTGGGATCCAGTAAAAATCGGAGTCTCGCAAAGGGTTTGGTACTGGTGATCCACAACATTTACAAAAATGAGAACTAAAGCCTGACCCCTTTTGCCATTTAGTAATTAACTCCTCGCCTGAAAGCCACACAAAGTCTTTTTTAGCAATCATAGTGGCAGTGTTTGACGTCGATCCTCCCTGCTTCTGACAAAGAGTACAATGACACTGATAAAGATGAGGTATTTCCCCCAATAATGAAAAGCTTACTGCTCCACAATTACAAACACCTTTCATTTTATTCTCCTTAGACTCTCATTTAAAAGTTGGAATACATTAAGCAACTACATACCTAAAAGTAGTACATCCTAGTTTAACGGTATTTAATTCTACAAAATTAGGTTGATGTGAAATAGGTTTGAAACCGAACTTTTGTAATACAGCTTTTGAAGCAGGGTTATTATCCAAAACCTGTGCATTGAGAAACTCGATAGAATATAAGTCTATTGCCTTTTTAATTAACTCACCTAGGCAGTAACTGGCGTAACCTTTGCCAATACTAGTTTTTGCAACCCGGTAACCTACTGAACAACTTTTACTTTGAAGGCAGAGATCTTTAAGGTTAGCTCGAGCTATTAATTTTCCTTTATCTATAAGGACGCCAGACCAACTATTATTTAACTTTGCATCTGAAATACACTTAGCGATATGGCTCTGAATACTAGGTAAGGTATAAAAGTCATCGCCTCTTGAAGAAATTAACGATTCAAACCATCCTCTATTATCTAGTTCAAACTGAAATAATAAGTCCAGATGCCTTTCAGATAGTGTTTCAAATTTCACAAGTTAACCTTAGGGCATAATGATCAAGAGCCGGCAACAACTGCTAGCTAAAATAATAGAGTGCGAACACAGCCACTTATTGTGCCCAATTGAATGCAATGTTAGTTATACCTTACATTGGTCATAAACTTAACAAAAAGTACGATTAGTGAAAATATTACACTCTAGGGAATTTCTTGAACCATTATATTTTGAAAATTCACCCTTTCGGGTTATTAAATTTATGTTTATTTCCTGTAAATTTATGTTCGGGGTGATGAATGACAATAAAAATTAAAAAAGTTAAACTTTTTTCTTAATAGTATGCGTAGCTTCAACTAAAAGTTGCTGCACATCACTATGAACAACGGGAATAAATTAAAACTATTCCTGCAGACTTTTTTAGGATTTTAAATGCGCAAGACTGTTTTATTAGTAGAAGATGACTTTATTGTATCAACCATTTTGAAGAAAAGCTTTGAGTCTAAAGGTTGGCTTGTTTACTCAACTTACTCTGGAGAGTTAGTAGAAAGAAGCCTGATAAAATACACGGTTGATTGCATATTATTAGATATTAATTTACCTAAGGTTAATGGTATAGACGTTTGTCAACTCATCAGAAATACGTTTAATGGTGCAATTGTGATGCTCACTGCGAATACTGATATCGATTCAGAAATATCAAGTTTTGATGCTGGTGCTGATGATTTTATTCGTAAAGGGACTAGCTTTGATGTGCTATATTCGCGAATAGTTAGGTTTTTTAGAAAGAGTTCTACTGAATTTAATGATGCTTCGATAATCAAAACAGGAAATTTAACCTGTGATAAACGTAGTTTAAAATGTTTTTACTTTGAACAAGAAATTAATTTAACTAATGACGAATTTGAGTTGCTCTATTTCATGCTAAGTAGAAAAAACAAGTTAATCACTCGCGATGAAATTTTTACCTACCTCAAAGGTTTTCCTTATGATGGAGTTAGTAGAAGTGTCGACATTGTAATTTCAAGGCTCAGAGAAAAACTAGTAAATGCGAAACTACCAGTTGAGTTTATAAAGACAATTCGTGGAAAAGGTTATCAACTTCAAAACGATTTATTAGAAGTCTAACTTTTTAAGTTTTACAGTTTGATGACTATATCATTGTGTCCATAAAAATATTAACAGCGTAATACAGGGGGCAATCTATCGTTCTCTATTGCAATTAGACGGTCGGATTGGTTAATTAAACATGCTGTTTATACTTGCTAATTTTTGTTTTATTTCACCCGCAGGTATCGCTTTAGAATATAAAAAACCTTGTGCAATCGCTATATCCATTTTTTTTATGGACTCAAGTTGTTCAATGTTTTCAATGCCTTCTGCTACACAGGCTAAATTTAAATTACTCGTCATATTAGCCATAGATTCAACGATAGCTCTGGCTTTCTTATTGGTTTTTATCATAGCGATGTGAGATCTATCTAGTTTAAGCTCAGAATAAGGAATATTTAAAAGCTCATTAATACCGCTTCCACCAAAACCAAAGTCATCAATTGCAATCGAAATTGAATGTAGCTTTAGCTCTGTAATATTAGCTAATACGTTTGGTGATAGAGAAGAAGCAGACTCTGTGATTTCAATAGTTAACTTTTGCGCAGGGTAGCCACACTTTTGTAACGCATTTAAGATTCTTTCCGAAAAATCAACTTCCATTAAACTTCTATACTCTACATTTAAAGATAGGTGATATTGTTCTAAGCCATTGGACTTTAACAATTTTATTGAATTCTCTAATATACTTATCGTGTAGTCACTGATCATGTCATATCTAAGTAACTGTTCAATAAATCGGTTGGGAAAGATAACTTCTCCATCCTTAACTAATCGACCCAGAATTTCAAACCCTCTAATTTCACCTGTTTTTATGTAAATTTGTGGCTGAAAATAGGGAATATAAGCATTGTTAATATTTGCTAATACTAATTCTTCTTGTGTTAGCATCACACCTTTGGTCGAGTTTACTGGATTACTAGCAAATCCTTTTAATTTACTTAGTAACCGCTTTAACTCTTCTGCTTTTACAGGCTTTTGTAACACCTTACTATAAGTAGCTCCAATCTGTTTAATAAGCATAGAAATGGAATCGAGGACAGTTTCATCTAATGCACTTATGACAATAATGCCTAGGATATTATCAAACCTTTGTATTTCTCTAATTAACGTTATTCCGGATTGATTTGGTAGATTAATGTCTGAAAAAATAACTACTTGCTCTTTTTTGAGCATAGCCAATTCAAAAATGCAATCGTCTACATTTGAAAATGCACTAACCTCACCATCACAATTACTTGCAATCATGTCATGTAAGATTTTTCGCTGAAAATCATCTACCTCGATGATAAATATTTTCATTTAAATACCTTGGATGGCGTTAAAATTTCTAGCTGAATTTTATCTATCAAAATAGACATTGTACTTTGCAGCTCTGTGTGACGAGCCCCAAATGTGCTAAGTCCACCACTGTCGAGTTCAAATTCCATTCTTTTAATTTTGTTGACTAGTTCCGGTAAATGTAAATAAGCAATGCACCCTTTTAGTTGGTGCAACACTTTAGAGTATAAATAATAATCTAAGTGTTTATGATACCCCTCTAGCTCAGCCATTACTTGAATTGCGTGAGGACAAAACATGTGCGCCAGGTCAGATAGGGCTTCTTCTTCTCCATCGTATAAATTTTTTAATTCCTTCAAACTAATATTTAATTTCATATATAACCCCTAAGTTTTTCAATTTAATTTTAGCTCAATTATTTAATAGCTATAGCTTTTTAACGAAAACACCGAATAAACATTTTATTTATAACCCTATTTGGTTATTCAAAATGAAAAATTATAATTTATCCCCCTGACTTGATAACACTTACAGTCGAGTCAGTGAGTTTAATCTTTATTTGTTTTCGGCCATTTTCTTTAGCTTCGAAAAGGTATTTGTCACTACTTTTATAGGCAGAGTCGAATGAATCGACTTGAGGATCCCAATAAACAGCCCCACCGCTTAATGAAATTCCTTCTTGGTTAAAGCTCAGTAACCTATCGGCAACACTTTTTGCAGTTTTTTCGTAATCGCTCTCTTTCACTTGTACAAGGACTAAAAATTCCTCCCCACCAAGTCTAATAATTCGATCGTTCCTTTCTAGGCGGACAGAATTTCGGAAGTGTTCTGCAACATGTTTTAAAATTAGATCTCCAAAGTGATGACCGAATTGATCGTTAACTGTTTTAAAGTGATCTAAATCTACAATTATGACTAAATATCCCTGAGTGGCATTATCGATAACTTCATTTAACTCTGTTCTATTTGGCAGTTGTGTTAATGGGTCAATTTTGTAGATGGATTTATATTTTTCTAATTCTTGTTGTGTCGAGTTATTCTCTACTATAAATAAATTCCCTTGCTTTTGTTGCTCACGGGTAAAAGAACTAGAAACAATATTGAATTTAAAAACATCGCGACACGATTGAAAGTTTAGGTAATGGGCATCTAGCATTGACTCAACAGGTTTAAGTTGTTGATCATAAAAGTGCATTGTCATGTCGTTAAAATCAATGTGTTCAAGCCCATGATGGTGCGACTTCTCTGGAACGATGGTTTTATCTGAAATTGCCAAATGTGCATAACCAGAGCTATTCAAGACTTTAAAAAAATCAGACTTCTCTTTAAATACATAAACAACTTTATTAACAATAAAATAAATGAGTGCTGCGAAAAGAAAAAGCAGTGGCAACAACCAAGCGAAAACCGTAAATATCAAACTTGGTTGTGAAAATCCCAATTTCAAATCGTTTATAAAGCCATTATATAAGTGGTTTTTTGGAAACTTTAAATCAAAAACTTCAGTTAATGGGCCAAAGAATACAGACTCCTGTGCAAATAACAGTTTGTTATGGACTAATACTTTAGACTTTACATCCGCCACAAGCGGGAGAAACTGTTTATGTTCAATGACTTGGTAAATTTCATTGTTAAACTGAGTTGAGGTTAAATTATGAGTGGCGATTATCCAACTCACTTTTGAGTCTTCAGTAATGCTTTCTTCAAACAATAATTCAGGATCATGTATCTCTACATATAAAGAGAGATCGTCAAAAGGCAAGTAAGCCTGTTTTTGCAGAACTGATATGTCAACAATTGCATCACATAGCTGGCGAATTACTAACTTGCCACTAAGTGGCATTGATTGATAGAGAGCTACAGGTAACGTTGAATATTCAACGCTATCTGTATCACCGTAGTTCACTAGAATCTGACAATTACTATAGCTTGAGTGCTCTAATAATTTATGTATTTCTTCATAATTATCTGAATCGGAATCAACTCCACCAACAAAGCCATATCGATTTAATGAATGTTCAAAAGTAATATTGGCAAGAGCGTCAAAAATTGATAACCGTTTGATAATATCATTTCCGGTTCCTACTAAATTATGTTTTTCTATTTCGATAATAAAAGACGTTAAAACAAACGTAATTAGCAAAATTCGAACGATAATTTTAGATTTTAAATGTTTCATGGTAGTCATTATATAAATAGTTAATTTCGTTTAGTTGATTTTGACTGTTAATACAACTTTTACAGAGTCATCAACCATCTCATATGGCAAATAGGAAATAATATTTGGGTTTTTGGCAACTAAGTTCTTAGCTATCTCAAAACTATTAATATTTTGTGGCATGATAATACCTCGGGTAAAATATACTTTCGCCCAGTAGGACTTCAGCTGATTGTTAGTTAAATTCAATATTTTTTTATTGAATAATGTGCGTTCTTTTTTAGTCACGTTAATCGGAATAATGTACTCTCCATCAGGTCCTTTTAAGATTTTTCCCAAAAATATTTTCTTAATCATGTCTGCTGAGTACTGATTAGGGTTATTCTTATTAGTAATAACAGCTAATTCCGAGGCGTATATTGGAGTTGTAATCACCGCTATAATTACAACCATCATAAATTTTAAAATTCTCATAATGGTTCCTATAAAGAGTAATCGAATGTTAGAAAGTAATTACGTCCAGCATGTGATGTAGCTGATTGCAATCCATATTGAAAACCATACTGTTGATTATAAATAGCATCATTGCTTAACTTGTCTTTACTCGAATTAAACAAATTGTTTATTCCCATTGAAAGCACAATATCGTCAGTTACTTCTATAGAATAACTGGCTGAGGTTAATATTTTCTCTCCCCAGTGGTATGTTTCACTATTCGGGTAGATAACGTCGTAACTGCCTATATAGTTGCTCCTTAAAGTCAACTGACTTTCCGCAAATATCATTCCAATACTCACAACTGCATTTTGTTGTGGTTGGCTGCTTTCTAAATCAATAGTGTTTAAGTCTGAAAATAATAATTCATCAGGTATTGCAGTATTCGCTGAGCTAATGTCCATTACTTTATTTTTATGGTAGTGGTAAGATAAATCGATTTTAACTTGTCCGTAATTGTCAGTATTGAACAACCAATAGTTAATCCAATCAATGCCATAGGTCTTGCTGTATACAGAGTTGGTAAATACCCTTACCGAATTTCGTGTATCATCGAAGGGCTCAGACAAATAGTAATTGTAGGTAATGGGATTAGACAGAGTGATGCGATCTTTCACTTGGTTATAAAAAAAATCGAACGTACTCGACCATAATTCCCCAGTGTAAATAACCCCCATTGACACTTGCTCAGACTTTTCAGCCTTTAAATCTAATCCTAACGCAGTATGCAGTTCAGAGTCAGAACTGATCATTTCATGCTGAGATAGAGTAAAACCATCACTCGTGTAGCTGTTGGTTTCGCTGAAATAGCGTTGTTGCATACTTGGCATGCGAAACCCTGTGCTAACAGCTCCCCTGAGTGAAATGTTTTGATCAATTCGATAAAGAGTGGATAAGTCATAAACCCAGGCATGATCAAAATTAAAATAATTTGTATATCGAAATCCTAAATCAATTTCCAGCTGTTCTGAAATAGGTTGATTAAATAATACAAAAAGTTCACCACTTTCGGTTTTTTTGCTAACTGAATTATCTTCGGAAAAGCCCGGAAAGGAAACGAAGCCAGGTGTTAACATAGAACATAGACCAAATCCAACGTCAGGCTCCTCTCCGTCATTTTTATAATCTTCTCGACAATAAGACTTTAGTTCATAGCTCACTTCAGTCCCTGAAGTTTGGCCAAACCACTCTCTTGTTAAGGTCATGCCTAAGTTGAAGTTTGTGCTATAAGTTGAGACTGTTGAAGGTAAACTTCCTTGGATGTTGCCACTTAAGGTTAATTTCTTAAGCTCTAAATTGCCGATATCACCGGACGTAGGGCTAGTTGGACCATAAGAATTATTTAATGTATTGCTGGCATTACGGTCGGTCTTATTACTTGACAAACTCAAACTTAAATCTGTCTCGTATTCAGACCAGTTAAATAGATAGCCCAAGGTTAAATGTGAGTCAGATACTTTTAAATCAAGTTTAGGTTGAAAGCCATTTGGATATAATTCTTGCCAGTTTTTTTCATTATTTTCACTGTGGTACACCGCGAATGCAGAACCATTGGTTTCAGAGTATCCGCCAAAGCTATAAAAGTTACTGCCATTGTCGAACCTACTGTTATGGTTAAACCACAATTTACTCATATCAAAAGGAACTTGTCCTGTTTGGTTGAGTTGTTTTAAAGAGCTCAATCCATCTTCAGTACCAATCTTGGCGCTTCGATTAAAGCCATTGTTATTTTGTAATTCTAGAAATAGTTGGATTTCGTGAGTATTCGAATTTACTAAGAGTAAGTTGGCACTAATTAAACTTGCTTCACCATCACCTTTATCCGTTACTGCAGCAACAGCGTAAGCATTAGATGGCTCATAAGATTTAAGCACTACATTAATTACGCCTGCGATAGCACCAGAACCAAACTGGGCAGAGGCTCCATCCCTGATCACTTCAACATAATCAATTGACTGTAGTGGTATAGCAGTTAAATCATAACCAGAAAAGCCTGGGTTGAAACTGGTCGGCGAAGTCGTAATCACACTTTGTGTATGAAAAGGCTTACCGTTTACAAGAAGGAGCATTTGATCGGTGCCCATGCCTCGAAGAGTCGACGGACGGATTAAATCTTGCTCTAGACCAAGGGTACTGTAGTTGTAATTGAATGCAGGTACCAATTCATTAAGAGCTTCAGGCAAAGACATTTTACCTGTGGCCAATAAATCTTCATTTGCAATTATATCAATAGCTTTATGGCTACCTACAATAGAGCGTTGATTTAAAGTACTACCAATCATAGGCTCTTCATTAAAATTTTCTTTCGCAGACAGCTCCTGAACTAGGCTACAAAGAAAAAAGCATAGAGCTATACAGCTGTGATAGTGTGAAGTTATTGGTTTCATAAAAGTGCAATTGAGTTTATTTTGTACAATTGCGTAGAATTTATCACATTGAGATAACACTTTTTTACACTTAACGTTTCGCCAGTGTAACAAGGGAGCGAAATAAATCACGAGAAGGTAGTTTCGAAGAGATTAAATAAACAATTAATTTATGCCAACTTCGAAGTGAAATCTGATTAAGGTGTAGTTACTTATTAAAAGTAAAGTATTGCTGGTTTGGAAATCATCGCTTAAATCTAAATTAACCGATGCATTCTTTTTTGGAAGTGCCAGAGATAAAATGACGCTTTATGACATGGATATCATATATGCCGACATCACATGGATGTGAAAAATGGCGGTGACGGAGAGATTCGAACTCTCGAAAGGTTGCCCTTTACACACTTTCCAGGCGTGCTCCTTCAGCCACTCGGACACGTCACCTATGTTTTTCTATTGGTTACTTGCCTGAAAGCACGCCTTGGCGTGTTAATTCACCTTGGCAGCCACTCGGACACGTTACCTATATTTTTCTATTGGCTTCTTGTCTGAAAGCACGCCTTGGCGTGTTAATTCACCTTGGCAGCCACTCGGACACGTTACCTATATTTTTCTATTGGCTTCTTGTCTGAAAGCACGCCTTGGCGTGTTAATTCACCTTGGCAGCCACTCGGACACGTCACCTATATTTTCTATTGGCTTCTTGTCTGAAAGCACACCTTGGCGTGTTAATTCACCTTGGCAGCCACTCGGACACGTCACCTAATTTTGGGAAGTAACAGAAAAAGTCCTGTTACTAAAAATCTGATTATGGATTCCGGCCTTCGCAGGAATGACGAGATAATGGCTTATCTCGATGAGCGCGTATGTTATGGAATTATCAGCACATACGCAAGTACAAATAGTTGTTTGTTTTACTATTTGTACTTTTTATCCGCAATATGATTTTTAAGTATTGTTAGCTTGAGCAAGTTTTAAACTTGCAGAGAAATCTAGCATACGGCCAAGTGACTTTAATGCACCTTCACGTAGGTCATTATCAACAAAAATTTCTCGACCTTCGCCATCTATTAATGAGTCATGAATTGCTTTCAAGCCGTTCATGGCCATCCAAGGACAATGGGCACAGCTTCTGCAGGTGGCGCCTTCGCCAGCAGTAGGAGCTTCAAAAAATTCTTTGTCTGGACAAAGCTGTTGCATCTTGTAGAAAATACCGCGGTCGGTGGCAACAATAAACTTTTTGTTTGGCATTTCTTGCGCTGCTTTTATAAGTTGGCTGGTTGAGCCAACCGAGTCAGCAAGGGCTACTACGTCTAAAGGTGACTCAGGATGAACTAATACAGCGGCATCTGGATGTAACGCTTTCATGTCACTTAATGCTTTAGTTTTAAATTCATCATGCACAATACAAGCACCATCCCACATGATCATGTCTGCATCAGTTTGTTTTTTGATATAGGCGCCTAAGTGCTTATCTGGCCCCCAAAGTATTTTCTTACCTTGATCATCTAAATGCTCTACGATTTCCAGTGCACAACTTGATGTTACTATCCAATCGGCTCTGGCTTTAACTGCTGTAGAAGTATTGGCATAAACAACCACCGTGCGTTCAGGGTGTTGGTCACAATACTTATTGAACTCTTCTATTGGGCAACCTAAATCTAACGAGCATGTTGCTTCTAAGGTTGGCATTAGCACAGTTTTATGTGGTGTTAACACTTTAGCCGTTTCGCCCATAAACTTAACTCCAGCAACAATTAATGTTGTCGCAGGGTGTTCCTTACCAAAACGAGCCATTTCTAGAGAGTCAGCAACACAGCCACCAGTTTCTTCAGCCAATGCTTGAATTTCTGGGTCGGTATAATAATGGGCAACAAGTACCGCATTTTTGTCGATTAATAGCTGTTTAATTTTCGCTTTATAATCAGCTTTATCAGCATCAGTTAATGGCGCTGGTTTGGCCGGAAAAGTATAATCAAAATCGACAGCTAAGGTTGTTTCTAACATCTCTCTAGAACCCAGTAAAAAATATACATTTAAAAGTGACGGCCATTATAAGAGATTGTCAGCAAAATGTGTAGAACTGTTGTTACTATTCAGATCAGGCTAATTGCAGAATCTGAATAGTAAATTAATTACCATTCGCAATGCTACTCAATTCAACAGGATTGCTCTCGCACTTGTTTTTATTATCACTATATTCCTGAACATCAACTGAGTATCGATCACGGCCATCGGCTTTTGCTTTGTATAAACAAGAATCCGCATGCTTGTATAAATCAAAAGCAGTGTCAGCATCATCAGGAAAGCTGCTAACACCTATAGAGATAGATAACTTCCCTAATGACTGGCCACGATGTTTAAGGTGCAGTTTTCGAACTAACGAGCACAATTTATCAGCAAGTAATGCCGCATCTTCTTTACTTGTTTCAGGCAATAAAATAGCAATTTCTTCACCACCTACGCGGCAAACGCTATTTTCTTTACGGGTATTTTTATCGAGCAAAGTGGCAATTTCTTTCAAGACATAGTCGCCTGCGTCATGGCCAAAATTATCGTTAAACCGTTTAAAGTGATCAAAATCTACCATAAGTAATGATAATGACTTGCCATGACGGTTGGCCCGACTTATCTCAAGTTCAAGGTGCTCATCAAGGAAGCGACGATTGAACAAGCCTGTTAACGGGTCCTTTAATGCTTGCGAACGCAACTGATATTGCAACTTCAAATTCGCCATTGCTAAGCCTAAATGTTCAACCACCGACTTTACTAATATCATTTTATCGTCTGATAATTTTCCCTGAATATCAAAATGAACTACTCCAATGGTATTACCATGAGCAGATAAAGGAATACAGAGCATTTGTTCTTGTTCTTCGGCGGTATGTTCACAACGTATGGTAATGTCACTCTCTGTGGTTAAATGATAATGTCCTTTACGTAACGACCAGCATTCTGACGGGGCGAATGGTACTTGTGTATTACTATCTTTTAACCAATGAATTTTAGGCTCAACGAGGTTTCTCGAGTCTTTAATAATGGATAATGAACCGCTCACCTCACCGATAATTTTTGGTACCAAATTAGTAATGATTTTTTCAGCTTCGTCAAATGATTTACAGGCAGCTAAATAATTTGCTAATTGGTTTAGTAATTCAAATTCACGGTTTTTACCCAACAATATTTTTTCGTAACTTTTTTGGCGTTCCATCAGATGAATACGCGTTCGCTTATTTAAATTAAAACTAACTATTGCTACGAGTATTATTGTTGCCAGAATTAGTATACCAAGTAACAAGAGAACTCGTTGTTCAACCGTTTTGATACTCGCAAGCGGTGTTGCTAGCCTGATAACGTATGTGCCATTGGCTAATACTGCTTTTTTGGCAACATAGAGCATTTCAATTTGTAGCGCTTCACTAAAATGCATTGCTGAACCTTGTCCATGCTTTATCGCTTGTAAAAATTCTGGTTCATGAGCATGACTATGCATTTGTTCTACGGTTTTATGGCTAGAGTCTGCTTTTACCACACCATTGATGTCAATAATGGTTAATCGTTGATCATTTTTATTAAACGATTGACTTAACACATAGTTTTGCAACATTTGTGGCTCATTGTTTAGTAACTCATCATAATTATTGGCTTCTAATGACTCAAGTTGCGCTGTAAGACTGTTTTTAATTACGTCACTGGTAATTTCATGCAACGATGAAGTAAAGAATGGGAATGCGAATGAAAACAATAGCAACACTGCAATTAGTGGCATATAAAATAGTTTGTTATTACTCATTGACTGTAGCCCTTAGCTTAAACGACATGTAGATTGAATTAAATAATGTACAATTCAACAAAATTATTACCATCTTAAGCGATAACATTCTGTTACATACCTCAGTTTCGTAACGGGAGTGTAACGTTGGGTTGGTAAGGGATATAAAATCATTAGGTTGCAAACTTAAAGTCGCTTTAAACATGGGCACTTGAAAGTGGTCCATGGCATTTCTGCATATAACTCTTCCTTGAAGTTACAAATCTATTGCCGTTTTCAACATGGAAGTTGTATATGCCGTGAACGCATGGATGCGTAGGAACGGCCCATGGCGATTTGCATTCCATGCATTTTCAGCATGGATGCTGTATATGCAATTATTGCATGGACGCTTAAATAATTGTCCCTGAAGTAAACAGAAAGTACGCCATCCATGGCATTTCTGCATATAGCTCTTCCTTGAGCAAAAAAAAAGGCGCCATATTGGCGCCTTTAATTAATACTTACTGTTTATAAATTGTTTTCAAACAACTTAAATATTCTACGATATTCATCTAACCAACTGCTTGGTTGCACAAAACCGTGTGGCTCTACCGGGTAGATTGCCGTTTCAAAGTCTTGCTTTTCAAGCTCAATTAAACGTTGTACTAAACGCACAGAATCTTGGAAGAACACGTTGTCATCAACCATAGGCGCATTAATTAATAATGGCTTTTGTAACCCTTCAGCAAAATAAATTGGTGAGCTGCGCTCATAAGCAATTTTATCATCTTCTGGCGTATTCAAAATGTTCGATGTATAACCGTGGTTATATGAAGTCCAATCAGATACTAAACGTAGTGCCGAACCTGCTTGGAACACTTCTGGCTCTGTAAACATGCTCATTAGCGTTAAGAAGCCACCATAAGAGCCGCCATAAACACCCACACGTTCTTTATCAACATTGGCATTTTCAACTAACCAATTAACACCATCAAGCATGTCTTCAACTTCTGGCTTACCCATGTGACGATAAATAGCAGTACGCCAATCACGACCGTAACCTTTCGATGCACGGTAATCCATATCGATTACAGTGTAGCCTTTTTGCACAAGCATTGAATGGAACATAAATTCACGGAAATACCCAGACCAGCCTAAGTGTGAGTTTTGTAAATAACCGGCGCCATGCACAAACATTACAGCTTTACCTTGAACCGCAGCACTTGCGCCTTCGGTCGGTGCTGGTTGGTAAACTCGAGAGAAAATACCTTGTTCAGTATTTGATGATGGTACTTCTACAACAGTAGGTGCTGTCCAAGGCATTGCCAAGAATTCATCCGTTACCGTATGTGTTATACGTATTGCTTCTGCATCAGCTTTTATGTCTTGTACATAAAGCTCTGGAGGCATCGTAGTTGTTGAGTGTTCAATTAATAATTTAGTTTCATCAGGAGATAATGAAAAACTGTTGTTACCACCTAAATCAGTAACCGCAGTAACAGTCGCATTATCAACTGTTACGTTATAAATTTCATAAATACCAGGATGAGATTTATTTGCTTGAAAATAAAAGCTGTCTTCATCAGCAGTTTTGGTTAATTGACGAACTTCATAATTACCAGAGGTAAGTGCTTTCGCTTTGCCATCTACTGGTTTTACGTACAAATGACCGTAACCTGACTCTTCTGATAAATAGTAAAGCGTTTCACTTTCATCGAACCAACCGTAGTCGTTAAAATCCCAGTTGATCCACGCATCATCGTGTAAGCGATGTTGGTTAACAAACTTCTTATTGTCAAAGTCAATAGTCGCAAGCCAACGATCTTTGTTATCCCAAGCTTCCATCATAATGGCTACTTGATTTGAATCTTTGTGCCATTGGATGCTGTTGTACATTAAATGAATGTTACGTGGTGATTTTTCAGATTTATATTCTTTGCCTTCACGTTTAAAGTTTTCAGCTTTAACCGAAGCTAATACATCTTCATCATATCCAGGTAAAGACTCATAACCTAATAAGTATTGTGCATCGTTAACTAAATCTAGTAAATACACGTCTTCTTTATATTGACGATTATCTGATACACGACGACGAACTTTTTGTGGGTCAATGGTTGCTTCGCTAGTGATGTAATTAGGCATGATATCGCCTGCATTACTCCACGACTCAGATTTAGCAACACTTACAACCATCATTTGTGCATTTGGTGATAATTTCGCCTGAACTACTTTTTTACCTTCGCCAAAATAAAATACTGATGTAGCAATAGTGTCATTTTCACTGCGCAGCTTATTTTTTTCATCTGCTTTTAAACCAGCGTTGCGTTTTTGTAACGCTACATAGCTGATGAGTTTTTCTTGTTCTTTGGCAATATAAGTTTGCTCAGCTTTTTTACCGCCAGGAGTGTTAGTCATTTGCAAATTCGCAAGCTCACGAACCTGGTTGTTTTTAACATCGTGCGCATAAAATACATTACCAACACGGTAACTGATACGGCCATCGCTTAAAAACATAGCCTGGCTTTCAACGGCTGAAGTGTACGTCAGTTGGCTAACAGTTTGGTTGGCAAGGTCTTTTAAGAATACATTGCCTTTAAAGGTATATAGCTCGTGCTTACCATCAACGCTAAGAACTGCACCATCATCGGCAACAACATGCATATTGCTATAAGCGACTTTATCGCCATTGCCTTCTGCATTGATTGATTTCTTAAATAAATCTTTAACAGGATTACCTAAACGTTTTTGTTTGTAAAAAACCGTTTGGTTATCATCGCCCCAGTACCAAGACGATGGCGAGCGTGCAATCCAATCAGGATCTGACATTACTTTTTCAAGAGTAATAATATGGTTTGAGTCAGGAGATTTAACCGCTTCACCTTTTACTGGGGCAGTCAGATCTACATTGTTAGCAACATTATTGCTGTTTTGTGGTGCGTTATCATTTGCAGCACAAGCTGTTAAAAACACACTTACAGAGGCTACTATTAATGGATATTTCATAGTTTAAAATACATATAAATTTTTAAGTGCTGCCATTAAAGCAAATAATTAGTCTACAGATCAATCGTTAATGGTGACGAAAAGTTACATTTTATGTAATCTTTTGTAACACCTGTACAATTATTAACCGCACATCACGCGTTAATTCTGCTATAATCCGCCAACTTATTTTCTGGTTGAAAATAAAACCAATGTAAACGCTACTAAAGGTCACGCTATTTCATGATCCCATTACCAAAAACAGAACTGTTCGAATACCCTAAATACTGGGCGGAGTGCTACGGCGCTGCACCATTCTTTCCTATGTCTAGAAAAGAAATGGATGAATTAGGTTGGGACAGCTGTGACATAATTTTGGTCACTGGTGACGCCTATGTTGACCACCCGTCTTTTGGTATGGCAATTATAGGTCGTATGTTGGAAGCACAAGGCTTTCGCGTTGGTATGATCTCCCAGCCAAATTGGCATTCAAAAGATGATTTTATGAGTCTGGGTAAACCAAATTTATTTTTTGGTGTTACTGCCGGTAACATGGACTCGATGATCAACCGTTATACCGCCGAGCGTCGTATGCGTCATGATGATGCATATACACCTAACAATGAAGGTGGTAAGCGTCCTGACAGAGCTGTAACCGTTTATACTCAACGATGTAAAGAAGCCTTTAAAGGCGTGCCCGTTATTATTGGCGGCATTGAAGCAAGTTTACGCCGAATTTCTCATTATGATTACTGGTCAGATAAAGTTCGCCGCAGTGTATTGTTTGATGCCAAAGCTGACATCTTGATATACGGCAACGCCGAACGTCCATTAGTTGAAGTAGCACATCGTATTGCGCGCGGAGAAGATGTACAAAACATTACCGATGTACGTGGTACTGCGTTTTTAAGTAAAACAGCATTACCGGGTTGGCGTGGTGTAGACTCTCGCAGCATTGACCGACCTGGAAAAATAGATCCTATTGCCAGCCCATATCAAGATATGACGCCAAGTAACTGTGACAAAGCCGACGAAGTAACAGAGTCAGGCGTTACTGTTGTCAATGCAAAAAATAACAGCAATGACAGTAAAGTTGATATCACTAAAGACGCTGTGCCAATTCAAATTAGCGATTACCAAAACAAAACTTGGAATAAAAAATATAAACCTTGGGAAAAAACCTACGTTAAATTACCAAGCTATGAGCAAGTAAGTGTAAACAAAATGCTTTACGCACACGCGTCTCGTATATTTCACCAAGAAGTAAACCCTGCCAGTGCGCGTGCCTTGGTACAAAGTCATGGTGATAGAATAGTTTGGTTAAATCCACCTGCTCTGCCACTATCAGAAGAAGAAATGGATGGTGTATTTGCATTGCCTTATGCACGAGTTCCGCATCCAAGCTATGGTGATGCTAAAATTCCAGCCTATGACATGATCAAAACATCGATAAACATTATGCGTGGTTGTTTTGGTGGTTGCTCCTTCTGTTCAATTACCGAACATGAAGGCCGTATCATTCAATCTCGCTCGCAACAGTCAATTATCAATGAAATTGAAGACATTAGAGATAAAGTTCCAGGTTTCACTGGAGTTATTTCTGATTTGGGTGGTCCTACTGCCAACATGTATCAGCTACGCTGTAAAAGCCCGAAGGCCGAAGCAACATGTAGACGTCCTTCATGTGTATGGCCAGACATTTGCGGCCATATGGATACTGATCATACCCCTACTATCGAACTTTATCGCAAAGCTCGTAAAGTTAAAGGCATTAAAAAGATCCTTATCGCCTCTGGTGTTCGTTATGACTTAGCGATTCGTGATCCAGAATACGTAAAAGAATTGGCTAGTCATCATGTTGGCGGCTATTTAAAAATAGCACCAGAGCATACAGAAGACGGTCCATTAGCAAAAATGATGAAACCGGGTATGGGCTCGTATCACAAATTTAAAGAGATGTTTGATCACTACTCAAAAGTAGCAGGTAAAAAACAGTTTTTAATTCCATATTTTATATCCGCCCACCCAGGTACCACCGATAAAGATATGGTGAACTTGGCCTTATGGCTTAAAGAAAACAATTTTAAGCTGGATCAAGTTCAAAACTTTTATCCATCACCTTTGGCAAATGCAACAACCATTTATCATACCGAAGTGGATTCTCAGAATAAAATCAGAAAAGAAGGTACTTCTGTACCCGTACCAAAAGGAACTATCCAACGTCGATTACACAAAGCAATATTGCGTTATCACGACCCGGCAAACTGGCCAATTATTCGAGAAGCATTAACTAAAATGGGTTTAGCGCGTAAGTTAATTGGCAGCGGTCCAGATTGTTTAGTCCCGAATGAAACTCGTAGTGAAAAAAATATGGGTTATCAAAAAGGTAAAAACAACGCTTCTGGTAATAAAACCTCGCCCGGCCAAAGACGTAAACAAGGTAACTCTTACGGTAAAAAGCCGGCGCAAAAAGGGCTAACTCGCTTTAGTAACGATCAGTTTAAAAAGCCAAAAAAGAAGGCAACACGCTGATCAAACACGGCAAATAATTATACAATAAAAGGGGTTATTACTTGGTAATAGCCCCTTTTTGATACATCGGAGTAATCCCTGAATAGTCTTATGTTATTACGCGTAAAAGTTAACAAACCACCAACAAAATAAATTACCGCTTTCGTGTGTTCTCGCGTATAATGCGCACAAAATTTACACCATAGGAAATATGCCTTGATCTCGACAGCTAACATCACCATGCAATTTGGTGCAAAACCTTTATTTGAAAACATTTCAGTTAAATTTGGTGGTGGTAACCGCTTTGGTTTAATTGGTGCTAATGGTTGTGGTAAATCAACCTTTATGAAAATTCTAGGTGGAGATCTAGAACAATCTAGCGGTACTGTTTCAATAGACGTTAACGAGCGTGTTGGTAAATTACGTCAAGACCAATTTGCTTATGAAGAATATTCTGTAGTCGACACAGTTATCATGGGCCACACTGAATTATGGGCCGTAAAAGAAGAGCGTGATCGTATTTATTCTTTAGCTGAAATGAGTGAAGAAGAAGGCATGAAAGTTGCCGACTTAGAAGTTGAATTTGCTGAAATGGACGGCTACACCGCAGAAAGTCGTGCTGGTGAATTATTACTAGGCCTAGGCATCCCGGTAAGCCAACACTTTGGCCCAATGAGCGATGTAGCTCCGGGTTGGAAACTTCGTGTACTTTTAGCACAAGCACTTTTCTCTGATCCAGATATTTTGCTTTTAGATGAGCCTACCAACAACTTGGACATCCACACAATCCAATGGTTGGAAGACATCCTGAACGAACGTGAATCAACCATGATCATCATCTCGCATGATAGACATTTCTTAAACAGTGTATGTACCCATATGGCTGATTTAGATTTTGGTGAACTACGTGTTTACCCAGGTAACTATGACCAATACATGCTTGCTGCAACTCAAGCCCGCGCTACGTTAATGGCCGGCAATGAAAAGAAGAAAGCACAAATTTCTGAATTACAGGACTTTGTACGTCGCTTCTCAGCAAACGCATCAAAAGCAAAGCAAGCCACATCGCGTGCTAAACAACTAGATAAAATTAAACTAGATGAAGTTAAAGTATCTAGTCGTGTAACGCCATTTATTCGCTTTGACCAAGAAAAGAAATTATTCCGTAACTCATTAGTTATTGAAAACTTAAACAAGAGCTTTAGCGACAATCACGTACTAAAAGACATTAATCTAATGGCTGTAGTAGGTGAAAAAATTGCTATTATCGGTGAAAACGGTATTGGTAAAACCACGTTTTTACGTACTTTAATGGGCGAAGTTGAATACATGCCAGAAACTGGCTCAGCTAAATGGTCTGAAAATGCGCAAATAGCTTATTACGCGCAAGACCATGCCGCAGATTTTGAAAACGACATGACGTTATTCGATTGGATGAGTCAATGGCGCAGTGAAGGCGATGATGAGCAGGTAATTCGTGGTTACTTAGGTCGCTTATTGTTTTCTGCTGATGATATATACAAATCAGTTAAAGTGCTTTCTGGTGGTGAACAAGGTCGCATGTTGTTTGGTAAAATGATGATGCAAAAGCCAAACATTTTAGTTATGGATGAACCAACCAACCACATGGATATGGAATCTATTGAAGCGTTGAACATGGCGCTTGAAAAGTACGAAGGTACGTTAGTATTCGTTTCTCATGACCGTGAGTTTGTTTCATCATTGGCTACTCGTATTATCGAATTAACAAATGATGGATACGTTGATTTTGCCGGCACGTATGAAGAGTACTTAAACAGCCAAGCGTAAATTTACAAAACTCCCAAAGGGGTCAGTGATATTTAACTAGCAAAGTTAAATGTCACTGACCCCTTTTGCTATTGCACCTCAGTATTTCCCGCTTAATCACTTTACAAAGATAATTATTTAAATCATTATTAAATTAAAGAGTTAGCTGGTTGTATTATTAATGAGCCCGAAAAAAAGTTACAAAGGATGTAAAACAGCTCTATTACTTACCGGTGGCGGCGCAAGTGCTGCATATCAAGTTGGTGTTTTAAAAGCCATTTCAAAATTCATGCCGCGCAATCACGGCATCCCCTTTCCAATTATTTCAGGTACGTCTGCAGGTGCTATTAACGCGACTACCATAGCGTGTTATGCATCCTGTTATCACTTAGGTATACGCCGTTTGGAATATGTTTGGAATAATTTGCATACCAGCAGCATTTATCACTCAAAAGCTAGAAAGGTATTTGGTCATATTCTATATGGACTAATGAGCTCTTATCGAGCAGGTTATGCGCCGAAAAAGGCGGTAAGTTTACTTAACAATGAACCGTTACGGGCATTATTAAATCAAGTAGTCGATTTTAAACGAATTGATGGCAATATAAATAATGGCTATTTATCATCAATTGCAATTACTGCGTCAAGTTACACTAGCGGCGATTCGATTAGTTTTTATCAAGCTGACAAATCTATTACTCCATGGCAACGTTCTAAGCGTAGAGGTGTGCAAACCACCTTACATACTGATCATTTATTGGCATCGTCATCTATCCCGTTAATATTTCCATCGATAAAGATTAAAAAAGAACATTTTGGTGACGGCTCTGTCAGCCAACTATCACCTTTGAGTACTCCTATACATTTAGGCGCTGAAAAAATATTTATTATTGGCGTAGAGCAGCCACAAGAAAATATTCATCATGCGGTCGACTTTCATCAACCACCGAGTAATGCCGAAATCGCCGGCCATTTAATGGATACTGTGTTTTCAGAAGCGTTAAACAGTGACCTAGAGCGGATGAATAGAATAAATAAAACAGTTAACTTAATACCTGAAGCGAAGCGCGGCTTTCAATCAAGTTTAAAACAAGTTGATAGTTTTTTAATTAACCCTAGCCAGAACTTTCATGTATTGGCCCATGAGCATTATGATGAGTTAAAATGGGCTCTTAGGTTTATATTGCGCCTTATGGGTAGCGGTAAAGACTCAGATTCTTCACTTACCTCATATATCATGTTTGAACAAAACTACTGTAAGCGCCTTATTCAAGTTGGTTTTAATGATGCGATGGAGCAAGAAGCTCAAATCAGAGAGTTTTTAAACATCTAACTAATAGTTTTTTAACCCGGCACCCTCTCTATTAAGGCCCTTCTTGTAAGTATCTTTCTACTCGCTCTACTCTGCGGGGTTTACCTTGTAAAATGACGGTATCTTGCGCTTGAAGCACAAAATCATTGTCAATATCAGTAAACTCATCATGACCACGGCGTACCGCTAAAATCTCAACTCGTCTGGGTTCTAAATCAAGCTCAATAACTTTTTTGCCATTTGCCCAAGCGTCATCCGGTAATAATGTTGGGTGAACAAACTCTAAACGTTCAATCGCTTCTGCGCTCATGTTGGTATCTACACCAGGGTAGAAACCATGCAGTCGGTGATAATGATTTTTTCGTTCTGCTTGCACTCGGCGAACAATTCGTGAAAATGGCACACCAGACAAGTTCAATACCTGTGAAACTAGCATTAAGCTGCCCTCTAGTGACTCTGGAACAACTTCATTAGCGCCAGCTTCTTTCAACGTTACCAACGCATCATCATTACGTGTTCTTACCAGGATTTGTACATTTTTAGAAATTGAACGAACCTTTTGCACTACGTCTAAAGATTGCTCTGCCGCGCCATATGAAATAACCACTAATTTTGCCTGGCTTAAATTTGCTGCTGCTAGAATTTCAGTTTGTCTTGCTGATCCAAACAGCACATTCTCACCAGCTTCGCGCGCCTCATTTACCCTAATAGGATCAATATCGATGGCAACAAAATCAATTTTCTCTTGTTTTAAAAAGCGGCTAACCGTTTGCCCTACTCGTCCAAAACCACAAATAACGACATGATTAGCCATCTTTTTACTGCTGACATTAAGTTGTTCATCAATATCATCTTGCTTGCCGTCATACGCTATAGCCACAGACCATTTACGGGCATTTTTTATCATGTATGGGGTAATTGCCATAGAGATTATGCCAACCCCTAACAGCATTGAGGTAAGCTTTGGTGATAATACGCCAACCGTAGCAGCTAACGATATAAGTACAAAACCAAATTCGCCCATTTGCGCAAGCATAAAGGCTGAAGCCCAAGCATCTTTTTTTGACTCGCCAGCTTTAACGGCAAGGTATCTGACAATTAGAGTTTTGATCAACATAAAGCTGACCACTAAAACGACAATTTTTCCTGGTTGAGTAAATAACAAAACAGGATCCAATTTCATTCCGACAGTTACAAAGAATAAACCCAGAAGTATGTCTCTAAACGGCCTAATATCAGCTTCAAGTTGATATTTATATTGTGACTCGCCCAACATCATGCCTGCTAAGAATGCACCTAGCGCCATCGACAAACCAAAAAATTGCGTTAATCCTGCGGCAAAAAGAGTGACAAATAAGGTTGTTAATACAAATAATTCATCGGTTCGAACTAACGCGACTTGGTTAAAAATTGTCGGTAAAATCCACTTACCCGCTGAGAGTAATAAACCAACAACAAATACACCTTTTAGTAAAGCAAACAGTAATGCCAGTAGCATTGAGCTATCACCACTGTCTGACAAAAATGGAATAATAATGAGAAGTGGAACTACCGCAATATCTTGAAATAACAAAACGGCAACTGAAATTTGTCCCGATTTTCGCTTTATTGAACCACTTTCATTTAATTGCCGAATAACAATTGCTGTTGAGGAAAGGGCTAAAACGCCACCAACAACTAACGCAGTTTCAATGTCAAAACCTAAGAACAAACCGATAATTAAAAATATCAGTAAGCTAATGCCTACTTGTTTAGAGCCAACCCCCATTACCAGATGGCGCATCGCCATTAATTTAGGTAGTGAAAACTCTAAACCTAAGGTGAACAATAAAAAGACTATCCCAAGTTCAGCGAAATGTTCATAATCCAAACTGTGCCCTGCTAATGATAAACCGTGTTCACCAACAATAGTTCCTGCAACTAAATACGCTAAAATAGCAGGTAAATTTAATCGACGAAACAGCCATACAGTAAACACTGCAGCAACTAAAATAGCGATAATTTCAAAGAAGTGACCCACAAATATCCTTTTTAAATGTTTACTAAGAAGAACAACATAAATACTGCTGTATAGCGGTAGAATAAAACATTACATTAACAATTTACCTTAGCATTATTTCGCTGATAAATGTATTAACTTATCTTTGTAATTAGCAAATTTTTACTTCTACAACCATAATATATATTCATATAAATTCAGTTTAGGATTAGAGGCTTATTCGAGAAGTAAGGAATGCCTGCACTATATTAAACCGTGCCCAACAACGATAAAAACAACAAAACCAAACCCTCGACAAAAAGTTCTACAATTGTCGATCAATTTATGGTGCCTAAAGAATTGCATGATGGTTTTAGCTTAGGTGATGTTATTGTTGAACCTGATCTTGGTTTAATAATACGAGACTCCGAGCGCTATCACTTAGCCCCAAAAGCAATGGAAATATTGCTATTTTTAGCCGCAAATAAATGTGAAACCGTTTCAAGAGAGCAAATATTAGAATTTGGCTGGGGTGATACAAGTGCATCAAAAACCAATATTACCCATATTATCAGCGAAATTAGACACGCGTTAGACGATCATAAAGAATGCCCTAGGTTTATTCAGACCATTCCAAGAAAAGGTTATCGAATGATGATTCCTACGTTAGCGAAGCCAAGCTCGGGGATATTTAACTTTAATAACGATGAAAACCACCCAGCTACAAATACTCGATGGAGCTTATCCCTTTCAATTTTTAAAAGCAGTCGATTATTTAAAGCCAGTGCTGCTTATGTTGTCATTTCATGGGTGTTATTGCAGGTATTTGCCCTTGTATTACCAATTTTTAACGTGCCTGACTGGGGAGTAAAATTCGCTACATTAGTGCTGATTATTGGTTTTCCTGTAGTGATCAGTTACCAATGGTTAAAAGAATTAAAATATAAACGTCAACATTTAGTAAATAAAGCCAACAAAACCAAGTTTTTCTATCAGCAACTTTTCGTTGATTCATTTTTTGTTAGCATTGTTTTACTCGTTATTTATTTCTTATCTAATCATTTAATTACTTATATAGAGGTTGAATCAGAGAACCAAGCAAAAATTGCAAATACAATACCAATTCAACCTGTTGTGGATAATGCAGTAGCAGTACTGAGTTTTAGTAAGCAAAACTTTACTGTAGATGCTAATCAAATACCTGATTATGCAGTAACAGGGTTGCAAGAAGAGGTAATAAACTATTTAGCACAAAAACCAAGCTTTAAAGTTGCCTCGATGCGAGCAACTAACAGTTTAAAACAAGATGCCAGTATAGAGGATATTAAGACCCGTTTAGGAGTAAGGTATATTCTTGAGGGTAAAGCTATGCAAAAACAAGATATTATATTGGTTAATGCTACCCTGATAGATTCAGTCAGTGGTTTCCAGGTTTGGAGTATTGAGACAAAAGGCGAGTTATCACAAATATTAAACCTGTATTCAGAGCTTTCAAGAAAAGTTGTTAGCGCTCTACATCTGTTAATTCCTGGTGATGAGAAGCAATTGAGTAATAACCAAAACTCTATGCCAACGAACAACTTTGAAGCTTACGATGCCTACTTGCAGGGTAAAAACGAAAATAGAAAAACTAAGAGCATTAACTCTTTAATTGCTGCAGAAGGTCTTTTCAACTTAGCATTAAAGTTAGACCCAGAATTCATTAAAGCTTCGGCGGCACTTTGTTTAACATATTTAGATCTTTACGCTTTAGGAAAAGATCCAGTTCATTATATAAAAGGTGTAGAGGTTTGTGACCTGACAGCCAGTTACAAATCAGAAAGTGTCGAGTCATATTTATCTTTGGGTAAATTGAATATGATCCGAGGCAAACAACAAGCAGCCATTAAGTACTTAGAGCAAGCCCTAGCGATTGATAACAAATCCTCAGAAGTTATCACCACTTTGGCTGAAGTTTATTTTAACACTGAAGATAAAAAGCAGGCTGAAGAGCTTTATTTGAAAGCGATTGAGTTTGAACCTGCTTACTGGAAAAACTATTACCAATTTGGTGTTTTTCTTCATTATACAGGGCAGTATGAGCGCGCTATTTCACAGTTTAACAAGGTTAATTTACTAAATGACAATGTATCTAACTCTTATAATGCCTTAGGTGGTGCATATTATTTATTGATGGATTGGGAAAACGCCAGAATTGCCTGGTCGAAAGCATTAGCTATAGAGCCATCTGCTCTGATCTACTCAAACTTAGCCACCAGTTTATTTTACTTACAGCAATTTGATGACGCGGTTGAAATTTATCTGCAAGGGACAAAACTAACGCCAAACGACAATACAATATGGGCAAACTTAGCTGATTCATATAAATATTCAGCTACTCAAAGTAATAAAGCAAAAGCAGCTTACGAAAAAGCGTTAGAATTAGCATTGAACAAAGAAGTAATTAACCCCAACGATGAGTCATTACAATCTCAAATAGCACGCTATTACTCAGAGTTAGAACAATGTTCAGTTGCTGACTCTTACATGCAGACGGTGCTCAATAAATCCCCTACCGACCCTGTTGTTTTTTATAGCTTATCGCTAATGTTTTTAAATTGTGATCAGTTTCAAGAAGCTGAAAATATGATAGAAAAAAGTATAAGTCTTGGTTATCCAAAAGAGCTGTTATTGGCAGATCCGCAATTTTTAGTCTATAAAGAACAACTTAGCAAGTTGTTTAATAATTAATCAACACTAAAATTAATACCAAGTTCCTAGTTGTAATCATGGTATTTCTCAAAAGGAAATAACAATGAGTAAATCAACACTAACAAGAATAAACGTCTCCACATTAATCACCTGTGCATTAGCAAGCTTTATGTTTATTTCAAGTTTCGCTAACGCCAATACCATTGAAATCAAGCTAAAAGCAGATAATTGTGTCGACAGTTTGACTCCGAGCAATAAATCCAGCTGTGCAACGGAATTTCCAGGTGTAACCAGCCCATGCCAAGGGAAAAAAGATTGTGTGTGTACTAAAAAAGACAAGCATATTGAGTGGACGTTTGCTGAAGGCAGCCCAAAACAAAATTTTACCATCGAATTTGACAGTGGCACACCATTCGATCCAAGTTGTAAATTAGCATCGCCGAATGGCAATAAAATTCGCTGTAAAGTGGATAAAAAAGGCGCTGCGGTTTCGCCGCCTAGTTTCTACTATTCAGTTAATATTGCAGCCTGTGCAACCGGACCATATGATCCAATAATTATAATCGGAAATAATTAAATTTTGGAAAAGTGTAGATCTTTAATTAGACCTTTCTTGTGCAGAAAGGTCTTTTAGTATTTCTCGACGGGCTTCTGCTGTATAGCCTATATACAGGCGAGCATATCGGATGGCATAACCAAAACGCTCAACACCGACAATGTTAATACATTCAAGTAAGAAGTCTTTATGCAAATTAAAGGTCTTCACATAAAAATCTACAGCCTGATTAAGATCAGAATATGTAACACCATCAAAGACGAATTGTTTGCCTAGTGTTGTATCTTCTATTTGCTCGCCATTACACCACACAGGCCAACCTGAAAAGTTAACCCTGTCTCTTGCAATTTCAAACATGGCCCAGCCACTTTTGGCAAAGCCTTCAAAATTGCCCCCCTCAAAGCCAGCATTTTCAAGTTCTTGCTTGGTCCAATTTTTACCTATAGCCAAATGTTTTTGATAGCGCTTGGCTAAGGCTTTTTTAATTTGCTCTCTACATCGGTATATATCAACTGCCTGAGACGTATTAGCCAAAGATTTACATTCTCTACATATAGGTACAGAAATTGGTTGGTGCGGACAATCGATTAAGCGCTGCTGTGTGCTTGGAAATAACAGGCGTAACTGACTTGGCTCTTGGCAAAACCAACAGCAGTGTCGAAAATGAAATGGGGTTTCAATTTCTTGGTGAGCAAGGCTATGATCAACGTGTTGTTGCAAGCTTTGCTCACTTTGATAATACTGATCAGTGTCGGTATTAGCTATTCTTTTAGAATGTGGAACAGCTTTATTAGAATTATTATTATCCATTTTTTCTTTCTAAACGTTAGTTTCTCAGGTAATACCTCTAAAACAGAAGTTCCTGAGAAACTAGAATTAAATAGCCCTTACTTTGATGAGTAACGGCTCTTACGCTTCACCTTAGCCTTAGGTCTACCTATATCGGTACGCTTTTTAGCGACACTTCGATTCTTATCTTGCTGCGCCTGATAGCGGTTTTTACTACCGGTATTACTTGCTGCCGCTTTTTTCTCTGCTTTAGACGCATAGTCTAAAGGGTCAAAATCATAACCTGGAAGTTTAACCTGCTCAATTTTATGACCAAGAACTTCTTCAATATTACCTAAAAACTTATTATCTTTTGGTGAAACAAATGAAATTGCAGTGCCCGACTTACCTGCTCTACCCGTACGGCCAATGCGGTGTATATAATCTTCTGGTAAAAATGGTAAGTGATAGTTAACTACATACTGTAAATCTTCAATATCAATGCCACGTGCGGCAACATCAGTTGCTACAAGTACTCTAACTTTACCTTCGGCAAAGTCTTCCAAAGCTTTGTTACGAGAGCCTTGCGATCTATCGCCATGACAAAGAGCCGCTTTTATGCCGTCAAGTTTAAGCTCTTTAGCAATTTGATTGGCACTTTCTTTTGTGCCCGCAAAAACCATAACCTGCTGCCAGTTATTTACGCCTATTAGCTCGGCCAACATTTCACTCTTACGTTCTTCTACAACAGGGTAAACGTAATGACGAATTTTTGCGGCGGTAGCATTTTGCTTTGCCGTTTCTAATACTCTAGGGTTCGTTAAAAACTGCTTGGTAAGTAGTTTTACTTTATTTGAAAATGTTGCTGAAAATAGCAACGTTTGGTGTTGATGCTTAATGGTCTGTAAGATTGATTCAATATCTTTTACAAAGCCCATATCCAGCATACGGTCAGCTTCGTCTAACACGGCGAACTTCACTTGCGTAAGACTAACATTGCGTGCATCTAGGAGCTCTTGCAAACGACCTGGCGTAGCCACCAATATATCAGCGCCAGCTTTTAAGTTTTTGATCTGCCCAGCTGAGTCGACACCGCCAAATACTACTGCAGTTTTTAAATCAGTAAATTGAGTGTACTCGCGAATATTCTCGGCAACTTGCTTAGCCAACTCGCGCGTTGGCGTTAAAATTAATGCTCGAACTACAGGCACTGTTGATGCTTTGTGCTTCAAAAGCTGTTCAATAATTGGCAACGCGAATGCCGCAGTTTTACCTGTGCCAGTTTGTGCACTCGCTAAGACATCTTGTCCGGCACGAACTGCAGGAATTGCTCGCTGTTGAATTGGCGTCATGCTTTTGTAGCCGCATGCTTTTACCGCATTTAATAAATCATCTGGTAAGCCAATAGTATCAAAGCTCATGAAGTGTCCTGTTTAATTAGGTAGGGTATACCAATTGGTATAGGGTAATAATGGCGCAAGCATAGCAAAAAAACACACCATTATCATCTTTATAATCATTAAACCAATTGCAATAAGCCCCGCATAGCGAGGCTTATAAACAAAGTAAAATATTTAGGTGTTACTTAATTTGAGTGTTTTCTTCACTCCAAATACCTGGAGTTAAGTTCATCTCTTGTTCTTGCTTATCAGTTGCAATAAATCGTGGAATATCACCTTTATCAATATGGCTGTTATAATCTTTAGCAAGAGTAACCAAAGTTTTGGTTAACAAAATAAGGGCAACAACGTTCACCACCGTCATTAATGCCATCGCTAAATCAGCCATGCCAATTACCTCGCCCAGCGTAGCAATCGAACCATAAAAAATCATTCCTAGAAATGCCGCTAAAAACACTAAACGGCCTATTTTATTGTTCATCTTTATAAAAGGCAGTGCGTTTTCAGCATAGGCATAATTTGCCACCATCGATGTAAAGCCAAAGAAGAATATTGCCAAGGCGATAAAATCACTGCCCCAAGTTCCGACTTCATTAACAAGTGCCTGTTGGGTTAATTGAATACCAAACGTTTGACCAAGCTCAATTCCACTCAATAAGATGATCATTGCAGTACAGGTACACAACACGATAGTATCAAAAAATACACCAAGCATTTGAACGTAGCCTTGCGATGCTGGATGTGGGGGATATGGTGTTGCCGCTGCAGCTGCGTGAGGCACACTACCCATACCTGCTTCATTAGAATATAAGCCGCGTTTAATACCTTGCATTAATGCTACACCTATCATACCTCCACCAGCTTCTCTAAGACCTAATGCAGAACTGACGATGTTTGCTAATATTGATGGAATTTCACTAATGTTGGCACCGATAACCCAAAGAGCTACAAGAAGATATGCAACCCCCATGAATGGCACAACCAACTCAGAAAAACGAGCGATTTTTTTCATTCCACCTAATACTATGATACCGGCAAATATGGTTAAGAATGTGCCAGTCATCCACGGTTCGATGCTATAAGAAAAATTAAATGCTTCTGCTATAGAGTTTGCTTGTGGCGCAGAAAAGATAAGACCATAACCAATAAATAAACAAATTGAGAAAATAAGCGCTAAGACTGGGCTTTTTAACCCTTTAAGCATATAAAATGCGGGACCACCACGATAATTACCATCTCGGTTTTCTTCTTTGTACAGTTGACCTAAGGTGCTTTCAGCAAAAGCAGTTGCCATACCTATAATAGCAATCACCCACATCCAAAACATAGCGCCAGGACCGCCAATAGAAATAGCAACAGCTACCCCCATTAGGTTACCAGTGCCAACTCGGGCGGCTAGTGATGTACAAAGCGCCTGAAAAGACGTAATTCCGTGGCCATCACCTTTACGGGAATTTTTCATCACCGAAAACATATGACTAAAGTGGCGGAACTGAATTGCTTTTAAGCGGACGGTAAACCATATTCCGGCAAAAAGTAATAAAGGTACTAAGGCATAGCCCCACAGCAACCCATTTAACCAACCAACAATCTCATTTATCAAAATGTATTCCTATATTTATAGTTACTATCTAATTCAAGTGATGGTAAGTATAGTGCAACCATCACAAAATTAATTTAGACCAATCCTATATGATAATGTGACTTTGACTTAAATGATATTTATGTTTTGTTTTTTTCTGTAATCAATGCTTTTAATTCAAGTACTTGGGCTTGCAGTTGCTCGATTTGCGCCCTACTTGCTGGTTCACCGCCATCTGCAGATTCACCATGAGATTTAGCTCTTTCAATTTCATGTTCATCGGCCATAACTTCTAACACGGTACCAACCATCATATTCAAGAATATAAAGGCAGTAAAAAATATAAAGGTGATGTAATAAATCCAGCTCATCGAGTAAACCGTCATCGTTTCGTACATTACATCGGTCCAATCTTCAAATGTAGCGACACGGAACAAAGTTAATAATGAAATAGATACATCACCCCATAAAAATTCATTAATATCGCTAAATAAAATACTGCCAATTGCCGCATAAATATAAAAGATAACAAACATTAATAAGGCGATGTAACCCATACGTGGGATCGCCTTTAACAGCGCATTAATGAGCAATCTTAACTCAGGCACCATAGACACTAAGCGTAATACCCTAAACACTCTTAAAAGTCGGGCTAGTAGCACACCAGAGCCACCGGCAGGTATCAAGCTACCAATAACAATTAAACTATCAAAGATGTTCCAGCCGTTTTTAAAGAATTGCTTTTTACTGTCACTTGCTAAGTATCGGATCACTATTTCTACAGCAAAAAATATAGTGATGCCCATATCCAGTAGAGCTAAAACAGTGATCACCTGGGTAGGCAAATCATGAGTTTTCGCACCAATAAGTAACGCTGAGATAATGATTACCGATATCACTAAACCTTGAAACATTTTACTTGAGTCAATGCGCTTGAGTTGATTTTGGAATAAAGAAATACTTAATGTCATGTTAAATTTATGGATTTTTATATTCAGATTTCGATTTATATGAGGCCCAAGTAAGTAAATTCAACCTTTATTAACAAATTAACTATTAGCTTTTACTTTTAATAGGGGTATATTAACCACATGTTAAATCTCAACGCTTTTAATGAATGAACCTGTCCCAATTTATAACCCTAATTTCCTTAGCCGCTATCTGGGGAGCTTCGTTTATGCTTATGCGAATAGCCGCACCAGAAATAGGACCGGTTGCCTTAATTGCAGCACGCGCAGCTATTGGGTTTATAACGCTTTTACCATTTTTATTAATGTACAAAGGTGTACGAGATGTTGTAAATAATTGGTTTGGTATCTTTGTTGTTGGAGTAACGAATACAGCCATTCCATTTGTACTTCTCGCCTTTGCAACCTTAACCTTAAGCGCCGGGTTAACGTCTATTTTAAATGCAACAGCACCAATTTTTGCCGGCTTGGTCGCGTTTGTTTGGTTAAAAGAGCGTTTAACGTTTATTAAAACTGCAGGCTTAATTGTCGGTTTTAGTGGCGTGGTGGTGTTATTTGTTGGTAAAGGTAATTTAAGTTTTGATGATACCGCTATCGCAATTATTGCCGGCCTTATTGCTGCTCTTAATTATGGTTATGCTGCGTGTTACACCAAGAAAAAATTAACCGGTGTCAGCACAATTGCCATCGCAACCGGCAGTCAATTTTTTGCCGCTATTGTATATATTCCATTTTTGCCCGCTACTTGGCCGACCATGCCGGTGAGCAGCTTGGCAATGTATTCGACGCTTGCACTAGGCGCTGTATGTACCGCACTTGCCTACATACTATATTTTCGTTTAATTGCATCACTTGGCCCTGAAAAAGCCATCACTGTAGCGTATTTAATTCCGGTGTTTGGCGTAATATGGGGCGTGTTGTTTTTACAAGAAATTGTGACACTGTCAATGTTAATGGGCGCAGCGTTAATTTTATTTGGCGTAAGTATGACTACCGGTATGTTAAAAATGAAAACTTCGAAAAGTAATAACTAACGATCTGTTTTAAAGGGCAGGTAAGAATTAGCTGATTGCATATAGTCATTATGATAGCGCTGCTCTTTTTCGATAAAGTCAGCGATAGCCTGTTTAAAATTTGGTTGAGGTATTAAGTAGTTACCATAGAGTTTAACTGGCTCAAAGCCTCTGGCAAGCTTATGCTCTCCCTGTGCTCCTGCATCAAAACATTGCAGGTTATGCTTAATGCAATATTCTATGCCTTGGTAATAGCAGGCTTCAAAATGCAAAAACTCATGCTCTTTCATACATCCCCAATACCGTCCATATAGATGAGTCTCAGATTTAAAAAACAACGAGCTTGCAACAACCTCTTGCTTATCATTGATAACTTTCAGTAACAAAGTGCTGTCAGCACATTGCTCAGACAACGAAGAAAAAAATGTAAGGTTTAAGTAACCTTGATGGCCTGAACGTTTTAGATAGGTTTGTTGATAACAGCTGTAAAAACTACTCCAGTCCTGTTTTGTAATGTCTTTGCCATTACACCAAACAAAGCTTAACTTATGCTGAACCAGGTTTTGCCGCTCTTTCTTGATCATTTTTCGTTTACGGGCAGTCATCCACGATAGAAAGTCTGAAAATGAAGAGTAGCCTTTATTTAACCAATGATATTGCACGTCAGTGCGCTGTATTAACCCTAATTTAGCAAGACTATCACTGGTTGCTTTATCTAAGAACAGACATTGAAAATTAGAGGCTTCGACTTGTTCCAGAGTTTGGGTAAGTACTTTTACAATTAAGGCAAATAATGACTGACTAAATTTCTCAAATTCAGGGTGAATTCCAATCCGTTTACCAGTTGCTGGCGTAAATGGAATAGCACTGAGCAGTTTAGGGTAATAGGCAATGCCGTGAGCTTGATACGCGTTAGCCCAACTCCAGTCAAACATATATTCGCCATAGGAGTGCTTTTTTAAATAGCATGGCATAGCGGCAATCAATGTATTGCCTTTATGAATTAATAAATGCTGTGGTTGCCAACCAGAGGATGAAGATACAGCCCCGCTTTGTTCCAGGGCATGTAAAAATGGGTATTGATAAAAGGGGTAATTATCATGAAAAATGGCCTGCCAATGCTGTTTATTTACCTGTGATATTTGGGTTGCAAATGTTGCAGTAAACTCAGTCATTTCAGGCCATATTTAGTTGGATGTTTAATTATAAATTTTTATAAACTTTACCGTTTTTCATTACAAACTCAACTTGTTCAAGTTGGCTGATATCTTTTAAAGGATTTTCGTCCATGGCAATGATATCTGCAAATTTACCCGTTTCCAAAGTTCCTAACGTGTCACTTTTGTCAATTAAATCAGCAGCATTAACTGTGGCTGACTTTAAGATATCCATCGGTTTCATGCCGGCATTAAACATTAATACCGCTTCTCTTGCATTCGTGCCATGACGGGAAACACCTGAATCAGTACCAAACGCAATTTTAACCCCTGCCTCATAAGCTCGACTAAAGTTTTTCAGCATGTCGCCACCGACCCTAATAGCTTTTGATTTTACCGCTTCAGACATAAAAGTACTGGTTTTAGCCATATTAACAACCGTATCACCGGCTAATAACGTAGGAACTAAATACGCGCCAGAGTATTTAAATAACGTAATAGAGTCTTCATCTGCATAACTACCATGCTCAATACTATCAACGCCGGCGCGTAACGCAGCATTTATTCCATCTGCTGCATGCGCATGACTAGCAACTTTGCGCCCTAAAGCGTGAGCTGTTGCGACGACTTCTTTAAGCTCATCATCAGCCATCTGTTGCCCTGTTCCGGTATTAGTATCAGACAACACGCCGCCGGTTGATGCTATTTTGATCATGTCGGCGCCATATTTAATCGCGTTACGAGTTGCTTTACGACATTCTGCACCACCATCACAAAGCGTGCTTGGCGAGTATTTTTCAATTAAGTCATGACGCATACCATCTACATCTAAATGACCTCCAGTTACCGATACTCTACCCGAGGCGATAACTCTGGGCCCATCAATCCAACCTTTATTAATACCATCGCGAAGTGCATATAACGATTGCGGATCGCCACCTAAATCACGCACGGTAGTAAAACCCGACATTAAGGTTTTCTTGGCAAAGCTGACACTTTGCATCGCCGTATCTTCAGCAGACATTTTTAATTTGTTGCTCGCTTGGTTGTCACCATACTCAAATTGCATGTGTACATGCATATCCATTAAACCTGGCATAACAAAACTGTCTTTTAAATCAATCAGAGTAGCGTCTTTATCTATGGACTTGGCGCGAGTGAAGCCTTCTTGAATGTCTGTAATTTTATTGTCAGTTATAATAATGGTTTGATTTTTCAGTACTGTTTTACCAGGTACGGTTAATAACTCTCCCGCATGAATAACTTTAATATCAGCAGCTTGTATTGATAATGGCAATGCTGACAGGATTAACAGCGCGAGTTTAGATTTTTTAATCATTGGAAGCCTTAATTTTTTATTTTAATTTTTGTATTCGAATAGCACAGAGAGTTACTTAATAGCCTATTATTAACATATACAGATAAAAATTCTATTTTTTCTTTTAGGTGTTGCAATGAAACAATTAAGTAGCATAACAATTAAGGTATTTATCTTGGTTTTGCTAATAGTTATTAGCTTCAATGTGTTAGCAAACCAAGGAGCTTGGTATATAAAACCAAGTATTGGTGCGTCTGCTTTCGATGATACTGATGCAGAGCTAAATTCTGTTGTAGGTAGTACTGAAAAAATCGACATCGAATTCGATCCAGGGCTAACGCTAGGTATTGGTTTAGGATATTTTTTTACCGATAATATATCGATGGAATTGAGTATCAACCAACATGAAAACGATGCAGATATGACGTTTAGCAGTGTTGGCATCGAAGCAAATGATAAAGTGAGCGGTGAATTCAAGGTTAGTTACCTAACGATAAATAGTTATTGGCATGTTCAACGTAAAGGTGCGTGGCGTCCGTATTTAGGGCTAGGTGCAGGAGTAACAACAAATGCAGAAGTTGATGTCGACGGTACTAGCAATAAGGTAGCTCTGGAAAGCGATGGAGATTTGGTTTTACAGTTGATGTTTGGTTTTGATTATGAACTGACCCAGCAATTGGCACTGTTAACTGAGTTAAAATACACCAATATAGAGCTAACTGATTTAGAGCAAAACTCTGCAGATCAACGACTCGATAATTTGCAATACAATCCGTTCACGCTACAGTTTGGCTTACTTTACTCATTCTAATAGCAATCCGTATAATGATTCCCATTATACGGATTAATACATGCAAAACCGGGTTAGTGCTGATGTCCGCCAACACCATGGGCATGGCCGTGTGATATTTCACTTTCTTCGGCTTCGCGCACATCAATAACTTCGATATTAAAGTTTAACGTATGACCCGCTAATGGATGGTTAGTATCAACCGTCACCATAAACTTGCCAACTTTAACGACAGTTACCTGGCGTTGGCCTTGTTCAGTATGAACAACGGCTACCATACCTGGAGCCCATTTTTCTGCGCCTTGCAAATGTTTAGCTGGTACGCGTTGAATCGCTTCTTCAATGTACTCACCGTAACCGTCTTCAGGGCTAACCGTAACATCGAATTTATCGCCTTTTTCTTTACCTTCCAAGGCGTTTTCAACACCAACGATCATATTTTTGTGGCCACATAAAATGGCTACCGGATCACCACCAGTCGAGTCTTCAATTACATTACCTTCCTCGGTTTTAAGTACATAGTGAAATTGAACGATAGTATTTTTGCTTACTTTCATTGTGAGCTCCTGAATCTGGGATAGATTAAAATTAATATGAAATCTATTATATCTTACAAACTCCCAAAAAGTCATTATCCTTTAAGAGCCAGTGAGTTAGGTAGAAGTGGCTATCGCAGTGAAACGTATTCGAAGCGCTAGCGTATCCGAAGTAGCGAAGCTACATATTCGACATTAAAGTGTCCAAAAAATAAAGCCCGCATATTTGCGGGCTTAGATATCTTTAATTGCAGCTTTAAAACTTAAAGTGCTTTAAAAATTTTCTCTACAGAGTCTTTAGCATCACCAAATAGCATTGCCGTATTATCTTTAAAGAATAATGGGTTTTGTACCCCTGCATAACCAGTGTTCATTGAACGTTTAAATACAATAACTTGTTTTGCATTCCATACTTCACAAACAGGCATACCAGCTATAGGACTTGTTGGATCTTCTGCGGCGGCAGGGTTAACCGTATCGTTAGCACCAATAACAAGTACCACATCAGTTTCAGGGAAGTCATCATTAATTTCTTCCATGCCTAACACGATGTCATAAGGTACTTTTGCTTCTGCTAATAACACGTTCATATGACCTGGTAAACGACCAGCTACAGGGTGAATAGCGAAGCGTACTTCTATGCCACGGTCTTGCAGCGCACGAGTAATTTCATACACAGGGTATTGAGCTTGCGCAACAGCCATACCGTAACCAGGAGTGATAATCACAGACTTTGCTTCTGTTAATAAATCAGCAGTCGCTTCAGCTGTAATCTCTTGATGCTCACCATAATCTACATCTTTAGCAACCTGTACATCAGTACCGAAGCCACCAGCAATAACACTGATAAACGAACGGTTCATCGCTTTACACATAATGTATGAAAGAATGGCACCAGAAGAACCAACTAAAGCACCAGTGATAATTAGTAAATCATTTCCTAGCATGAAACCTGCTGCTGCAGCGGCCCAACCAGAATAAGAGTTAAGCATAGAAACAACAACTGGCATATCCGCACCGCCAATTGAAGCCACTAAATGCCAACCGAATAAGAAAGCAATAGCTGTCATTATCAATAATGGCGTTAAAGCACCGCCAGCCTGCACAAAGTCAACCATCAGGTATACACAAACGATACCCGCAATTAAGTTTAATTTATGACGTTGTGGCAACATTAACGCAGATGTATTGATAATACCTTTTAACTTGGCGAAAGCGACGATAGAACCTGTAAAGGTAACTGCGCCAATAAACACGCCTAAAAACACTTCAACATTATGTATTGTTAGTGCTGCACCAACAATTAACATACTGTGATCTAAAAAGCTGTTGTAACCAACAAATACCGCGGCTAAACCAACGAAACTATGTAGCACAGCAACAAGTTCTGGCATTTCGGTCATTTCAACTTTTTTAGCTAAACGTAAACCAATAAGACCACCAATAACCATACAGGCAACAATTAATGGCACGCCAGTAACTGCTGGGTTAACAACCGTAGCAATTAACGCAATAGACATACCAATGATGCCGTACCAGTTACCCGCCTCTGCCGTTTCTTGCTTGCTTAAACCAGCAAGACTCATAATAAATAACAAGGCCGCAATAATATACGCAGCTGTAATAATTCCTTCAGACATATTAACTACTCCTATTTCCGAAACATTTTAAGCATACGTTTGGTGACAAAAAAGCCACCGGCGATATTAATGGAGGCAATGAGGATTGCAATCCCCGCAAGTATTTGTACGGCAAGTGAATCACTACCGACTTGTAATAAAGCTCCCACAACAATAATGCCAGAAATTGCATTAGTAACACTCATTAATGGTGTATGTAATGCGTGAGTAACGTTCCAAACTAAATGATAGCCAACAACACAGGCCAATATGAATACTGTAAAGTGCGATAAGAAATCAGCAGGGGCAACACTTGCTACCCAAGTAAACCCTATTGCGGCAGCTGCCATACAAGCGTACTTAACAGTGTTTGATTTAGGTCCTTCCTCAACCACTTCAACTGGCGCTTCTACTTTAGGCGCTGCAGGTGCTGCTGAAACTTGAATAGGCGGAGGTGGGAAAGTAACTTCACCATCTTTAACCACGGCCATATTACGTAAAACAACATCATCAAAATCAATATTAATGTTACCGTCTTTTTCTTTACACAATAACTTCATTAAGTTTACTAAGTTATTGGCATACAACTGACTTGACTGGTTAGGTAAGCGAGAAACGAAATCAGTGTAACCAATAATCTTAACTTGATTTACTTCGTTTATTTCACCTGGCACTGTTAATTCACAGTTACCACCACCTGGTGCGGCTAAATCGACAACGATAGAACCAGGTTTCATCGCATTAACCATTTCTTCGGTGATCAATTTCGGCGCTGGACGGCCAGGGATCATCGCAGTAGTGATGATGATATCGACATCTTTGGCCTGCTCTAAAAATAACGCCATTTCAGCATCAATAAATGCCTGACTCATCTCTTTAGCGTAACCGTCACCACTACCGGTATCTTCTTCTTCGTAATCGAGCTCAAGGAACTCGGCGCCCATACTTTCGATCTGCTCTTTCACTTCAGGACGCGTATCAAAAGCACGAACAATTGCACCTAAACTACCAGCGGTACCTATGGCGGCAAGACCGGCCACACCAGCGCCAATAATCATAACTTTCGCTGGTGGAATTTTACCTGCTGCAGTGATTTGGCCCGTTAAAAAACGCCCAAAATGATTCGTTGCTTCAATAACAGCACGGTAACCGGCAATGTTTGCCATTGAACTTAACGCATCCATAGATTGTGAACGCGTCATTCTCGGCACCATTTCCATGGCTAGAGTGTCTACATTTTTAGCACTTAATTGTTCTAATAACTCAGGCGTTTGAGCTGGGGCAATAAAGCTTACTAATTTAGCACCATCTTTTAACAGCTCAACTTCAGCTGATTCAGGCTTATTAACCTTCATTACAATATCTGCTTGCCAAGCTTGCTCTTTGGTAACAATTGTTGCACCTGCGTCTTGATAAACGGTATCGTTAAAACTGGCTTTATCACCAGCGCTCTTTTCAACTGCAACTTCAAACCCAAGCTTTATTAGTGCCTGAATAGATGCTGGAGATGCCGAAACACGGTTTTCACCATTTAGTGTTTCTTTAGGTATTCCGATTTGCATTGAGTTTACCTTCATAAATTATTGTCATTTTAAGTACTTCATAGATTAGTACAATTTATTCGATCGTATAGAAGCCAGTTGTATTTATTTGTTAACTGGCTGAATTTATTAATATCACTAATTTGCTTAAAAAAGAATCCAGACGTTAAAGTTTTGTAACTTTTGCATATAAAAAAGCATAAAATGTAAAATTTCACACGCCAAAACGCTCAAAATAAGTTATCTTTAATAAAGTAACCAAACGTAGATAACAAAAATATACATCCCTAATACGAATTACTGTATAAATAAAGTAGTTTTGTATAAAAAAAGCACACGCCATATTGTGACTTGGGAAGTGATTAAACTATTTAACTTTAATGAAAGTTAAATATTAGTAGAAATTGATCACTTCGTGCTAACGGATGCGATAAGCAGGGTATGAAGAAATTAATTTTGTTGCTTATGGTTTGGCTTAATTTTAGCGCTACAGCTGTGGCTGAAGAAGTGCTGTCTGAAGAGTCAATAAACCGTATTGCACAACAATTTATCGATTTTCACAAAACAGAAGCGAAAAACCTTCTGCAAGCTGTGCTATCTCCAAATCTATCAGTCACTATTACACAAGGCTCTAGCGGTTACGGCTTTGTTCTTAACTACACCAAACCTGAGTACATAAATTATTTAACTCAAAGCCATAAGAGCCGATCTAGAATAGGTACTGACGTTTCGTTTATTTCGTCTGAAATATTAGGTAATCGTGAAGCTAAGATCATCTTGCGTTACCGCTCGAAAAAACTCAATAAATACGTATGGGTAGAAGGTATCATTAGCATAGTTGATGGTGACGCGATGGTAGTGCAGCTCGAAGAGTATACTTAAAAGCTGGCTTCGAGCTTCTAGAAACGAGAAACGAAGAGCAGCCACCATATCCCTGTGCTATTCATCCCCTCCACAATAGTTAGAAAAAATACACCGTCATCCTGTGCGAGCCAAAGCGAGATACGGGACCTTCTGCAGTATAATGTTGTTCTAAATGGTAAAATATTGTTTTGTAGGCACGTTATAACCCAAAACGAAGAGCTACCCTATTGAGGCACGATGTGAATTTAGGAGGTCCCTCATCTCGTTCCACTCGTGGGGGATGACGCGGTTAATTGTTTCTAAGTATTATGAGTGATCACGAGGTTAGAAAATTTACACCGTCATCCCGGAATCGCGCAGCGATATCCGGGACCTCCTGACGTATAATGTGGCTATTAAAATGAAATAGCTCGAATAAATCGCCATCAACACGACGCTCTTCGATTTTAGTTTCTCGTCTCTCGTTTCTAATTTATCCCTCAAAAATAAAAAGGCTGCACGATTGCAGCCTTTGTTTTAAAAGTATTTAAATCACCCTTTGAGCTTTTCCCTAGTGCTCTGAATCATCACATAACACACAGGAATAATAAGCGTACCAATTACCAACGCAACAGACATACCACCAAAAACAGTAATACCTAGAGATTTTTGACTAAACATCCCTGCCCCTGTTGCCATTACTAACGGAATAATACCGGCGATGAATGAAACCCCGGTCATACATACCGCACGAAAACGTAATTGTGCCGATGTGCTCGCAGCTTCTAATATCGATTTATTCTCATCTTCTCTAAGGTTTTTGGCAAATTCAACAATTAAAATTGCATTTTTTGCAGCCATGCCGATAAGCAATATAAGACCGACCTGGGCAAATAAATTCAGCGGTAATCCAACAGCATTTATGGCACCTAAGGCGCCAGCAATAGCTACTGGAACAACCATAATGATTGAAACTGGTATTGACCAGCTTTCATATTGTCCAACTAAAAACAAATAGATGAACACTAATGCCAGAGCATAGGCGTAAATCGCCATATTACCTGCTTCAATCTCTTGATAAGTCATGCCGGTCCATTCATATTGAAAGCTTTGAGGGAGCACGTTTGCCGCAACCTCCTCTAAAGCTGCAATACCATCACCTGAGCTATACCCAGGACTTGCTGAAGCTCGCACGCTTACTGAATTAAACAGGTTATAGCGTTCACTTAAATCCGGACCGTGAATGTCTTTTACCGACGCAACGGTCGACAATGGGATCATCTCGCCGCCTTTATTACGCAAGTATATCGACTGTAGATCTGAAATCGTTCCCCTGTATTCAGGCTTTGCCTGCATGATAACTTTATACGTTTGCCCAAATTTATTGAAATCATTGATATAAACAGAGCCTAATTGCGCTTGTAGGGTACTGAAAATGCTATCCACGCTTATACCTAGCGTTTTCGCTTTGGTACGGTCCACATCAATAAGGTATTGCGGAACATTGGCTCGATAAGTACTGTAAACACCGGTAAGTGCAGGATGTTCATTCGCTTCTACAACAAACTGGTTTAGTACGCTGGCAAGTTCAGATGCAGATGCACCAAGCTTATCTTGTAATATAAACTCTAACCCCCCAACAGCTCCCATACCTGGTACAGCAGGGGGAGCAATAGCAAACACTTGTGCCTCAGGTATGTGTAAAAAGGCTAGATAGTTAACTTTTTGTGTTATTGCAAAAACAATATCTTGACGAGCAACCCGTTCATCCCAATGCTTTAACACCATAAACATTGACCCTGCATTACTCTGTGCAGCACCGTTTAAAATACTATAACCAGAAACAGAGGTGATACTTTCTATTCGTTCATCCTGTTGCAGTTGGGTAGTCAGTTTGGCAAGAACGTCTTCTGTACGACCAATTGAACTCGCATCAGGTAGTTGCACACTGACGATAAATATACCTTTATCTTCTGGAGGGACAAATCCGGTTGGTGTTTTAACAAAACCATAACCCAGCACTACAAAGAGAGCGATTAAAGCAACCGCCATAGCAAAAGCTTTACGGATCAGCACCGCAACGGCTGCACCATATTTATCTTTTATAAAGTTAAAGCCGACATTAAATTTTTTAAACCACGTAGCTTCTTTCTCATTTGCTTTTAGCAGTAATTTACATAAAGCCGGTGACAACGTTAACGCATTTAATGAGCTGAACAATACCGCTACACAAATAGTCACGGCGAACTGACGATACATAATTCCGGTTAAACCAGGCAGCATTGCCACAGGAATAAATACCGCTAACAACACTAACGTTGTCGCGATAATAGGCCCTGACACTTCTTCCATAGTTTTAGTAACGGCTGTCTCTGGTGTCATCGATGGGTCTTCGCTTAAATGTCGCTCAGTATTTTCAACCACCAAAATTGCATCATCAACAACCACACCAATGGCTAAAATCAAACCAAATAAGGTGACAGTGTTTATCGACATTCCCGCTAATAATAATACGGAAAATGAAGCAACTAGAGATACAGGTATGGCGATTGACGGCACCAATGCTGCACGCCAACTTCCTAAAAAGACAAAGGTTATAGCGATTACCAAGCCGATTGCTTGTAATAATGAAATCACCACTTTTGAAATAGATGTACTCACATATCGAGTCGTGTCGTAGCCAATTGAATACTCAAGACCGGTAGGAAAACCATGAGACATATCGGCAACCAATGCTTTGACTTTTTCTCCTGTTTCTAAAGCATTAGCACCAGGTAAAAGGTACAACGCTATTGTGGTAGCATCCTTACCGTCTACTTGCGTACTAACGGCATAGTCTGCTTGGCCCAACTCTATATCGGCAACATCTTTTAATAATACTAATGAGCCATTTTGCTCTGCTCGCAAAACAATATCTTCAAACTCTTCAACTGTGGTTAACTTGCCTTTTGCCTGTAATGAATATTGAGTTTGAATGTTACTATCAAACGGAGGTGCACCAACTTTACCTGCTGCTACTTGAATATTTTGCTCTTGCAGTGCGGCTTTAACATCACTAGGAGTAACCTTTAGACCAGCCATCAACTCAGGGTCAAGCCAAATGCGCATCGAATAAGCTGCTTCGCCCATAATAGTCGCTTCTGAAATACCATCGACACGCTTTAACGCATTTAACAAATTAATTTTGGCATAATTTGATATGAACACGCGATCAAATTCATCGTTATTGGTGAATAGATTCACTAAAAACAACATATCTGGTGACTGTTTCTTGATGGTCATGCCAGCAGTTCGAATTTCGGTCGGTAATTTAGGCTCAGCCATAGATACTAAGTTTTGTACCCGAACTAAAGCCTGATCAGGATCTGTACCAACAGCAAAAGTCACGGTGAGTTTATAGGTACCATCATTGGCACTTTTGGATGACATATAAATCATGCCTTCAACACCGTTTACTGCCTCTTCTATAGGCTGGGCTACGCTTTCTTTAACTACAGATGATGAAGCACCGGCATAGTTTGCACTCACCACAACTTGTGGCGGAGCAACACTGGGGTATTCCGATACAGGTAAATTAATACCTGAGATGATACCTGTTAAGGTCAGTACTATAGCAATAACTAAGGCCAGTTTAGGCCGAGTAATAAACGTTTTACTTATCATTATTTATCGCCTATGAGTTACTTGGACTTTGACTGGTTTGGTCTGCAGACTTTGTTTTGACTACTTGGCCTTGACGTATTTTTTGTACTCCGCGCGTAACAACCACATCCCCAACTTGTAAACCATCCTCAACAATAACTAATAAATCAACTCGTTTACCCAAATTTACATTGTTGCGCATTACTTTATTGCCCTCAACAATAGTCATTACATAATCACCTTGCTGGTCAGACTGAACTGCTGTTTGCGGGATCATTAATGTGTCAACACTTGCTTTCGATTGTACAATTACAGTCACATATTGACCTGGTTTTAATACCCCTTGAGGATTAGGTATTGTTGCTCTTACTTCCATAGAACCAGTTTCAGGATTAACCCTGTTGGATACAAAGTCAATTTCACCTTGATGTTCATAAATGTCTGTTTTATCAAAAGCAATTAATATTGTTGGTTTTAACGCTGCCATTTCATCTTTACTAAGATGAGCTTTTTGTAATTTACGAACCATTTTCCAATAAGCTGACTCACTGATTTGGAATGGTACTTCCATGGTGTTTATCGAAACAATTGTGGTTAAAGAGCCGACTTCAGGGCTTACTAAATCCCCTACACTGAATTTACTTCGATCTATTTTTCCAGATATAGGCGCAAGAATACGGGTATAAGATAAGTTAACCTGCGCACTATCAAGCTTTGCGTATGCGGCTTCTACTGCAGCATTACTTTCTGCTACCTTATCTTCAAGGGCATCAAGTTCAGAGTCAGAAATATAACCATCGGGTTTTAATTCCTGCCCGCGGTTAAAGTTCTTTTTAGCAATTTTAAGCGCCGACAAGGTTTTTGCAACCTCGGCTTTCACTTGCTTATATTCCGCTTGTAACTCTTTGTCATTTAATTCAATTAACACATCACCCAGTTCAACATTACTGCCCTCTTTAAAATTAACCTTGGTGATCCGTGCCTTCACTCGCGCTTGGATCTCAACATCACTTGAAGCCGTTAACCGACCGACAAAAGTATTAGAGGTTTGATAAGGGTATTGCTCAGCAGTTTTCACCACTACTTCAACCTGTGGTTTTTCACGTTTTTGTTGGCCGCAAGCAAGCAAACTTAGCAACATTATTATTATTAGAGGTGTTTTGATCATGTTCGTTGGTTTCATAAAAATTCCGAAGATATAGATATAGTGGTATAAGACAAATTACAAGTACTTACACTGAGTATAGACATTTTTTACATTATGACCTAAAGACATTGATATTCATCAAAAAGTTGCAAAATTTTTGTAAAATATAACCCGGAATTTGTAACTTAACGTAACCACTGCGTTATTGGTCTCAAAACAAGCAATTTAGCCAATTAATCCATTACACTGCTTGAAATAATTAGAAACACTTTGCAAATGTTAATATTTTGTAAGCTCTTTATAATGTGCAGCAGCAATAACTAGATTGGAATTTTGTAATGAATTTAACCCGTAGCTCCCTAAATAACCCCGCAGCTATTTTAGTGATTGTGGCGCTTATTTTCGTATTCGGAGCAATAAGTATTGCTAAACTGCCAATCCAATTAACGCCTGATATTGAACAACCGCAAATAACAATTTCTACCGGGTGGCGCAGCGCCTCTCCGCAAGAAATGGAATCGATGATCATCGAGCCACAAGAAAATGTGGTAAAAAATACCCGTGGTGTCACTGATGTTACCACCAGCATCAATAGTGGCTTTGGTAATATTACCCTAACATTTGATGTGGGTACTAATATGCAACAAGCCATGCTTGATGTAATTAATAAGCTGAACCAAGCGCCACCTTTGCCACTTGATGCCATAGAGCCAGTAGTCGCTGCTGGCGGCGGACGAGGCGGCCCAAATGCGGCATCTTTATTGGTAAAAATACTCGATAATAACCCAGATAAAAACATGGGTAATTATCAAAAACTGATTGAAGATGTTGTCGAGCCTAGACTCGCTCGTATTCCTGGCATTGGACAAGTTAATTTAAATTCAAAAAGACCAAAAGAGTTACGCATTAGTTTTGACCCTTATAAAGCGGCGGCTATGGGCATTGAACTAGGTAAAATTAGTTCAACAATTGCGCGCTCAGCCGATATATCCGGCGGTTTTGCAGATGTAGGAAGACGTCAATATACCGTTCGTTTCATTGGCCAATTTGACGTTAGTAGTCTTAATGACATGATCATCGGTTATCAAAGTCAACGTCCAATATTTTTAAAAGATATCGCCAGCATAGAAGAAACATTGGTTGACCGCTTTGGTTTAACTCTACGAAATGGTAACCCTGCTTATTACATCACCGTTACCCGCAATAATGATGCAAATACGGTTAAATTACTCGATGATATAAACCTTGCCATTAATGAACTTAATTCAGGTGTATTGGCACAGCATGGTGTAAAGATTGATTTAAGTTTTGACTCATCGGTACATATTAGAAATGCCCTTACCTTGGTAAAAAGTAACCTTGGTTTAGGCGTATTGTTGGCGTTAGGAATTTTGTGGTTGTTTTTGCGAGGCTTAAAGCCAACGCTAATTATCGCCAGCACGATTCCAATTTCATTAATGGTAGCATTTTTAGGCTTAAGTATTTTTGATCGCAGTTTAAACGTAATATCTCTTGCCGGTTTAGCGTTTGCGGTTGGTTTAGTCCTTGATGCTGCAATTATTGTTCAAGAAAATATTGTTCGGCTAAGAGCAAATGGCGTTAAAAATCACAAAGCCGTTATTCTTGGTGCATTTCAGGTTACCGGTGCATTATTTGCGTCTACCGCAACCAGTGTCGCAATTTTCCTGCCTATTCTGTTTATGCAAGGCATTGAAGGACAGCTGTTTTCTGATTTAGCGTTAACGTTATCAATCGCGGTTGTTGCTTCATTGGTCGCTGCCATTACCGTATTACCTATTGCCAGTAAGTTTTGGTTAAAAGACTTACCCAAAGCCGATCCATTTGAGCACTATTGGCAAAAAATCACCAATCTGGTGATGCGTTTAACAAACTCTTCAATGAAGCGGTTTACTTGGATAGGACTCTTATTAGGTGGCTCAATAGCACTAAGTGTCATACTTATCCCTAAAACTGACTTTATGCCAAGAACACCAATTGATGGATTCTTCTTTAATATCAGTTTACCGCCGGGCGGTAACTTAAACTTTATCGACCAAGAAATGGCACAACTGGTTAAGAAACGTATTCAACCACATTTAACGGGTGAGCAGTTACCTAAAATTAAAAGCTATAATTTTTACTCCTACGGGGCAAGCTTCAGTGGTGGCTTTATCTATGCTGACGACCCAAGCAAAGTAGAAGAGCTGATGAATATTGTTCGAAGCGACATCCTTGCTGATTTACCAGATACCCAGGTCTATTTGTTTAGAGGATCTATGATAAATGTTAGCGGCGGTGGTAACGGTCGTTCGATTAATTTAGACATTCAAGGGCCAAACCTGGAAGAGCTAATGTTAACTGCTCAAGAAGGCATAGGCGCAATCAGTCAAAACATGCCGGGGGTGAATGCGCAGCCTATTCCTGGTTTATCTATGGCTGAGCCTGAACTGCAACTTATTCCTAATGATCGCCGTATTGCGCAAGCGGGATTAAATAGAAATGATGTGGCTAATGCTGTAAGAGCCTTTACCGATGGATTATTTGTAAGTGAGTACTTTGATGGTAACGATAGAATGAATATCATTTTACGTGGCTCACAATGGTCAAACCCTGATGAATTAGCCTCGTTGCCAATTTATACGCCTTTGGCTGGTGTGCAAACACTTGGAGAGCTTACTCAAATTAAACGTACCGTAGGTCCTACTCAATTACGTAGAGTTGATGGTAAACGCACAATCAGCTTAAGAGTGTCTCCACCAGAAGATATGTCGCTTGAAGAAGCAATAAGTACGTTGAATGAAAAAGTGATCCCGATAATGAATAAAGTATTACCTGCTAATGCCACGATAAAGCTCAGCGGTAACGCTAATAAAATGAAACAAGCGATCACCGATATGATCACGAACTTTGTATTAGCCCTGGTCATTTTATTTTTACTGATGACCGCACTATTTAAGTCGGCAAAAGACAGTATGTTAGTGCTGTTAGTTATGCCTATGGCTGTGGCCGGTGGCGTTGCGTCATTATCTTTATTAAATCTAGTGACATTTCAATCATTAGATTTGTTGACCATGATAGGTTTTATTATTTTATTAGGTTTGGTTGTTAATAACGCAATTTTGCTCGTTGATCAAACCCGAGTAGCAGAGTATGAAGGTGCAAATCGTAGAGTTGCGGTAGCACAAGCAGTACGAATAAGAGCGAGACCTGTATATATGAGTACGCTAACCAGTATTTTTGGCATGTTACCGTTAATGGTAATGCCGGGCGTTGGTGCTGAAATATATAGAGGCTTAGCAACAGTTATTGTCGGCGGCATGGCAATAAGTGCGATTTTTACCTTAATACTTCTTCCTAGTTTATTACGCTTAGGCGAGGAATCAAACAAAGGTAGTTTTGACAATATAAGTGCTAAAGATTTGCATATAGACAAGTTAAATAATGCACAATCAACAGCAGTGAATGAGTAATAATTATGAAGATATTTACAATGAAATCAGCAGTACTTCTTAGTAGTTTGTTATGCATCAGTAACTTGGCATATGCACAGGCTGAACGCCCTGCAAGTCCGGTTAAAGTGGAAGTCGTTAAGCAAACAAACTTATCACCAAGTGCCAACTTATTAGGTACTGTGTACAGTCGTTCGAATGTAGCGATTACAGCCGGTGTAAATGGGCAGTTACAGTGGATAATTGAACCTGGAAGTTACGTAAATAAAGGCGACACATTAGTAAAAATGGATACCCTTCCGCTTGAATTATTGCAACTGGAAAAGCAAGCTCAAATAAAACGTGAAAATATTAATTTAGCCTACTTAAAACGTGAGTTAGCTCGATTACAAACATTAAAAGCGCAAAACAATACGGCAGAATTTCAACTTGATCAAACACGTTCAAAATACGAATTAGCCGAGGCTGATCTAGAAATTGCACAGTTAAAACTAAAACAAATTAACGATCAATTGCAGCGAGCACATATCACCGCCCCGTTTACCGGCGTGATCACTGAACGTTTAGAGCGTGAAGGGACAGACGTTAACCGCTCGCAAGTGTTATTAAGGTTTATCGATACTGAAAACTTGAAAGTTCGCTTATTTGTTCCAATTCGTTATATGGCCTTTATTAAAAGAGACAAACCATTAACTGTATTTAGTGACAGCTACCAAACTCAAGCAAAAATTGACGCGGTGATCCCGTCTGCAGACCCTCGCTCACAGACGTTTGAATTACGTATTTCTTTAGATAATGACAGTGTTCAACATTGGACTGCCGGCGAGCTGGTTAAAGTAGAAATTCCTGTACAGGCTGAAATTCAAACGTTGGCGATTCATCGTGATGCCCTTATATTACGTAGAAATGAAACCTATGTGATGAAAATTGATCAACAAAATACTGCCCATAAAACGACCGTTACTGTTGGTGATGGTCAAGGTGATTGGGTTGCTATTAAAGGTGACTTAGAAGCTGGAGATAACGTTGCTATTCGCGGCGCCGAGCGTTTACAAGAGGGACAAAAAGTTAGTATTCAGAAGAAAAGCTGAAAACAGAAATAATAAGCTAGAAACGAGATCCTAGAAAAGAAAAGCCTTTGATAGATTAAGTTTGTGTTTATAACAACAGGTATTGTGTATTTGAAAGTGGACAACAATTTTTTTAGATGGATATTCGCTGTTCATTTAAAAGCCACATAAATATTCCTTCCTGAACTCGTTTCAGGATCTAGATAAAGGTCAGCTCCTGAAACAAGTTCAGGAAATAAGTACCTACTAACCGGAGTTATGTCATGCTCTTAGTTTCTCGTACCTAGTCTCTCGTCTCTTAAATTACAAATCTATAGCCATCCTTGGCGATTTTGCATTCCATCATCCATGAAGTAAAAAGCCCTGACTCCGAAAAGTCAGGGCTTTTATTCTCTAGGGAGAGAGAACTTTGCGTTTGCGCACTAAGCTATGACCAACTACGCATCTTATGGCCTTTTAAAGCATAGAATAAAATAAATAAGTAGCAAGGTAATCCTACCCAATAGGCGACTTGTGTATCACCATTAAGCTCAGCAATTTTGCCAAAGACTAATGGTAATAGTGCACCACCAGCGATACCCATAATAAGTAAAGCAGACCCCTGAGCGGTGTATTTACCTAAACCATCTAATGCCAATGGCCAAATAAGTGGCCAAACCATGGCATGTGACAAGCCCATTAATGCAACAAATGTTACTGAGTTTGGAATAACAGGAATACCTGACCAGCCCCATAATGCATCAGCAATACTAGTACTTGTGGTAGAGCCAGTTACTACCCCTAAAATACATAATGCTCCGGCAACTGAACACACTATTAACGCCGTTTTTTGATTTGCGTATTTTGGTATTGCAACAATACCGATGATATAACCTATTACCATACCTACCATGGTATACGAGGTAAGTGATGCAAAATGCTCTACGCCAATGCCAGAACCATATAAGCCAATAGTATCGGCAGCAATAACTTCTACACCAACATAAGCAAATAATGCAACAGCACCTAGAATTGCTTGCGGAAAATGTAATATGCCCGTGGTATTTTCAACATCAGTCTCTTCTTCTTCAATATGCAGTTCTGGCAAATTAGAAAACTTAACTAACGCAATCAAGGCACATAAAACGATGGCCATGTAAATATAAGGCATGACTAATTGTGAAGATAATTCTTCAATTCTTGCTGCGCGTGTTGCGGCATCTAAACTGGCAAGAGCATCTTCAGAAAAATCCCCCATGCCTGATAGTACTAATGCGGTAAATAAAATTGGTACTAAAACACCTGCACTTTTGTTGATGATCCCCATAACAGAAATACGAACTGCGGCAGTTTCTTTTGGTCCAACATGCACTAAATAAGGGTTAGAAGCGGTCTGTAAAATGGTTAAGCCTGTACCCAGTGTAAATAACGCTACTAAAAAGAATACGTAGTTTGCTGTGGTTGCTGCTGGTATGAATAACAGGGCACCAACAACCATAATAGCAAGGCCTACAGCCATACCGTTTCGATAACCGGTTTTACTTAATATGGTCGACATTGGATAGGCCATTACCGTGTAAGCAATGTAAAATGCGAAGGTCACGAATAACGCTTGAAACTCGTTTAATTCACAAATTATTTTTAAAAACGGAATTAATGATCCATTTAGCCAAGTGACAAAACCAAAGATAAAAAACAATATGCCAATTATCATCATTGGCACAAAACTACTTTGAGAATTGCTCTGTGTGTTTGCTGTTGTTGTTGTCATAATTTCGCCTATATTAAGCTGATATTGTGTTTATTTTTATTATTGTTCTAAATTGTTGATTAAATAATTTTCTGTCCGGCAATCCAAGTTTGCTGCACGTTTAAATCATCGTTAAGTATAATAAAATCTGCACAGGCGCCAGGTTGCAAGCGCCCTTTTTGATTCTCTAACGCCAAAAAAGCAGCTGGATAAGTTGATGCCATTCGCAGCGCTTCAGTTAACTCTACTTGCAAGTGCTCAACGGTATTTTTTACTGCTCCAGCCATATCTAAGCACGACCCAGCCAGTTCACCCGTTAGTGCGTTTAACCTATCGCCAGTTCTGATAATTTTTGAATCAAAAAATGGAAAACTATCATCATCAGTGCCAACTGGTGGCATAGCATCTGTAACGAGAATCATTTTTCCGCTAGTTTTAGCTTTAATCGCTAGCCTAGCCGTATCAAAATGTACGTGATGACCATCAATTATTATGCCACACCAGCTATTTTCATCTAACAATGCCGCACCAACCATACCTGGTGCCCGAGACTCAAATGCAGACATAGCATTAAACAAATGCGTAAAACCTGTTGCCCCAGCGGCTAACGCTTTAACAACAGTATCGTAGTCTGAGTTAGAGTGACCTAAACATACATGAACACCTGCAGCGACTAATGTTTTAATATCATCAGTTGATACGTTTTCAGGCGCTAGTGTAACCACAACTTTACCAAGATCCTGACGAGTAAATACCGCCATTTCATCTGCTGTAATGCCGCGGATAAACTCTGGGCTATGCACACCTTTTTTAGGGATAGATAAATGCGGCCCTTCAAAATGTACACCTAAAACACCAGGGGTTTGTTGTTTTAAAGCTTCACTGACGGCATCTGCAGCAAGTTGCATAACATCAACTTTATCGGTAATTAAGGTTGGTAAAAAGCCAGTAGTGCCAAACTTTGCATGTGCCAAACCGATGGTATTAATGGTTTCAACCGTAGGAGCACTATTAAATAATGCCCCGCCACCACCGTTAACTTGTACGTCAATATAGCCTGGAGCCATAATGCCTGACTCAACACCTGCCTTGGCGTTTTCTACGCCAACAATTTTTCCATCGGCAAAGCTAACAGATACATTTTCACGTAACGTTTGTCCATCAAAGAATTTGGCAATGTTAATTGAATTCAGCATATTAAAGAGTCCTGGTTACTTTCTTTAATCCTTGTGGTTCATCTGGATTGAAACCCTTTGCCAACGCAACCTGTTCAACATCTAAATAAAAACGTTGCAGTACAAGTAAAGGCGCCAACCTAGGGTGAACATCATTAACAATTTGTTGTAAATGAATTAAGTCCGCACCACGAGATTTAACTTCGCTGATCTGTTCTTTGTGAGATTTATCAGACTCATCATTTACATGACAATCTACTATGGTTAACTTTTGTGCCACTAACGTTACGGGACCATGCAAAAACTCAGCACTAGAAAATGCTTCAGCGTGAATGGAACAGACTTCTTTTAATTTCAGTGCGATTTCTTTTGAAACTGCGTAACCTAAACCTCGACCCAATACGACTAAATTACGAGTATCTGCTAAACCATCAATCGTTAATTGTGCAGGTGCATCAATTGCTTTTGAAAGTGCTTCTGGCAATGAATCTAACGCCGAGATAAGGTCGTTGTTTTTGCTCCAATAAGCCGTTAATTGTAACAGACCAGACAAGGTAGCCAGGTAGCTTTTCGTGGCAGCAACAGAATTCTCAGGACCAGCACGCAAAGGTAATACGTCGTCTACAAGTTCAGCCAACGGAGATGTTTCATCATTAACTAACGCGACAACATAAGCACCGGCATCTTTTGCCATTTGTGCTTGCGATAAGATATCAGGGCTACGGCCCGATTGAGAAATAACAATAACAAAGGCATTATCAAGCTTTAATGTTTTGCCATAAACAGACGCAACCGATGGTGCTGCCGCAAAGGTAGGAATACCAACTTCGATTTCAATCAAATATTTACCAAACACACCGGCATGATCTGAAGAACCCCGACCAATGATCATCACCATCTTTGGATCAAAATTGCTTAACTTATTACCAATTTTTTCAGCAACAGCTGCATTTAATTTTATCTGCTCAGCAATAACCAGTGGGGTTTGCTTAGCTTCTTGTTCCATTAATGTGGTCATAACATTACTCAATTATTTGTTTAACTTACTTGTTCACTTTCAAATTTACGCGTTAGTATTTTGCTCATTCATAGCAAAAAGTACCGCGCCAATTTCAGGAGGATTTTCTGGTTCACTAATTTGTTCAACAACTGCAGAACTTAACCATTCCATCAAACGAGGTTTTAAACCGCCAATAAGAGATAGTCTAGTGGGTTTCATCGCCATTAACTTATAAAATACGGCTTCAAAATATTGACAACCTTCGTTAATAATAGCTTTTGCTATTTCATCGCCTTCATCAGCAGAGTCGAACACACTAATCGCTAACTTTGCATAGAATGTAGCGCCTTCACCGGCTATCGTTTCTATTAAAGTATTAGAGTCCGTGCAATTCAGAGCGGTAAATAACTTTTCAGTTAGTAGCGTTTCATTGATCAAACCGTCAAAGCTAAGCAGCACTTTTTCTACTGCTTTAAACCCTAACCAGGCACCACTGCACACGTCACCATGCGGAAAACCATGTCCACCTATCACCAGTGACTCGCCTTTAACTGTGGCGTAGCCACACGAGCCCGTACCTGTGATCATAATGGCACCATCTTCACCACCATGAGCGCCTAAACAGGCAATATGTAGATCGGTTGCTAAATGCATGGTTTTAAACGGGTGTTGCCATTGTTCCATTAGAGAAAAATACTTTGGTAGGTTAACACCAGCTAGACCTATGCCTGCGATGAGTTCACTTTTTAAGGAAACATCCAAGTTAGCATCAGCTAACGCTAAGTCTGCTGCATGACTAATTGACTGTTGTGCTCGTTCTAAATTATGAAAAGGATTAGCAGCACCTGAGGTTCCCTCACCCAGCACTTGCATTGAAGTATTCAGGATCACAGCTTTACATTTGCTGCCGCCTCCATCAATGCCTAAAAATAGCTGTTGTTTATTACTTTTCATTAACGCCTCTTAGCAAATGTGCCTGTGGTCAAAACATGCTGTTCAAAATTCTATTTGTTCAGCACATTCTGCGTTGTTAAATTTATATTACATACAAATGACAGCGCTGTCATTATGTTTTTACATTTTTTTAATATTAACTTATCGTTCTTATGCAAGCGATTGTTAATTATATACTTTATTGAGATAGAAACAGGCTTCTACCTGCTCTTTTAGAGTCATTTGACCGTGCTCTAACTTCTACATCACCGCTGATGCTTACTGGTTTGGTCCATGTTTGCCATTGATTATCAGTCAACTTATATTCAATCGTCAGTCCAGGGTAAGCTATATTAACCATCAATTTGGCATCAACTATTTTGGCGCCGACGGTTGGAATTCGATAAAACACTTCTGCTTTATCTAATTTAGCCAGTTCTTTATTTGCGATTATATTGGCAAAATTTGCCCATTGTTGATCACGGTTTTTACGCATCTTGTCAGTAAAGTTATTCGTCTCTTGGCTATAAACTTTGCCACTATAAGAGTACGGTACAACCCACTCTGGTTTATGCCAAGCACGCTCAGCTAAAGCAAACAAACGAGGGAAAATTTTATATTCGGCTAAATCATCATTGCGAGTATTTTCACTCCATAGCTGACCTTGTATCCCGGCAAACGTTCTACCTGACTTAAGCGGTCCAGACGTTGTATTGCCTTGTTCATCCAATATCACCGTATCATCTGTACTATAAGGCTTATCTTCTCTATCTAGCCAAAATTCAGCATGTGCAGGTAGATTATCCGGCATAAATTGAAATAATTTCTCAGTATTTGAATGTCGTGACGCCCAGTAATAGCCATGCTCTTTCGGGTCCGGCTCGTATGGAAAATCAAAATAGGTTACATCAGGGGTTGAAACCACAAGCTCCCAATTTTGATTTGCTAATTGATGCGCAGCTTGATGCCCCTGCCAGTAAATAATCCCCCAAGCATTCGCTTGTACTACGTCAGGCATATTATTAACATTGGTATGCATCATTCCATCATTCCAGCCAGCAGTTTCTATGTTTCGCTCGCTCAGTATTTTTGCAACTCGTTCTACAAAGTAGGCACCAAGCTCCTCTGCTTTAGTAATACCTAAATCATTATTGGCAATAAACTCTTTACAAATAGGTGATTCAACCCAGGCACCTGCAGTTTCATCTGCGCCAATGTGGTAACGAGTTAAAGGATGACCAGCGTCGCTATGCATTGCCTTAACTTCATCCATAACTTTAGCGACAAAGTCATATGACGACTCCATACACGCATTAATGGTATTGTCGTTATAGTATTGAACCGAAGAATAGACGGTAGTATCGTTTTCATCATGCAGTAAAAATTGTTTAGCGCCCTGCTCATCACCTTGCGCCATTAATTTTTTGTATCGTGCTTTCATGGCGACGATAGAAGAGCGAGAATGCCCTGGCATATCTAATGATGGGATTACTTGAATGAAACGCTCAGACGCATATTGTAAAATGTCTTTATAATCTTGCTTACTGTAATAACCATTTACCGAACTAGTAGGATCAACCCCTGCCCCTAGTTGCGGTAATAAACAGCGCTGCTCCGTTAAATCTAAACAACGCTTAGAGCTGATATCGGTAAGCTCTGGCAAATCATTGATTTCTAGGCGCCAAGCTTCATCATCACCAAGGTGTAGATGAAATTTATTTAATTTATACGCGGCCATTTGATCAAGCAAATCAAAAATAAACTGCTTGGAATGAAAGTTACGGGCTACATCAACCATCATGCTGCGAAACTGATAGTGTGGCTCATCTTCAATAGTTAAATGAGGAACGGTTAATTTATCTAATGACACAAGCGCTGCAATTGATTGCAAACCATAGAATAAACCAGAATTATCATTTGCCTGGATATTTATCCCCTGCTCATTCACTGTTAATTGATAGCTGCCAGTATCACCTTTAAGCGACTCGTCTAACGTTAAATTAACAGCAACACCTTGTTTACTTTCTTGTACGCCAAGAAACGCTAATCGCTTGAGTGCGGCGGTAAAATTAGCTTTTTCGACACCATTTAACGTTAGGTTTAAACCATTAGATAAATCTACAAATTGACCATTATCAGTAACGTCCATTTTTGTAGGTGATGGAATTAAACTACTTTGCAGCTCATTATTAGCGACTTGCATTTGAGCGTTGCGTTCAAACAAAACATCGGCCGTAGCCCATTGTGTTTGATCTGTTGGGGTGCGTTTAAAGTGTTTTTCAACGCTCATATAGCTCTTAACAAACGGATAAATTTCAAGTCCCGTTTCTGCATCTATGGTTGTTTGAGTGCTTTTAATTACCCTAGGCTCTAATGAATCTGCACTTAAAATATAATTTGGCAACGCATCAGTTTCTGACAATGACCAAAAATCTACTCGATAATTTAACGCGTAAGTTTGTCCTGCTTCAAAGCCGGTAAAGTTATCTGTTGGCACAATTTTATGTAAATCACCATTCACATGCTCAATAGTAAACAAATTACTATCAACACTTTGCACCGGATTTATTTGAGAGAAGTAAATTTCCCAATCACTGGAGTTAACGTTCTCAGGCGAGGTTAAGTTTAGCTGTAATTGAAAACAAGCACCGTCGTGACGGTTCGGATCACAATTTTCGTCAGCAACATTAGTTATCAACTGATATTCAACATTTAAGCTGTTGGATAATTGATCAAGCTGAGACTGATTAAGTGTATTGCTTGAGGTTTCATTTACATCCGTGCAAGCCATTAAAGCTAAGCTTGCAGCAACTGATAATGCAACGATCTTGTTCATTGTGTTTGTATTCCCTACTTTGTGTTAACTCGTTAAAATGAATGCTTAACGCTTTTGCAGACCAAACCGATGAATTTTATTAATTAACTCTCGGTGATTAGGTAACTGTTCGGTTAAAGACAAGCTATGCTGATTTATTTGTTTAAAAAAATCGACTGCTTTATCCGACTCTGTATATCGATATGCCATGGCACTTAAATCGGTATTAAATTGCATGCCGTAAAGCACATATAAATAATTTTCTAAATTGAAAATTTCAAAACCACTGGCAAAATCATAGGCGCTGGGTAGTTGATACTTCCATAGTTCTAGGCGCTCTAATAAAGCTGTTGGACAAGTGCTTGGGTCGCGATTATCTAACCAAAACTGGCTATCATCACGTTTTGATAAAAAGTAATGAAGTTTAATAAACTCAATCACTTTTTCCCAACTACTGTTTACTCTTTCGTTAAAGTTTTTAGCTACAACATCCATATGCTCGCGGTTTGCAGGAAACTGACTAGCCAGCATTTTTGCAGTTGCATCAAACACTAATAACCCAGTAGCTTCTAAAGGTTCAACAAAGCCTTGTGACAGGCCAATAGCGGCACAGTTTTTATGCCAAAATGTTTCACGATAACCAATGTTCATATCTATTTTTCGAGCATCTAAGTTATCAGCGCCTTTACCAAGGTAATTGCGCAATACTTGCTCTGCGTCATCATCACTACTGTGCTTGCTTGAGTAGACATAACCAGTACCTCGGCGCTTGGTTAAACCAATATCCCAAATCCAACCGGCTTGTTTAGCCGTAGATATAGTAAAACTGGGAATATCTTGCTCTGGATGTTCGTATGGCAACTGAATGGCCAATGCTGAATCAGCAAATAACACGTCGCTTTTATCAATAAATTTAACGCCTAATGTTTTACCTAATAATAACGCGTTAAATCCTGTGCAATCGACAAAGAAATCAGCAGTAATTTCACCTTGTACATCGGTATGAATTGATTTTATATCTCCAGAATCCGCTAGCTCTACCCGAGCGACGTCAGCCAAAATATGGTTTACTCCCATAGACTGAGTTGCATGCTTACAAAGTAATTTTGAAAATTTTGCTGCATCTAAGTGATAAGCATAATTTGTACGCCCTTGAAACTCAGGCATAGTAATATCTTTAGGAGCTAAGCCGGCATCACAAACCCTGCCTTGAAACGCCACGGCATCTACAAAGGACGTATCCTTGCCAGCTAAATTTTTCAACCAATAAGCAGTTAAGCCTTCAAATTCATTAATTAACGGGTAATCGAAGATATGATGGTAATGATTATTGCAACCATTTACGCTGGCTTGTTCAGGGGAATGTAGCCAATCAACAAACTTGATCCCTTGTTTGAACGTAACTTCACAGTCTTTAATGAAATCGGTTTCACTTATTCCTAAGTATTGGAGGGAAGTGCGCATCATTGGCACAGTACCTTCGCCAACGCCAATAGTAGGAATATTAGGTGACTCAACCAAAGTAATTTTAATGCCATTGGTTTCAGTTGGTTTTAATTGTTTCGCTAAATGATTCGCCGCAAGCCAGCCTGCTGTACCACCACCAACAATTACAATTGAACGAATAGCCTTCGACTGTTTATTTTCAGAGTTATTCATTGGCTCTATTCCTCGTATTATTGATAAAAGTGCTTAAGAGCCAATACTAATTGATACGTTATCTGTAGATAAATCCTTCATACTACGCTGCTTTATCCATTCTTGATGGGATAAGGTTACCGCTTGAGCTTTGTTAGCCATAAAAGTAAAACGGTTAAAAATTTGTTGGCAACTGTCTTCATCATAAGGCATATGAAGTGTAGGAAAATGATCCATACCATAAAGAATAAAGCGATAGTTTTCATCGGTAAAAGTGGTTGCATAGCCGCCGGCTAAATCCATAAACTCGCAGGTTTTATGGCGCCACAATTCGATTTGTTGTTTCAGCTCAGGACAATAATCAACACTTTTTTGAGCCTGTTGCCAAAACTCGCTATCATCACGATCAGTTAAACAATAGTGCAGAACGATGAAACGTTTTAAGTCATCATAAATGCCATTCATTAAACGGTTATAGGAGTCGCGCGACACTTGTGAAATTTGATTTGAAGAAATGTGTGTCGCCAAAAGCTTCACACTGACGTTGATTAAGTGTAACCCTGTCGATTCCAGCGGTTCAATAAAACCACCCGATAAACCAATGGCAATACAATTTCCTACCCAGAACTCTTTGCGACAGCCTATTTTCATATTAAGGTGCAAGGTTTTTAGTACCTCTGCATCTTTACCTACATGTTGTTTTAATTCAGTTTCTGCTTGTTCTTTGGTTAAACGATTTCCGTCATATACATAACCTGTACCACGACGAGATGACAAATCAATTTCCCAAGCCCAGCCGTTGGTTAATGCTGTTGCTGTAGTGTAGCTGCGCGGCACCTGTTCATCTTTGTAAGCCACTTGCATGGCCACCGCTTTATTACAGGGTAATTCTTGCTCGAACGACTGCCAATTATCTGCTTTTAGCGCTTCGATTAACAAGCCTTTAAAACCAGTGCAATCGATAAACATATCAGCACTAAATTGGCCTTGGTCGGTATCGATACTATCAATATTGCCATCTTTAACGTTAACGTTATTCACCATAGCCTCAACGTGAATAACACCGGCAGCTTCAGCTTTTTTACGTAAAAATCGAGCCATTAATGTGGCATCGATATGATAACCGTAAGGTACTATGCCTTGATAAGGTTTTGATGAAGGCATTTTCGGGCTAAGGTTTTTAGCCATCAGATGGGAAGATAAACTCACCCCTTGATCGTAGCGTTCAAATAAGTGACGAGAACTTAGAATCCAGGCAGTGGAAATATCGAGGATGTTGCCAAGCGCCTGGTGTTCAAAAGGATGGAAATATTCATGGGTGCTGCCATTTTTAGGCTGCATCCAATTTCTAAACATAATGCCTGTTTTTAATGTGGCATTTGTTTCATGCAATAGTTCTTGTTCATCAAGCCCCATTGCAGCGAAGAAGAAGCGAATAGAGTGAACTGTCGCCTCTCCTACACCAAGAATGCCGATATCTTTACTTTCAATAACGGTTATATCAATATTTTTTTGATTGTGGTTATACAGTTTATTTAGATATAACGCACTCATCCAACCGGATGAACCACCACCAACAATAGTGATAGATTTGACATTCTTTTCGTTCATAAAGCCTTCTTAAATAGCAGGTTATCCTGCTAAGTTAATTAGCTTAATGCAACTTTCTTTTTAACTAAACGATGCAATTGATGCATTGAATTTAAATGCGCATAAATTGGTGCAAGAACACCACGTTTACGAAGTGCAATATAGTCTTCATCTGAAAGTTCATTAAGTTTCTTTTCATCAACTAAATACAGACCGTTGATCTGGATTTTCTCGCCGTTAGCAGAAATTTCTAAATTTTGCTGAATTAATAAATCTTTATCGGCTAATTCTTTGGTAAATGCTTGAGTAATGTGAGAGTGTTCAAAATATTGTCCTAACGCTTCTTTACGACGCGTTAAATATTCACTTTCTTCACCATCTTCTTCAAATAAAGCATTTCCTTCGTCTTCATTTACCACTGCGTTATCAGTCGCAATAACCACCATAAACTTATCTGAATCTTTGCTTTCTGGTACTAAAGATAAAGGAAAGTTAGTTACTGCTGCAGGGGCATAAGTGCCTTCCCAAGTTTCAGTTTCAGTGTAAAGGTTTTCACCTGGCTTAATGCCAAATAAAGCTACTGGCTGAAATGTGCCTGTTTCTGTATTTTTAACAAATACAACAGGAAACTCTGAAGATGCTCTAGCAAATTCATGTACAACTACTGGAGCAAGATGTTGCCCTTTTGCATGTGTATAGTTTGCTTGAGGTTTTATTTTTGTTTTTGCGTGTGCGGTTTTATTTAATGGTTGAATATTTTGACTCATAATACTACTCCGAAATGCGGGTCTTTTTTTAATAGGGTCTTAGACTAAACCGAGCGGTAAAACCAATACAAGTGATATTTTCAATTTTTTTAATAAAATCACTTAACACTGCTAATTGGACGTTAATTCAACTTTAAGTTAACAAAAGGGGAAGACTACCTTCCCCTTTTACTTCTTTGTTCCAATAGTAATTAGAACTTAACGCTTACACCAGCGTTGATACGTCGAGCCATTTCATATTCATATAATGGGAACCCCTGAGTGAAACCACTGTATGAAGTTGGGTAATTGTTATTACCGTACTGCTTAGCTTCTTCTTCAGTTATATTGGTCGCATCAATACGAACATCAACGTTTTCAGTTACATGATACGTTGCACTTAAATCTAAAGAGCCAAAGTCATCATGTAAACGGTTTCCGTATGAACCTGTTTCACGGATCATATACTCGCTACGCCAGTTGTATGATAAACGAACCGATAATGAGTCATTTTCATAGTAACCAGTAAGGTTATATTGATCTTTTGAGCTATCGCTTAAGAATGGGTTACCATCAACATACGTGCTTTCATCAGTAGATGTGTCAGTGTATGTGTAGTTAATCAATGTACCAAATCCATTACCAAAGTCTTGTTGGTATTGAAGCTCTAGACCTTCGATTTGTGCATCTTGACCGTTAGATTTCTCTTGTACTGTCCAGCCATTTGCAGCTTCTTCAGGTGGCAAGTCAAAATCAATTTCGTCAGCTGCAACTTTACGCTCTGAGAACGTTACAAAGTTCTTCACATCTTTCATGAATAACGTTGCTGATAATAATGATGAATCATTAAAGTACCATTCAACACCAATATCAAACATATCGGCAACGAAAGGCTTAAGACCAACGTTTCCTACAACCCAGTATTGGTTATCTGGTAAGTCATCGTTAGCACCTACAACATTAGGGTTAACATACATATCAACGTACTGTGGACGAGCCATTGCACGAGATGCAGCAACACGAACGATAACTTCATCTGTAATGTCCATTGCTAAGTTAAAGCTAGGCAAAAATTCTGCATAGTCAGCGTCAGTACTGGTTTTTTCGCCATTTACATAGTAAATAGACTCAGCATCAGTACCTGCATAACGAACACCAAAGTTACCGCGGAAACCTTCACCGTCGAACGTTGCCATTACATAAGCAGCATAATTGTCTTCTTCAATATGACTATACGAGCCTAAATCTTCAGTTTCACCAATGATGCTATCTTTAGCCCAAGATTTTAATGCATCAGCATCAAACTTCTTGATTGAATAGTCACCAGAGCCAACATCTAAATTACCGTCTTGAATACCAGAAGTGGCGATTACGTTATTAAAGCCTTCTTCTTGAATGTATTCATAGCGACGAGATGTAGTTTCATGTTGCGCAAACTTTAAACCAGTTTTAATTTCAGTTATTACACCTAAATCAACGTTAAAGGTAACATCACCTTGCAGGTAAGATTCTTCATCTGTTTTTGGTGTACGGTTAAAGTTTGGACCGGTACCCATTGCAAGTGTGCCTGGATCGTAGGTTTCCATATCGAAACCAGCTGGTAAGTTCCATGTTTGACCACCACCAGTGAAGTCATATGTACCACCAGCAATTGAAGGTACTAAACCATCATCAAGAACCATCTCAAAATCAGTACCACCAGTAGATTCAGTTGAACCAACTTGCACTTTAATTTTGTAATCATCCGCAGTGTAGTTAAATGTTAAATCTACAACGTCTGAATCCATCGTCGCTTCACGCGGACGCATTTGATAGAAAGCTACATTTAAAGGACCCGCAACTTGCGTACCTTGATTTGTAATATTGCCATCTGCATCAGTTTCTTGGCCTAACCAAGTCGTTTCAGAAGGATCAACACCACCCCAAGAGCTATCAGCTTGAGTTAGCCATAATGCATAGTTAGTGTTATCCGCTTCCATTTGCATATCCATTACATTTAACACGAAATCCATGTTATCTGTTGGAGAGTATTGGAAAGTACCGGTAATAGCAGAACGTTTACGCTCTTGTTCAAACGCAACAGGACCTGCACCCCATTCCCAGAATGCTTCGTTACCTTGGCGTTGTAATGAACGCTCTTGCATTACACCTGACAATAAGAAACCCATTGTTTCTGATTCGTTTTTCCAGCTGTACATAGCTGAAGCCTGTGGATCTGTTTCTTCAGAATCTGATTGGTAAGAACCTTCAACCGATGCATAAATAGTATTTGCATCTAAATCTAGTGGCTTACGAGTATTAACGATAACCGTACCACCAATACCACCTTCAGCGATATCTGCTTGTGAAGACTTATAAACCTCTAAATCACCAACCAATTCTGATGGTAGTAATTCGTAGTTGAAGCTACGTTTTGCTGGCTCAAGTACGAACCAACCAGTAGACGCAACGTTTTGGCCATTCAATGTGGTAAGTGTTAAATCTTGACCTGCACCACGAATTGAAACTGCTGCACCTTCACCGAATTGACGTTGAATAGTTACACCAGGTATACGCTGTAATGATTCTGCAACGTTTTTATCAGGGAATTTACCAATGTCTTCAGCACTGATGGCATCCACACTTGCGTTAGAGAATCGTTTTGCATTTAAGTTTTTCTTGTTGCTGCCGCGAATACCGGTAACTTCAATTACTTCGATATTATCAGCGGTTACTTCTGCTTCTTCTGCTGCTATAGCCGATGCAGATGCACCTGAAAGTACCATTGCAATGCTACTAGCTAGTACATGTTTTTGGAATTTGAATGACGACATTTTCCTACCCTTTAGATTTATTTTAGTTTTCACCGTAACCGCGCAACCAGCTAAAAAATTTAAAAATCACATACAACCTATTTTTAAGTTTTTGTTTGACTTAAATGACAGCGCTGTCAAAAGCTTGTAATAAAACATACACAGAAATTAACCGTTTGGCTACAAAAAATTACATTAAATTGTAAATAAAACATACAAACCATTAACACAAAGATAACACAAAACAATCTTTAACCTTTATTATCAATAACTTAACAAAGCTCGATTTATTCTTACTTTTTTTCGTTTTTTATACAAAAAATCAACTTACACTGTTGTTTTTTATCTTTAAAACAGCAAAAACAACGCTGTCATTTTAATTATTTCATGCATTTACAGGAAGTTTTCTCAATTTAGAGCTAAATTTTATGTAAGCTAAAATTATTTAATGATTTCATTGATCTAGAGAATTAATAAGAACTAAACGAAAATGATCTACGAATAGAATGATGGATAAGTGGCGTGTGTTAGGTAATAGCTGAATAAATATAATTAAATAAATAATAGGAAAAAAATTATGACTTTAACAAATAAATTAGCTGCTGAGTTTTTTGGCACTTTTTGGTTAGTCTTAGGTGGTTGTGGCAGTGCGGTATTAGCTGCCGGCATACCTGATTTGGGTATCGGGTTTGTTGGTGTATCGCTGGCATTTGGTTTAACAGTTATGACCATGGCCTATGCAATTGGGCATGTATCAGGCTGTCATCTTAACCCTGCCGTTTCATTTGGTTTATGGTCTGGTGGACGCTTTCCGGCGAATGAACTTGTACCTTACATCATCGCTCAAGTGGTTGGTGGTCTTGCTGGTGCAGCAGTACTATATTCAATTGCCTCAGGTGCCCCAGGGTTTGATTTAGGCGGTGGTTTTGCTTCTAACGGCTATGGTGCACATTCACCTGGTGGCTACTCGATGATGGCAGTACTGATTGCCGAAGTGGTAATGACCTTTATGTTTTTAATGGTAATTTTGGGCGCAACAGATAAACGTGCGCCAGCAGGATTTGCTCCGATAGCAATTGGTTTATGTTTAACATTAATTCACTTAATTACCATTCCCGTAAGTAATACCTCAGTAAACCCCGCACGTAGTACAGGTGTAGCAATGTTTGTTGGCGATTGGGCAACAGCGCAATTATGGCTATTTTGGGTTGCTCCTATTGTAGGTGCGATTATAGCGGGTAAAGTTTACGGCTGGGTTGCAGCTGAAGAGTAATAAACAAGCACTTAAAAGAAATAAGTGACTCTATTCAACGGAGTCACTTTATCTAACAAGAGATCCTGACACAAGTTCAGGAAGTGGTAGTATGATGGTCACATGTCCCAGTAATGGTTCTTAATATTATGCTTGCTGTTTCACTGACTTATAAAATTTGATTAAGTTTGCCGTAGAGCTGTCATGGCTTTGTGATACATCGTCTGATAATAATTCAGTTTCAATATTTGCCGCTAAGCCCTTACCTAATTCAACCCCCCACTGATCAAACGAACAAATTTGTAATAAAATGCCTTGTACAAATATTTTATGTTCATACATAGCAATCAACTGACCTAATGTTTTAGGGCTAATCTGTGAAAGTAGTAACGTATTTGTTGGTCGATTACCTTCATGAACTTTATGCGGCGCAAGTTTATCAATAACTTCTTGTACACGTCCTTTAGCCTTCAAATCTGCCCTAACCTGCTCTTCGTTTACTCCAGTCATTAACGCTTGGGTTTGAGCAAAAAAGTTACTCATTAATGTTTCATGATGCCCAGCGACAGGCGTAACACTTTCAACGGAGCCGATAAAATCACCAGGCACAATATTATTACTTTGATGTAAGTACTGATAAAACGCATGCTGGCCATTTATGCCTAACTCGCCCCAGATTGAGGGAACTGTTGGATAGGAAATTTTCTCACCTTCCCAGGATACCGACTTACCATTACTTTCCATTTCAGCTTGCTGCAAATAAGCACTGAGCATATGCAATGTTTGATCGTAAGGTAGTATCGCTTGAGATTTAAATCCTAAGAATGTGCAATTCCATAAACTCAGTAACGCCATAAGCACAGGTACGTTTTCTTTTAACGGAGCTTGCTGAAAATGTTCATCAATGTCATAGGCACCTTCAAGAAGTTCGATAAACTTATCAAAACCTAAATCGAGTGCAATTGGCAACCCAATAGCTGACCATAATGAAAATCGACCGCCTACCCAGTCCCACATTGAAAAAATATTATCAGGGTGAATTCCAAACTCAGTGGCATTTTTGATATTTGCAGAGACCGCAATAAAATGCTTCTGTATGGCTGATCTATCATTTGCTGATTTCAATAACCATTGTGTAGCCGTATTGGCATTAGTCATTGTTTCTGTGGTAGTAAACGTTTTACTCGATACAATAAATAGTACTTTTTCAGGATTTAACGGTGCAAGTACTTCGGTAATTTGAGCACCATCCACATTAGATACATAATGCACGTTAACACTTTGATCGCTGTAATGTTTTAGAGCTTCTGTGACCATTTGCGGACCAAGATTTGAGCCGCCTACACCAATATTTACGATGTCGGTAATGCGTTTACCTGAATAGCCCTTCCACTGCCCTTGCCTTACCTGATTAACAAACTCTTCCATATGAGCAAGCTCACATTCAACCTGGTTGGTAACATTTTCACCATCTAGTTCAATAGATTTTTTACCGCGATTACGCAATGCCGTATGTAAAACCGCTCGATTTTCAGTTAAATTGATTCGCTCGGCATTGAACATTTTGTCACGCCAAGATTCCAGGTCGACCTGTTTGCATAAGTTTAATAGCTCTTCAATAACAGCATCATCAATAATGTTTTTTGAATAATCAAAAAGTATGTCGGGTAATTTAATTGAGAATTTATCAAAGCGCTCAGCATCTGCAGCAAACAAATCATTCATATGAATATTCTTCATAGTTTGGGCAAGCGATGTGAGTGATTTCCAACTAGATAATTCAGTTCTTGAAGTCATTTTTAAACCTTTTTACAATTGAACTTGTATAATTTCATTTATAAACTAAGGTTAAATGACAGCGCTGTCAATTTATTTGTGAATTGTTTGTTAAACCGTTCATAAGGGTTAGAAACCAGCCTTTTATTTAAAACAGTAAATTAAATACCAGTTTTTGTATTTTTTTTATAACAATATCAACAAAATAATATATAGTGCGTTTGTAATAATTGCACAATGTAAGCGCTTGCTTAATGTATTAATAAGAATAATTAAAGGCTTGGCCATGAAAGTAACCATCAACGATGTAGCAAAATTGTCAGGTGTTTCAATCAAAACCGTATCTAGGGTTATGAATAATGAAGCATCGGTAAGACAAGCCACTCGTGACAAAGTAATGGCTGCAGTAAAACAACTTAACTATCAGCCAAACCTTGCTGCGCGTAGCTTGGCAGGTACTAAATCTTATAACATTGCTTATATTTACGATAACCCAAATGCCTATTATGTTATCGATATGCAAAATGGTATTTTGTCTGAATGCAGAAAACAGAGCTTTGAATTGTTAATTCATCCATGTAATTCAAAATCGGTAGATATTCTTGATGAGATAACTTCAATGATCCGTCACTCTCGAATAGCCGGTGTAGTATTAACTCCGCCTTTCTCTGAAATGCCCAGTGTTGTTGATCGTTTGGCTGATTTAGGTGTTAAATTTGTAAGAATCTTTTCAGGACACACAGTTCCAGACACGTTATCACCATGCATTATGGTAAATGATTTTGATGCTGCATTTGAAATCACTGAACACTTAATCGAACTGGGCCACAAAGACATTGGTTTTATCAGTGGTGGTAAAGAGCATAAATCAACGTTTGAACGTATTGAAGGCTTTAAAGCAGCGCTGGCCAAGAATAACATTAGTTGTCGAGAAGAGTTAATTGTAGACGGTGAATATTCATTCGAATCTGGTGTTGAAGGGGCTCAAACCCTTTTAGAAAAACCGGTCAAACCAACGGCGATATTTTCGTGTAATGATGAGATAGCAGCCGGGGCATTATTTGCTTCTCGTTTAGCAAATGTTGCGATACCTGAAGAGTTGTCTATTGTTGGTTTCGAGAACAGTCCGTTCTCTCGTCAAACTTGGCCAAAGATCACCACCGCCGACCAACCAAACCAAACCATAGCGCAAAATGCTACCGCGTTACTTATTAATGAGATACGAGAACAAAAGTCAGAAGAAATCTGCGAACAATTTACACCAAAATTATTAGTTCGAGATTCATCTGCGGCGGTAACAAAGGTTTAAACTTAAACCATAGCTTTGTATTGGCAGCCCCGTAAAAATAAATCTACGCTGTTATCTATATAATTAGAGATTTCCTCAATACCGATTTGTTTTTCAGTATTATACTCACGGCGCATAACCGCCTCCCCTTTCATTAGCGATAAAAACTGTAAAGCGGCAAAATGATAATTTTCAACAATGATCAGTCCTTTGCTCGCATATGATTCTAGTAACCTTGAGATTTCAGCGACAACAGGTTCAGGTCCTGCAGCATAAAATAATTGCGACACTTGTGGATTAGTTTGAGATTCAGCGATACACACTCTATGTATGGCCATGCCTTCTTCTGAAAGTAATAATTGTATAAAGCCCATAGCAAAGGTTTTTAATGCTAGTTTAGGATCGCAAAGACTTGACTCAGGTAAAGCCGATGTACGAAACTTTTCACATTTATTTAATATAGAAGCTGCAAACAATTCATCTTTATTACCAAAATGGCTATAGACCGTTTGTTTTGATACCCCGGCAGAATTTGCAATGCTGTCCATACTGGTTAATGAAAACCCTTTATCACAAAAACTGTTTGTTGCCGCAGCTAAAATTAGTTGGCGTTTCTCTTCACTTTTACTGCGTGTTTTGGGCTTTTTCACTGCTTTTCCTTCGAATTTACTATTTAAAAGTAAATGTTAATGTTTACTTATACTGATTAATCTAACGAGTTTTACATCAAATGTAATTACATATATCTAAAATGTAACTAATCACACTGGACAGTCTAGTTTAATTTAACTAAACTAGACCCATTAGTCTAGTTTAGTATATTAATTAATTAGAAGGCAATATGTTTAATTCAATTCCTACTCTCACTTCACAATTTTTAAAAGGTGCTATCGCAGCAACACTTTTACTTAGTCTATTGGCTTGTGGTGAAAGTGTGCCACAAGTTGCAACTCAGACACCTTATTATCATAAAGCAGCAAGCGAACCATTAAAACTTGAACAGAGTTACAAAGTGTTAAGACGATTTTCTGGCACCCTTGTGAGTAAGCAAAGTGCTAATTTAAACTTTGAAGTGTCAGGGCGAGTCGCTAATATTTTCGTTGATGAAGGTGATACGGTAACTAAAGGCCAGCTATTAGCAAGTTTAGATACCGAATTATTAGGGATAGAGCAACAACAATTAGTTGCACAAGAAAGTCAGTTAAAAGCCGAGCTAGAGCTTGCCCAAGCAAACCTAAACCGCGTTAATGAATTAATTGATAATGGTTATGCCTCACAACAAAACCAAGATGAGTTGCAAGCTCAGAAAAAAGTATTAGAAGCAAACAAAAAACAGTTACAAGCAAGCCAGGCAATTAACCGTTACCAAATCAATCACACTGAAATATATGCACCATTTACCGGCACTATCAACAAACGTAATATCAATGTTGGCGAAGTTATAAACCCACAAGTGGTTGTTTTTACACTACAAGAGCAAGGTAATAACGAACTGAAAGTTGGTGTGCCGCAGAATTTGATTGCAGATATTAAAGCACAAAATAACTTTTCATTATCGATTAATCAAACACGGCTTCAAGTAACATCTTTAGCCGTAAATTCAGAAATTAACCAATATAGCCGCACTGTGCAATTGCGATTTTCCTTACCCAATGACTTATCTGTATTCAATAATCAAATGGGATACTTTGAATTTGAACAACACTATCAACAGCAGGGTTTTTGGGTTCCTACCACGGCATTAACCGACGGTATTCGTGGTACTTGGAATGTTTATACTCTTGAGAAAATTACCGATGACAGCTCGAATGAGTCTTTATTTAAACTGATCAGTAATAGTGTTGAGATCATTCACAGTGAACAAGACAAAGCGTTTATTCGCGGCAGTTTAACAGATGGACAACGGTTACTAACGTCAGGGTTACATCGTTTGGTACCTGGTCAGTTAGTTAGAATTTAATAAGGCTATAGACAATGATTGAATTATTTGTAAAAAATGGCCGCTTAATGACTTTAATGATTTTGATCATTATTGTTTCGGGTTTGGCTTCGTTGCATATATTACCTCGCTCTGAAGATCCTGACATGGTTAACCGTGCCGCCAGTGTAATCACCAAATTTCCTGGTGCCAGTGCTGAACGAGTTGAAGCATTAGTCACCGAGAAAATAGAACAGAAATTGCGTAAGCTCTCTGAAATTGAGTACCTTGCGTCTACCTCTCGACCTGAAATATCAGTGATTCAAGTCAAGCTTAAGGGTGAAGTAAAAGACTCTGAGCCGGTGTTTTCTCGTATCAGAGATATATTAAGTGATGTAGCCCCACACTTGCCAAAAGAGGCTTTACCATCATCATTAGAAGATGAGCGCAGTTTTGCTTATACCCAATTAGTATCATTAAATTGGGCGGTCGATGAAGCACCTGACATGTTAATTCTTGGGCGTTATGCCACAGAGTTGAAATCACAACTAAGGCTAGTAGACAATACAGACATTGTAGAAATTCATGGTCAAAATCCAGAAGAAATTTTAGTCGAATTAAACCAAGACTTTATTGCTATGGCTGGTATTTCACTTGCCCAGGTCAGCCAAGCAATATCTAATGCCGATGTAAAAATTCCTGCCGGTAAATTAGTTAATAATTATAACCAAATGCAAATCGAGATCAGTGGTGCGCTGGATTCGTTAGACCGCATACGCAGTATTCCAATCATTTCAGATCAAAACAGCCCATTATTAGTGGGTGATGTAGCAGTTGTTAAGCGCCAAATTCAAAAACCTGCCAATGACCTTGCAATAGTAAATGGCAAGCCAGCCCTTGTGGTTGGAACACGTATGGTTAAAGGTGTTCGTGTTGATTTATGGTCAACTCAAGTGGCTAAAAAAGTTGCAGAATTTGAAAGTATGCTGCCGCAAAGTATTAAGTTAGAAGTGTTATTTGATCAGAACAGCTATACCACCACCCGATTAGCTGATTTAGTCGAGAATATTGTCATTGGTTTTGCCATTATCGCTGTCGTATTATTTATTTCTCTAGGGTTTCGCTCTGCACTCATTGTTGTTGCGTCATTGCCCCTGACAGTATTATTTACGTTATCGGTTATGAATTACTACGGTCTGCCAATTCATCAAATGTCAGTAACAGGTTTAGTAGTCGCTCTTGGCATCATGGTAGATAACGCCATAGTAATGACCGATACCATTCAACAAAAGAAACAGCAGGGAATTAATGGATTAAAAGCCGTTTTAGATTCTGTTCGTCACCTTTGGCTACCTCTTCTTGGCTCCACATTAACCACTATATTAGCGTTTATGCCGATAGTATTAATGCCCGGAGATGCTGGTGAATTTGTTGGTGGTATTGCGTTAAGTGTCATTTTCGCTTTAATAGGCTCTTATATAATATCGCATACCATTGTTGCTGGTCTTGCTGGCAGATTTATAAAGGTGAACAACAAGTCTGGATGGTTGCAAAATGGCTTAGCGTTACCGTCTTTAGAAAACTTATTTAAAAAGACGCTGAATTTTACGTTGGCGAAACCAAGACTTACTATTTCTTTAGTGTTTATCTTGCCAATAATGGGCTTTGTAATGGCGAAACACCTTGATGAGCAGTTTTTTCCTGCTTCAGACAGAGATATGTTTCAAATTGAACTGTTTTTGCCTTCTCAAGCGAGTATTGAAGCAACTAAACGAATTACCGAGCAAGTGTCAACTGAGCTTGAGAAACATCATGAAATAGAGAAGTTGCATTGGTTTATTGGTAAGAGTGCGCCATCATTTTATTATAATTTGATCAGCTCAAAAGATGGTATGCAAAACTATGCGCAAGCAATGATTACCGCTACCGACTTTAAAGCAGCAAACAGGTTGATCCCTGAGCTGCAGGTAATACTTGATGAAGCGTTTCCTCAGGCGCAAGTATTAGTTCGAAAACTTGAGCAAGGCCCTCCGTTTAACGCGCCAATTGAAATACGAATTTTTGGACCAAACCTAGATACTCTGCAAGAGTTAGGTTCGCAGCTTCGCCTGATATTTTCACAAACTGACGATATTATGCATTCACGCGCAACACTACTTCCTGGTACACCAAAGGTGTGGTTACAGGCTGATGAAGATACATTAAATGGCTTAAATTTAAGCCTTGTAGATATCGCCAAACAACTTGAAGCAGGCTTAGACGGCGTTGTGCAAGGCAGTATCATTGAAGCTACAGAATCGATTAATGTTCGCGTAAAAATAAGTGATAGTGAACGAGAAGACATTAATGTCTTAAATAACTTTCCCATTGTAAACTCTAGAGACGGCACTTACTTTCCACTTTCGGCTATTAGCCAAGCGAAAATAAACCCATCTAGAGGAGCGATTCCACACCGAGACGGTATGCGAGTAAATGTAATTGAGGGGTATGTACGGTCTGGGGTGTTACCGTCTGTAGCTTTGGCTGAAATTCAGCAAAAAATTACTGAACAAAACTTTGTTATGCCCAGCGGCTATAGTTTAGAAATTGGCGGTGAATCAGACGCTAGAGACAGCGCTGTAGGTAAACTGTTAAGTAGCGTTGGAATTATATTAATTTTGCTTATCACAGTTGTTGTGCTGTCGTTTAACTCATTTAGAGTATCAAGTATTATCTTTATTTCAGCATTTATGTCGACCGGCCTTGGCTTATTTAGCGTGTATGTATTTAACCATCCCTTTGGTTTTACGGTGATAATCGGTTTATTAGGCTTGATGGGCTTGGCTATTAACTCTGCCATTGTAATTCTAGCCGAACTAAAAGCAGATCCAGCGGCAATAAGTGGAGATGAAAACGCCATTATTAACGGAGTTTTGAGTTGTACAAGACACATTAGCTCTACAACTATCACCACCGTAGGAGGATTTTTACCGTTAATTCTTGCCGGAGGTGGGTTCTGGCCACCATTTGCCATAGCTATCGCTGGCGGTACTGTATTAACTACCCTATTGTCTTTTTATTTTGTGCCCGCGGCTTTTTACTTAATGAGCAACAAAAAACCATTTGAACAAACGAGCCCAGCAATAAGTTAAAAATACAGTTTAGTTACGAAAAGATCGTGAATTGATGTCGATTAATAACTCAAAATGACGACTCTTTGAACAATCATGAAAAAAGTAGCATTTATTTTGAAAAAAGAGTTGACGACACCAAGGCAGATTTGCATAATACGCCGCACTTGCTTGAGGCAACTCAAGAAAGTAATGTTATGGCTACATAGCTCAGTTGGTTAGAGCACATCACTCATAATGATGGGGTCCCAGGTTCGAGTCCCGGTGTAGCCACCATAACATTTGCGGACGTGGCGGAATTGGTAGACGCGCTGGATTTAGGTTCCAGTATCTTGCGATGTGAGAGTTCAAGTCTCTCCGTCCGCACCATTTACTATTTAGCGGTATAGTAAATCCATGGGATTTAGGTTCTCCTAATACCTTTGGCAATGTGAGTGTTAAAGCTCCCAATCGCACCATTTACTATTGAGCGGTATAGTAAATCCATAGGATTTAGGTTCACCTAATACCTTTGGCAGTGTGAGTGTTAAAACTCGCAATCGCGAAATTTACATTGTTGGGATATAGCCAAGCGGTAAGGCAGCGGGTTTTGATCCCGTCATTCCAAGGTTCAAATCCTTGTATCCCAGCCAATTTTTTAATTGGCTCTGATAATGTAAATAAAAGAAATTTAGTTGGGATATAGCCAAGCGGTAAGGCAGCGGGTTTTGATCCCGTCATTCCAAGGTTCAAATCCTTGTATCCCAGCCACTTTCTTTTAAATTGTTAAACCTAAAAATAAGCTGTTATCAGCTTTTTTTTTGCTTTAATGGAAAGTAAAAATTGTTTGGCTACATAGCTCAGTTGGTTAGAGCACATCACTCATAATGATGGGGTCCCAGGTTCGAGTCCCGGTGTAGCCACCATTTACTACCTTATATCAAGTTATCTAACTCGATATCAAAATGCGGACGTGGCGGAATTGGTAGACGCGCTGGATTTAGGTTCCAGTATCTTGCGATGTGAGAGTTCAAGTCTCTCCGTCCGCACCATTTGAAAACAAAAAAACTCCAAAAGTAACTTGAAATTATAAGTTGTTTTTGGAGTTTTTTTGCGTTCAGGGATGGAGGAAATCCGAACCACCATGAATGGTGTAGGTTCGGTAAAGTCTGTAATTTATACCGAGCAAGGCGAACGTGGCACTAATATTGGGCCTAGACGCGCTGGCTAGGTATATGAGCGTTCCAGTATCTTGCGATGTGAGAGTTCAAGTCTCTCCGTCCGCACCATTTATCTATTTATCTACACTATTCATTACTTAAATCTTCAACCCTATTTTTCTAAGTACGCTTGTATTTGAACTTGGTTGACATGACAAATACCTTCAGACACTTCAATATTTGAACGATACCAATTTTGATAGCCTTCTTTTTCAATAGTGATATTGTAAACCCCAGCTCTTTCAGGTGCCGCGCCTACACCGATTAAAAGGTCACCCTCTCCTGCTCCACTAGAACCGCCCTCACAGTCAACAAGTTCTTCTATGTAATCACCATCTTCAATTGTGATTGTTGCATCACAATGGAGTCGCTCTCCTGTTTCTTTATCAAATAATTCAAACCAAAGTCCAGATTCTATATGAGTAGTACAGGCCACTATTTCATCTTCAGGTGATATTTTTTCTAGATATGCTTGAATTGTTACCGTGTTTACGTGGCATTCATTTTCAGATACGGCTACGTTGTAGGTATTCCATTCGTAATAACCTTCTTTAGAAATACTAATGTCGTAGTTTCCTGCACGTTCATCCGCAGCCGTAAGCATATTTGAATCATCACAGTCTGTATCTGGAGTGTTCTCTACTTCTTGGGTAAATGTACCATCCTGTATAGTCGCTTTTGCTCCACAGGTTATAGGTAACTGGGATGCACTATCATAAACTTCAATTTCGATAGCTGGCTCTACTGAGGTAGTGCAAGATATTTTATCTTCATCACCTCCGCATGAAAATAAGAAAACAGGTGTAATTATGGCTATAAGTTTTTTCAAAAATTCCTCCTTGAATTTATTTTTAATATTAAACGTCCTTGCTTGATGTTAAGTAAGTGACCATCTCATATTCGGTCAACATTCACATAAGCAAACGTCAATAAATTATATTAATGAACAATACATGATGTTATTGTTTAAACACAAGTTTTTAGTGTTCGTGACCGACCGCTTAGAGCGAACAGCAGACTAATTTAATGATTAAGAATAAATAACAAATGATTAAAATATTTACTTTTCTAGCTATACTTTTGAGTTTCTCAGCTTTAACCAAAGAAGAGTGCGTAACCGAAGATAAATTAAATACTTTATTAAACAGCGGTCAACTAGATTTATTGCTTAAACCTAAATTCACTTTTGAAAAATCTCTGGAAGAGATGGATTTTCTAAGTGTTATAAGAGATTCACTCAACGTTAATGATGAATCTCAACTTCTTTTGATTGAGACTATTGACCTTACAATTGATAGTGAGATTAATTTGATAATTTTATCCATACAATCTGGAATAATTAACAAAGAACTTAAAAATCATAAAAAGTATATTAATCGTGTTATTAAAGCTATCGAAGGCTCAAGAGAGAAATATCCCAGCAATAATGGTTCAACTTCACTTGAAAAATTTAAGTATTTAGTAGAAATGGTAGAAGTTTAAATATTATTAATAGTTAGCATTTGTTTAAATTTGACCTCAACTTATTGAAAAGGTTAAGGTCTCTTTCACGCCCTGAGTCCTTCAGTCAACTAAATATTCGCAATCAATGGTGAGTTTCTATCTTTCAAAGCCTGCAAATATCTACTCTCTGAGTAAGGCGTTTTCGACTTCCAACAGCGAAATAATATACGTACCCATTTGAAAGCTAAACTCCGAACAGCGGCTTGATGAGAGCCTCCTTTGGCTCTTTGTTGGTCGTAATACAGTTTCGCCCAGAATGACTGATATATAGATCTATCCGCCCATTCAATGAATGATTGTCTGAGAAATTTTGAACATTGCCAACGCCAGTGAACCCAACATTTTTTGCCACTTCGTTCTGTTACAGGGGCTATACCTGCGTACATTTGAATCTCTGATGCTGTGTCAAAACGAGATCGATTTTCTCCCATAGCGACCAGTAATCTGGGCGCTAAACATATGCCTGTTCCTGGTAACGATTTAAACAAATCAGCATCGGGCATCTCTTTGAAAATAAGTGCTATCTCAACATCATATTCTTTAATAGATTTAATGACGGTATGAAGCTGTTTAACTAGCGTCGAACTAAGCAGTTCATGAGTATCAATGACGGCTTTATCGTCTGTCAGTTGAGTTGACTCTTTGATTGAGGCTATGCGTTTTTCTAGCAATGTTACTGCGTTACCACCGTGCTCCAAGAAGAACTGTCGGACAGTTGATTCGTGAGCTCGACGTAATTTTTGAAGACTTGGCCATCGTAATATGAAGTCAGCAAATAATTTTGTATCACGATGACTGAACCAGCTAAGTGGTTGAGGGTAATACTGTTTTAACGTGTTATTTAATCGATTAGCAAACCGCCGCCTATCTTCAACAAACCGACGACGTTGTTCGACTAAGAATGCGAGTTTACGCATATCCTCACTTTCCAATTTCAACGGCGTGATCAGTTTTGGATAATTGATCATTAAACCCAATGCAATTTCAGCATCCGTGGGATCATCTTTAGCACCACTTGGCGAAAATGCTGAACGGTACTTGGCAAGCATGGCAGGATTGATTGGAAATATGGTGATGAAATCATACTTCTGTAATGCATAAACAATCGGTCCTCGACATAGCTCTACGGCCGCATGAATATTACCTTTGTATTGCTTATGTAGCTTTAAAATCCATTCATCGACAGATTCTGGTGAACTATCAACAACAACGAATGAACGACTTCCATCGGGTAGCTGAATACACACATCGTGTTTCTTGGTTGCCCAATCAATACCAATGTGTAATATTGGTTTTTGTTTCGTAGTCATGTGCTATCTCCTCATAGTAAAGTCAGGAGAACCAAGGCTCTTCGAAATCAATATAATGAGCTGTTTGAAGCGAGCCCTGAGTATTCGTTATAGAGCTTGGTAGTACCTGCAACATCGAAGCTAAAAGAGTAAACATACAAGTTGTTCTGAGCGAGTTATTCGTATGAAGCAGGCACATGACCTGAACTAAATAAGTATGGTTTAATTCAGGACTAAAAGATTATAAAGAGCGATTAAGAGACGGATTTAATAAACTAATATGGACTTTGTAGAATGCGTTTAACAATAATGATGCTTGGCGTTCTAACATCATACTCTATCAATGCTCACGCGTTTAACAACTGCAAACTGATTGATTTTTATCGCAGTAAAATAGACAAAAACCAAGAAGAACCTGAACAGCATTACGTAAAATCAATTCTTCCTTATTTCGACATTGATAAAGTAAAAGCTAAAGCAAGGTTTGATTACTTGAAGGCCGAGCAAACTCGACTCGTTGAGGAAGAGAAGTTGACACAAGTAGATTCTATATTGTGGTCATTTGATGAGTTTTATGAAAATTACCAATATGAACAAGCGTACCCTTTTGCTTTGCTCCAAACTCCAACTGGCTACGTTGAAACATGTAATGAGAATATTGGAGAACTGATATTAAAAACATCATTTAATAAGGTTCCTAACAACATAACATCAGTTAAAGTGCTACTAGTAAAAATTGAAAACAAATGGTTCATAAGTGGATTGAAAACACACTCTACGTCAAATGAGATAATTTTTTTTAACTACTAATTTGACCTTAACTCATTGAAAAGGTTAAGGTCTGTTAAGAGCGAACAACAGCCAGTCAAGCTTGTATTATTTTTTAAGGATAATTGGTGAAATATATAGGTATTATTGCTGCAATCTCATTTTCAGCATCCGCAAATGCACCAGTCGAAAGCTGCCTTACATATACTTTTAATGAAGTTAAGATTAGTTCAGCTACGTTAATATTAAATAATATTTTTGACAATCATCTACATGGTGAATTAGCTGCAAAATTTCCTGATTTGGAAGTGGACTGGACTAAATGGTCAACTGAAGCAAAAAACTTTGTAAGTGACTCTGGTATCAAGAGAACTTCAATGGAAGCATGTTTTGATGTGACTTCAATTTATCAAAACACAGACCTTGTTAGCGATATAATGAAGATAGCTAATGATAGATTTGTTGCTGGCCTAAAGCACTACTCATCTAAAGAAAGTAAGCATATTGAGAAAGATAAAATTGATAGCATGCTAACTGGCTTTGAGCCTCTAATTAAAAAGCCTGAAGTACAGGAATATATTGATTCCAAGCTAACAGAAGACTCAACGAAAAAGTGATTCGGTGACCGTCTCGGAATGGCACTTTTGAGACGTTCAATAGATCCTGAAACAAGTTCAGGAAGTAGAAACTTTTATAGCCACGATACGCTTAATGAGGTCCCCGATGTCGCTTGAGCTCCTCGAGGATGACGGAGTATTTTCTCTACTTCCGTTTGTGGAACAAAACAGCCGAAACCATGGATTTCCGCCTCGGATCGGGCATCCTGCTTCGCTCTACCTTCTCCATCAGTGGAGTCGTTCGCGGGAATGACGGTATTTATCTACTTCAGCCTATAACACTTTTGACACATTCAATAGCACTTTAAACAAGTTCAGTAAAAAGCCTTTAGTTAATTTAGAATTCCAATTAAAAGTAATTGGTCATGACTACACTTAGCAATAACAATTAATTTTGAGTAATTTTAATACAGCTTGTTAAGTTTTATTGTTATTTTAAAAAAAATGCTTGCGCTTTAGTAAGCGATCTCTATAATTCGACTCGGATTGCGGACGTGGCGGAATTGGTAGACGCGCTGGATTTAGGTTCCAGTATCTTGCGATGTGAGAGTTCAAGTCTCTCCGTCCGCACCATTTGAAAACAAAAAAACTCCAAAAGTAACTTAAAATAATAAGTTGTTTTTGGAGTTTTTTTCGTTCAGGGATGAAAAAATCTGAACCAACATGGATGCTGTAGGTTCGGTAATGTCTGTAATTTAACTAACACCACAAGCATAAGCCAAAGCTTTCTTTTTCAAAACAGGCGCTCTATGAGCAGCGAATATACCTATATTCCGTAGCAGCTTGATTGGTGTAGATGGGTTTGCGAACGTTGTATAAATGGCGTCCATTCCTGTCATCATTAATAAATTGTCAGTACGTCTACTGCGCTCATAACGTTTTAATACCGATATATCATGATAGTTCTCACCAGAGCCTATCGCTTTGGCAATAACATTTTGTAGTGCTGCAACATCTTTAAAACCAAGATTTACGCCCTGCCCGGCTAAAGGGTTAATGGTATGAGCTGCATCCCCTAATAATACTACGCGTCCTTTCACGTAATCATTGGCATGACGCCTGGTTAATGGAAACGCTCCCTTCGCGATGACTTCAACATTGCCTAAACGTTTAGGAAAGTTCTCTAGCACTTCAGTTTGCAGCTGTTCATTAGTCAACGCAGATAAACGTTTAATCTCTGCTTTATCTTGATACCACACTAATGACGCATTGTTGTTCGGCATTGGTAAAAAGGCTAAAGGCCCACCAGGTACAAATTTTTGCCAGGTAATGTTTTGCTGCTCCTGATCAGTTTTAACATTGATCAACATTGCACTTTGCTGATAGTCCCAACCAGTAATACCTATGCCTGCAATTTGCCTTACCTTCGAATTTGCTCCATCAGCACCAATAATAAAATTGGCTTCCACCTGGCTATGAGTTAATTGCGCAATGACCTTGTTACTGCTTTGGCTGAATGTATCAAGCTGCTCCGGACACAACAAAGTGACATTAGTTTTTTGTTCAAGCTGTTGCCAAAGCGCTAGTTGAATGAGTCTATTTTCGATTATGTGCCCTAAATGAGGCTGCTGAATTTCTTCAGCGTTAAATTCAGCATAAGCAATATCATCTTCCCAAACGCCTAAACGTTGATATACGCAGCTGCGCCAGTTTTGCACTTGTTGCCATGCATTTAACTGTTGTAAAAGTTGTTCTGACGCCAAAGATATAGCAGATACTCGTAAATCAAAGTCTTGCTCTGGTGAATACTCCTGCGGTGCATGCGCTTCTACTAACGCTACTTTCAGCCCTAAGTCAGCTAACGACAATGCCGTTGCTGCACCAACCATACCGCCACCAATTACTAAACAATCTACTTTTAACACTTACAGTCCAAATTTTTTAAGACGTCAACTTATTAATGATTTTAACTAAGCTAACGATTAATACCAAGAAGATTAAATGATTACTTACAACACCAATAACAAACCCAAATTACTAAGACAACATCAAAACAGAGCGCAAACAACTGATTTTAAAAGGGAAATAACATAAAACCTGTTCCGTTCGATGAATGACATATTTTCAACGACAGGATGCAATTTCCATTTTGAATGTAACAAAAATACTCAATTAGCCCATTTTGAAACACTTGCTTACAACGACTTTGCAACGTTTTTTTAACATCGTGTATCTTATGGTTATGCACAAAAAAACAGCAACTATTTTTAATTACAGTATTACAAACATTCAGGAAAAACATTATGAAAACTTTAACAACTACTTTATTAGCATTAACTATTATCTCAGCACCAGCAACGTGTTTAGCAAACTCTGTTTACGCTTCTGCAAATACAGAAACTATGCCCGTTTATGAGGTACTTTATGTAGAAAATGATGATGTTATTGCAAAGCAAACAATCAATACGTTGCAACATTTGAACTATCAACAAGCTCTTGAAATTCGCAACCAAGCAAAAAACAATATTGACTATATTGGTGCTCGCTTACATTTAAGCAATGAACTGGTAGCAAGCCAAAAATCAACTAAGCTGAAGGTTGAAACCGCAGAATAATATTCTGTCCTCAATCAAAAACCACTAAAACCGACAATTATTGTCGGTTTTTGCGTTAAATAGCCCTACAACCTTTGATTAAAAGCAATTAATTACAAATTAATACCCACTGCATGCTAGCGCCGAATGTGAAGAAAGAGTAAAATACGTCCCCTTTTGGTTAATAACTTTTAATGGTTATTGCCAATCACGTTAAACAAACATTATTTATTGGGCAAACTAGTAATGAGTAAAAAGCTTTATATTAAAACTTGGGGCTGTCAAATGAACGAGTATGACTCGCAGAAAATGGCAGATTTATTAGATTCTACGCACGGCTTCGTTGAAGTCCATGAGCCGGAAGAAGCAGACGTGCTGTTATTAAACACCTGCTCTATTCGTGAGAAAGCCCAAGAGAAAGTTTTTCATCAATTAGGTCGTTGGAAAAATTTCAAAAACGACAAACCTGATCTAGTGATTGGTGTTGGTGGTTGTGTTGCCTCGCAAGAGGGTGATGCTATTCGTCAACGCGCTCCGTTTGTAGATATTGTATTTGGTCCGCAAACATTACACCGTTTGCCAGAGATGATTAATCAAGTAAATGGCGATCACACATCTGTCGTAGATGTTAGTTTCCCTGAAATTGAAAAGTTTGATCGTTTACCAGAGCCAAAAGCTGAAGGCCCTACAGCATTTGTATCTATCATGGAAGGTTGTTCAAAGTACTGTACTTTCTGTGTTGTACCTTACACGCGTGGCGAAGAAGTAAGTCGTCCACTAGATGATGTTCTTTATGAAATCGCCCAACTTGCCGAACAAGGCGTGCGTGAAGTTAACCTTTTAGGTCAAAACGTAAATGCATACCGTGGTGACATGCACGATGGTAGTATTTGCCGTTTCTCTGAATTATTAACATTGGTAGCTACTATTGATGGTATTGACCGAATTCGTTATACCACATCCCATCCTGTTGAATTTACCGATGATTTAATCGAAGTGTATAAAGAAATTCCTGAACTGGTAAGTCATTTACATTTACCAGTACAAAGTGGTTCAGACAGAATCTTAAACATGATGAAACGTGGCCACACAGCAATTGAATACAAATCAAAAGTTCGTGCTCTGAAAAAAGCTCGTCCAGATATTTGTATGTCTTCTGATTTCATCATTGGTTACCCAGGTGAAACAGATGCAGATTTCGAAGCAACAATGAACCTAATTCAAGCGGTAGATTTTGATTTAAGCTTTAGTTTTATTTACAGTGCTCGTCCAGGTACGCCTGCTGCAGATGCAATTGACGACGTTAGTGAAGACACGAAAAAGCAGCGCTTATACATCCTGCAAGAGCGTATCAATAACCAGGCATTATCTATTGCTCGTAAAATGCTTGGCACTGAACAACGTATTTTAGTTGAAGGTCCGTCGAAGAAGAACCCAATGGAACTTCGTGGTCGTACTGAAAACAACCGTATCGTAAATTTTGAAGCACCACATACCGTTATCGGTAAATTCGTTGATATCGAAGTGACCGATGTATACAGTAATTCGTTACGTGGTAAGTTAATTCGCACAGAGGAAGAAATGGGGCTACGTATCGCTCATTCTCCAGCAGATATTTTAGCGAATCAACATCATCAAAAAGCGACTGAACAGACTGATGACTTAGGTGTCGCTACGTTTACGCCTTAATTAATAGCAATTTCATAACCAGAGTAAATAGAGAGCCAATTGACTACAGACAATATTAGCCATGAAGTGAGCCTTGAGCCACTTGATAATAATCGCATAGCTAACTTATGTGGACCATTAGATGATAACTTACGTCGTATTGAACGCCGTTTAGGTGTAGAGCTTAGTTATCGAGGCAATGTATTTAAAGTACATGGTAAGAATATTATCTGTAAGGCGGTTATCGAGTTATTAAAATCCTTGTACGTTGAAACGGCTCCAGTTAAAGGTAAAGCGGGTACTATAAGTCACGAAAACTTGCATTTAGCCCTGACTGAATTAAATGTTCTGGAACAGCCAACAGATAACGCCGCTGAATTTGACCAGATGGTTACTATAAAAACCAAACGCGGCATTATAAAGCCTCGCAACGAAAATCAAAGTTTGTATGTACAAAACATTTTAACCAACGATATTAGTTTTGGTGTTGGTGTTGCGGGAACAGGTAAAACTTATTTAGCCGTAGCTTGTGCGGTAGACGCTCTTGAACGTCAAGAAGTTCGCCGCATTTTATTAACTCGTCCTGCTGTTGAAGCTGGCGAGAAATTAGGTTTCTTACCTGGCGATCTGTCACAAAAAGTTGATCCATACTTACGCCCACTTTATGACGCTTTATTTGAAATGTTAGGTTTTGAAAAAGTTGAAAAGTTAATCGAGCGAAATGTTATCGAAGTAGCGCCACTTGCCTATATGCGTGGTCGCACGTTAAATGATGCGTATGTGATCTTAGATGAAAGCCAAAATACTACCGTTGAACAAATGAAAATGTTTTTAACTCGTATAGGGTTTAACTCTAAAGCGGTGATCACCGGAGACATTACCCAGGTAGATTTACCGCGTGGTCAACGATCTGGTTTACGTCATGCCATAGAAGTATTAGATGACATTAAAGGTGTTAGTTTTAATTACTTTCAAGCGAAAGATGTGGTTCGCCACCCTGTCGTTGGTCGAATTATTGAAGCGTATGAAAAACATGACAGCTCTAACCAGGCTCCGGCTCGTTAATGACTAATAACACATCTATTGCTCCTATTATTACTGTAGATATGCAAGTTGCTTGTGATAATGAGCAGCTGCCTACACTTGAGCAACTGCAACTTTGGGCAGATACTGCATTAAAGCCGTACAACAAGAATTTTGAATTAACAATTCGCTTAGTTGAGAGCGCAGAGTCACAACAACTAAATCACCAATACCGCGATAAAGATAAGCCAACAAATGTATTATCTTTTCCCTTTGAAGTACCTGATGGTATTGAATTGGATTTATTAGGTGATTTAATTGTGTGTGCAGATGTCGTTGAATTTGAAGCAAAAGATCAAAATAAAGAACTTTTTGCTCATTGGGCTCATATGATCATTCACGGATGCTTGCATTTGTTAGGTTATGATCATATAACACAAGATGAAGCGACAGAAATGGAAACAATTGAAATAGGATTAATGGCCCAATTAGGCTATAGCGATCCTTACATTGCTTCTTAATATTAATTAATAAAGGTATACAAAAAGCTCTATGAGCGAAGACAATCCCCACTCTGGAAACGGTTCTCCAAAAACACTAATGGAAAAAATAGTACAAGTGTTTACCGGAGAGCCGCAAAATAAAGAAGAATTGGTTGAAGTGTTAAATGATGCACAAGACCGCGACCTAATTAAACCATCTACCAAGCAAATGCTTGAAGGTGTCTTAGAAGTTAGTGATATGCGTGTACGCGATATCATGATCCCTCGCTCACATATGGTTACCATCGATATAGAACAAACAGTGGAAGAATTTATCCCAATTGTTCTTGAATCAGCTCACTCAAGATTCCCTGTTGTAAATGATGATATCGATCATATTGAAGGCGTATTGCTGGCAAAAGATCTATTAGCGCATGCATTTAGTGATACAGCTAAGCAACTCTGCGTAAAAGATCTTCTACGTCCGGCTATTATTATTCCAGAAAGTAAGCGTGTTGAACCTTTATTAAAAGAATTTCGCCAAGAGCGTTACCATATGGCAGTAGTGGTTGATGAATACGGCGGAGTATCTGGCTTAGTAACCATTGAAGATATACTTGAGCTTATCGTTGGTGAAATTGAAGATGAACATGATGATATGCTTGAACGTGAAATTCGCCACCTTAGCGGTAATGTTTATCAAGTTAAAGCGTTAACCGATCTTGATGACTTTAATGAGTATTTCACCTCTGCATTTGATGAAGAAGAAGCTGATACTATCGGTGGAATTGTTATTCATAAATTTGGCCACATGCCAAAGCGTGGTGAAAACACTACGATTAATGGTTTTGAATTTAAAATAGTTAATGCAGACAAGCGCCGGATCCAACAAATGCAAGTTACCATACCTGATGGTCATGAAATCCTTGGCAAGCTTGCCGATGAGCGTTAATTTACTCGGCTAAAATAATAATAAAATAAAGATATCTATGACAGAGTTAAGCGGACGAACTTTTAATATTCTCAGTATTGAACATCCTAAGTTAGCTCTGTTGTTCAGCTTTTTATCTGGTGCTATTTTAGTTTTTGCTTTTGCACCGTTTTCTATTTGGCCAATTACATTTGTTGCCGTTACCTTATGGCTTATCCAATTAAACGGAAAGTCCCCCTCTCAAGCATTTAAACACGGCTTAAGTTTTGGTTTCGGCTATTTTGCTGCAGGCATTAGCTGGGTTCATGTATCCATAGAGCAATTTGGCGGCATGCCATTAATCGCTTCATTATTATTAATGTTACTGCTTTGTGCCTACCTTGCCCTATACCCCGCTCTCGCCGCTTGGTTATCTGCAAAGCTAAGTCGCGATAAACAAGTTAATTTATATTACTTACCATTTGTATGGCTGTTTAGTGAATACTTACGCAGCATTATGCTCACCGGATTTCCTTGGCTTTCACTAGGTTATAGTCAAATAGATAGCCCATTATCCACCTTCGCTCCGGTAATTGGTGAAGTTGGAATATCATTTATTATCATGATATTGGCTGTCGCAATAGCTCAAATTATTAACCAACGACAGCAACGAATAAATAGTGCCATTATTGTCGTAAGCATTATTCTAATACCGTTGTTCTCATTGTTTAGCTTTGTTGAAAAGACAGGAGAAACAACTAATGTTGCCTTAGTACAAGGTAACATAAAGCAAGAATTACGTTGGGATAAGGAAGCCGAAGAAAACATTATTAATGGTTATATCGATAGCTCTAAATCTTTATACAAACATAACGATTTAGTTATCTGGCCAGAAGCGGCAATTCCCAGAATTGAACCACTGGCTCAAGATTATTTAACCGAAATAAACATTCAAGCAGGTGAGCAGAATTCGAGTGTGATCACCGGTTTGATCAATTATGATCCTGACAGTCGTAAATTTTTTAACCGTTTAGTCGTTCTTGGAAAGAAACAACAAGACAACCTAAGTGGCACGTACTATTACGGCAATAGTAATCATTACAATAAACATCATTTGTTGCCAATTGGCGAATTTGTGCCCTTTGCAGATTTATTAAGGCCCATAGCACCATTTTTTAATTTACCAATGTCATCGTTTTCTCGGGGCGATTATGTGCAGCCGAATCTTATTGCTAATGGCATTAATTTAGCACCGTTAATATGTTTTGAAATTGCCTTTCCACAACAGTTGGCAGCAAACATTCGCTCACATACCGATATGATCTTAACCGTAAGTAACGATGCTTGGTTTGGTGCATCACATGGACCTGATCAACATTTAGAAATAGCAAGAATGCGTGCATTAGAGTTTGGCAAACCCATGCTAAGAGCAACAAATAATGGCTTAACGGCTGTTATTGATCATCAAGGATTAATCACTGCCGACATTCCACAATTTACCGAATCAGTACTACAAACCCAGGTTGAATTAGTACGTGGTACGACACCGTTTAGTATTTGGGGTCGTTACTTTGATAAATTAGCAATGCTTCTATTTTTCATATACTTAGTGCGAGTTAAATTTAGCGCTTAACCTATAAATGCGAATATCCCCACCTCTCTTGTTAACTTTTTGTTACTTTATTTAAACCTTTTTCTTACTTACCTCGACTAATATATCTGAAACCTATTTTTAAGGTTCAGAATTCGGGGGAATTTATGAAAATTGCAGACACCAGTTCACAAGATGTGACGGTTGTAGAAAACAAACCAAAACAAAAACTCATTATTTGGAGTGTGGCGATTGTCGCCATGCTTGGCATTACATTTTGGCAATTCGCGCCAGCCGCAAGTCGTTGGAGCCAAGCTGAGTTGTCTATTCCATTAAAACGCGTGCGTATTGCCACTATTAATCGTAGTGACTTTATTCGTGACATTTCGGTACAAGGCCGAGTAGTCGCAGCAGTTAGCCCAACCGTTTATAGCCCTGCAGAAGGTACCATTACCTTTACCATTGAAGCAGGTAGCGAAGTCAAAGCAGGTACCACCTTAGCGGTAATTGACAGCCCAGAGTTAACCAGTCGATTTGACCAAGAAAAATCCAGTTTAGAAAATTTACAAACTGGCTATAAACGTCAAATTATTCAAGCTAAAAAACAAGAGCTAATCGACAAAAAAGCGGTAGATCTCGCACAAGTAGCGTTAACGACAGCCAGTCGTGAAAAACGCCGAGCTGACCAGGCTTATGAAAAAAATGCCATTAGCCAAATTGATTTTGAAAAAGCTCAAGATGATTTAGCTAATGCCAAGTTGCAGTTTGATCATGCCGTTGCCGATGCCAGTCTAGATAAAGAATCATTAGACTTTGATTTACAATCTTTAGATTTACAAATAAAACGCCAAAAATTATTAGTAAAAGACTTACAGCGACAAGTGAGTGCCCTAACGGTCGTGTCACCGGTAAATGGTATTGTCGGTAATTTAAACGTAGAAAATAAAACCTACCTAGCTAAAAACCAAGCCATTTTGATGGTGGTAGATTTAAGCAAATTTGAAGTGGAAGTTGATATTCCAGAGAGCTATGCCGACGATTTAGCAATAGGTATGGATGTGGAAATTAACTTTGACCAACAAGGCTTTAGTGCTCGTCTAGTGACAATTTCCCCCGAAATACTGAACAATCAGGTGACTGGACGAGTACGCTTCGAACAAAACACACCACCTGGATTACGTCAAAACCAACGATTAAATACTCGCATTTTACTCGAATCTAGACCCGATGTATTACAAGTTCGCCGTGGGCAATTTTTAGATAGCTCTAACGGTAAATTTGCTTATGTAGTTAATGATGGCATCGCCACAAAAACGTCAATTAATACTGGGGCTCGCAGTTTAAGCAGTGTCGAAATTATTAAAGGCCTATCACCAGGTCAACAAATTGTCATATCAGGTACCGACATTTTTCAAAATGCTGAGCAAGTAATGCTCACTCAATAATTAAATAAATTTAAAATTAAACAACAATGAATAAATTCAGCAAAAGGGATCACTATGTTAAACATGAGCAATATTAGTAAGGTATTTCAAACCGATGAAGTACAAACTCACGCCTTAAGAGACTTTAATTTAACCGTAAACGAAGGCGATTTCGTCAGTGTTACCGGTCCTTCTGGCTCAGGTAAAACAACGTTTTTAAACATTGCCGGTTTACTAGAAAGTTTCACCAGCGGTTCGTTTATGCTTGATGATAAAGATATAAGTAATCTGAACGACAGTGGCCGTTCAAAAACTCGAAATGAAAAAATAGGATTTATTTTTCAAAGTTTTAATTTAATTCCAGATTTAAACTTATATGACAATGTTGATGTGCCATTACGCTACCGTGGTTTAAATAAAAAAGAGCGTAATAAGCGCATTACCCACTACCTAGATATGGTGGGGTTAGGGTCAAGAATGAAGCATTTACCAAGTCAATTATCTGGTGGACAGCAGCAACGAGTGGCTATTGCGCGAGCGCTAGCAACACACCCAAGATTTTTATTGGCCGATGAACCAACGGGTAACCTAGATACGCAAATGGCACAAAGTGTAATGAGCCTGTTAGAAGAAATTAACAAGCAAGGAACAACCATCATCATGGTGACTCATGATGCTGAACTGGCTAATCGTGCAACTCGTAAAATCCAAATTAAAGATGGCCGAGTTAGCGAGCTTGACGTCGTTCAAACTACGTCGCAAGCAATTGCATAGGAGATAATCATGTTCAGTTACTATCTTCGCCTTGCTTGGATAAGCATTATAAAACATTGGGGCTTAAGCCTGGTTATGGTCACCGCGATTGGACTGGGTATCGGCGCATCAATGACTACAGTAACCGTAAACTATTTAATGTCTGCCAACCCCATCCCACACAAAAGTAAGGTTCTTTATAATGTACAACTAGACAGTTGGGATGTGAATGAGCCAGCAAATGATGATGGCAGTCCTCCAACTCAACTCACTTATAGAGATGCCACGTACTTAATGAGTGCTAAAAAAGCATTTCGTCAAAATGTACAGGCCCAAGCTAATTCGGTTATCGAACCTGAAGGTGATGGCGCGTTACCTTTTATGGTGTCAGCACGAGCCAACTCAGCCGATTTTTTTACCATGTTCGACTTACCATTTATTTATGGCAGTGGCTGGGATCAAAGTGCTGATGATAATAAAGAACAAGTTGTTGTCTTAAGTAATGACATTAACCAACGCGTCTTCGGCGGTGAAGACTCAGTTGGTAAATCGATAAAAATTGGTGGTAATTACTTTAAAGTGGTTGGAGTTATTGATTATTGGAACCCTACCCCAAGATTTTATGACATTTCGACGGGTGCATTTAATGACTCAGAAGAAATATTTGTACCCTTCTCACTTATTGCAGAAGAAAAGGTGAACCGTAGTGGTAATACAAACTGTTGGAAATCTCCAGGAGACGGCTTTCAGGCATTTCTGAATTCTGAATGTGTGTGGTTGCAGTTTTGGGTAGAACTACCTAATGAGCAAGCTAGAGAAGAATATATGAGCTTTTTAAGTGCCTATGTTGAAGAGCAAAAAGCACTAGGGCGCTTTGAACGGCCGTTAAATAATCGCTTAAACAACGTAATGGAGTGGTTAGAACAGCAGCAAATCGTTTCTGATGATGCCGTTATGATGATGACGATGTCATTTATGTTTTTAGTCGTGTGCTTATTAAATACCGTAGGTTTACTGCTCGCTAAGTTTTTAGGAAAAGCGCCAGAAATTGGTCTTCGCCAAGCACTCGGTGCAAGCCGTCGAACGCTGTTTGCCCAATATATTATAGAGTCTGGTTGCATTGGTATTGCCGGAGGAATTCTTGGGCTAGGCTTTGCGTGGCTAGGGTTACAGGGAATTGAATCTTTATATGGTGACATGCTTAAAGGCTTAACCGGTTTAGATACCACCATGATAGTTAGCGCTATTGTGTTAGCAATTATCACCAGCATTCTGGCTGGCCTATACCCAACCTGGCGCGCTTGTAATGTACAACCGTCACAACAATTAAAAAGCCAATAGAGGATAGTATCATGCAAGAATTAGGATTAATTTTTCGCGCTCTGTTGCGAAATAAAGTTGGTGCATTGTTAATAAGCTTACAAATAGCGCTAACTCTAACCATTATGGTTAATGCCATTTTTATGATGCAAGAACGTAGTACTCAAATGCAACGTCCAAGTGGTTTAGATGAAGCTAACCTGTTTCATTTAAACAACACTATATTTGCTCAAGAATATAACCAACAAGTAAACCTTGAAGACGATTTAGCCTTATTGAGACAAACCGATGGCGTGGTTGATGCCATTCAAATAAATGCCATACCTATCAGTGGTGGCGGTTGGTCTATGGGGTTAAAAACTGAGCCTGGTGTTGATACCAGCAGTACAGGGGTGGCCGTTTACATGGTTGATGATCATGCAATCAATACTCTTGGTTTAGAGTTGATTGCAGGTGAAAACTTTTCACCTACCGACATTGAATGGCGACCAAGTGGTAAAAGTACCTGGCCGGCAAAAACTATAATCAGTCAAGCGATGGCCGAAGCATTATTCCCTGATGACTGGCAGTCAGCCATTGGTAAAACGGCCTACATTAATAATGATGAACCTATGCAAATTACTGGCATAGTAAAATCATTACAAGCACCTTGGAATGGTTGGGATGGCGTTGAGCGTAGTATGCTAGTACCGTATAAAATGGAGTCTAGCGGTAGCCGCTTCATGATCAGAACAGAACCTGGCCGACGCGATGAATTAATGCCAATAATTGAAAAGGCGTTAAGTGAAAGTAATAAAGGTCGTATTATTCGCCGCGTTACAACTATGGATGAGACCCGAGAGCGTAGCTATCGAGGTCATAATGCGGTAAACAAAATACTGTCTTCAGTTATTATCGTATTAACGCTGATCACCGGCTTTGGTATTGTCGGCCTTGCAATGTTTAGCATTAACCGCAGAACCAAACAAATAGGTACTCGCAGAGCTTTAGGGGCTACTCAATGGCAGATCATGAGCTTCTTTATGATTGAAAACCTTATGATTTCCAGCTTTGGTGTTATCTTAGGTGTTGCTGGAGCCATTGGTTTAAACATATGGCTGGTGAATACGTTTGCGCTATCACCAATTAATATGAATTTAGTTTTATTCGGCGTAATTGCTCTTTACATCGTCGGCCAAATTGCAGTGTTGTACCCGGCAAGAAAGGCAGCATTAATTTCGCCTGCAACAGCGACTAGAACAGCTTAATCAAATATAAAGGGCAGTTAACTGCCCTTTCTTTTTGTCATAATCCTTTTAATTATGAACAAAAAGATAATTTAACAATGTCCCTTGCTGAATTGACTTCTACACCTCCTATCATCTCCACCATATTAACATTTACTATGGTTTTCATTAACAATATCATTTAATATACACTTGTAATTGATAAATTGCCCAGTGGCAATCGTGAGGCTGAGCCTAAATTCAGTTTCATTTTTTCTAAAGAAAAAGTCTATCAATGAACTCAATAATTAATATGTTATTGAGTACGTAAGTACACTCGTATTTGCTTCATCAGACTTTTCCTAGAACAATTAAAATTATAATAACTACTAGGATTTGACTATGTTAAACAAAAAAAACTTACTCTCAGTAATCATACCTGCACTACTATTAACCGGTTGTGGTGGCTCTGGTTCAGACAATGAATCGGCTGCATTTTCATTAGGTATAAGTGATGCGCCTGTTGATGAATTATCTGCAGTATACTTATGCTTTAATGCTGTTGAGCTTAAAGGCAATGGTGAATCAACAATGATAACTATTGGTGAGCATCCAGAAGCAATGTCTGAAAATAACGTTTGTGGCGAAGCTAAAAATACAGCGGGTATAAACTTATTTGAGTTTACTGGTGCTGAAGCTATACCTTTTGTTGAAAACATTGAAATAGCTGCTGGCGAATACAGCCAAATGCGTTTAATAATGACCGATGGTTCATATGGTGTTTATAAAGACTCAACAGAAACAGTTGCAATTGAAGTACCTTCTAATGAATTAAAGTTTGACGGTTTTACTGTTGCTCAAGGTGGCAGCGTTGAATTTACTTTAGAATTTGATTTAAGAAAATCAATGACTAACCCAGTAGGTAAAGAAGAGTACTTCCTTAAGCCTCGTGGCGTAAGGTTGGTCGACAATAATAAAGTGGGTACATTATCAGGAACCGTATCTGACGCTTTTATTTTAAATGAATGCGAAATTTCATCACCGGGCCCAGATATGCAACTCGCAGCGGTTTATTTATACCCAGGGCAACTAGCAATAGAAAGCCTCGAAGATAATAGTTTAAATGATTCTGAATTTTCACCGCTAGCAAGTGCAACGGTTACAGATGATGGAACGGGTGTATACAGCTATGAAATTGGATTTATTCCTGTCGGTGATTATACGGTTGCTATTACTTGTGATACTAGTGATCAGCCAGAGATTTTACAAACTGATGATTCATTAACATTGCCTGAAGGCGTTGAACCAATCGCATTTATTGAAACACAACCAGCAACTATACAAGTAGATACCAGCGCAGACGCTTCATTTGGTAGTTAATCCCAATTAGCAAGTTTTCATATTAAAAAAGCCTTAACAACATTAACGTTGTTAAGGCTTTTTAGTCTTGGTAACCATTATTTAAAGGGCTTGCTATAAAGTCTTGCTGTTGTATTTATTACTGATAAGATATTGATACAATAAATAAAAAAGAACTCCTATGAAAAATACACTTAACAACTCAATTATTACCAGCGCATTATTCACTTGCGTATTATCGACAAGCACTTTTGCTGCAACAACCATTATCGAAAATGTACAAGGCTATAGCCATAATGGTAAACAATTACAGCAGTTCAGCGCCGTGCAGTTTACTGATGATAAAATTGATAAAGTATTTTTCGCTAACGATACACTGCCTACTTCAACAGACATTGAACGTATAGACGGTAAAGGCAAAACCCTCCTACCCGGTTTAATCGATGCTCACGGTCATGTACTAAGTTATGGCATTAGCTTACAAAGTGCTGAATTGTATGACACATCATCTGAGCAAGATGCAGCACAACAAGTTGCAGATTTTGTAAACAGCTCACCTCAAAAGGGCTGGGTAAAAGGCCGTGGTTGGAATCAGGTTCAATGGTCAAATAATACCTTTCCTACGGCTGCCAGTTTAGATGCTCACTTTAAAGATGTACCCGTCGCGCTCAATAGAGTTGATGGTCATGCCGTTTGGGTTAATAGTAAAGCTTTAGAAATCGCAGGCATTACTAAAGACACTAAAGAAGTCGATGGTGGGCAGATCATTCGTGATAGTAATGGTAACCCTACAGGCGTATTAGTCGACAATGCGATGAACCTGATTTTCGCTAAAATCCCGGCTCTTACCCAAGAGCAAACTCAGGCAGCTTTAAAACTTGCGATGAATTCATTAGCAGCAGTTGGCTTAACCAGTGTACATGATGCCGGTATTGATTCAGATAACATTAGTGCATTCAAACAATTAAGCAAAAACGATGAGATGGTCATCCGAATTAACGCGATGATTTATGCAGACGATAAAAATATTGACCAACACTTTGCTAATGGCCCTTTTGCCAGTAACGATCAAAAGTTAACGATAAATTCAGTTAAAATTTCAGCTGATGGTGCACTGGGAAGTCGCGGAGCGGCATTAATTAAAGATTATTCAGATATGCCTCATCACCGCGGCCTGTTATTGCACAGCGAAACTGAACTTACCAAACTAATGAAGCAGTCAATGCAAGCTGGTTTTCAAGTAAATACACACGCCATAGGTGATAACGCCAACAAACTGGTGATTGATAATTATGAGCAATTGATCAAAGAAACCAATACTAAACATTTACGCCATCGTGTTGAACATGCGCAAATTTTGCAATTATCAGATATCCCAAGGTTTGCCGACATAGGTATTATCGCCTCAATGCAAGCAACCCATGCTACCAGCGATAAAAATATGGCAGAAGATAGAATAGGCAGCGAACGTATTAAGGGCGCTTATGCGTGGCGCTCATTAATTAAAGCAAAAGCAGTTATTGCTGCCGGCTCTGACTTTCCCGTGGAATACCCTAACCCATTTTTCGGGTTACACGCCTCGGTGACTCGTCAAGACAGAAACAATCAACCGGCTGATGGTTGGTATGGCAACGAAGGAATGACGGTTAGTGAAGCATTTAAATCTTTCACCATAGATGCCGCTTATTCGGGACATCAAGAAACGTTAATAGGGTCAATAGAAGCGAATAAAAAAGCTGATTTTATTTTAATCGATCAAGATATTTTCAGCATTGACGCTAAAGATATTTGGAAAACCAAGGTACTTAATACTTGGGTTAATGGCAAAGAAGTTAAATTTTAACTTCTACCTGTGACTAATAAACGTTAAAATTTAAATAATTACTTAGATTACATAAAAGAATGACTATGAAAAAAATAATGACCCTATGTTTAGCTACTGCGCTTTCCTGTTCAGTGATGGCTGCAGAGCCGGTTGTAAACGAAACCGTTGGTTTAGTGGTTGCCGGCGGCAAACCGATCACATTAATCGGTAAGCAAGTATATGTTGGTGAACAAGCGCCTGATTTCAAAGTGGTTAATGATCGTTTCGCCCCGATAACTTTAACTGACTTTGCTAATAAAACGGTATTAATTTCAGTTGTACCAAGCTTGGATACTGGTGTGTGTTCATTGCAAACAAAGCGATTTAATGAAGAAGTAGCAAACCTACCTGAAGACGTTGCTATATTAACAATTAGTAATGACTTACCGTTCGCGCAAAAACGCTTTTGTTCAACTGAAGGTGTAGAAAGTTTAAAGGTACTTTCAGACTCTGTTTGGCGTGATTTTGGCGCTAAATATGGCCTAATGATCAAAGATATGGGGCTACTGAGCAGAGCTATTTTTGTAATCGATAATACCGGGAAAATCTCTTACAAAGAGTTAGTTGCAGATATTTCTACCCACCCAGATTATGATGCTGCGCTAAATGCCGTAAAGGAAGCAAACAGCTTATTAACTAAATAAGCTGTTATCCAGCAGGTAGTTAGTTGTTTTATCTAATTACCTGCTTGACCAAAATTAATGCCCTGCTTCAAAAACTCCAATTCTTCTGCTGTAGACTCTCGTCCTAATACTTTATTCCGATACGGGAAACGTCCAAACTTTTCGATAATTTCAAGATGTTGTTTAGCATAGTTTAATGAGCCACGAATAAACTCTTGCTGTGCATCTCCTTGATATACCTGCTGTAAACGTTGAAACTCAATTACACAAACCTGCTGCATTTTTAAGTTTTCAGCATGTTCTAGCGGATGATAAAAGAACGCTCTCTCAACCAACTGTAACTGTCGGTCATAACCTTTTGATAATCCTTTTAAGCAGTAATCTAAAGCTAAATGATCGCTTAAAAACGCCCTATCTGTACCTCGGTACATATTTCTGGGCATTTGGTCGAGCAAAATAATTAATGCCATTGTGCCTTTCGCCGACTCAAGCCAGTTTGCTAACAAACCATGAAATGCTTGTTCATATAAATGCTCAAACTGGCTACGAATATTTTCATCATCTTCAGGCGTTGATTGATACCAAAGTTTGTGTTTTTCAACGGGGGAAAGTTGATCAGTTATATTGCCAAACCAAAAGTTGATAACTTTATCGATATTTCCACTCATTTTTATTTCCTTATTTTTCATAAACTTAACTTCAAAATGAAAATTTATTTTAAATTTATTTATATTTTCTCTTGAAAATAAAACATCCGTCCGCATCTATTTATTGTAGTCGCCGTAAAGGGTCTACAACAGCCAAGTTGATAAATATTCAATTGGTAACATTAACCGCCTGTTCTTAATGAAAGGCACTTTATATTTATTAAATCACTATTTTATATAGATCGCAGAGATTTAATAATCAACATATTGCTAAATAATAGGATATGACTATGCGTACAATTACTAAAGATTTCAGCCCACTTTACCGTTCACTTATTGGTGCAGAGCACTTAGCGTCAATGATGGACAAAGCCACTAAAGCAGAAAAACAACCTGCTTATCCTCCTTACAACATAGAATCTATTGCCGAAGATAAATATCGAATCACTATGGCAGTGGCAGGCTTTGTTGAAAGCGAACTCGATATTGAATCGAAAGCCAATACATTAGTTGTAACCGGAACCAAAGTTTCTAGTGAAGAAGATACAACTAGAAAATTCCTTTATCAAGGTATTGCCGAGCGTAACTTTGAAAGAAAGTTCCAAATTGCTGATCACGTTAAAGTCATTTCAGCACACATGGAAAACGGTTTATTACATATAGATTTAGAAAGAGAAATTCCTGAAGCATTAAAACCACGTAAAATTGCTATTAATGGAAAAAGCCTTCTAGAAGGTAACTCTGAATAAGGTCTGACTTGCTCGCGCAAAAAAGTCCAAATTTACAAATAATGTAAATATTGGCACTACATCTCCCTATACCATTTTGCCCAGCTTACGCTGGGCTTTTTTGTGTTTATAAATAAATTTATGTCTAATTTACATAGACATAAGCAATTCAACAGATTATCGACTATCCAATTTTTTAATCAATCAACTGCAAATCGTAATTGCACAAATGTATCACAAATTCAGTAATACTGCGGCCTCTAGGCATCAGCATCAATAAAATTAAATGTTTACATACGGTGAATAACTGGCATACTTTTGCACGTAACAGCAATTTAACATTTTTTTTACGATTGCAGTCCTGGTCATGTTTTACAGAGAATTTATGAAAAATTGTCATACACCGAGCAAGAAAAATCTGCTGCTGCTGAGTATTCTTTATATTATTACTATCGCGGTATTTTATTTAGCGGCAACAAATATTACTCAAGATAATAAAGATTTAGCACTAGCCAGAGTTTTTGTATTTATATTGTTATTGCCAGTATTAAGCAAATACATCATTCAGTTAATTGCATTGCCTTTTTATAGCTTTAGAGAAAAAGCTCAGCATAAAAAGAACAAACTTAACAACGCCTCTGCCCTTTCTGTATCCGTCATTATCCCTGCATATAACGAACAAGTTGGCATTATTAAAACATTGCAATCTGTGATAAATACTCACTATGAGCAATTAGAAATCATCATTGTAAATGACGGCTCTACCGATAATACCCATAAACTTGTTAGTGAATTTATTGAAGATGAAACTGACAACTGTCTAGCGACAATTAAATATCTTAGACTAGAAAATGGTGGGAAAGCGAAAGCGCTTAACAAGGCGTTAAAATTGGCGACTAACGACATCATCATGACGATTGATGGTGATTGTTTAATGGATAAAAAAGCGATCAGCAATACCGTTAAACGTTTCGATTGTGAACAGGTTGCTGCTGTTGCGGGTAACGTAATTGTTGGTAACAAGTCTAAAACGATAGAAATAATTCAACAACTTGAATATCTTTGTGGTTTTTTCTTAAGACGTGCCGACTCTGTCTTTAACTCTGTGTTTATCATTGGCGGGGCCGCTGCAGCCTATCGCCGAAATGTATTACTGGAAGTCGGTGATTTTTGTACTGATATTGTCACCGAAGATATTGAAATGTCGACTCGTATTTTAGAGGCTGGTTACAAAACTAGGTATGCTGCGGATGCTGTTACCTATACCGAAGGTCCATCGAATTGGCGCTGTTTGTGTGATCAACGGTTGCGTTGGAAATTTGGTCGCTTTCAAACCTTGTTTAAATTTCAAAATCTATTCTTTAGTCGCAGTAAACAACACAGTAAATATTTAACCTGGTTACTATTACCAATTGCTGTTTATGCTGAGTTTATTCTTCTTATTGAAGTCTTCGTGCTTGCTGTCTTTTTCACGTACACCATTGTTTGTAATGATTATTTTCCTTTAGTGTTTTTGATAACGTTAATGACAACAATAATTACATTGCAAATTTTCTTTGATTCTAAAAAACACTTCCATAGAAATTTACTTATCATTTCTCCTGTCGCCTGGATTTTGTTTTTAATCGTCGACACTGTTGAGTTTCAAGCGCTGTATAGAAGCTTAAAGCGCTTGTATAAAAAAGAGAACTTACAATGGCAAAAGTGGGTAAGGATCGGCTTATAGCTTGCTATAAGTCATAAGTAATACCCATTTAAACACGTATAGTATTAATGATAATATCGGCAACTTCTTCAGCATGACTTATTGGCGCCATATGACCAGCCTGTATTTCACACTCAGTCACATTGGGTACAACCTTTAATAAGCGTTTGATCACTTCTCCGCTGATTTCTTGGCTATGTGAGCCATGCATTAACAGCACAGGGGCTAAAATTTTAGCACAATCATCAAGTGTGTATTTTTCAGAGATTAAACCAATAAAGTCTAAATTAACCTTGTCAATATCACGAACCATCAGTTGTTGTACTTTAGTTGGTAAGTTGTCAAAAAAACCTTTTCGATTCCAAGTTTCAGTAAAGTGTCGTGCGGCTTGTTCATCAGATGAAGTTGCAACAATATGGGCAAACTCAAGCACTTCTTTTCTAGCTTGCGTTCCTTCTTCGAGTAGGTGAAATGCTACTGGCTCATACATACTTAGGCTTAAAATTCTTTCGGGGTTTTGTACTGCTATTTTTAAAGTATTAGCTCCGCCAAATGAATGGCCAACCAAATGAAAAGGCTTGTTACCTATAACACTTTCTATTGCGTTCATGATGCGACTATACTCTGTTGCTAACGTATAGCCTTCAGGCTGTTCCACTTTTGGTGCACTGCCATAACCTAGTAAATCAATGTTAATGGTTAAGTAGTCTTCACTTAATTTAGTTTCAAGTGTTCGCCACTGCAAACTACTGCTTAATGAGCTATGCAGCATAATAACAGCGTCACCATCTACATTCCCTTTAACAAATATCCCTGCTTTTTGCTTTACTCTATCCAACACACTAGTACCAATCACCTTTAAGAGCGCTTATTATATACCCTTTAGTATTCAAAGTGCTGGATTTCAGTGGGAATTAAATGGCAAAACCTAATAAAAAACTACCCAGTAAAAGCGTGAACATTTACTGCAACAACTGTAAATTTAAGCTATTCAAATATAAAAAAGGTGGGAAAGGTGCATTGCTTAAATGTTTCAAAGAACGCATCGTTGAGGACTTTACGTTGGTGCCATGTATTTGCCCACAATGCGAAACAATATTTGCTAGAGACACGTTAGTTAATGGCACACCAGCGTTCAAAATAATTGGTAATAAGGCATTTTGTAAATAGCATTATTCAAGCTGGAATTTATAGATGTAATGAATGCCGCGAGCGCATTTCCAACATGGATGTTGTAGATTAGAGCAATACACGGATTGCCGGTATGCGCATCAGCGGCTATTGGCCTACTACCTTACTAGGGCAATATCATTATCAGCATTATCAACGTAACTGATGTACTTTTCAATTATTGCTTGGGCTTTATCTTCACCACCAGCGATGTCATTTAACGCGCTTCGCCATGCTTTACCATGAGGACCTTTTTCCCACGTTAAATCATTTACACCACCTTCCATATGCCACACTACAAGTAGATCATAATCACCAGTTTGTAGTTCCATTACAACTTCAGGCCCAGGTGTTTTTGCTTTTTCAGTAGCAGGACGATAGTAATCGCTAATAATTTTTAACGCTTCGTCACGCTTACCAGGCTTATAGTTTACTCTTACGACATTTTTCCATGTGACACTTTTATCATATCGTTTGCCATCTTCTGCGACACTAACGTTACTTGCCATTAGAAATGATGCTGTTATTACACTTATAACTATTTTTTTGTACATTTTATTTATTCCATTTTACATTACACACAAGAACATTCCCTACTTCCTAGTTACAACCTTATGTGTGATTACTAAATTAACTTTAGTAATGCGGTGATTAAACATTAGTACAAATTCTTTAGTAAACAAGTAATAACAAGCAAATCATTTGCTCATTTAATAAACATTTCATCCGTTAGGAATAATTGTTTTTTAGTCGCTTTAAACGTAAATTAGAGATATAGCGAGTACATTAAAGGGCGAATAATGAAAATTTATGGGGATAGCAAATCAGGGAACTGCTACAAGTTAAAGTTAGTTTGTACCAACTTAGGTCTAGATTACACTTGGGTTGAATTAGATATTCTTAAAAAAGAGACACAAACAAGCGATTTTTTATCAAAAAACCCTAACGGAAAAATCCCAATTATTGAATTGTCATCGGGAGAGGTATTAACCGAATCTAATGCTATTTTAAATTACATAGCTGACAATACAGCCTTACTCCCAAGTGAGCCATTAAATCGAGCTAAAGTGCTGCAATGGCAGTTCTTTGAGCAATACTCTCACGAACCTAACATTGCTGTGGCCCGCTTTATTGAAAAGTATTTAGGCTTACCTGAAGAACGGCGCAGCGAGTATAAGCAAAAACAAATAGCGGGTTATAAAGCATTGGATATTATGGAAGAGCACTTATCTAAAAATTTGTTTTTCGTGAATAATAACTATTCTATTGCCGACATATCGCTCTATGCGTATACCCATGTAGCCGATGAAGGAGGAATTGATTTGTCACCTTATCCACACATTCAACATTGGCTTCAACAGGTAGAACAACAACCAGGCTACTGCTCTATGTATGAATAGTCGAAGGATATCAATATTGCAGGGTAAACAGCAGCTCAGTTAAGTCGGGCTGCCATTGAAACTCTTTCAGCTTTATTCGACCATTTAGCACCACAACCTCCTCAGATTGCAGTAACTGTTTTTGTTTATCAAAGTATTCGCTGCCAATTGGAAATGAAATTTTACCTTGAGAGTTAATTACTCGCTGCCACGGCACATTTAGCTCTTTAGGTGCAAAACCTAGAGCACGGCCCACGAGCCGAGCTTTCCCTGGCAGACCAGCCAAATCAGCAATTTGACCGTAACTTGCAACGTTTCCCTTAGGGATACAAAGAACCGTTTGCCATATTCTTTGATAATTAGGATTAATCACTGACGACGAACTTTTTGACACACAGTACCTTTATTTAGCTTGTAAGATCAGCAAACGGTTTCGTCTTTCTGCGCCATCTTCGCTATCGTAACGCACAATCAACTCTGCTTTACCATCCTGGTTTAAATCATCACTGGTTAACAGCACACCATTTTGTGGTAAGCGAATATCCAGCATTTGCGACTGTTTATGTAATATATTGCCTTTTTTCAGTCCTGGAAATATCTTTAACTGATTTTCTCCATCAGATAAAATAAGCTCCTTCGCCCCATCGCCATCAAGATCAGCTAATTTGATAACAGGAGCGCCGCTTTTACCTGACGTTAAACTAAACTTCATTTCAACTTGTTCACTAATACGTTGCTGATATCGTTGTTTTGAATCTAACGCAAATATAAGAACGTCTTGATCTACGCTACCAGTAAGTAGCGCACCAATAATTTGTGATACCGAAATATCAAACGATGAGGCCATTACTTCATGTCGGTCATCGCTGTTCAAATCAACAAAATCCAACTGTGCTAATGTGCCTTCTGACTGAATTGCCGTATCTGCCTTGTCACCATAAATTAATGCACCGTCGTTGTTTTTACCTAAGTACACTTCATAGTCATTACTTTTATCTAACACCCCAGAGCTTTGGGTAAAACGAACAATAAGATCGGGAATATCATCATTATTAATATCTTTAAGGGTATCAACGGTTCGGTGTGAAAAGTCGCTTTGATCTAAATTTTTTCCATCTGCACCACGAGAATCCCACCAATTAGTTGAGGTGATTTCTTTATTAACCGAGATTGATGTTGACTCAGTTGAAAAGTGACCGAGGTTATTTTGAGTAAATGCTAACAACTCGCCATCTCCACCGATAACAATGTCTTTATGTTGATCGAAGTTGGTATCAATTAGATAGTAAGGTTTTTCAGTATAACTTACGCTGCCATCAAAAATTTCAACGGTGGGATTAATAGGTAAACTTTGCTTAAGGAATTCGTCATTACCAAGGTTTAAGTAAATATTTAAGCTGCTAAAGCCTGACAAAATAACATCACTTAAACCATCATCATTTAAATCAGTAACAAAGTTAGCCTGTTTTAAATAATCAGCGTCTTGGTTAACGTACATTGAACTGACACTTACTGAATCAACAAAGGGTTGCTTAAGCTCTGGCTTAAAATGAACCACTTTGTCAGTGGCAAGAAAATAAAGAGATTGTTCACCCGTAGAGTTTTCATCGCTAACATCAAAAGCGAAATAAGACTTTGATAACTCGACATTTAATACAAGTTTATATTGCTTATCCTGTTCAACAAAAGCAAATATTGCCAACTGTGGCGTTTTATCCTTTTCACCGATTAAAATGATTTCTTTGCCAGTATTAGGTAATAAGTTAGCTCGAATGGGCTCTTGGCTTATATTAAATGGTGCATTCAATTGAAAATGAGAAAATTCATAAAAATCTCTGGCAAAAGCGCTAGGGCCAAACGCTATGCTGGTTAGAATTAAAACTTGTATTAAATAGTTGTGTAAACGTTTATTTGCCATTTTTATATTTCTTACCTTTGTAATTACCATGGTAATGCTTCGCCATTTGAATGGAAGAACACACCAGAATTGTCCATAGACAGGTTATCAATTAAGCCGACTAAACGCTGTGCTGCTTCATCTGCAGAAATATCACCTCCATGATTTACCATATCTGTTTGTACGTATCCTGGATGGTAAATTCCAACGGCGATAGATTTTTCAGTTAAGTCTTTAGCCAATGACACAGCTGCAATATTTAATGCAGCTTTACTCATTCTATAACCATAGCGCCCACCGGATGTATTATCGGCTATTGAGCCCATCCTAGAGGTGATTAAGCCAATTTTACTGCCTGCGTGCAAATTATCCTGCAACTTTTGACATACGTGAATTGGTGCAATGGCATTGACTAAAAACTGCTCTGTTATTGTTTGAGTGTTAAAGTCAGACAAAGTTTCATCACGTAAAATTCCTGCATTATTAATCAAGATATCAATGCTCAAGTTAGTTAATGCTTGCACCATAACATCAAGACCTTGATTGGTAGCTACATCAACACCTTCAACAACCCTGACACCTAAAGCATCAAGTTGAGTAGAACTTTTGCGACACAGCGCAATAACATGTTCACCACGAGATTTATAAAGGTTTGCAAAAGCAAAACCTATGCCGCGATTTGCGCCGGTAATCACTACTGTTTTAGACATCTTCAATCCTTAAAATGAAATTGTTGGCTTAGTAAACTGCAAGTATGTCTAAACTTTAACTTAAAATCACAGCTATTTTGTAATAAGTTATTAACATATTAAATTTAGATACAAACAAACATGGATAACAAACCGACATTAAAATCAACTTATGCTGTTGAAACCTTGTTCACCGAAAGGCTGGAGCTTAGGCCTGCACAGGAAGATGATAGACAATTTATAATTCCCCTTGAACAAGATCCAGAGCTTATGTATCACGTGAAAGAAATACTGAGTGATGAGGAAGCAGAACAATTTTTCAACTCTCTGTTAGCACCTTGGCAAGCTAAAGATATGGAATGGACAATGCTGATTGCAGTTGATAAGAAAAGCAAACAGCAAATTGGCTGCTTTTCTTTTAGGTTTATTCATGAACATAGTTTGAATGCGGAAATTGGTTTTTTAATATCCCCTGAAAATCAAAATAAAGGTTACGCCAGTGAAGGTGCAATGGCGGTAAAAGAGTTTTTATTCAATAAAATTGGTATGCGTAGAGTATGTGCTTTTTGCAATACCGGCAATACAGGTAGTTGGAAAGTTATGGAAGCCATAGGACTTCAACGGGAAGGATTGATGCGACAGGAGTATCGTATTAAAGACGTTTGGCATGATACTTATGTTTATGGCGAAGTGCGTTAACTAGTTTTATCGTGAATAACGTCTGAATAAATTCGGAACAACCAGAGTCACTCCAGGTATATGTCTCGTTTCTCGTTTCTCGTTTCTCGTTTCTCGTTTCTAAAATAATAAGGCCGATTGTTTCAGCAAACAACCGGCCTTATTTTAAGTGTTTTGTTATCTAGTTCTTTCGAGAAAGCATATATTTAGCTACCGCTAATCGTGTTTCTTCATCCAAGTAATCTTGTGGTGGCATTTCAGGATAGTCCTCACGTTTTTTAGTTGGTTTGGCGATATATTCCGCAATACCTTCTGGGTTATCCATATACAATGCTTGGATAATATTTACCGGAGGGCCAATCATTCGATCGGTATAGGTATGACAACCGGTACAAACACCTAAGTAAGCAATTTTACCTGACTCTGATTTATCAATTACACGCGGTGGTACAGGTTTATCCAAAAGATAGGTCTTGATATCTTTGGTGTTGGTGAAATCACACTCTTTCCAACCATTTATACCTGCTGTTACATAACGATGTCGGTTAATGATACAACTATCAACTCCTGAACCAGCATTAATAATGTCGGCATTACCGGTTTTCAGTTCAGTAAGTAATAATGCTTTTACTTCATCAATAGTATCGTGACCATTGTTCATCATAAAGTTGTCTAAAATCATGGTGCGATCTGAGTTAGGCTCAGACTCAGGATCGTTTGATCCTTTACCAAAATCATTATGACCGGCAATAAGAATACCTGCAGTTTTGTTGTTAGTAATAATATTACCTTCAACAATTACATCATCCCCTGCCCAAATTACAATACCAGAGCCTGCCGGGATCATCCCTACTGTAGAGCCTGGGATGGCAAAGTTTTTATGATTATTATCAACCACAAAGTTATTACGAATAATCACATCATAGGTTGTTTTGATAGGTAAACCTGGCGTTACAAAGGCTAAAATACCGCCAGTGTTATTGTGCACATAATTACTTTCAACAATGGCGTGGCGAGAGTTTTCAATTTCAATACCGGCAACACTTTCAAATACGTCGTTATATGACACTTGAATGTTATCGCTCATACCAACATAAATTGCTGCATCTTCGATACCAGAAATGATGTTGTGATCAACAATACCATTTTTACCCAATTGCGGAAAAATACCATACACGCCGGTATCCACAATTAAGTTATTACGAATAATAAAGTTATTACCCGCTTGCCCCATAATCCCATTACCTTTGTATCCAGTAATTTTCATATTCTCAATCAAGAAATTATTTCCAGAGTAAAGTACAGCATCATTAAGTACGCCTTTACCATCCATTGTTGCGCGAGCACCTTCTTTTATCACACCAACAATAGAAATATTTTCTTTATCAACATATACCGTTTCATGATAAGTACCAGGCATTACCTGAATGGTATCACCAGGATTAGCTGCCTTAACTGCTGCCATGATAGATTCGCCATCATTAACAACTCTTACTTCGCCTTTCATTTCTTCAATGACTACAGTGTCAGCGCCTAGTTCAGCATCCTTAGATGCATCATAACCGCCACTAAAACTTGCACCGCCACTACTTGATGTTATAACTGCAGCGCTATTTAATCCGCCCCAATAACTCCCCGCAGCAAACGCGCCAGCGATTAACACGGCACCTAAAATTTTGCCTTTACTCATCTTCATCTCCACTCTCTGTGTGTATACTTTGTTGTTTTTGTTGTTTTTGTTGTATGTTATGTTTTGCCTGCTGCATTGCATAATCAGCATCAATGACCGGTAACCCAGAAGGTAATCTTTTTGGTAATTGTGGCGTTAAACTTTCATCGGTTAAGGTTTGTAAGAATTCGACGATTAAATCAAGCTCTTTATCTTGTAAGTCAGGCTCCCAGATATGCCAATGGATCAGCAAATCTTCACCTTCAGGTATAGCGTGACCACGGCCTTTATTATAAAACTCTGTAGCTTCCCGCAAATCTTTCATTGCTCCCGAGTGCATGTACGGCGCTGTTTTGGCAATATTGCGCAGCGTTGGAACTTTAAAGCCGCCACGGTTCTTTTTATTATTAAAAGTTTTTTCTGCGCCAATATCAAATGGCAAACCTTCTGCCTCTGGTGTACCTATGACGGCAACTTGATTGTTGGTAAATAATGGTGGTTGATGGCATTCTGCGCAGCGTGCTACAAATGAGCGAAAAATATTTAAACCCTTGATCTCATTTTCATTAAGCGCTTCATGATAACCATGGGCATACCTGTCATAACGCGAGTTTAATGAAATTAGCGTACTTTGAAATGCCGCTAATGATTTGGTGATGTTAGTGATCGTTATCTCGTCGCTATTAGGAAAAGCAACGTTAAACATTGCTAAATATTGAGGAATTGCATTCAATGTTTTTAACAGGTGCTCTGGTGAGTTTCCCATTTCTTTGGCATCGAACAAAGGCCCAACAGCTTGCTCTTCTAATGTATCGGCACGGGCATCCCAGAAAAACTTATCTAAAAATGCGACATTCCACAATGTTGGCGCACTACGGCCAACCTTTTCACCGGTAATTCCTATGCTTCTATCTAAATCATCACTAAAGCCTTTATCCGGCTGATGACAACTGGCACAGGATATACTGTTATCTTTAGAGAGTGCCGGATCAAAAAATAAGTATCGACCTAAATCAATCTGAGCAGGAGTAAAGCCATCGCGATGTTTAGGCAATGATGTTTGTGTGCCACCTAAGCCTCGGCCTTGCACAGAATTGTAAAATTGATACATGTTCCTTAATTCACAAGTACCATTTTCCATCAATTCAAAGCTTGCTGGGCAGGTTTGTTTCAGCTTAAATGCAGAGTCTGAATTATGCGTTAAATCAGGTTCGGCATTTACATTAAAAGACAATGTAAAAACAACAAAGCTGAACAGCAAAGCAAGACGGGTTGGATTAAAAATGATCATTATTTATTTAATTGGCAGTGTATTTATGAATGCAACAATATCGGCAAGGTCAGCATCATTTTGAACTGTACCTGCCATCATTTTCATTTGACGACCATATTTGTCATCGTTGTGATAGCCCCGACTGGATGTACGGTAGTTTTTAATTTGAGTGGTTAAATATTTTGATGACAAAATACTTAAATTAGGGGCTTTTAGATTTTCATTACCTTGTGCATCTTTACCATGACAAGCACCACAAACTGCATTGTATTTATTATCGCCATTACGTAAATCTGCTGGTAACGTTTCTGCCGTTTTTACTTTGTCCAAAGATGCTAAAAAACTACTTACATCTGCAATTGCTGTTTCATCAGTTAGCAGGTTAGCCATGGCAACCATTTGTTGTCCTGCCTGATCAGATTGTTTAGCACCGCGTTTACCATTTTTAAAATTTTGTAATTGTGCCGACAAATACCACTGATATTGACCGGCTAGTGTAGGTGCATTTAACTCGTCGTTTCCTTGGGCTTTATCACCATGACAACTTATACAAGCTTGGTATAGTTGCTCACCTTTTTTTATATCTCCATTTGCAACAGAGTAAGAAGAGAAAATAAACGCGATAAAAATGAACAAAAATTTACTTAAGGATTGTGAAGAATTTTTCATTGGCAGCGCTCTTTTAATAAATTAGGTAAGAACTTAATCTCAGTTAACTTACCTTATAATAAATTGCATCAAAGATGCTTACTTATTTCTATAAAAAGCTGACGGATTATTAAAAAAAGCTGATTAATTTATTGATTAGGATGGTTAATCTTACGAAATTCGCTAGGTGTAGCGTTATGAGTCATTTTAAATGCTTTATTAAACGAACTGAGTGAACGAAAGCCACTTTCTAATGCCAACGTTAAAATTGGTGTCGATTTATGCGTATCACTGATCAATTTTTCACTAACCTCAGCGATTCGATAATGATTTAGAAAGTCATTAAAATTTCGATAACCCAATGCGCCGTTAATGATTGTTCTTAACTTATATTCTTGAATGGCAACATGGCTTGCCAGTTTAGAAATTGTAATGCCCTCTTGTCGATATAAACATTCTTCTGCCATGGCACTATTAAGTTTTGCCAGTTCTTTTTTATACTCAACGGGTGGTTCAACGATTGCGTTAGGCTTAGGAGGTTCAAACAAACTGGCTAACCTTGGCGTAAATAAATAAAAATTGAGACCACTGATTAATACAGCCAACATTAACATTTCAACGGTATTTAACCATGGCCAGTTTATTTGTAGTACTTGCCCTAATATAATGACTAAAATAATGTAGCTAGCGGTTAAGCTAATTACTGCACCGCGAATAATACGACGCTCTTTTACCAAGTCATTTCGCCAGCATTTTATCGCGAATAATAAAGCAAATCCTACTAAGGCCATATCAACCATCAAAGCTGTATTTTTCATTACGGTGATGCTCAAGTCAGCCGGGCTAATACCTGACATTTCTATTATTTTGGCGATAAAAAGAATTACCGCAGGTGTAACAGCAAAGCCATAATGTTTGGTTTTAATATTATGATGATCGCTAAACACACTTAAACCAACCAAAAAGAAAACACCTGGCAGCAAATTACTGGCAAAAAATGTTAACCACCAAATAACGCTTACGGGTGTAATGGCATTAAAAATACTTGGCAGTAAATAAAAGCCTGCGGATAGCATTAGAGCGCAATACAATTTTACTTGTTCATTATCTTTTGCCTTAGGCAACAAAAGCATAAATGCCATAATAATTTGCGTAAAAGCAAACAAAGCAAAAAAGAAAGTTAGGCCAGAGAAAGAGAGATTTATCATCAAGTTTTAGAATTTATTATATTGTCGCTAAGATTATCACCGCCATCATCGACACGCTAGTAATTATTAAACAGCACTTGTTAACAAAAGGTTAACCGCCGACTTTTTTAGTCTATTTTTCAAACAGCCATTTGAAATAATCGTTTAATAGGTTGACAACCGATTGTTAATTTGAAAGATTATTAAGGTCTTACCACTTAAATTTTCTTTTGGGTGGAGCAGAATTTATAGTTCTGAAGACTTTTAAAATAGTGAGTACCAAGGATGGTCATATTTAAGCAAGCCCTGATATTGAAAAATATTAGGGCTTTGTCTTTTCTAATGCTCAAAAAAATAAACCACCTATCGGTGGTTTATTAATACACTATTAAAGCTACGAATTAGAACGAGTATTTAACATCAATACCAGCTTCCATACCTCTATTTACACTTGTATAGCCTGTACCTAAAATATCTTTAGTACGACCACCTGGTCCACCACTGTAACGATTGTCCATTAAGTTTTTACCCCATAGGCCAATTTCAATACTTTCGCCATCGCTTATCCAAGAAATACGGGCATTTAATAGCTCAGTATCATCAAAGTAGTGTGGAATATCATTAACCCAATCATCTTCACCAATAATTGCACCACGATCATTTTCTCTAAATACATAATCGACATGAATAATCGTTGTTCCAAAGCCAAGATCAGGGATCCAGTCAGCTTTAAGGGTATATGATGTATTGGTATCACTACTGCTGCTACCTGCAGGGATCAATGTACCTGAATCGTTATAAAACTCTTCAGTTTCTGTATCAGTTGAACGTACTTCTGTAACAAAGCCTGTAGTAAATGTTTCAGTTACTTGCCAATCCATACCAAGTTCAAAACCATCAATTTCTACATCTTGGTTAACAATAGTTGGTAATGCTTGCGCTTGGTCAGGTTGTTTTGAACTACGACTTGTTTGTTGATCATCAAGAATATTATGGAATAACGAGAATGTTGTTCTCAAGCTATCTGACAACACGCCTTTATAACCAAGTTCAATATTCACTGATTCTTCAGGGTCAAATGAAACATCAACTACTTCACCAGTTTCTGGGTCAATAATAATTGAGCCATCGCTTTCGCTATGAGGCGATGCTAAAGAATCAAAACCACCAGCTTTATAACCAGTTGCAACCGAGGCAAATACCATATGATCATCATTTATCTGATAACCGGTACCTACACGGCCAGTAGTTTTACTCCAAGATTTTGATTGCCATAACTCATCACGTGCAGGGAATAATACATTGCTTACACCTGGACGAACTTCAGCAAATTGGGTTTCGCTTACTTCCCATGAAAAGTCTTTATCATCTTCAGAGTAACGCAGACCAAAAAATACATTCCATTGATCAGTTAATTGAAAATCAAAATCAGAATAGATACCGTAACTGGTAAATTCACCATTATTGATAAAGTTCTCTGACCACATCATACCGCTATAACTAGGACCAAATATTTCAGCAATTCCCATACCGGCAGAAACTACATCGTAAGTAACATCACCTGTAGCACGAACAAAATCAGCTGTTAATGGTGTTCCCGGAGGGACCATACCTAAACTGGCTAAATAAGCCATTACATTATCAGCTTCGCCCATTACTTCTAAAGCACTAACCCATTGATCTGCATTCCATGTATGCTCTAATGGCAAACCTAAGCCCTGCATTGCCTGGTCAACAAATGAATCAGGAATTTGGTCTGCTGGTATACCAATCAAACCAGAAATTTCATCTCTTACACCAGATTCAATCTCGGCATTAAACTGATCAGAAAGTAAACGGGTAACGGTATCGGTTGTGGTATTAATAAACGTAGTCTGATGAACGTTTTCTTTTGAGTAAGTTACACCGCCCACATAGTTAAATGAGTCAGTGTTATAGTTGATTTGTAACTCATTATAGAAAATATCTGAGTCTTCATGGTTATCAGTATCTAAATAACGCGAGATGTCCTGAGTACCGTCTTCATCAATACGGTTATTCGTTTCCCATTCTCGAAAACTTGAGATTAATTTCATTGACCATTGATCATTAAACTCGTGTTCAATTTTCAATGTTGTTGCGGTCATATCTCGGCTTTCACCACCATTTACCACATCATTGGCAAATGTATCTGCAAACGGGTCTCTTGGATTTTCAGCGTATTCACTTAAACCAATTGCCCCTGGAGGTCCTTGATCCAATTTATCCCAATCATAAGAAAGTTGAACATTGGTTCTGCTACTCACGTCCCATTTAACGGCAATACGTGCGGCTTGATGATCTTTTTCACTGTCATCCCAAACTTTTTCACCGGTATTAAGTGGAGAATCGGCAACGTTATCTGCAAACCCATCCTGAGTATTGGTTAATGCATTCATACGAACATACACATTATCGGTAATAGCGAAGTTAATCATACCTTCAATACGTTGTAAGTTGTCAGTGCCAGCGGTGCCTTTAATAAAGCCTTCAAAATCAGCATGTGGTGCATTAGGGATCATACTAACAACACCCATGGCGGCATTTTTACCAAAAAGCGTACCTTGTGGACCTTTTAACACTTCAACGCGTTGCATATCAGAAAACAATACGTTTTGTGCGGCACGAGGCATATATACACCGTCGAAGAATGTTGCAGTAGACGGGTCACCACCAACGCTAATGTTAGGACTGGAAATACCACGCATGGTTACGCCGGCCTGAGTAACATCACCATCACCGAACTCAAAACCTGGAATAAACTTATCAATATCGCTCAACATAATTGAGCCACTTTGTTTGATGGTTTCGGCGGAGATGCTATCTACTGTTACCGGCACTTTCATGACGTTTTGAGTACGTTTTTGCGCGGTGACGACAATAATGTCGTCAAGATCTTCTTTTTCAACAGAGGTTTCTTCTGCCGAAAAACTGGCGAACGAGGTTACAGCTAGTGCGGCGGCAACAGTCTGAGCGATTAGGTTTTTTCGAAAATTAGCGCTCGAATTTTCCTTTATAATTTGTAATGACACGTTTTCTTCCCCAATGTATATTTTTTATTTTTATCATTGGTTCTGAAGCTTTTATTCTTAGTGATAGACAATCATTGTCTTAAATATATAATCACTTGATGTTAACATTATGTAAAGCATTATTTGGACTGAATACCAATTAGAGCAAACTGGAATACAAACTACATGAACAACTCTATCGCTAAAATTTTACTATCCAGCACTCTGTTACTATTACTAATCAGTTGTGGTGAGGCTAAATTATCAAGACTACACTACGATGCTAAAATATTAGCGTTTGGGGATAGCCTAACTGCAGGTAAAGGGGTTACTGAGCAATATGCTTACCCTGCTGTTTTATCTCAACTATCCAATTTAGACGTTATTAATGCGGGGGTTTCGGGCGAGTTAACCAGTGCGGGCTTAAAACGATTGCCGAAACTGTTAACCGAACACGCTGTCGATATAATGGTTTTACTGGAAGGTGGTAATGACATTATCCAAAATAAAAATTTGGTAACAACCAAAGCAAACCTAGCCCAAATGATTGAACTTGCTCAAGCAAATGAAATAGAAGTTGTGCTTATAGGTGTTCCCGAAAAATCAATTTTTTCATCGAGTTCTGATATTTATCATGAACTTGCTGAACAATACAATTTAGTGTTTGAAGATGAAATTATTGCCGACCTGTTAAGAAGCCCTTCATTAAAGTCTGACTCTGTACACTTTAATAAGCAGGGATATACTGAGTTAGCGATAAGAATACATGAACTTTTGCAAGAAAGCGGTGCTTTATAGGCTGAAAGCCTCATTTGTACAAATTAAAACAAATTTATTTAGCCCTTTATTGTAATTAAAATTTCTTTTGCCAATAACAACTTAGCGGTTTCATTGACCTGCAGAGCCCTATCGTACAAAATTCATACTATTGCAATAGTTATAACAAACTATTAACCTAACCTCATATTATTTAAAGCATGTAATTTATTACCGTAATTGATCTGAGAGGTTGTATGAGCTTAGTGTGTCGTAATCGTAGACAGTTTTTTCGAAAGGTAACCGGCATCGTTGCCATTGGAGCAACTGCCCCTATGTTTAGTAAAACAGCGCATGCTTCGTTAAATATTGATCAACCGATAAAGCGCTTAGCTTTTTATAATCGCCACACAGGTGAACGAACTCAAGGCGTTTTTTCTGCTAATGGTGTATATCAAAATGATGTGTTAAAAGCATTCGATCAAAACTTACGCGATCATCGTCAAAATGAAACAGCCCCAATGGACAGAAGGTTATTTAATTTCCTTCACCAAATTCAACAGCGCCTAGGCACTGATAACGAAATACACATTATTTCTGGTTATCGTTCACCAAAAACCAACGCAATGTTAGCGGGCCAAAGTACTAAAGTAGCAAAGAAAAGTTTTCATATGAAAGGTATGGCGATAGATTTTGCTATTCCAGGTATTGACTTAAAACTTGTACGTGACACAGCAAAGTCACTAAAGCTTGGTGGTGTTGGTTACTACCCCAACTCGGGCTTTGTTCATATAGATACAGCCTGGGTTCGCAGTTGGTGATCTCCCCCCGGTAACAACTATTATATTTTCTATAATAATGTCGGATTTTCGCGAGAAGGTTCGACATTTTTGTTTTATGATAACGCCATAATTTAAAAAACCTGGCATTTAAATGAAATTAGATCCGCAAGTTTGCATGCAAGCAAGACTCTCTCGAGACTCTCGTTTTGATGGTAAGTTTTATACGGCAGTTATCACCACCGGTATTTATTGTCGCCCTACGTGTCCTGCAGGTCCTGCCCATGAAAAAAATGTAAGCTATTATCAAAGCGCGGCACAAGCAGAATTTAACGGTTATCAACCTTGTAAACGCTGTAAACCCGAGCTATCTCCAAACCAGCCATTACCGAAAACAATCGATCAGGCGTTAACGTTAATTACCATAGAGCCACAAATACAAGTAGCCGACTTAGCTACGAGGCTCGATTTAAGTGAACGCCAATTGCAACGCCTTTTTAACGATAATTTAGGCGTATCGCCCAATACGTTCATCAATCAAAAACGGCAAATTAATGCCCGTAATTTATTAATCAGCTCAACAATAGCATTTGCTGATGTCGCATTAATCAGTGGTTTTGGTAGTTTGCGCAGCTTTAACGATCATATTAAGCAGCAATATAAATTAACACCAAGCCAGATCAGACAAAGCAGTAAACAAGAAAAAGTAAATCACTTAAAACTACAGTTAGCCTACACCGGCGAACTCAATTGGCCGCTTATGCTGAGCTTTTTCAAAGCGCGTCAAATTCCAGGTGTAGAGGCGGTAAGCGATACATACTGTCGTACCATTAATATCGATAACTGCGTGGGTTGGATTGCAGTGAGTAAACCGGATGATGGCAACTATTTATCTGTCGACATTTGGATAAATGACTTTTCAAGATTAGCCGAAATAATTACCCGCGTAAGGAAGATGTTTGATCTTGACTGTAACCTCAACACAATAAGAAAACAGCTGGCAAAACATCCAACCCTTAAACCAATTATTGATGCGTACCCGGGGTTAAGACTACCAGGCTGTTGGGATATATTTGAATTTTCTATTAGAGCGATATTAGGTCAACAAATATCAGTAAAAGCCGCAACAACATTGGCCGGCAGAATTGCTGAAAAATTCTCAAAGCCAATAACTGATGAAAATTCAGATGCAACTTTTCCGCAAGGTTTATCGATTTTATTCCCTCCCGCAGAAACGCTGGCAACCGCGAGTTTTGATGATATTGGTATAACAAATACCAGGCAACAAACATTACATACTTGGATAGCGTTTTTTATTGCTAACAAGACATTGTTTGATAACCCACATGACAGCGAACGTTTTGAAAAAACACTGTGTGAACTTAAAGGCATTGGTCCCTGGACAGCAAACTATATGGCGATGCGCGGCTTAAGCTTACCCGATGCATTTCCAGCCGCTGACCTTGGCATAATCAAAGCACTTTCAAATAAACCAGAACTGCGCAATGAACTAAAGCTCATCACAGCTATTGATGATGATAAACAACTGAGCGCCAAACAAATACTAACAGTCGCAGAATCATGGCGACCTTGGCGTGCCTATGCCGCGATTTATTTATGGCAGTCACTATCCGCGACTAATAACTAAAAGAAGATGAAAGAATGAAAAAATACTACGACATACTCACTACTGATTGTGGTGATATTGCCATAATTGCCAATAACGAAGGCATCATTGAAGTTGCATTCCAGCAAGGTAAGGTAGCTGTAGAAATAACTAAGGATTATCAATTAGCTGATGAACACGCACCAGTTCATTTAGCCCAAGCGAAACAACAATTAACTGAATATTTTTCAGGCTCAAGACAAAGCTTTGATTTGCCGCTATCACAACATGGCACCATATTTCAAAATAACGTATGGCAAGCATTAACCAAGATACCGTTTGGAAAAACCATAAATTATGGCCAACTAGCAAGTAATATCAACAATCCTAAAGCGGTTCGTGCGGTGGGTACAGCAAATGGCGCAAATAAAATAGCCATTATTGTCCCCTGCCACCGGGTTATCGGCCGTGATAAAAAGCTTACCGGTTATGCTGGGGGCATGGGCATTAAAGCAAAGTTATTGATGCTTGAAGGCGCGCACTTTAAAGTGTAGTCTTCACCTTCTTTTTATAATAATACCAAGTCCATTAATGAATAGACCAATTACTTACTGGAGTTGCTATAAAGCATATTTATGACCGACATTATCGTAGTTTTGGCCATTTCTATTTTAGTTTGGATGATGTGGCGCTTATATCAGGCAAAACAATACAATAAATTTATAGATTGGCTTAATGATGAAATTAAACCACAACTGTTAAGTAAAGTTGCAGAAGAGCTTGAAGAAAACCGTAGTGCTGAGTTACCGAATAATGAATGTCATCAACAGGCGGCATATTATTTTTATCAACAATACCCGGTAAGAATATTTGAAGCTGCAGTCGCACGTGAAATTATCAGCCAAGACTGGTTTTTAAATAAGCAAAACAAACGTCACGCCTCACATTTGTTGTTTATTCAAAGTGCTTATCGAATCCATCAAAATAACGCCCGCATAAATTAGCCCTTCGGGGATTACGTCCTAATGAATTAGGACAACAATACAGACTAGAAGTTGGCATTCCATCGTCCCTGATGTAAAAAAGGGAGCTATTAGCTCCCTTTAGATAATCACAGTATTTGCTGAATACTAACGTTTTTTACGGCGTGTTTGTTGTGCACCTTGAGTCATGCGTTGCTGATGTTTTTTCACATTTTTGCGTATTTTACGACTCTTGTTATTATCGATTTTTTTCTCATCTACTTTTACTTTCGATTGAGTCTCAACAGGTAGTTTTACGAGTTTACGATAATAGTTAACGTCTTTTAAGCCAAGCTCAACCCAACCGCCCAGTGGTAAACGGCGTTCCATGGCTAAGTCACCATAACGTACCCGGATCAAACGCGAAACTTGAACGTCCTGGCTTTCCCACAAACGACGTACTTCGCGGTTTCTACCTTCACTAAGTACAACGTGGAACCAATGGTTTCTGCCTTCACCACCTTTGTAAGTGATTTTATCAAATTTTGCCATGCCATCTTCAAGCTTTACACCGTGGCGCAATGTTTGCAGCATAGCTTCATTTATTTCACCAAACACACGCACCGCATATTCGCGTTCAACTTCGTGTGATGGGTGCATTAAACGATTGGCTAACTCACCATCATTGGTGAAAATCAGCATACCTGAAGTATTAATATCTAATCGGCCAACAGCTACCCAACGGCTACCATCAATTCGTGGTAAACGATCGAATACCGTAGGACGACCTTCAGGATCTTTACGGGTACACATTTCACCTTCAGGCTTGTTGTATACCAATACTCGACAAGCTTGCTCTTCAACAGCAGCAATTTTTACTTGATGACCATCGATGCGAATTTGTTCATTACCTTCTACGCGATCGCCAAGGTAGGCAACTTTACCATCGACACTTACACGGCCAGCACTGATCACTGTTTCCATCTCACGACGAGATCCTTGACCTGCACGTGCTAGCACTTTCTGCAATTTTTCAGACATTCAATAACTCATTATATTAAGTTGTTTGTTCAACAACGGGCGCTCTTTCGCCATCAGCGGCGATTTTGAGCTCAGTAACTTCCATTAAATCAGGCAATTCTGCCAATGATTTTAATGAGAAGTAATCGAGGAATTCTTTTGTTGTGCCAAACAATGCCGGTTTACCCGGTACTTCTTTATGGCCAACAACGTGGATCCAATCACGCTCCTGCAATGTTCTAATTATATAACTACTTACCGCGACTCCGCGAATATCTTCTATTTCACCGCGGGTTATCGGTTGGCGATAAGCAATTAATGACAATGTTTCAAGCAACGCACGAGAATAACGTGGCGCTTTTTCTTTAAATAATAAAGCAATATAGTCGCTATATTGATCTTTTGCTTGAAAGCGAAAACCAGAAGCTACTTCAATTAAACTTATTCCGCGCGCATCATAATCGTTTTGCAGCTCATGTAAAATAGCTAGTACGCGTTTTTTTGTTAACTTTACCTGTTCGCTTAACGTTTCTTGAATAGTTTTCACAGATAAAGGCACTTGCGAGACGAATATCATCGCTTCAATAAGTAACTTAAGGTCTTGATCTTGTTTTGTATTTATTGGCATGCTTTGTTCTTTTTATTGTTATTAATTGTTAGCAACACAACTTAACCTGAATTTGGCCATATACTTGGGCTTGTATACACTCAATCAAAGATTCTTTTAGCAATTCAAGTACCGCTAAAAACGTAACCACAACACCTTGTTTGCCTTCGCTTACATCAAACAACTGACTAAATTCAGTATACTGCTGTGAACTCAACTGAGTTAAAATTTTGCTCATCCGCTCTCGCGTAGATAAATGTTCACGTTCAATATGGTGATGTTCAAATGCTGCAACCCGTTTCATTACACCTTGTAATGCCATCACTAATTCTTGCAGGTCAACATCAGCCTGTACTAAACGAGGTTTAAAATTATCAGGCAATTTTGCCGATACTTCAAACGTGTCGCGTTCCATCCGTGGCAATTGTTCAAGCTGCTCTGCGGCTTTTTTAATGACTTCATATTCTTGCAAACGCCTGATCAGTTCTGCACGAGGATCGTGCTCATCATCTTCAACATCTGTTTTAGGTAATAATAAACGTGATTTAATTTCAGCTAAAATTGCTGCCATCACCAAATATTCTGCGGCAAGTTCAAGTTTTATATCTTTCATCAACTCAACATAATCCATATATTGCCTAGTGATTTCGGCAATAGGTAAATCAACAATATCGAATTTTTGTTTGCGTATTAAATATAAGAGTAGATCTAATGGACCTTCAAATGCCTCAAGAATAATTTCTAGCGCATCAGGGGGAATGAATAAATCTTGCGGTTTTTCGACAACAGCTTCTCCATGGACGACAGCAAGTGGCAATACCTGCTGCACCATTTCGCCGATTGTATTTGCTGTTGTAGTTTTATTCATTTTTGTATTTTCTATTAAGAGAATGGCTCAGGATCGCCTTCACCAACTCTAATGATTTGTGGATAATCTTCAGTAAAATCTATCACGGTGGTTGGCTTTTCACCTAGATAACCGCCGTTCAATATTAAGTCGACCTGCTTTTCTAAGTTATCACGAATGATTTCAGGATCAAATTCTGCAGTATCATTGCCCGGTAAAATTAACGTGGTAGACATTAACGGCTCCCCAAGTTCGGCGAGTAAGTCCATGGTGATTTTATTATCGGGAATACGAATGCCAATGGTTTTCTTTTTTGGGTTTAATAAGCGTTTTGGTACTTCTTTTGTCCCTTTAAAAATAAAGGTATACGCGCCGGGAGTATTGTTCTTAAGTAACCTAAAGTTTGAATTATCCATTCTAGAGTAAGTAGCAAGTTCAGATAAATCGCGACAAATAAGGGTAAAATTATGCTCTCTGTCAATATCTCTAATTTGACATATTCTATCGAGTGCCTTTTTATCACCAATATGACAGCCTAGTGCATAGCCAGAGTCAGTTGGGTATACAATGACGCCACCTTGCTGAATAATTGCCACAGCTTGTTTTAATAATCTTGGCTGTGGATTATCTGGATGCATGTAAAAAAACTGACTCATATTATTCCCTTTCTACGCTTAGTAGTTTTTACGCTTTCGTTAATTCCAATGTTGCCAAACAACGTCAAGGTCATCAGGCACAGATAAGTTTCTTCCTAATTCAGTCCAACGACTGGGAAAATGAAAATCAGAGCCTACAGATGCTTTTAATCCATATTGTTTGCACAGCTCAACTGATAATTGTTTTTGCTGGTTGTTCATCTGCGGCGACGCTACTTCCATAGCATCTCCCTTTGCTTCAACAAAATCAATAATTAACCGTCTTATCCATTTTGTTGATAAATCATATTTCATCGGATGAGCGATAACGCTTTGACCACCCGCTTGTTTAATAACATCTATTGCCTGTTCAATACTGCACCATAACGGTTTTACATAGGCGCGATTGCCTTTACCAATATATTTATCAAACGCTTTTTGCATGGTACTGACAATACCACGATTAAATAGCACTCGGGCAAAATGGGCTCGAGTAATCGTACCGCCTTGGGCTAACTCTTTCGCATCATTATAACAATCATCAAACCCGGCTTTGGCAAGCTTCTCAGCCATTGACAATGCCCTGGTTTCTCGAGCTTGTTGCTGTTCAGCAATGAGTTTGAGTAATGCTTGATTGTTTTCATCAACATTTAATCCGACTACATGTATTTCATGGTTTTGCCACATGGTTGAAATTTCGATGCCACAAATCAGCCTAATGTTCAGATTTTTATCTTCAATGTGCTGTTTAGCAACAGGGTATGCAGCAATGGTGTCGTGATCGGTGATGGCAAATTGTTCAATTTGATGGTTACTGGCTCTGTCCAATAATTCACTGGGTGTGAGGCGGCCGTCAGAGCAATTTGTATGACTATGGAAGTCTACTCGTATCGATTTGTAACTATTGCCGGTTATTTGACCGCTAACTATTGACTTCATTGACGTTTTGGGTTCTTCTATGGCTATACAATTATTTTACGTGCAAACCAACTAAATTGGTACTTATAAAATGATATTCCAACAAGCAAAGCAATTAGCCGGATTAAATATTTGGTGGTGGCATAACCTTTCATAGTGGGTTGTGAGCTTTGCTGTAGGCAAAATTTTAAAAACCCGCTTTTATAAGCGGGTTTTTTCGTTTTATTCGTTTAGAATATTTCTTATTACCAAGAATCACTTAAACTTAAAAGAGAATAGGCATAAAATGTTAATTAATAACGTTAAAACATGGTTTATCTGGTGGCTGCTTCCACTATACGCCGGATGACAAAAATAATCCCTTTAGGGAAGACAATTTAAAGTAAGGTAAACCATGAACAATACAGATCAAAATACTCAAAAATTAGGCTTAGTCAACAGCACCATAGTTGACGCCGAATACCAAGCTGATCCGCTAATGCTATATCGCAGCTTAACCGCGGATAAAAGCAATACCCTGTTATTAGAGTCAGCCGAAATTTCAGATAAGCGCGCGCTTAAAAGCTTACTACTGATTGACTCCGCCGTTAAGATTGTTTGCAATGCAAACAACGTCACAATCAACGCAATATCGATTAATGGCCAAGCTATTATTGCCTTTTTACATCAGCAATTTACCCAAGCGAGTTACCAACAAAGCGTGACAATTAACCACGCCTCAATCGATTCTCTAGATATTGATTTTTCTACCAGCGTTACTGAGCAAGATGAGCTGTCACGTTTATTAGTTGATAATCCCATGCAAGTACTTCGAGAGTTGCAAGGTATTGGTTGCCAACAACAGCATCCATTTTCAGTATTTGTTGGTGGTGCTTTTGCTTTTGATTTAATTTGTATCAGCGAACAGCTACCAAGCGTTGAACCGAGTAAGAATACTTGTCCTGATTATGTATATTATTTAGCTGAAACATTAATCATTATTGATCATCAACAGCAAACCACTGAATTACTTGGCAATGTGTTTAGCGGCTCAGAGCAAACGGTTTGTCAAAAGCAAATAGAACAACGTTTAGAACAATTAAAACAAATTTGTAAAACGCCTATGACTAGCCAGGCAATTGATCTTACCCAAGCAAGTCAAAGCGCTGTCGATGTGAATATTTCTGATCAACAGTTTTGCAATCAAGTCGAAGATTTAAAAGAACACATTAGAGCCGGTGATATTTTTCAGGTAGTGCCCTCTCGCACATTCTCATTAAGCTGTACTGATTCATTAAATGCTTATCAAGCACTAAAGCAAACAAACCCAAGCCCATATATGTTCTTCTTGAAAGATGATGATTTTGCTTTGTTTGGTGCATCACCAGAATCTGCATTAAAGTTTACCGCGCAAAATAGACAGGTGGAGATTTACCCTATAGCAGGTACCCGTCCAAGAGGATTTACGCCCAATGGACAATACTCCGCAGATTTAGATGGCCGCATTGAGCTTGAACTTAGAAATGACGAAAAAGAAAAAGCCGAACATTTGATGTTGGTTGACCTTGCTCGCAATGACATTGCCAGAGTATCTAAAGGTGGTACTCGCCATGTTGCTGAATTACTTAAGGTTGACCGTTACTCTCATGTGATGCACTTGGTTTCACGAGTAATAGGCACTTTATCTGACAAATTAGATGCTCTGCATGCCTATCAAGCTTGTATGAATATGGGGACCCTCTCCGGCGCTCCCAAAGTAAAAGCAACCGAATTAATCCGAACTGTAGAAGGCGAACGCCGCGGTAGTTATGGCGGTGCGGTTGGTTACATTAACGGTGGCGGCGACATGGATTCTTGTATCGTTATTCGTTCTGCTTTTGTCAAAAATAACATTGCCTATGTACAAGCCGGTGCTGGCGTCGTTTACGACTCTGAACCACAAGCTGAAGCCGATGAAACCAGACAAAAAGCACAAGCCGTGATCAAGGCAGTACAAATTGCAAATGCTCATTCGAAAGCCAATACAAACACCATGATGGGAGCAGAATAATGACGACTAAACTTTATATGCTCGATAACCTGGATTCGTTTACCTACAATTTAGTTGATGAGTTTAAAACCTTAGGTTTTGAGCCAATTATTTATCGCAATACTGTATCGGCAGAATTTATTTATCAAAAAATACAGCAAGAAACAGAGCCGGTCATTCTAGTGTTATCACCTGGTCCGGGCGATCCTGCAAATGCAGGTTGTTTAATGGAGTTAATCAAACTTTGTATTGGTACTTACCCGATATTTGGCATCTGTCTTGGACACCAAGCTTTGGTAGAACATTACGGTGGTAAAGTCGATAGAGCAGGTGAAATTGTTCATGGTAAAGCGTCAAACATCACTCATGATGGCAAAGGCCCCTTTACCGGTTTGCCCTCGCCATTACCGGTAGCAAGGTACCACTCATTAATCGCAACAATTATGCCCAACAATTTACAGATGATTGCTCATTATCAGCAACTGCCCATGGCAATTGCTAACCGAGAGGATAAGGTTTTGGGCTTTCAGTTTCATCCTGAGTCATTGTTAACCTCAAAAGGCAGTATTTTGATCAAGCAAAGCTTTGAATATTTATTAGGGAAGGACAGTTAAAATGAGTCTTTTGTTAGAACAACTTATCAGCGGTAAAAATTTAAGCCAACAACAGGCAGAAGAGTTTTTCGGCAAAGTGGTGCAAGGTGACATTGAACCGGCGCTACTAGCCAGTGTATTAACCGCATTAAAGATTAAAGGTGAAACACCTAGCGAAATAGCCGGAGCAGCGGTTGCAATTAGAGCTGCTGCAAAACCATTTCCTAAAATGCCCTACCCATTAGTCGATTGCGTTGGCACGGGTGGTGATGGCCATAGTACCATTAATATCTCGACAACGGCGGCGATAGTCGCAGCGGCATGTGGATTAAAAGTTGCGAAACACGGCAACCGCAGTGTATCGAGTAAATCTGGCTCAGCCGATTTGCTTGAAGCATTTGGCATCAACTTAATGATGACGCCCGAAACAGCCAAAAAATCGATAGAACAAAGCGGCGCCTGTTTTTTATTTGCTCCTAATTATCACAGTGGCTTTAAACACGCAGGACCTGTTAGAGCAGCAATGGGTGTACGCACTTTATTTAATATATTAGGACCTCTCGTTAACCCGGCAGCCCCAAGAGTAATGTTGCTTGGCGTATATACACCAGAGCTGCTTATGCCAATGGCAAAAGCATTACAGCTAACCGGTGTAGAACGAGCTTGGGTAGTACATGGCAGTGGCTTGGATGAAGTTGCGATTCATGGTCCAACACAAATTATTGAAATTAACGGCGCTACACTTACTGAAAAAGTAGTAGAGCCAAGTGACTTTGGTTTAACTAACCACAGTTTAGAAAGTATTAAAGGTGGCTTACCGCAACAAAACGCTGAATATAGTATGGCTATTTTAGCCGGCAAAGGTGAGCAAGCCCATATTGATGCAGTTACAATTAATACCGCGGCATTGCTATACTTAACGGGCCAGGCAAGTAACTTAAGCAGCGCCGCCAATATAGTTCAGCAAGTATTAAAATCTGGGAAAGCAGCCAGTACATTAAACGCGATGGTAGAGGTAAGTAATGGCTAGTATCCCTGAATCTAATACAGCTAAGAGCAACATATTAGAAAAAATTGTTATTGATAAACGAGCTGAAGTAGCAAAGTTAAAACAGGAACGCCCGCTTGCAACCTTTATTGATGGCTTGGTGCCAACAACTAAAGACATGTATCAAGCATTGAGCGCTGATAACGCAGGTTTTATCTTAGAATGTAAGAAAGCTTCACCTTCAAAGGGATTAATTCGACCTGAATTTGATGTTGAAGAAATTGCTGGTATTTATAATAACTATGCGGCTGCAATTTCAGTTTTAACCGACATGAAATACTTTCAAGGCAAGCATGACTATTTAAAACTGGTCAGTGACAGCGTTGATTGCCCAGTATTAAACAAAGACTTTTTCATTGATGAATATCAAATCCATTTAGGCCGTTTATATGGCGCAGATGCTATCTTATTAATGTTAAGTGTATTAAGCGATGAAGAATATATTGAACTGAGTAAAGTTGCCAATAGCTATAACATGGCAATTTTAACTGAAGTGTCGAATGTTGAAGAAACAGAGCGTGCAATTGCCCTAGGGGCAAAGCTGATTGGTATTAACAACCGTAATTTACGCGATCTTTCGACTGATCTTACCCGTACTTTTGAACTTGCCCCAATGATCCCAGATGACAGATTAATTATTTCTGAATCTGGTATATACACTAATAAGCAAGTTCGTGAACTAGCGCCTGCAGTAAATGGCTTTTTAGTCGGCAGTTCAGTGATGGCTCAAGATGATATTGACTTGGCCTGTCGAGAGTTAATTTTTGGTTATAACAAGGTGTGCGGCTTAACTTCCGTTGCCGATATTAATGCCGTAACCAATGCAGGGGCCGTTTATGCGGGATTAATTTTAACAGAACAATCACCACGCTTTGTCAGCTTTGAACAAGCAAGACGTATTCAAGATGAATTACTGGAGTCATCACTGCCAAGCATAAAATTTGTTGGCGTATTTAAAGATCAAAGCGTTGAAGATGTCAGCACTGCAGCCAACCACTTGCACTTAGCTGCAGTACAGCTGCATGGCAAAGAAGACGCAGCTTACATAGAGCAATTAAAACCACATTTACCCGCCAATTGCGAGATTGTAAAAGCGATATCTGTGGTTAATGAGTTACCTCCATTTAATCAAAATGCAGATCGTTATTTACTCGATGCTAAACAAGGTGGCAGCGGAGAGGTGTTTGACTGGCAATTGTTAGAGGATAGCGCGCAAGACTTTAGCAATACCATGCTTGCCGGCGGCCTAACACTTAACAACATTGCCAGTGCACAAAGAGTGTGTAACGAACTAGATTTATCAGGTCTTGATATTAACTCAGGTGTAGAATCCGCACCGGGTATCAAAGACCATAACAAAATTAAACAAGCCTTTGCGCTTATCAGAGATTACTAACATGACTGATCCAATATTAAAAAACATAAGCCCGTATTTTGGCGAATTTGGTGGCATGTATGTCAGCGAATTATTAGTACCCGCATTAGAACAATTAGAAGCCGCGTTTGTTCATTCGCAAACGGATGAAGAATTTCAAGCCGAATTTAATAAACTGTTAACCTCGTTTGCCGGTCGCCCTACTCCATTAACGCTGTGTAGCAACATAGTGAAAAACCCACTAGCAAAAATTTATTTAAAACGTGAAGACTTACTTCATGGCGGTGCCCATAAAACTAACCAGGTATTAGGCCAAGCCCTGCTTGCTAAAAAAATGGGTAAAACTGAAATTATTGCCGAAACCGGTGCAGGCCAACATGGTGTAGCAACGGCGATAGCATGTTCTTTGTTAGGGCTAAAATGTCGTGTTTACATGGGTAAAGTCGATTGTGACAGACAACAGCCTAATGTATTTAGAATGGAACTAATGGGCGCAACAGTTATACCTGTTACCGCTGGCTCTGGTACGTTAAAAGATGCAGTAAATGAAGCACTGCGTGACTGGTCTGCAAACTATGATAATGCCCATTATTTATTAGGAACAGCTGCTGGTCCTCATCCGTTCCCGACTATGGTTCGTGAATTTCAAAAAATGATCGGCATAGAAGCCAAGGCGCAAATATTAGAAGAGCAAGGTAGTTTGCCTGATTATGTCGTTGCTTGTGTTGGCGGTGGCTCGAATGCAATTGGCATGTTCCATGATTTTATTGATGAAGAGGACGTGCAATTAGTTGGTGTTGAAGCCGGAGGTAAAGGCATTGAAACATCACAGCATGGAGCAACATTAGTTGCCGGCTCTAAAGGAATGTTACACGGCGCCTATACGTACATAATGCAAGATGAATATGGCCAAATTGAAGAATCATATTCAGTATCGGCTGGCTTAGATTATCCTGGTGTAGGCCCACAGCATTCGTTATTGAAAGAAATTGGTCGTGCGACTTATGTGCCAATTAACGACGATGAAGCCTTGGATGCATTCCAACAGTTATCTAGAAACGAAGGTATAATTCCGGCACTTGAGTCATCACATGCCTTAGCCCATGCATTAAAAATTGCCGATGCAGCAACAACCGAAACAGTAATATTGGTGAATTTATCTGGTCGTGGTGACAAAGATTTAACCCATGTAAACAGTATTTTAAATGGTGAAAATTACCGGGAGAGCAAATAATGAGCCAAGCAAGTAACACAACAACACAGACAGGTGCTCGTTATCAGCAAAGTTTTGATGCCTTAGCCAAAAAACAACAAGGCGCTTTTATCCCATTTGTAATGATTGGCGACCCACATGCGGATCAATCGTTTGAAATCATTAAAACACTTATCGACAATGGCGCTGATGCACTAGAATTAGGTATTCCATTTTCAGACCCAAGTGCTGACGGCTTAACCATTCAATTTGCTGCAAAGCGTGCATTAGATGCCAATATTAATACCGACACCTGTATTGAAATACTTAAAAAGGTGCGAGCCTACAATGCAGACATTCCGATTGGATTATTATTGTACGCCAACTTGGTGTTTGCTCGTGGCGTAGAAAACTTTTACGCTGACATGAGCGCTGCCGGTGTTGATTCAGTATTAATTGCCGACGTGCCAATTAGAGAGAGTGAGCAATTTAGAAATGCCGCACTTGCCAATAATGTGGCTCCTATTTTTATCGCGCCGCCAAATGCAAGTTCTACAACGCTGCAAAAGGTTTCAGCACTAGGCGAAGGCTATACTTATGTATTAAGCCGCGCTGGTGTTACCGGCACTGAGGTTGTGGCTAATATGCCGGGTAAAGAATTAATTGATACCTTAACTCAATATGATGCACCAGCGCCGGTATTAGGCTTTGGAATCTCAACACCAGAGCATGTAAAAGAAGCGTTAGCTAATGGTGCAAAAGGTGCAATTAGTGGTAGTGCGGTAGTTAAAATTATTGAAACCAATTTAACTGACGAAAAACAAATGTTGGTAGATTTAGCAACATTTGTTCGAGATATGAAAGCAGCTACTTAACAAAGCAAATTAAAAAGGAGCGCTGTAATCGTTAGCACTCCTTTATATTTTTTATCACTTAATTTTAATAGGACGATGTTTGAATGACATTTTGGTTGATCATCTTTGCGGTATTAATGTTTATTATCAGCGGCATTTATTTTATTTATAAAAGCGCTAAAAAATTTAACTTAACCAGTGAACAACTCGACAAAATTAAACAACGTAACCGCCAACTTGATGAAGAGGAAAGTCAGGATTAACTTTGGCTAGATGATGCCGCACATCGTTAAGTGCGGTAAAGCGTTTTTATAATGTGATAACCAAAGCGAGTTTTTACGATTGTTGGTGTTAAAATTTCACCACTAAATATAAACTTATCAAATTGCGCCACCATTTGGCCTTTCTTAAACTCCCCTAAGTCACCACCTTTTTTACCAGACGGACAACTTGAAAACTTTTTAGCAAGGGTTTGAAATTTTGCGCCTTTTTGTAACTGCTTCAATATATCTTCTGCTTGTTCTTTATGTTTCACCAATATATGAAGGGCATGTGCTGCTCTGGCCATGAATAATTCTCGATTAAATAAAACCGATTTTAGCATAGCGAGTTAAATAATTAGAAATAAGTAATAAAATAAAACTACTTTACAAGATCCAAGGTTTTTCAGACAATACGAACAATAATAATTAATTTAGAGAAATTATGGCATCTTTAACACATTTATTTAAAAATAATAAAGATTGGGCTGAACAAATTCGTAAAGAACAGCCTGACTTTTTCGACAAGTTATCAAAGCAACAATCTCCAGAGTATTTATGGATTGGTTGCTCTGACTCACGTGTACCAGCTAATGATTTATTAGGCATGTTACCTGGTGAAGTCTTTGTGCACCGTAATATTGCCAACCAAGTGATCCATACCGACTTAAACTGTTTGTCGGTAATTCAATTTGCGGTAGAAGTATTAAAAATAAAGCATATTATCGTTTGTGGTCACTACGGCTGTGGCGGTGTTGCTGCGTCGTTAGATGATAATCAACATGGCTTGATTGATAACTGGTTACGTCACATTAGCGATGTTTACCGTTTCCATAAAGAAGAATTGAAGCAATTAACCGGCGAAGCTTTAACTAATCGCTTATGCGAGTTGAACGTGGTTGAACAAGTAGGAAACGTTTCAAAAACAACAACGTTGATCAATGCTTGGAATACTGGCCAAGAAATTAGCGTACATGGATTTGTTTATAATTTGAAAGATGGAATTTTGAAAGATTTAGACGTTAGCGTAGATTCAAACATCTAATAAATACGCCTTAATAATCAAATAAAAAAAGCTCAAATCTGACATTCAGATTTGAGCTTTTTTATTTAAAAGAATATAAACCTAACCGCTCTATTCAAACTCTTCCAGCATGTCGTCAAGGTCATCTTCTTCTTCCTGATCGACTACTATAGGCGGGTTACCATCGTGCAAACGGTAATTAATATTTTGAAAATAAGCATTTTTAACGAACTCATACGGGTCTAAAGAGTCATTTAATAACGCTTCTTGCTCGGCAAGTTGCCCACGAGTTTCTAACGCAATAACCAATCTACGTGCCACATTAGGCCAAAAATCAATTATTGCTAATGGCCAATAATAACCATCAACCAAATCACCTACTTCGTCTCTAACTGAACTAGGGCCTAGCACCGGTAACATTAAGTAAGGTCCATCGCCTACGCCGTATGTACCTAGCACTTCACCAAACTCTTCTTCTTCGCGTAATAAACCAGCGTGTTTAGCAATATCAAACCAGCCTAATAATCCCACGGTAGAGTTTAAAACAAATCGGCCTGTGGCTTTACCTGCGCGTTGAAATTTCAACTGCAGAAGGTTATTAATAACGGTAAATGGTTCATTCAAGTTTAGGGCAACATTATATACCCCCGAACGAACTGGTGATGGTACCCACTCGACATAAGCAGTGGATACAGGTTTAAATACATACTTGTCAGCATAATCCCAATTAAACGTCCATAATGGGCGGTTAATAGACTCAAGTGGATCTCGGGGATCTGAATAACTGTCGCCTTGTTCATTAGTGGTTGAACAAGCCGGTAACAGCAGTAGAGATAAAATTATGAAAATATTAGCAAACCAAGGTTTGAAATGCATAAAACGAAAGTCCCTTCATAACGGCGTATAATATGTATGTGCATATTATTAATCGTTACGTTTTAATTTTATTAGTATATGTAGCCAGTATTATAAACTGAGTTTTAGCTTCTGCCACGCATTAATTGCAATGTTCAAATGTAACAATTTGTTTTAACGGCTAAACAGGAAGCTCTATACCGCTTTCGCGCATTTTTGCTAATTTATAACGTAATGTTCTGGCGCTTATTCCTAAACGTTCAGCAACTTCTTTACGTGAACCATCGCAAGCTCGAAGCGCATCTAAAATAATTTGAAACTCTTGCTGTTTTAATTCACTTTCAAGATTTTCTTCTTCTTGGCTAGCGATGTAAACATCTTCACTTTTTGCTTCAACAAAATCTTCAATAAGTAAGTCATCGCTATCAATATCGGCACCAGTTTTCATGATAAGGGCTCGCTGAATTACGTTCTCTAATTCTCGAACATTACCAGGCCATTGATGGCTTACTATTTTAATTTCGGCAGCAGCTGTTAGGCTTACCTGTTCATTTTGACTAAATTGCTGAAGTATATGATGAGCTAACGGTAGGATATCTTCAGGTCTTTTACACAATGGTGGCCAAGTTAATGGGAAAACATTTAAGCGATAAAATAAATCTTCTCGAAATACACCTTCGCTTACGGCCTGTTTTAAATCTCGGTTACTTGTTGCAAGTACGCGCACATCTAAGTTAATTACCTTTCTTGAGCCTAAACGCTCTACTTCTCGCTCTTGAATAACTCGCAAGATTTTTGCTTGCAGACCTAAATCCATCTCAGTAATTTCATCTAATAAGATAGTACCGCCTTGAGCTTGCTCAAACTTACCTGGGCAAGCATTAACAGCTCCGGTAAAAGCGCCCTTCTCATAGCCAAACAGAGTAGCTTCAAGCATGTTTTCAGGAATAGCAGCGCAATTAATAGCAACAAAGGTATTATCAGCTCGATTAGAGTTGTTATGAATAAACTTAGAGAGAACTTCTTTACCTGAACCGCTGGGGCCAAGGATCATCACAGAAGCGTCTGTACTGGCGACTTTTTCAGCCAAACCAAGCAACTGAATGCTTTGTTTATCGACAGCGATTGGACGAGAGCTAACCACTTTCTCAACGGGCATATATTGGCTGATCATATTGATCAATACTTCTGGCGCAAAAGGTTTAGCAATATAATTACAAGCACCATCTTTCATTGCTTGCACTGCATCATCAATAGTTGCGTAAGCCGTCATGATCAGTACAGGTAAGTTTGGCCAACCAGTTTTAATATTTTTTAACAGGGCAAGACCACTCATGGCCCCCATCTGTACGTCTGAAACAACAATATCAACCTTGTGTTGTTTCAACAGCACCAATGCTGCCTCGCCAGAATCTGCTTCAATACAGTCAAATTCTGAAAGGTGTAAGGTATCGACTACGGCTTCGCGTAAACCAGGATCATCTTCGACGACTAGGACCACTTTACTGGTCATTACTGCCCCTTTATTTATTATTAGCTATTCAGTTTTATCTTTTTCAGTATTGAAAAGAGGCAATTTAATACAAAAATCTGCCCCTTCTCCAGTTTTACTCACTAATGATGCATCACCATGGTGAGCTTTAGCAACAGATTTTACTACTGCTAACCCTAATCCTGTCCCTTGAACTTTAGAAGTATAAAACGGTTCGAATATTTTTTCAGCTTCGGTTTCATCAATACCACGGCCATTATCTTGCACATGAATATGCAAAAAGTTATCTTTTTGATAGGCACGAACTTTTATAATTGCGTTACTTTCAATAACTTGTAATGAGTTGTGAATTAAATTTTGTATTGCCCCTTCAAGGGCACTTTTATTAGCTATTATTTGCAGGCTTTCATCTTCAATGGTTAAAATCAAATCGGCATGCACTTCATCAATTTGTGCTTCTACGCCTGCAATAGCATCGTCTAACAGTGATTTAATAGTAATAACCGCAACCACTTGTTTACCACCACTTTTAGCAAACAGCAGCATATCATTTACTTGTTGCTCTAAGTCTTGCAGCCTTGATGTTAATTTATCTTGAAAATTTTGACGTTTGTCACTAGACAGTGCTTTTGAACTTAAGTTAGAGCAATACAGCATTGCTGCCGATAAAGGCGTACGAATTTGATGAGCAAGTGTTGAAACCATACGACCTAACGCAGACAAGCGCTGCATTTGGCTTAATTTATCTTGTAATAAACGAGTTTCGGTTAAATCGGTAATTAAGATAAGCTGACCAGCTTGCGAGCCAAATGATGAAATATCAAGTTTCACGCGTCGGCCATCATTTAATGATACTTCGTGACCATCATCTGCTCTAGGTTTAAACGCAAGTTTTATTATATCAATCCAGGCTTGTTTTAGAAGTTCAACACCTAATAAGCTGCTGGCAACATTGTTCGCTTTAACGACGATACCGTCACCATCGATAATAACCACTCCAGCAGGCATTACATCAAATAATTGATTTAGCTGGTTAGATTGCAAACGCAACAAATCAAGCTCTCCCGAAAATGCTTCCGTGAGTAACTTCTTCTCCGCATGCTCTGAGACTGTCGACGATGTGGATTCGTTGTTATTATCTCCACGAGTCAAGCTCATATTCTACCTCTCCAACTTAACTAAGCATCTAATCTTTTAAAAAAAGCATTCCCTTTTGAATTAAGTATTATCGCTTAATTCAGTTTGCTTTATAAACCTGCGCTAACTTAGCTAACCTATCCATCATAGGGTAATTTTCTAGTCAGCAACAGCATTAATTTTTTTATGCTATTTAACAATAATGTAACTATTTTTTATTCTTTTAAAATCTCAACAACATTAGCAAGATTCATCGTTTGATCATTTTCAAAGTATAACCATACGTCATCACTGGTATGGTCAAAGGTAACACGAATTATTTTGTTATATGTCATCGCTTTAAGCTCAACAACCTTACCTTTGCTGATGCAAGAAACAATAAAACGATATTCCCCCTCAGGGGCAACAGAGCCTGTACGAGTTATTCCGTTCCAGGTAAAACTTACATCACCAATTAAATCGTCACCTAATGGAATTATACGAACAATATCGCCTTGTTCGTTTTCAACATAAACAAAAATATGATGGGCTTTGGATTTAATTTGTAAACGTCCGGTGGCAAATTCACCATACTCAATATAAAAATGACCATCTTCAACAAGAACGCTTCGCCCTATCAGAGAGCTGGCTTGTAAGGCTTTACTTGAGGAATTAATTTGTGGGTTGCTGTGCAGCTTATCGTTATACTCATCAATACTTTGACTAATTGATGATGCAAGTAACTGGGAGAATACTTCATCAGTATCCATGTCGTGCTTAACGGTAGTATCGATTGGCTCAGGGATAATATTGGCGAAGAAGTCCTGCAACTCTATGGTAGCCTGTTTGGCTACAGAATCACTCTGCTGACTTTTATTCAACAAATTCTGGCTTCCTGCCATGTGGTCACTTTGTTTATCTTCCACTAAAAAGTTCCAAGCTCGTCATAAAATGACAATTATTATTAGTCTCAATATAGAGTTTAATAGCCATAACTTCGCTAACTACTCTCCGACAATGGCACAAAGCTAAATAGTAAGCAAACGTATATCAAAATTCATACAAAAATTATGCCACAAAGCCATGATTGTATTAATTAAAAACAAATACAAAATTAGCTGCATAGTTTTTATACAAAAGTGATTGATTAGTACTTTTTAGCTGGCTAAAAAGCATATTTATTAAAATATAAATTGAGTTATTTCAGAATATAAAAAGCTACTAAAAAACATACTGTTCTTTTTTTATACAGAAAGTGTTTTGAGCGGCATAGCATTGCCGCTTAAATTTGTGATTTTGATACAAAATTGCCGATTATTGCCACTTGCCTATTTACAGACATTTAATAGATGATGTATTTTGGAAGAGTTGTAAACACAAAAAAAGTGTCTCTGTAGCTCAGCTGGATAGAGCAAGCGCCTCCTAAGCGCTAGGTCGGACGTTCGAATCGTCTCAGGGACGCCATTTCAATAATTAACGATGCACACTCATGGGTTGATCCAACTTAACTGCCATTCATGGCAAGTTGGCATTCCATCGTCCTTGATGCAAAAAAAAACCTCGCATGGCGAGGCTTTTAATGAAGCTGTAATAATTACTTATTATTTTTCTTCTTTTATAATTTCACTAACTTCCATGTCTTGAGCTGCATTCGAACTGGAAAAACCAGCTGATATGCCTAAAACTAACACCGCAATAAATACAGTACTAAGTTTTACCTCCCTCATAGACGTTTTGTTCATGACTTTAGCCTGAATATTTGTAGTTATTATTATTGTTGTTTATCAATCGTGTTACATAATTGATACAAAATAATGTATATGTTTTAAACAATACAAACAAGGTGTTTTTACATAAATATAGACTCAATTTTCTCAAGCTTTAACTAAAAACATAAACAAAAACAATTAAACAATATAAAAACAATAGCTTACAAAATATTTATTCAATTTTATTTTTTTTAATTTTTTTAATTATGAACTTTTATTGCACATAAATTCAAAAAGAGTTTAATTAAAACCATCACGTAAAAATAGAAGTGAAACTGAAAGTTTTCAGAGGAGGAACAAATATTCCCCTTCCTTATCAAAAACCAATTAAAGGGCTGATTTTTATAGCATTTCCACAAAAACATAAGCCCCCTTTAAAAACAACTTTTATTGCTTTTTAGCATTAATCGTAAACTTTACATAAAAAAGCCCTATTTTTGATTGCACCAAAGCTCTGTGTAGGCGAAAATACGCGTGTTTTTTTTAACCTAAAATTTATTTAAGTGGAGCACTTATGCCATCGCGTCAAGATCAGGCCAATGCAATTCGAGTTTTAAGTATGGATGCTGTCCAAAAAGCAAAATCTGGACACCCTGGTGCCCCAATGGGTATGGCAGATATTGCCCAAGCTTTATGGTGTGATCACCTTAAGCACAATCCTAACAATCCTAACTGGGTTGATCGTGACCGTTTCATTTTGTCTAACGGCCATGGCTCTATGCTTATATATTCATTACTGCACTTAACTGGCTATGATGTATCAATTGATGACTTAAAAGACTTCCGTCAATTACATTCAAAAACTCCAGGTCACCCAGAATATGGTTACACACCTGGTGTTGAAACAACTACCGGCCCATTAGGCCAAGGTATTACTAACGCTGTAGGCTTTGCAATCGCAGAGAAAACATTAGCGGCACAATTTAACCAAGATAACTTTGAAATTGTTGACCACCACACTTATACCTTTATGGGTGATGGTTGTTTAATGGAAGGTATCTCTCATGAAGCATGTTCTTTAGCGGGTACTTTAGGATTAGGCAAACTTATTGCATTTTGGGATGACAATGGCATTTCAATTGACGGTGAAGTTGAAGGTTGGTTTTCAGATGATACTCCAGCACGATTTAAAGCATACGGCTGGCAAGTTCTTTCAGTAGATGGTCACAATCCTGAAGAAATTCTTGCTGCAATTGTTGAAGCGAAAGCTGAATCAAACAAACCAACATTAATTTGTTGTAAAACTATTATCGGTTATGGCTCACCAAATAAAAGTGGTAGCCATGATTGTCACGGCGCTCCATTAGGCGATGACGAAATTAAAGCAACTCGTGAGTTCTTGAACTGGGAACACGCTCCTTTTGTTATTCCACAAGACATTAATGATGCATGGAATGGTCAAGAAAAGGGTGCAAGTGCAGAAGCTGCATGGCATGAGTTATTTGCTGGCTACAAAGCCGCACACCCTGAGCTGGCTGCTGAATTTGAACGTAGATCTTCTGGCCAATTACCTGAAAACTGGCAAGAATATACCAACAACTATATTCAAGACTTACAAAATAACCCTGCAAACGTTGCTACCCGTAAAGCTAGCCAAAACTGCTTAAATAGCTATGGTCCTATTTTACCTGAATTTATTGGTGGCTCTGCCGATCTAGCTGGCTCTAACCTTACGTTATGGTCAGGCTCAAAAGGCATTGAAGCAGATGACGCAAGCGGTAACTACTTATTCTACGGCGTACGTGAATTTGGTATGTCTGCGATTATGAACGGTATTGCCTTACACGGCAGCTTCATCCCTTACGGCGCAACATTCTTAATGTTTGTTGAATACGCGCGTAACGCTGTTCGTATGGCCGCATTAATGAAACAACGCAGTATTTTTGTTTATACACATGACTCTATCGGGTTAGGTGAAGATGGCCCTACGCATCAGCCAGTAGAACAAATTGCCAGCTTACGTATGACACCAAACCTGTACAACTGGCGTCCATGTGATGCAGTTGAGTCAGCAGTTGCTTGGAAGATGGCAATTGAACGTGTTGATGGTCCAACAACATTAACCTTTACCCGTCAAAATTTACAACAACAAGAACGCTCAACTGAGCAGTTAGCTAATATCGCTCGTGGTGGTTATATTCTAAAAGACTGTGCCGGCACACCAGATTTGATCTTAATTGCTACTGGCTCTGAAGTTGAATTAGCAATGGCGGCAAGCAAAGAGTTATCAGGTAAAAACATTCGTGTGGTATCTATTCCTTGTACTGAAGCGTTTGAAGCACAAGATGAAGCGTATCGTCAATCTGTACTTCCAAATGACGTTAGAGCTCGTATTGCCATAGAAGCTGGTATTGAAGATTACTGGCATAAATATGTTGGTTTTGATGGTCGTATTATCGGTATGAAAACGTTTGGTGAATCAGCTCCTGCAAATGAGCTATTTGAATTATTTGGCTTTACCGTAGAAAACGTAATTAACACTGCAAAAGAGTTATTAGGATAACGATAAAAAGGCCGGTATTATAATCGGCCTTTTTAACATATTAATTAACTATCATGACAATAAAAATAGCAATAAATGGCTTTGGCCGCATTGGCCGAAGTATTTTACGAGCGCTTTATGAAACCGGTCGCAACGATCAGTTTCAAATTGTTGCCATTAATGAATTAGCAAAACCTGAGGGAATTGCCCATTTATTAAAATATGACACCAATCATGGCCGCTTTGCTTATTCTGTTAGTTATGAAAACAACCAGTTAAATGTTGCGGGTGATGAAATTGCATTATTCCATCATAAAGAAATTGATGATTTACCTTGGCAACAACTAGACGTAGATATTGTTTTAGATTGTACGGGTATTTATCACAGTAAAGAGCATGCTTTAAAACACATTAAGCAAGGTGCTAAACAAGTTCTCTACTCGCAGCCAGCATTAACAGACGTAGATAAAACCATTATTTATGGTATTAACGATGAACAATTAACATCATCAGACGTTATTGTTTCTAATGGTTCATGTACAACAAACTGTATTGTACCTGTCATTCAAGTACTCGATCAGGCATTCGGCGTTGAAAGTGGCACTATTACAACCATTCATTCTTCTATGCATGATCAACAAGTAATTGATGCGTATCATGATGATTTAAGGCTGTCGCGAGCTGCAAGCCAGTCGATTATCCCGGTGGATACTAAATTATCCGTCGGTATTGAGCGAATATTACCTAAATTTTCAGGTCGGTTCGAAGCAATTGCCGTACGCGTACCAACAATTAATGTGACTGCTATGGACCTGAGTGTAACACTGGATACTGATGTAGACATAAACTCTGTAAACGACGCGATTGTAAATGGCCAACAGGGTAACTTGGCAGGAATATTAGGCTTTACTACTGAGCCTTTAGTGTCCAGTGACTTTAATCATGACCCACATTCTTCAATTGTTGATGGCAATTCAACACGGGTAAGTCATAAGCGCTTAGTAAAACTGTTAGTTTGGTGTGACAACGAATGGGGATTTGCCAATCGTATGCTAGATACCGCTCTAAGCATGCATCAGGCGCCGTAACATGTTTCAGATAGAGCAGATGAACATTACTTTAAAAAATTTAACGATTAAATATTATCCAACGGAGACTTACTATGTCAGTCATTAAAATGACCGATCTTGAACTTGCGAATAAACGAGTTTTAATACGCGAAGATTTAAACGTACCGGTAAAAGACGGTAAAATCACTTCAGATGCTCGCCTAAGAGCTGCATTACCTACATTAAAACTAGCTTTACAAGCCGGCGCTAAAGTAATGGTAATGTCACATTTAGGAAGACCAACTGAAGGTGAGTTTAATAGTGAGTTTTCGATGCAAGTGGTTGCTGACTATTTAGCAGAAGCACTTGCTCAACCAGTTAAGCTAGTTAGTGAATACCTAGACGGTGTAGAAGTCGCGGCTGGTGAATTAGTGATTTTTGAAAACATTCGTTTTAATAAAGGCGAAAAGAAAAACTGTGAACAGTTATCAGAAAAGCTTGCTGCCCTTTGTGATGTTTATGTAATGGATGCATTTGGTACAGCACATCGTGCACAAGCAAGTACTCATGGCGTTGCCAAGTTTGCACCAATAGCGTGTGCAGGTCCTTTGCTTGCTGGTGAATTAGAAGCATTAGGTAAAGCACTTGATAACCCTGCTCGCCCATTAGTGGCAATTGTTGGTGGTTCAAAAGTTTCGACTAAACTTACCGTACTAGAATCTCTAGCGACTGTAGTTGATCAACTTGTTGTTGGCGGTGGTATTGCCAACACATTTATTGCAGCACATGGCCATCAAGTAGGTAAATCATTATATGAAGCTGACTTAATTGATGAAGCAAATCGCTTAACCGCCGACGCTAAAGCAAATAATGGTGATATTCCGGTGCCAACTGACGTTGTTGTAGCCAAAGAGTTTGCCGAAAGTGCAACTGCGACATTAAAACCAGTTGCAGAAGTTGCTGATGACGAAATGATTTTTGATATCGGCCCTGACTCTGCCAAAGCTCTGGCAACAATTATTGAAAATGCCGGAACTATCGTTTGGAATGGCCCTGTAGGTGTGTTTGAGTTTGACCAGTTTGGTGAAGGTACTAAAGCCATCGCTCAAGCCATTGCTAACTCAAGTGCATTCTCGATTGCTGGTGGCGGTGATACATTAGCGGCAGTAGATAAATACGATATTGCTGACAAAGTTTCTTACATCTCAACAGGTGGTGGAGCTTTCTTAGAGTTTTTAGAAGGTAAGAAATTACCTGCAGTTGCCATTTTAGAAGAACGTGCAGCTCAATAAACGCGCTCTATTAAACAGAATAAAATATATTTTTTTAACTTTAATCTATACTAAAAGTGGTGTTAACCGCTTATATTACACACAAAAGGAGTGTTGGTAATGGCTTTAATTTCGATGCGTCAAATGCTAGACCATGCAGCAGAGTTTGACTATGGTATTCCTGCGTTTAACGTAAACAACCTTGAGCAAGTACGTGCTATCATGCTTGCCGCTCGCGATACTGACAGCCCGGTAATTTTACAAGCGTCAGCTGGTGCTCGCAAATATGCAGGTGCACCTTTTTTACGTCACCTTATTCTTGCTGCTACTGAAGAGTTTCCAGAAATCCCAGTTGTTATGCACCAAGATCACGGTACATCGCCGGCAGTATGTCAGCGTTCAATTCAGCTTGGTTTTTCATCAGTAATGATGGATGGCTCACTAGGTGAAGACGGTAAAACACCTTCATCTTATGAATATAACGTAGACGTAACTCGCAGAACAGTTGAAATGGCTCACGCTTGTGGTGTTAGTGTTGAAGGTGAACTTGGCTGTTTAGGTTCATTAGAAACCGGCATGGCGGGTGAAGAAGATGGCATTGGTGCAGAAGGCGTATTAACTGCTGAGCAAATGCTAACAGATCCAGAAGAAGCGGCTGATTTCGTTCAAAAAACACAAGTAGATGCATTAGCTATCGCTTGTGGTACTTCACACGGTGCATACAAGTTTACTCGTCCACCAACAAGTGACATTTTATCTATTGATCGTATTAAAGCTATCCACGCACGTATTCCTAATACTCACTTAGTAATGCATGGCTCTTCTTCTGTTCCACAAGAATGGTTAGCTGTAATTAACGAATATGGCGGTAACATCCCTGAAACTTATGGTGTGCCGGTTGAACAAATTCAAGAAGGCATCAAAAACGGTGTTCGTAAAGTAAACATAGATACTGACTTACGTCTTGCTTCTACAGGTGCTGTGCGACGCTTTTTAGCGCATAACCCATCTGAATTTGACCCTCGTAAATTCTTACAAGTAACTACTGACGCTATGTACGATATTGTTAAAGCTCGTTATGAAGCATTTAATACTGCTGGTAATGCAAGCAAAATTAAATGTGTGTCTTTAGACACCATGTATAACCGATACATTAACGGCGAGTTAAACGCGTTAATCAAATAAATCAGCTAGTTAACTGTCTGTTTTATTAAAAAGGGCCTAAGGGTCCTTTTTTTATTGCCTTTTCTATTGAAAATTACTGGTCTGATTTGTCAACTTCGTTATAATGCTCTGGCTAAAACTTTTAATATAAAAATAACTTAAAGAAAGAATAGAGTTAAAAAACTTTATCTATTTATAAAATGAAAAATATTCTGCTCCTCTCATTATTCACTGGCGTTACATTTTCAGCTATTGCTCAAGATGAATCTTCTGTTCAATCTAGTAACGCAGAAGCGATAGACGCTATTGTTTCTTCATTATATGAAGAAGATAAACCCGACTGTTATCATTTCACCGATGAAGTGCCTCCTGAAGAATTTATCGGGTTTCCTGAATGTGATATCACTCCGTCGTCGATAAGCGGTGCTGTAGAAGTTGGCGCATTTTTCAATACTGGTGATAACGATTATGCCATTGGTATTGTAAAGTCTGATTTGAACCATGAAGTTGGTAAGATGCGAACTAATTGGAAAATGGAATTTTTTGGTCGTAAATCAGAATCTGAAGATGAAGATGGTGAGAAACGCTATGAAACAACAGATCAAAAATGGGGTAGTTCACTACAAAGTAACTACACCTTAGAAGAAGGTGGAAAAAATTACCTGTTTGGTTATGGCTCATATAAAACAGACCGCTTTAACGGTTTTGACTATCAAGCTTCAACTGCCGCAGGTTGGGGTCGTCGTTGGTATGAATCTGATACAGCCTTTTTTGATGCTGAGGTGGGTCCTGGTTTTAAAGTTGATGAAATAGCCGAGACGGATGATCATAACAATGAAACTGAAAAAGCAATCATAATACGTGCAGCTGCAACCTATGAGCGTAGTTTTTTTGATACTATGCAGTTCAAGCAGGTACTTTCTGCTGAATATACCCCAAAATCAGGGGAGAATAGTAAATACCGCTCTGAAAGTTCCATCACAACTAAACTAATTGAATCGTTAGCATTAAAGTTTGCCTTTTCGGTAGATCACAATACAGAAGTTGAAGATGACATTTCCAATACTCGTACAGAAACCTCACTTACGTTGGTTTACAGTATTTAAAAGTTTCTAATAAAGCCCGTGAATTCGGGCTTAATACCGCATATACAGCTCACTTTTTTAAGCAAGTAATACGTTCACCTCTAGCAAACACGCAGTAATTCATGTAATTTATACTTTTTATCTGTGTATTAATTTCATGAATATTACAAAAATAGATCTAAATCTACTCGTCGCTTTCGATATGCTTCTACGTGAAAAGAACGTCACTAAAGCAGCTAATCACCTTGGTATTACCCAACCAGCAATGAGCAACAGCTTAAAGCGCCTCAGAAATTTATTAAGCGACCCGGTTTTAGTTAGAACATCCGATGGTATGGTTGCAACCGAAAGAGCGAACTCTTTAGCACCTAAAATTCGTAAAATTTTATTAGAAACCAAGGAAGCATTACAAACGGTTGAAGATTTTGAGCCATTAAGTAGTAGACGGGTTTTTAGGTTAATGGCCAGTGACTATGCTGCATCTACCCTACTTCCAAAGCTGTTAGAACATATTAATAAAATAGCGCCAAACATTACTATAGATATCATGACTCCCAGCGATGTAACGTTTCATGACGTTGAAGATGGAAAAATAGATATGGCGATTAATTTATTTGATCAATTACCACAATCATTCCATCAAAAAGTACTTTGGCGTGATGGTTTTTCATGCTTAACAAGAAGCTCAAACCCCATTTTAGAAAACTTTGATTTAAACAGTTACCTGGCTAGCAAACACGTTTGGGTTTCTAAAACAGGATTTGGAGTTGGCTTGGGCATGAACCCGAAAGATGTACAAAAACTTGGCTGGGTAGATGAAGCACTTGCAAGTATTGGCAAACAACGAGACATAAAAATATTTACTCGTAATTATCATGTGGCTATGCAATTAGCACATGACGATCAAATTATTGCTACCTTGCCCAAAAAGGCAGCAATGATCCATAACGAAAATGCAGGTTATGCTATTTTAGATGCACCATTTGCTATACCCGATATTGAATTAAAAATGATTTGGTCACCATTACTGCATCATGAGCCTAGCCATATATGGTTCAGACACTTAGTGGATGACGTTGCGAAGCAATGTTAAATAAAAAAGCAAGAAATAATGATTAATAGCCATTCATCGTATAAATACAGCAATTTGTCTAATAGCACTATCTTTTAACATTTAGTTAACATAAGTTACACTTAGCAAAAATATTTTACCTTTCTAATTCAGATGTGACTCAAATGGGGTGGGAACAATGAAGACGAATATTAACATTAAGAGTTTTTTATTAGCGGCATTAATAGGTATTGGATTACCAATGTCTGCTCAAGCCGTTGAAGACAGTAAAGTAAACTTCACTAAAGATATGCATGTAACTATAAAGACAGTTACCGGCAGCTACTTTAATGCTTACGACGCAATAATGAATAAACCATTAGCGCAATTAGTGGTAGTAGATAATTTTTCTGCATATAGTTCACACCCAGTAAAAACATCAAACAGTGTTTTTGCTATGGCTATGCGAGCTCAAGATAAAATTCAGTACTTCATGGCACTGGTAGATAGTGTATTTGCTCAAGATGAAAATGAAAATATAGATCAAGAATGTAAAACTACTAGGCTTGTTAACCTATTTTTTTAATTCCGTTATTCAATTAACAATTTAATCTTTTGTTTTTGAGCGTTGAGGGTTAACCCTACCACCAGTAACCAAATCAGCGCGCCCTTCTTCTTTAGCTTTTTCAGCTCGACGTTTACGAACTTCTTTTGGATCAGCAATAAGTGGACGATATATCTCTATTCTATCGCCATCTTCAACTATTTGACCTAGCTTTACAGCTCTATTCCAGATACCAACTTTGTTAATGGCTAAATCGATTTCTTCATACTTTTGACAAATACCTGACTCTGCAATAGCTTGCTCTACCGTAGATTGTGCATCGATCTGTAACGATAACAATGTTTGCTGTTTAGGCAGGCCATATACAAGCTCTATCGCAATTTGTTCAACTGACATTCTAATAAACCTCTTTAGCTCTATTGGTAAAAGCTGACACCATGTTGTTGGTTAGACTATCAAATATACGTCCAAAAGCCATCTCTATCAGTTTATTTGAAAATTCATAATCTAATACGAGCTCAACTTTACACGCTTCATCACTTAACGGCGTTAATAACCAATATCCAGATAGCGTTTTGAATGGACCATCTTTTAAATTCATATTGATTTTTTTGTTCAGCTCTAAAGTATTCTCGGTGGTAAACCATTTTTTTACCCCCCCTTTTGATACTAACAACGATGCAGTCATTTTATCATCGGTTTGTGAGATAAGTTTTGAATCGCTACATCCGGGTAAAAATTTAGGGTATGAAACCACATCATTAATTAATTTATACATATCTGCAGCACTGTACATAACCAATGCGTGTCGATTTATTGCTGGCATTTACTTCCCCTGTTAATACCGATATTTATATCGATATTATTGATTTGTTTATAATAACAAAGGCAAAATAAAAGCTCACCATATCAAGCAATTATTTTTCATCTATTTTTCTGAAAAATTTAAATCTATGAGTATCAATGTATGAATTCTTACGTATAATAGGCGCCATTATGGCAAAGAAAAAATCTAAACAACCAAGTAACACTATCGCTTTAAACAAAAAAGCGAGGCATGAATACGCCCTTGAGGATAAATTTGAAGCTGGCATGAGTTTGCAAGGCTGGGAATTAAAAAGTATTCGCCAAGGAAAAGTGAATATTTCCGACTGTTACGTATTTATTAAAAACCGAGAAGCGTACCTTCTTGGTGCTGAAATTCACCCGTTATTATCTGCTTCATCGCATGTAGTGTGTGATCCAACCCGTGATCGTAAACTGCTATTAAACCGCAGAGAACTCGACCGCTTAATTGGCGCAGTTGATCGTCAAGGCTATTCATTAATTGCAACCGCAATGTATTGGAAAAAGAACTGGGTAAAACTCGAGTTCTGTCTTGGTAAGGGTAAGAAAACTCATGACAAACGTGCTGACATTAAAGATAGAGAATGGAAAGTTGATCAAGGTCGACTAATGAAGCAAAAATCTCAATAGTATTTGCATTGCAAAGAATCTATATAAACGCCAGTTTAACTTGTTTAAACTGGCGTTTTTTCATTCAGGGATGAATGAATGTAATCAAGCATTATTATTTTACCGGCTTTTTACTCACCCATAATTTAATCGTACCGGTAACAACAACAACATTATTTGTGTCATAAGCAGTAACGGGTACTAAAAAGTCCCCTTCCTCCCAAACTAAGTCGGCTAAATCAGCTACACAGCGGATATCTGTTGCCGCTTTTGCCGTGTAGTCAAGGCTCATACCTTTTGGGATCCAACGCAGGTGAGATGGAATTGATGCTTCAGAAACAGCACCCATCGCCATTTCTAAGCCATTACATATAGCAATAACATGCACTGTTCCGATATGATTCTCTACAATCTTGCGCTTTTTAATTAACACTTCACAATATCCAGGGCGAAGCTCAGCAACATACGGTTTAATTGTTTGAAAATACGGAGCCCAACGAGCAAAGAACCAAGAGAACAAGCGATTACCAAACGAATATTTGTGCCATTTATTATAAATTTCTAACAGTTTAGGCTGTGCCATGTATAACCCTTTCATAAAAGTAATAAACTAAAACAGAACTTAAGTTAACAGAACTGGTCTAATGAGTGTAGCGAATAATAAATAATATAAGGTTTTTAACCGTAATTGCAATTAAAAGTCTAATGTTAATACAATAGTTGTACGTTTATCACTCGCGTTGTTTATTCACTAAATACGCGATACAATAACCATCTATTATGTTATTTCGTTAACAGATAGAACCTTTGGGGCGGATTCAGGATTCGACGGGATTCACGAAACCCAAGGTGCATGCCCAGGGGCGGTTGGCCTGGTAAAAAGCCGCAAAACTATAATTGCTAACGACGAAACGTTCGCACTAGCCGCTTAAGGCTAGCCATCCCCTCGTAAATTCACCTGTTGTTTAGAGGATCGATGGTCACCCCAAATAGGTTAGCGAGGGAACTGTGTCTGACGGTGAACCGCGAAACAGTATCAGACTCACCAGAATGAAGCCTGTCGCTTGGCGTCTGACTGGTTAAATAAATGAGCGACTAAGCATGTAGTACCGAGGATGTAGGTTTTTCGGACGGGGGTTCAAATCCCCCCCGCTCCACCACACCAAGGTTCTTTATGAACCTTTAAAGCCCGTAAATACAGTAACCTGACTGTTTTACGGGTTTTTTATTGCCTTAAAGTCAGTTCAGCAACTTCTTTTTTTGCGGTAATACGTAGTGTAAAAAGAATGTCACTCTGATTAATGTCGGTTATGAAATCAACGTTAGTAGGTATATTCCCTAGGAGCTCAAATGTATCTTCGTTAAGATCATAAGACCACAATTGAAATTCCTCATTAATACCATAAATCACATTGTTTTTTATTATGAATCCTTTATCGCTTCCTTGGCTGCCTAATGATTCAATCAGTTGGTCTTCGGCGGGACCTGGCTGCCAAAATCGATCCAACTGATCGGTGTAAATTAATCGACCATCTTCACTTTTTAGCGCCCAGTTGACTTTCTTGTCTGTAATGACGCTAAACTCTGAGTTATTCAGATTGAACTCACCAAACTTTAATACGCCTTTGATGCGTACAAGCAATAAAGCGGTATTATCTTCACTATTCCATTGATAAAGTTGTTCTATTCGGTGGTCGAATGGAAAGGATGTTTGGCTTGAATCTAAAGATGTCTGAGTGAGACTATTATTAACATTGGCTAAAATACTCTGACCATCAGCGGCCCAGCTCATCCCGTTAATAGAAGAATCCATCCTAAAATTGGAGAGTTGCTGTGCGCCATTGCCATCAGTTAACCAAATTTGATAATCGCCAAAGCGAGCTGATTTAAAAGCGATTAACTCACCATTAGGTTGGTAAATGGCGTTGTCTTCTGCCAGTGTTGAACGTTCCAGTATTGTCGGAACAGGAACTGAGTCATTGTTACCCACTGTGGATAGAGATTGGTCTACTTGAGTCTGGCTTAATTGTGACATTGCTATCTGTGACTCAATTATCTGTGATAGTGGTATCGTCGCGATATCACTATCCCAATTTCCTTTAATCACCAGCGCACGTTTGCCATTGGGGTGAAATATTGGTGACCCCATTGGTTCATCAAGTGGCAGACTAATATTAGTAATCTTACCGTCATGAGTTAGAGTAAAGAGTTGTCTCCCAGTGCTAAAAATAAGTAGTTCACTTGTTGGCGTAAAGTTTGGATAGATATTTTTAAAGTTTGCTATCTCTGGAGGATATTCAATCTGATGACTGGATAAAAGCTGGCCATCAGGCTTTAGTATTTCAATGTAGTGCTTACCATCATTGTGGGTAGTGATTAACGCGATGAGATTGTCTTTAACGGAATAGTCATAGTCAACTAAGTTACCTTCTTCCAGTTCGTATATAACCTTACTTTTGTTGTCCGCTATAGAATAGCGGGTTAACTTCCAACGATTAGAAAGCTCCTGAAAAAAAGCAATATCATTATTATTGAGCCATGTAGCCTTGGTTATTCTTGAGTTTTTGCACTCCATTAGTAAAGTCGGAGATTGAGGTGCTGCAAGGGCTTTTTCAAAATCTAAGGTCTTTAATTCATAACATTCCTTCTGGACCATAGGTTGCGTGCAATCTGTTGATTCTATAAATACCAGCTTCTTTCCGTCTTTAGAGAAACTGTGGCTACCATAGCGACCCCAGTTTTTTGTTAGTTGGGATTCTTTCTGGGTTTTGATGTTTTTTGCCCAGAGATTACTATTAACGCATACTTCTTGTGAATAGCGGTTGAAAACAATGTATTCACCATCAGGCGAATAAATGCCCGCATACTCTTTGTTGTCAGTGGCTGTTAATAACCGTAACTCGCCAAAAGATAAGCTTAATGATTGCGTTGGTGCTAGGTAGTTGAAACTGATAAAAGTCAAAATAACAATACCAACAACAGCAATCATCAGTTTAAAAAATGACCTTGGGGGTTGTTCTTTATCTGCTGCCTCAGTTTCGGTATTAACAGTAGTATTGCTGGTTTCATTTTCAGGTGAACTGGCAGCTATTGCTAGGTCTTTTACAGCTTCTCCTACTGTTTCTGGTTGAGTTTGTGTTTCATCATGCCATTTAACATAACACTCCAGGCTATATCCTTGTTTAGCATGTGTCTTAATATAGGATTGAACGTTAGTGTCTTGACCTAATACCTTTCTTAATTGTGCGATGCTTCTTTGTAATGTATTAGGTGTTACTACAGTGTCCGGCCATACTTTAGTAAACAATTCATCGTAACTAACCACTCGGCCCTGATTTTCAGCCAAGTAGGTTAAAACAGCTAAAGCTTTAGGCGCAATCGTTTGCGATTTCTCTTTCTGAGTGACTTGATTCCTAGATAAATCGACAAAGAAGTCACCGACCCAATATTGTACTGCCATATAAACGCTTACCAGAATTAAAGTTGTTACTCAAAAGAGAGTTTTAAAGGGAAGGTTTATCCTAGCACAAACCCAAATTGCATTTAACATACTTTATATCTATTTGATAATAAAGGTAAACCTGGTAGTCAGCGAGAAATCAGCGAAAATTCAGTAGCACGTCAGGTATTTTAGTTTCGATTCATATAAATTCAGCTCTAGCCAAAATATTAAATTCAATGCAGCAATATAAAAATGGATAAATTTATGAATATGAAGAAAATTTTAGCTTTAGTTGTTATGTTTTTTTTGCCTTTTCTAACAATTGAAGCGAGCGAAGCAAGAGATTTAACATTGCCAAGAATACAAGTCGTTCCTATTAAAGATACTCAAGCTGACAGGCAATACGAGCTTTATGTAAAGTTGCCCGAGGGATATACAAAAAATAAAGATAAAATCTATCCTGTTATTTATTTTACCGATGCAGATACGCACATCGAACTATTATCGGGTACTGAATTCTTGATGGAAGAGGTTATTTTGGTTGGAATTTCCCATCAAAAAGACCTTAATAAAGCTTCAGGGGTACATGACAGTAGAGCTCGAGATTATTCTATAAGCAAGTCAAGCAACCCTGAACGTCAGGCTAAATATCAATTTGGACAAGCCAGTACTCATCTAACGTTTATTCGCAATGATGTCATTACGTTTATCGAAAGCAACTATCGAACTGATCCGAGTAATAGAACTTATTTTGGCTTTTCCTTAGGTGGCTTATTTGGTACTTACGCCTTAATGACACATCCCGACACCTTTAAAAACTACATCTTAGGTAGCCCATCGCTATGGCGAGATATTCCATTACTTTTTTCCCTTGAAAATGCCGCATTAAAAAGTAAAGAACAAAAGATCAATTTGTTTATTACCTATGGAGAATTGGAGCAAGAATTGGCGGTGCATGTCGAAGATTTTATTGCTCAGTTAAAGAAAAAAGACTATCAAGCATTATCATCAATAAAGCAGGTAGTAATTAAATCTTCTGGCCATAGTGACTCGTTTCCTATGGTTGGCGTTCGTAGCGTGAAATGGTTATCAAGCTTAACAAAAGAGAAAGGATAAAAAATGAAACTAATCAGTATTTATATGGTTGTGTTGCTTACTACCCTAACGATGAGTAGTAAAAGCTATGCACACGATAAGCAACCTGTTCTTGAAGGCCCTTATGTTGGGCAAAATCCACCGGGCTCCACCCCTAAAGCTTTTGCTCCGAAAGGCCATTCCAAAGAACATCGTGACGGTAGCGGCTTCTTCTCACCTGATATGAAAGAATTTTATTTTACGAGAAGACACAAAGATGGCAAGTGGTCATTAATAACCTTTACATTAGAAAATAATCAATGGCATGAATCTTTGGTTGGGCCCAGAGTTGGTCGCCCTATTCTTACGCCTGACGGCAAGACGATGCATTTGGGCAAGCGTTTTATGGAGCGCACTGAGAATGGATGGTCCGAGGTAAAAAGCCATGGGCCTGTTTTTGAAGACTTCCGTATTATGCGTCTGATGTCTTCATCCAATGGCACTTACTATTTTGATGAGGCAACTGAATCTGGCCCTATCCGTTATTCTCGATTAATCGACGGTAAACATGAAAAACCAAAAGCAGTGAACATTGATTTTGGAGACTGGAACGCGCATCCCTTCATTGCACCCGATGAATCTTATTTGCTCTGGGATGACCAAGGAAACAATGGATATGGTGGCAGTGATTTATACATTTCTTTTCGGCAGAAAGATGGCTCATGGGGGGCTGCTATTAATTTGGGGGAAACAATAAACACAAATGGTAATGAAGGTGGACCCATTGTAACGCCAGACGGAAAGTATCTTTTCTTTAACAGATACGTGAGTGAGGAAAATGCCGGGATGTATTGGGTCGATGCACAGATTATTGAAACGCTTAGACCTAAACAGTAAGCCATTAAAGAAAAATTAAAATTAGCTTTAAATAGGGATCAATTATGAAACGTTTAACTATTTTCCTCTCTCTTTTATCTGCCTTAACGATGATTAGTCAGAGTTATGCTCAAGATGAATATCCGGTTATGGAAGGGCCTTACATGGGGCAAAAGCCACCGGGCATGGTAGCAGAGCCGTTTGCACCAGGCATCATATCCAAAGAAGGATGGGAGCTTGAGGGGGTGTTTGCCCCCGGCATGAAGGAGTTTTACTTCACCTCAAACCGCAAAAGCGCCACCGTTACTGGCTTTCGCCAAGAAAACAATGTCTGGAAGAAGTACATTGAATTCCCGCGAACTGGTGAAATCGTATTTTCCCCTGACGGCAAGCGTATGCACATGGCAAAAGGCTATAAGGATCGCATAGGCGATGGCTGGTCAGAGCAAAAAAGCCTTGGACCGATGTTTGACCGTAAAGACTGGGGCATCATGCGCTTGTCGACCTCCGTCGAACAAACCTATGTTTTTGACGATTATAAAAGCAATGACGTAATTCGGATATCAACCGTTAAAGACGGAAAACGACAAGCGCCCAAAAAAATGAGTTCCGTGGTCAACACTGGCAAATGGACAGCTCACCCTTTTATCGCGCCGGACGAAAGCTACCTGATTTGGGATAGTGAACGTGCTGGTGGGTTTGGTGATACTGATATTTATATTAGTTATCGACAAAAAGATGGTTCATGGGGACCTGCTATTAATATGGGGGACAACGTGAATTCTGACAAAGCAGAATTTTATGCAAGTGTTACCCCCGACGGTAAATACATTCTCTTTAATAGAGGCATGGACGACGAGGGAAATATAGATATCTACTGGGTGGATGCACAGATTATTGATGTCCTCAGAGCCAAATAATTAACCATATAACGAGAACAAAAGTCGAAAATATAGAGCCGATATAAAAGTGCACTATTTCGAATCAAATTAAGTACAGGTAGTGAAATAAACTATAGGAAAAGTTATGAATATCAATTTAAAAAGCTTAATCGCGGTTGCGCTTTTAAGCTGTTTTAGCAGCCTTGTTGCTGCATACACCGAAGAAAATGTCAAAGAAATTGACAGCTCCGCGCCACAGGCTACAGCCGAAGACGCCAAGGTCTCATTCTGGGATATGGCTTATCTTGATAAAGCCTTTATAGATACTGCCCCAGGTAAAAGAAAAGACGATATTTCTGTCGGTGAATTAGGCATCGATGGCGGCAATAAAAACATAATTGTTAAGATGGCGCAGGAGATCGCAGACAATAAAGATGGCCTATACGATAGCATGCTTATTTCTCATAAAAATAAACTGATCTTTGAGTCTTACTACGCCAGAGGCCGTATTGATTTACCTCACTTCCAAGCCTCTGTTACCAAGGCTTATCTATCGTTAGCGATTGGGCGAGCAATTCAATTAGGGCACCTGACAATGGCAGATTTAAATAAACCCATTGTCAACTTCATTGAAGATCTTGACCTTGAAAAAGTAGCGGAAGGTACAGAAAATATTACGCTTCATCAGGCAATGACTATGAGTTCAGGGATCCGCGTCAGTGCTGAAAGGCAAAAACTAATCATGGATAACATTACTAAAATAAAAGGCTCTAATATCACTCAAGAATTTTTGCAACATAGTGAAGCTATTTCTCCTGAATCTCAAACGTTTAAATATCAAGATGCAGATCCACGAATTGTGATGCAAGTCCTTAACAGCGTTGTTCCGGGCTCTGCTAAAGATTTTATCAAGAATGAAGTACTCGCTAAAATAGGCATCACTGTTTACGGCTGGAAGGATGATGTCAATGGTATACCTATAGCAGAGGTAGGCTCTAGTTTAACTTCACGCGATATGCTCAAGGTGGCTACACTGGTTAAAAACAATGGAAAATGGCAGGGCGAACAAATTATTTCAGCAGCTTATTTAAACGCTGCTACCAATAAGATAACTAAACCCACCGAGGAGTGGATACCCGACAGTTTTTCATATGGCTACTATTGGTATCAAACGGATTTTAAAGTCGCAGAAAAAAGCTATGATGCAAAATTTGCTTGGGGTGGTGGTGAACAATACATTTTAACATTCGAAGAGCTTGACTTAGCGGTCGTATTTACCGCTCATGCGATGGAAAATAATGCCATGCAGCTGACGGCAGAAAGGCTCCTTCCAGCTTTCATCCAATAGAATACAAAGACAGCCATAAGGTTTGGTTATTAATGGTTTTAAAATAAAACTGAGATGACAGCTATTAAACTAACAACGGAAGTTTAATCGCTGTTTAATTCAGTTTTACGCCCAAAGAAGTCATAAAAGCGAATTGCTGAAAAGTCAGCTTATTTGAGTACGGTCACTATTTACCTTAGCTATAAAGCACCAAACAACACATCTTCATGTGTGTCTTTCCACAACGGATATTTTGCCATCACTTTTGTAAACATAGGGCTTTGCAAATAGTTGTTCAACCATTGTCGTAATTTTGGATAAGGCGACTGTAAGTACCACTGGCGCTCTACTCTGGCAAACTGGCGAATAAACGGCATAAGTGCAATATCGAGCAGACTTTCTTTATCCGACATCAAAAAAGCATGTGACGTTAAGCGTTGCTCTAACATCTTAATGTATAGTTCGCACCTTTCTCTACATTCAACAACGTTAGTTTCTTTATAACGCTTAGCACATTTGTATTGCTCTAAACTGTCCTTAAAGTCATTATCAAATTCGTTAATTAAATTAAGCATTTCAGAGAGCGAATTATCAACACCGCTATTTACTTTGTTACGCAATAAATCATCAGGGTCACTTTTGTTTAAAGCCCACAACATAACGTCCAAGCTTTCTTCGATTACTGTACCATTTTCTAGTACGACCACTGGCACTGTGGCTTTGGGCGATGCAATCAGCATTTCTTCTGGTTTATTGCTCAGCACTAAATCACGCAGCAACACTGTATGCTTTGCTTTAAAAATAGCGACTCTTGCGCGCATTGCATAAGGGCAGTTTCTTAACGAATAAAGAATGGGGAGCGCGTCAGTTTTTGCTCTACTTTTATTAATACTTTCATTCATTGATATGTGTTTTCCAGTGCCATCAATAATTATAACGGTAAATAACCTACTTTAACTGTATTCATCAGTTAGATATATGAGTAAAATCCATCCTTTGATATTTAACTGCCAAATTATTGGCTAAAGTTGTAAAAATGAGTCCTAAAATTGAATTATTAGCCCCTGGCGGTGATATAGATGCGATAAAAGCCGCGATAATTGCAGGTGCCGATGCAGTTTACTGTGGCTTAGACACATTTAATGCGCGAAATCGTGCCGCTAATATTTCTTTTGATGAACTTGTAGGAATTATACGATTGGCGCATCAGTTTGAATGCCAAATATTCCTAACCCTAAATATAGTTATTTTAGAGCGCGAATTTAAATCGCTTACTAAATTATTAAGCAAGTTGGTAAATACCACGCTTGATGGCGTTATTGTTCAAGATATCGGCCTACTTTATATTCTTAAAAAGCATTTTCCTACTCTAGATGTTCACGCGTCAACGCAAATGACAACTCATAACATTGGCCAAATTCCTTTCCTTAAAAAATTAGGCGTTTCAAGGGTTAACTTATCAAGGGAGTTGAATTTAAGGGAAATTACCGCGATTACAACTGTTGGTCGTGAGCAAAATGTACTAAGTGAAGTGTTTGTTCATGGTTCATTGTGTGTCGCTTTTTCAGGCTTATGTTATTCAACATCTGCAAGTGTTGGTAATTCAGGTAACCGTGGCCGTTGTAGTCAAGCCTGTCGTGAAGAATATGAAACAACCCCTTCAGGTAATAATTTTCCATTAAACATTAAAGACAATTCAGCGTTTTTCGATTTGCCTGCACTGATCGACGCCGGCGTACACTCATTTAAAGTTGAAGGCCGTATTAAAGGCGCAAGTTATGTGCACACCGTGATTGATAGCTTTCGTAAACAAATTGATGGCTTCATTCAAACCGGTGAATTATTAGAAGATGGTGAACGACTTTATAAAGTATTTAACCGCGATTTAACCAATGCTTTCTTACGTGGCGATTTGAATCAATCCATGTTTATCGAAAACCCTCGCGATAACTCAAAGTATCATGCAATAGATAAAAGTAATGCAATTTCTGTGGTACAAATTCATGACGTTGAAGAAAATCTTAACAATGAAAAAGAGCAAATCAACGCAAGCGTGTTTGATAAAATTAAACACTTAAGTATAGAAAAGCGTCCGTTATCCTTAACGTTTAGCGGTAAAATAGGCAGTCCATTAACCCTAACGGTTGTAGTAACAGACTACGTTAAAGGCCAAACAACTACTGAACAACAAACCATCGTTATTCAATCAAATAATGTGTTAGTTGCAACTGATAAAAACTGTATTGATAAAAATGCCATAGAAAAGCGATTTAAAACCTTTAATAACTCACAGAATAACTTAACTGACTTGGATCTTGATGGCATTCCAGAAGGTGTAAGTATTCCTTTTAAAGACCTAAGTGCTATAAAGAATAAGCTAGCTGCTTTACTTAATAGCAACACAGCGGTTCACCCTGAAGTCAAATTGCCTAAGCTAGTGCGCCATCCTAAACCTATTAGGCAAGATGTTCCGAACGCAGAAACAAACGCAAAGCTGTCAATATTAATTTGTGATGACTCAGACTTGGACCTTGCCACAGTAACAGACGCTGACATTTACTTTAAATTACCTGATGCCTATAAACGCGGCTGCACTAAATACGTTGATTTCTTTAAAGAAAACCCTCGTCTTATCCCCTGGTTTCCTTCCGTATTAATTGGCAAAGATTATGACGTAGCGCTAAATATTTTAGAGCAGGTGAAACCAGAATTAATTGTTACTAACAATACTGGTATCGCAAATCGCGCCTTTGAACTTGGTATTAAGTGGATCGCAGGACCTTTTTTAAATACCACAAATTCTTATGCCTTATTAGCAATGAAAGAAGAATTTAATTGTGAAGGTGCTTTTATTTCAAATGAAATCAACCACCTGCAAATGAAAACCATTGCTCGTCCTGAAAACTTTAAATTGTTCTACAGCGTTTATCACCCTATTTTATTAATGACCAGTCGACAATGTTTCTTTCAACAAAGTGTGGGTTGTGAAAAACCGCGGATTGATAACGGTTGTATGCTTTCTTGTGATAAATCTACCAGCATCACCAACCTAAAAGGCGTTTCTTTTGCCATTGATAAGCAAAAAGCAGGTTATCCAAGCATTTATAATAAAGATCAGTTTTTAAATATGGAAATTATTAACGATTTAGCACAGCTGTATGATGGCTTTATGATTGACCTAACCAACATCGGTGCTGGTGACAAACAATCACCAGATAAAACAGCACTGATCAAGCAATTTGAACAATTATTAAGTGCCCAAAGTGACGACCAATCGACTCAATTAAACGCCCAAACTACGCTCAATGATATGGTGTCAGAATCGACCAATACCCAGTATCACAAAGGGCTTTAGTCAAAATAACTCAAGACTATTTTTCAACCAAAAAAGCCACTAAAAAGTGGCTTAAAAGCTTAGAAAAAATGGGGAGTCAGCGTGAACTGGTCCCCTTGCTTTATTGGTTGGAAAGCAAACTTTTACGGGTTGTAAGTTACATTTAAATCCACACCGCTTGCGGCTCTGTAGCCATAAATACCGATATGCCAAGTGTCTGCGATTGGATTGTTAAACGAACAGGTTTCATTGTTACCACTTTCATAAGGGCGACAGTCATAACTTGAGGAGCTTGGTTGTGAACCACGCTTAATGTACATGTCTGCATCACCAGTGCCACCGCTCATGGTAAAATCTAGTGTTGCCATACCTGCAGGTACATCTATGGTGTAATACTTCCATGCTCTGCGTGATACGCTAATATCAGTAACAGAAGCTGAGCCACCAGTTGCACCACCGCCATTGCCACCAGAGTCTTCGGTAAAGCTAGCCGTTAAGTTAACTCCTGAGAAACTAGAGTAAGCAACAACTTTAACATAATATGTACCAGCTTGTGCCGTTGTAATTGGACAACTCTCGCTGTTACCACTTTTATACGGTCGACAATCATAACTGCTACTTGTAGGAGCAGAGCCAAATTTTACGTATAAGTCCGCATCGCCAGTGCCGCCAGACATATCAAAGCTTAGATCTGTCGCGCCAGCTGGTACATCAATGGTAAAACTCAACTCAGCTGATGTGCTTGCAGAAAGGTTTGTTTTCGCAACACCATTTTCCAACACATTTGATCCTGTTGGAGGAGGCGTAGTGCTTCCACAGTCTGTTGCCAATAAATCTGAAGCCGCTTTGGCTTGCACTAAACCATAACCAGTTTTGTCATCACGACCGACAGTTTCTAAATCTATTGCAGTAGACTTTAATGCGCTACGAACATCACTTGCTGCACAATTTGGGTTATGACTCCAAGCCAATGCTGCAACACCAGCGACGTGCGGAGTAGCCATAGAGGTACCGTTATAATAAGCATAGTTTTGCCCATCATTAACAGTTAAATCAACATTACTTCCTAATTGACTCAGAAGTTGCTGGCCCAACGTTCTATTGATAGATACAGTTGGAACACTTACCGCACTGGTACCATCAACTAAAAATGGATTTTGTAAACCTGGGCGTGCGCTATTACTGAAAACAATAACACCAGCAGCACCGGCATCTGCACAGGCCTTGGCAGGGTTTATTTCTGGGTAGTTACTACCTACTTGATTATCATTTCGTTCGGCCAAACATATATTGCCAGCAACGTTACTACAACTGTAGCTACTACCATTAATCGTACAGCTTGCTAACACGCCGCTCGCACTACCGTTTACGTTCGTGATTACATAATTAGAGCCACTTTGCACATAACGGCTTTGTGGAACAACTTCATCATTACCATAAGTGCTGCCATTTATTGTGATGTAGCCCAGTCGACCATCACCCGCAACGGTTGATAAAACAGCTTCACCTGGTGCAGCTATTTCAACTTGGCTGGTAAACTGCGAAAACTCTGCGTGTTGACCATTTTGATCAACGGCCCCAACTGCCATAACAGCATCGTATGACGCTGGGTAAGACATGGTTGAATTACCATCATTACCAGACGCTGCTACTAACAACACGCCTGCATCAGCTGCTGCTTGTAACGCATTTTTTTCCGTGTTGCTTGACCCTGCCCCACCTAAGCTCATATTAATCACTTTAGCGCCATTGTTAACACACGTATCAACCGCATCTACAAGCTCACCGGTATAGCCCCATCCGGACTCATTAAATACTTTAACAATATGCAAGTTTACATTGGTATTAGGCATTACTCCCACAACACCTTCGCTGTTGTTTACTGCCGCAATAGTTCCTGCTACGTGAGTACCATGCGAACCACCGTTTTCATACCAGTTACCCGTACCTGAGTTATTGGTACCTGTCGCATTATTTGCGCTCAAATCGGGGTTATCTTGCTGGTACCCTGAATCAATAATACATACGGTCATATTCGCAGCATCGTTATCGTTAAGCTGATCAGACTGAGTGTTAGCAATTCCCCAAGGCTGGTTTTGCGCCATCAAAAAACGTTTGTGATCAGGCTCAATAAATTCTACCGATTTATGCTTGCTCATTTTATTAACCAACTCTTTAACATCTTTGATGTTTTTTTGTTGACCAAACGAAACTACATGATGACCATTTTTTAAAATCTTCTCATGTTTTAATGCAAGGCCTGCTTTTTTCGCTAAGCCTGGTGGTATCGTTTTACCCTGATGTTTATCTTTAAACTTGATAATTAAGCGATCAGTTTTATCTAACTTTTCTTGTTGTTGTTTGGTTTGCCATTGAGCAAACGTGAGATTTTCTTGTGATCCTTCAACCTGGTTAACTTTTTCCAATTTAGCCGCTTGTGCAATGCCTGTTGTGGCCATTATTGACAAGGCAACCGTAGTTAACATTAATTTATTGTTTTTCATTATAGGTCTCTTTTTAATAGTAACTCGTTGGGTTCATTAGAGTAATGAACCTAATTATCTGTTGTTATTTTCAACAACTTCAGCATGAGGTTTTACCGAATAAGTAACTAGCAAAAAGCAGACAATCACTATTAAAAACACGACAAGCAACTAACACTAAAAACATATAACTCTTTGTTTTTAAAAAATATAACCAATGCGTGTCGTTACAGTTCGAAAAAACGTCGTGAATTTGCTAGGTGCTAATTGGGCAGCTGCTAGTATTTAGTCATGCCAAAAAGCAAGGAAGTTGTTTATGGCCAATAGCAAACAACGGAATAAATGACTAAATAAAAAATAACAGAGAGAATTTATACGCATGAAAATATCAAAATTTACCACCTCAATTGTTGCCTTAGCGGTAACGTCAGTATTTAGCGCACAAGCCGCTGACGATCGTTACATTCTTAAAGTAGACAACAATAATAAAGGCGTGGTTAAAGCCCTTGCTAAAAAGTTAGGCGCACAACTGAACGTTGATGGTAATGGCTTTATTGCTGCTTCATTTTCAGGAAAAAATTTAGAACAAGTAAAAGGCTTAATGAATAACCCTCATATTCAAGCCATTGAAGAAGATCAACGCCGCATGCCTTTATCTGTATACAATGACGATGCGGGTGATACATCAAAAGTTCAAGTTACTCCTTATGCGGTTTACCAATCACAAGCTGACCAGGTTACCTTTAATGCAAACGCGGGCATGAAAGTTTGTGTTATTGATTCTGGATTAGATCGTTCAAACTCTGACTTTATTTGGAATAACATTACTGGTGATAATGACTCTGGTACAGGTAACTGGGACGAAAACGGTGGTCCTCACGGTACTCACGTAGCAGGTACTATTGCAGCGGCTGACAACAACGTAGGTGTTGTTGGTATGGCACCGGGTGTTGATTTACATATTATCAAAGTATTTAATGCTGATGGTTGGGGTTACTCATCAGATTTAGCACATGCAGCCGACAAATGTTCTACTGCTGGTGCAAACATTATCAGCATGAGTTTAGGTGGCGGTGGTGCAAACAGCACTGAAGAAAATGCATTTAAAGCATTCACCGAAGACGGCGGTTTAGTTCTAGCAGCAGCCGGTAACGATGGCAACAGCGTACGTTCATACCCAGCAGGTTACCCATCAGTAATGATGATAGGTGCAAATGACGCAAACAATGACATTGCTGATTTCTCGCAATTTCCTAGCTGTGAAATAACAACCGGCCGCGGTAAAAATGCGACTACGGTAACTGATGAAACAGTTTGTGTTGAAGTAACAGCAGGTGGTGTAGATACCTTATCTACTTACCCAGCAGATATGGCAACTAGCGCTGCGATGACTGCCGATGGCGCATTTTTTGCTTCTTCGGCAATGGAAAACTCAGGGTCTGCAAGTGGCAACACTTTTTACATGGGCACTGCAGAAGCTACCGATGGCGGTGCTAATGGTAATATCTGTGTGATCGACCGAGGCAACATTAGTTTCCATGACAAAGTTCAAAATTGTGAAAATTCAGGTGGTGTTGGCGCTATTATCATCAACAATGAAGCCGGTATGTTATACGGTACTCTAGGTGAAACAAACGCTACTTCAATTCCAGCAGTGGGAGCAGCATTTGAAGACCGCGCAGCATTAGTTGCAGCTTCGTCAGCAGATATTTCTATTGGTACGTCTGACTATGGCTTTATGAGTGGTACTTCTATGGCAACACCGGCGGTATCAGGTATCGCGGCATTGGTTTGGTCAAATCATAATGGCTGTACTGGTACAGACATTCGCGAAGCGTTAAAAGCTACTGCCGAAGATGGCGGCGCAGCTGGTAACGATGTGTATTTCGGTGCAGGTATTGTTAAGGCTAAAGCTGCTAGTGATTATCTAACAGCTAATGGTTGTGGCCCGGTTGAGCCTCCAGTAGGTGACATATCTTTATCAACAAATGGTTACCGTTCAAAAGGTAAAAACAAGGTTGATCTTTCTTGGTCTGGAGCTTCTACTTCAAGCGTAGATATCTATAAAAACGGTAGCCTAATGGCTACAACATCAAATGATGGCGCTTATACAGATAGCTTTAGAACATACGGTACATATACTTATTCAGTATGTGATCAAGGAACAAGCAACTGTTCTGCTGATTCAACTGTAAGCTTTTAACCAATAATCAGTATGTTATAAATATCCGGCCGATTTTATCGGCTGGATATTGTTGTTTTAACCCTACAAAGATTTTCAAATTAAGAATAAACATTAGCAAAGTTAATGTTGACATAAAGGGTGTTTTATCGATATGTTGCATAAAAAATTATTATTCATAACAATTTTTTAACATATCAAATGGTGTAGGTTTATCTTTTATTAAATAAAACGATATAAACCTAATTGTGTAACCCCTTATGTTTTAAATGAAATTTAAGTATGTTGAATACAGGGGAAGAAAATGTCTTTCAAATCAATAAATAGAATAATAAAACCATTCACAATGCTAAGTGTTATTGGGTTATCTGCTTGGCTTGTCAATTCTGTTTTTGTGGTTAAGCCTACAGATAGCACGCAATCGTATATTATCAGTAGTAATAATTATCAATTGCTTCAAACAGCGTTAGAAGAACTCAATGCTAAACCAAGCCACGAATTACCAATAATCAATGCTTTTGCCGTTAATTTAACGGAGTTTGAGTTAAATAGTCTACGCAAGAAAGTTAGGATTAAGTTTAGCGAAAACTATAGCGTTAAACTTGCCGGTGGCCGTGCATGGGGTAAACGAAAATGGCAACCTAAAGCCATGGTCCCAGACTATATTGATGCCACTTCGGCTCATCATGCAAATAACTTTGGTGGCGGTGTTACCATTGGCTTTTTAGATACCGGTTTAGATCAATTAAGTGGTTTAGGCAACGATTTGTATGGCCGCGATAAAGCATGGGGAACCTATGATGCCATTAACAATTCGGTAAGTAATTACGATGATGAAGCAAGCGGCCATGGTACGCACGTTGCCAGTATTGCAGCGAATAGTGATTATGACGTTTATGGCAAAATATACGGTGTTGCTCCTAATGCTGCCATTGTTGGCATAAAAGCGTTTGACGCTAATGGCCAAGCCACTTACGCCGATGTGATCCGTGGCATCGATTGGGCGTTACAAGTTAAAGATCAAATAAACCTGAAAGTGCTTAATATGTCATTCAGTGGCCCAGTGCGCTCAAACTATTGGGATGATCCACTAAATCTAGCGGTTATGAAAGCATGGCAAGCTGGTATTGTTGTTGTTGCATCCGCTGGTAATACTGGTCCAGATCCAATGACAATAGGTGTTCCGGGCAATGTGCCTTACATAATTACGGTAGGCGCAATGACAGATAATTTCACTACTACTGATGCCTATGATGATAAATTAGCAACATTCAGTGCTGCAGGTCCAACTTATGAAGGGTTTGTTAAGCCAGAGATATTAGCGCCTGGTGGACACTTATCAGGTTTAATGTCTTATGACTCTCAAATTGTGGTTGAACATCCTGAATATCATGATGGTGGCAGATATTTTGAAATGTCTGGAACATCACAAGCTGCGGGTGTTATATCAGGGGTTGTTGCCTTAATGCTAACCGATAACCCAACATTAACGCCTGACCAAGTAAAGTGTCGATTAATTGCCAGTGCACATACAGCAAGAACAGAAAGCGGTTCACTAGCTTATAGTGTCTTTCAGCAAGGCGCTGGTGTTGTAAATGTGTCTGATGCCCTAAACAGTTCAGCCGTTGACTGCGCCAATACCGACTTAAACATCACTCAAGATTTAGCTGGCGAACAGCATTTTTCCGGCCCGGCAAATATCAACGATGACGGCAATTTTTATATTGAAGGATTAGGTGATGAATACATTTGGGACATAACAGGCTCAGTAACCGACAGTGAAACAACAAACGATGTTGAAATTGATCGATTAATTTGGAAAACCGGATTTAATGTCGACAGACTAATTTGGAAAACTAACCTTGAAGTTGACAGGTTAATTTGGAAAACCAACTTAGAAGTTGATAGGTTAATTTGGAAAACCAATGTCGACTTTAATAACAATGAAGAAATTAAAGTGAATAATTGGGTTGAACAACAGTAATATAACGCTCGTTAAGTTTTTCTTAATGTAGCGTGTATTAGCTCGTTTATACACCAAGTATAAGTAAACGTTGGCTACTAAATATTTTAGTAGCCTATTTTATTTTTAAGGCCCATGGAGGAAAACAATATAATGAAAGTCGTATTAACCCTTATACTGTTTCTCTCCTTATTAAGTAAACCGACGTTTTCTCAAAACATCAACACATTTAAAAATTTCACTGCAGACCATCCTCTTTCTTATCAAGCAGTACGAACCATTGCTCAAGATAAAGAGAGCTTTATCTGGTTTGGCTCGCAAGAAGGTGTTCATCGGTACGACGGTCATCAATTTTTAAGCTTTCACCATGATGCCAATGATCCAACCTCATTAAGCTCTGACGTTATTAGTCGAATTCTCATCGACAGCTCAAAGCAAATTTGGGTGGCAACCCGAGGTGGTGGGCTAAACTTATTTCGTGAAAACTCACAAGATTTCCAACGTATAACCTCGAAAACGTCACCGTTGAGTTTAACTAATGATAACGTCAATGCGTTGATTGAGGATAAGCTTGGCAACCTCTGGATTGGCACTGAAAATGGCGTGAACATCCTGTTTCGTGACGGAAATAATTGGCAAATAAAGCACATAGTACAAGAGTTAGGAAACCCTAACAGCTTGTCATACAACAGTGTTGAAACTATTCTACAAACAGCTAACGGACAAGTATGGGTGGGCACTGGTGGTGGTGGCATTTCGGTATTTGATCAACAAGGCAACTTCATTCAATCCGTTAACATCCGTAAAAAACAAAAACAGGGCTCTGCCGAAAAATTAATTAAAGTACTCTATCAAGATAATATGTCCAACATTTGGGTTGGCACCAGTGAAAGTGGCTTATTCAAATTTTCTTCTAAAGACAATAACGTGGTGCAATATCAGTTTGATGAATTTGATACAAACTCATTAATGAGCAACTCGATAGAGTCTATATACCAAGACTCTTCTGACCGAATTTGGGTGGCAAGCGATAAAGGGATTGCGATTTTTAATGAAGAATTAAACAACTTCAGTCGTATTAACCACTCGGTAACGAATCCACAAAGTTTAACCAATGACTTTGTATTAACCATATTTGAAGACAACAAAAATATGATCTGGATCGGCACGTTCTCTGGAGTAAGCAGGTGGGATCCTAACATGACTACTTTCAGACAATATAATGATCAAAACCACCCTAAAGTAGCACGTAGCTTAATCATGGATTTTGCTCAACTTGACAAAGATCATATTATTTTTAGTACCTATGCCAACGGGCTGTATGTGCTTACCATAGAAGACAATACTATCGCCCCATTCAAATTTAATATCTCCAATCAAAAGCTACGTTTTACCAGTTTGCTGGTAGATAACGACACGCTTTGGCTAGGCTCCAGATCGTCAGGGTTATTTGAAATTAATTTAGTTAATGGCAAATCAAAAAACTATCGTTTTGATAGCAGCAACCATCGTTCTATATCGGCCAACAGCATCACTGATATATTTAAAGACAGCAAAGCACGGCTTTGGGTATCAACCTATCATAAGGGCTTAAACAAATTAAATCGCAATGGTACTTTTGAACGCTTCGAGTCGAAAAAACCGCTTAGCCAAAACAGTCCAAGCACAAATCATATTTTACAAATCGCTGAAGATAAACAAGGCGATATTTGGCTAGCAACCTACGACGGAGGCATCAATAGGTTCAATCCGGATAGTAAAACATTCACTCACATTACTCATGACGAAAATATCAAGAACAGTTTAAGTAGTGATATTGCCTGGGTAATGCTTTTTGACCAAGCTAATAATTTATGGGTAGGTACTCAGGCGGCAGGTTTAAACTTGTTAAGCAATGATAATATCCTCGCAGAAAACTACTCGTTTCAATATTTTGATATTAAAAATGGTATGAAAGATCAAACCGTATATGGCTTTTCACAAGATTCAGCCGGGAATCTATGGTTTAGCTCTAATAAGGGTATATCCCGCTATTCCCTCAAACATAACAGCTTTAAGCACTTTGATACTCGTCATGGCCTGGTCGATTTAGAATACAATCATGGCGCAGTATTTAGCGGCTCTGATGACACTTTATATTTTGGTAGTGCTAAGGGCTTTACCAGTGTCGATCCAAAAAATATCCTAACGGAACAGCCTGCACCAGAAGTTAGGCTTACCAATATATTTAAATTAAATGAAGCGATGGAGTTTAAACAAGGGCTGTCTAACGTCAAGTCGTTAACATTTGACTATAGTGATCAACTAATTTCATTTGAATATGTGGGCTTAAACTATAGCGACCCTGAATCCACCCGCTACAAATACCGTCTACTTGGCTTTGATGATGAATGGATAGATGCAGGAAAGTTAAAGCGGGCAACGTATACCAACTTACCATCAGGAAATTACACCTTGCAGATTGTCGCAGGAAATAGTGACAATGTATGGAGTGATCCAGGTTACGCAATTGAAATTTCGGTAAATTCAGCGCCATGGAATACCTGGTGGGCTTATTTACTTTATGTGGTATTTATTGCCCTATCGGTATTAAGTTATACCCGTATTTTGAATAGAAAATTAGTTATTGAGCAACAACAGAAAATCTCGCTTAAAAAACAAGTTATTGAAAAAACTCAAGATTATGCTCAAAAAAATAGTGAACTCGAACAAGCAAACAATCAGTTAGAGAAAGCCGCAACTGTTGACAAGCTAACCGGTGTGAAAAGTCGCCGCTACCTTGATATTTATATTGAACAAACGAGTCAATTGATGAATCAAATTCATCAAAATATATTACCAGTGCAGCGCAGCATTTTACCTCGGTTATATCTATTGATGATTAGAATTGCAAACATTGAATCGGTGAAGAGCAGTCAACTCATTAACTTAACCGATTTATTGTTGTATAGCCGTAACCCTGATGATTTAGTGATCAGGTGGTCTGATGATACTTTTGCGATAATTGGTTATGAAAAAGACAACAATGCAGGAGAATTGGCCGCACGACTTGCCAATAGGTACGACAGTATTTTTGATGGGAAACAAGTGATTTCTCAGGCTTATTCTTTTTATCCATTTAACCGCGAACAACCTCTAGATTTATCATGGGATCAAGTTAGCGTTATGACAGAAATGGGACTGAATATTGTAAATACCAATGATTCAATAAACTGGCTAGGGTTGTGCAAGCCGAAAGTTCAACCTTTTGATTATTTAGAAGTAGTTAAAGACAGTAACTTTGCCGTTGTTAAACAACATGTTGTTTGTAAACAAGGTTAACCCTCTTCGTTTAACAAACCTGCTATGTTTATCCACATTTATTGCCATTAGAGCTATTTGACTGTTGGTATTGCTTTGGCGTGCAGTTAAATGACTCTTTAAAGCATCGGCCAAAATACGTTTGTGATGAAAAGCCAACATCGAGGGCAACAATACCTATTTGAGTGCCATTTTTTAACAGTTCTTGTGCTTTAGCCAACCTAAACTCTTTGATGAAATTGTTCGGAGTAGTACCTAACAGCACTTTAATTTTGCGTTGCAATTGTCGTTCACTCATCGCCAATTCATTGGCAAGTTGATCTATCCCCAAATCAATTTCCATGTACATTTTTGCGACTGTTGCTTCTAGTTTTTGTAAAAACACATCATCGACAGAGAGGTTTTCCTTGTCCTCTTCAGTCAACAAAGACACATTATGAACACTGTTTTCCTTACGCTTAGCAATTTGCTTTTGTTCGAACTTGTGCATATATGTTTGTTGCAGTTGCTTTCGGTTTTCAATTAAGTTGTCAATGCGCGTTAGTAGCTCTTGCTGATTAAACGGCTTACTCAAATATTCATCAGCTCGTAGATTTAAGCCTTGCAATCGACAGTCCAAATCAGAACGCGCGGTAAGTAATATCACTGGTATATGAGCCGTTAATTCATTGTCTTTAAGCTGTTTTAGTACTTCAAAGCCATCAATACCGGTAAGCATAATATCGCAAACTATAAGATCTGGGATGTACTCCTGTGCTAACGACAACCCCAACTCACCGCTTATCGCCAACATACAATGGTGCTGTTGTTCAATGACTTGCTTGATATGGCTTTGCATATCAACATTATCTTCAATTACTAATACCACTTGTTGTGAATGAGAAGAGTTCTGGTTTAGCGGATTATCTTGTTCGATTAATAACGAGCTGACCTCATTTTCAGAAACACTCAACGGGGTTTCCAATTCAACATCTTTTGCCGATGCCAATGGAATAGATAACGAAAACTTACTACCGTGATTATATTCACTGACTAAATTTATTCGCCACTGATGAGCTTTTACCAATTCATTGACTAACGACAAGCCAATACCTACACCAAATATCGATTGATTTTTTAAGTCATCTGCCCGTTGAAAACGTTCAAATATTTTACTTTGCGAAGCTGTGGTGATGCCAATGCCGTTATCAATAACATCCAAAATAATGGTGTCATCTTCACAGTAAGCGCTAACCTTAACACTGCCCCCCGGGGGCGTATATTTAATGGCATTGGCCAGCAAGTTAAACAATATTTTTTCAAATGCTTGCGCATCGCACTCAAGCCAAAGGTTATCAGGGATATCGAAACTAAAAGACAGCTGATTTTGTTTTGCTAAACGAGAAAAAGAATCGTTTGGCATTGCCATAATGGTGCTCAGTCGATACGTCGAAATCGATAATTTCGGATTATCTGCTAGCCGTGACAGTTCAAGTAATTGTTCTACCATGCGTACCAAGCGCAAACCATTACGTTTCGCTGTGGTTAATTCTTTGAATTCTTCCCCTGATTCGTTTTGTTTCAGATAGCGATCCAGAACACCATTGATAATGGTTAACGGTGTTCGAAATTCATGGGATATATTGGCGATAAATTTATCTTTTAATTCCAGCGCTTTCGCTTCAGCCAATTTCCGCGCAGTCAGATTAATAAATGTAAGAACAATCAAAGGTTGCTCTTCTCGCTCGGCCCACTGCAATTCTGCTTGCACAGGAAACTTTGTGCCATCCGCTCTGATCACTCTACATTCAACAGATATACCATCATCCTTACGTTGCAGCGCATAGACGTTACTTTGGAAATCAAAGAAATAATGCATTTGATCATCTTCACAAAATAAATGGCTAACCAATTCCCCTTCTAATTCATCTTCTAAACATTGCAGCATTTGTACTGCCGCGGGGTTCGCGGAAAGTATTTCTCCTGTCATTGTTGTGGTTAAAATAGCGTTATTTGAAACACTTACTATCGCTTTATCTTCGCTGTTGGTAAGTGAGTTATTTAATTGTTTATTTATTTTTAAGTAACTGGCTTTATCTATGTCTAGCTGATGAATTTGTTGCTTAAGCTTATTCATATAGCGACGTTTTTGCAGCGTGATAACCATAATTAACACTGACGCGGTTATTAACCAAAAAGCGATTACTACGGATTGTAAATACGACGTTGTGCTATACGGGAGTTGCAATTCCTGACCCAAAACGTGCATGAGTGCTAAACACAAAACTAACAATAAAATGTACAGCTCGGGGTTAGTGTGCTTTTTAATTGTTATAGCTGGTGTGGTGTTATTTAGAGTAACATTGGCCGCTAAAATCACCCCCAAATAAGGAATAAAATTAAGCACAGTTTCAAAGTAACCTAAGGCGGGCACCATCATATTGCTACTGGTAGTGTAAAGGTTAATTTTTGCCAGTAAAATAGCCAAAGCACTCATTGATAGCAAGCTGTATGTAGATAACCAGAACTTATGCCTACTTTTAATGGCGCAAACAACCAGCCGAGTAAATATCAATAACGTGATTACTATGTGAAAAAACATCGACGCTAAATAACTTTGTTCAACATCTCCGATGAACTCTGTTGGTAACAGCACAAAGTAACTAAAACACACCACGATGAAAAATACCGCAGGCACTCTACCGCTAATGTATTTATTCAGTGGGGTATCACTTAAGTGTGGGTTTGTTTCTATTGCTAAAATAATAAAAAAATAGCTGAAAAGTGAAAAGAAATTACTTAATAGGTGTGTGGTTACAAGATTTTCTTTGGTTATTAAAACCTGTGCAAACATTGCCCCAACCAAAGCCAAAGCAATAAACTTCCAAAAAAGCTTAAAAGAGCGTGAACTGGTTTTTAAATAACTGGCAACCACAGCACTAATACTAATTAACTGCATTATGAATAATGAAACCCAAGTTATAGTGTGTGCAGATACCGAAATTTGCGCAGCTAAATACGAATAAGGTAGAAAGCTTAAAATTATCGTCAGGTTTATGATTAAAAATTTAACGGAAGTGTGCAATATCAAAGTCCAGCTTAAGTATTATTTATATTTTTGCCCTTCAATAGGCGTTTATTATTCCTTTAGCCGGGTTGATTATATAGCAAGTTACATCTGATTAACATTTTTACAACAAACGCCTATTAATGAAAAGTGTCAACTTGAAAATCTAAGGGTTATTTCCCCTGTGAACAGCAACGTAGCATGATATACACAAGGCTTCATTCGCATTTAACGCCATTATAAAGATAATTATTGCTCTAATAGACAATATTTGTCATTGTAGGTATTCAATGAAATTTTCAATAAAAACAATAAATAAATATTCGTTCTAGATCGCCTTGATATAAATTGACGAATATAAGCGGGAACATTCATGATGACTAATAAGTTTAATAGCTTAAGAAGCAGAATATTTTTCTTTTTTATATTATTACTTATTGCCGTACAAACAGTTTCTTTTATCAGTTCGTTTTATTCTAATAAACGAAATGAACAACAGCAGTTAGCAGCTCATTTGTCCCAAGCGGAATCTCTATTAAAAGCCGAAATCAGTAATCGAAATTACTATTTAACTGCTTTTACTGAAATATCAGCAACAGATATTGCCTTAAGAAAAGAGTTCTTTGTTCAACATCCAAACTTTTCTATTGCGCTTAACAATCATCGTAAAAGAATTGATGCCGATATTGCCTTGGCAATAGATATTGACGGCATCATTTTAGGACAGTTGTTGATCAGAGATAGTAACAAAGACATAAAAAGGGTTTTTACCGGCAACCAAATCAATCAGCCATTTGAGCATACAGAATGGTTAACAGACCAGCCTAATAGTGTGTTCTATTCTAGTAATGATGAAATTTATCAGCTTATCCTTACGCCTGTGCTCGATAAACTGGAAGTTATCGGTCATATAGGACTTGGCTACTCGCTTAACAGTAAATTAGCGAATGAGCTTGCAAATGTAACATCGTTCAATGTTGGCTTTACCTTAGAAAACACCCAAAACTTTCATTGGATTTCTTTCAACAGTGCGATTGAAAACCATGCTGCGGTGAAAAATTCAGAATCGCCTTTATCACCGCATTATTTAGAAAGTGTTGTTGCTGAAAGTTATCCGTTAGGTACTGTTGGAAATTTCCAGCTCAGTGCGGCAATTTTTCAATTACATTCAAACCTTATTGCCGCAATAATACAAGATGGCTGGAATTTCCTAATATTAATATTTATCACACTGGCAGTGTCTTTGTTAGGAGCGTATTTTATTGCCAGCAGTGTTACTGAGCCAGTGAGGCGATTAGTTAAAATATCAAAAGCAATCGCTAAAGGTAATTACCAGCCAGATACTCATGTTGGTAACACACTCGAATTAAATCAGCTTGCAGAACAATTTGGAAAGATGATTGATGCGATTAAATCTCGCGAAAATGAAATAACCGAACAAGCGTTTTTAGATACGCTTACTGGCCTTCCGAATCGAAATCAATTTAACCGGGATATGCATGGATTATCAAAACCATTTTTATTGTGCCAGGTAAATGTACGACGTTTGTCTGAAATAAACGACACCTTAGGTCATGACGTTGGTGATGAAGTTATCCAAGAAATCGCTATTCGACTACAGAAATTAAAAAAACCTTTATTCCATACCTCTGGTAACGGTTTTCTAATACGCTTTGACGATGAAGCTGTTGAAAACATTAAAAACTGTATTCAGACAATTACCAGGGTTATTGAGCCAAGCTTTATCTATCAAAATATCACCATACATCTGCAAGTAAACATTGGCGTTACCGCAAGTGACGGTTGGTCGCAAACCAATCAATTATTGAAAGAAGTAGATGCCGCAATGCAAATTGCCAAGCGACAAAACTTATTATACCAATTGTATGATCGCCAAATAGATCTAAATACGCTAGACCGGCTACAACTCGTCAACCGATTAAAAGGCGCTATTGAGCATGACGAGTTTACGCTTTTCTACCAACCAAAATTAAATTTGAGTAATAATACTGTCGAGGAAGTTGAAGCTTTAGTTCGCTGGAATCACCCTGTAAATGGTTTAATAACACCTGAATCATTTATCCATATAGCGGATCAAACAGGTCAAATGCAGGCGTTAAGCCACTGGGTAGTGAATAAAGCCATAGAGCAATATTTCACTTGGCAAAAGCAAGGCCTTGATATAAAAATTGCCATTAATATTTCGCCTGAGAATTTACTCGATGATGACTTTTGTTATCAATTGATTGAAAAACTATGCGCTGATAAAAAGTTGCAGGATGCACTATGCCTTGAAATTACCGAAGATGCGTTTGTCGATCATAATTCTAAAGCGGTAGAGAATATAAAATTATTACGTAAAAATGGTATTTATTTATCTATTGATGACTACGGCACCGGTTACTCTTCTTTAGCTCAATTGAAAAACTTACCGGTACAAGAATTAAAGATTGATCGCTGTTTCATTCAACAGTTAATCCAACAACCTCAAGATAAACTTATTGTAAACTCAACAATTCAATTATCTCATCAACTAGGTTTATCTGTAGTCGCAGAAGGTGTTGAAGATCAGGAAACGTTAGACTGGCTAAGAGAGCATCATTGTGAGAAAGCTCAAGGCTATTTTATTAGCCGACCACTGCCTGCGGTGGAATTTACCCAATGGTTATCCAGTTCTAAATTCAGTCTACCTCAAATAACAGAGCAACCGTTAAAACTAGAACAACAAACGTTAGCTCAGATTAATGTTAAGCAGAGTTAATAGTTTCGAATACGTTTCACCACGATAACGACTTGGTGATTGGCAGTGCAACGTATTCGTGATTCGATACTAAGTAAGTTAACCTTATGTCTGGTCAGCCACCTTGGCGAAATCACCAGCTTTAAATACATTTAACTGTTGTGCCGCAATGTATTTAACAAATGCATCATTTACTTGCTCTAACGTTAACTTTTTAAGAGCAACGATTTGTTCATCATAAAATGATAGGTCTTGGTCAATTTTAGTTGCTTTAACCAACAAACTCGCAATTGTACTATTTGCTGCCCATTGTCGATTTCTATCACTAATATAACCTTCCACTGCTTGCTCTAGCTCTTCTGCAGTAAAACCATCATCAACAACCTTTTGTATTTCTTCTTTAAATGCAGCAATAACATTGTCCATATTTTCTGGTGCTGAAATAGCCATGCCCCAAAACATCCCTTGCTCATCTAACGTATTTGCCGAAATACCCGCGCCAACACTGTAGCTATACCCTTCTTTAACGCGAATGCGTGCACCAACACGTGAAGTAAATGCATCACCACCAAATATTTTACTTGCCATGGCTAAGGCTAAATAATCAGGGTGAGTAACTTTCATATTAATTGGGTTGATTAAATAAAGTGATGCATTGGCTTTATCAGGCGTTTCAGTGCTGACCACTAAGCCCTGCTCAGGTTTCATCGTTTTCGCCATGCGAACATACTCAGTATCATTAGAAAAGCTAACTAATGTAGCGTGCAATTGCTGAGAAATTTCTTTAGCGTTTACATCACCAACAACAGCGACATGACCATTGTTAATATTAGTAAAGCTTTTATATAAAGGCGCTAACTCAGAGCTACTAACCGCTTTAACATTGGCAATACGTTCATCCAGCGTGTAATAAGCCAATGGGTGCCCTTTCGGGTAATTATTCAATGATTTTTTGAAACTGTTAACCGCAATTGAGCTTGGATCATTACGTTGTTGCTCTATGTTTGCAATTGAACCTCGCTTCATTACTTCAAGTTCTTTTTCAGGGAAAGTAGGCGTGGCCATAATTTCACCAAAGAATTTAATCGTTTCATCCAAGTTTTCTTCATCGGTATTTATAGATACGTCTGTTGAGCCTGCAGATGTTGATACTGAGATTGAGCTTTTTAACTGATCAAGTTTATTAGCAATGTCTTCTTTTGAATATTTTTCGTTACCCTTTTGCACCATTGCGCCTATAAAACCGATGGCAGTTGCGTTTCCAGCAAGAGCATCAGCAGTACCACTTGGGAAATGCATTGAAATGATAACTTGCCCACCACGTAGCTTTTTAGGGTAAATACTTACTTCTGTGCCCTCTTGCCACTTAATCGTTTCTAAACGAGATTTAATATTAGGTACGGTGTTATCAAACACTTCACCGGCAGCAACCACTTCCTTGCCTTTATAATCTTTCAATAATTCAGTTAAATCTGGTGCTTGAGGTATTTCTGCACGCACAGGTTTTTCTGTTGGGATAAAACGACCTGTTGTGCGGTTACTTCGGATAAGATAAGCATCGGCGGCGGCTTGCACTTGCTCAAGTGTGGTTTCAGCAATTTGATCACGTGAATAAAACACATGACGATAATCGCCCATAGCAATATACTCAGATAAAGCCATTCCAACGCCGGTAACATTACGCATAGTTTGCTCAGCTTGACGAGCATTTTTTGCTTTCGCTAAATCAAGCTCTTCTTGAGTAATTGGGTTATCTTTTAAGCTTTCTGTAATTGCTAAAAGCTTAGTTTCTAATTCGTTAATATCTGAATCTTTATTACCTTCTACAAAGAACAGATACTGAGAGCTATCTTTCAAATTGAACATAAAGTTCATTGCACTTGTCGCTACACCTGTTTCTACAAGCGCTTTTTGTAATCGGCCTCGAGTGTTATCCCCTAAAATATCGGTTAACAAAGTGAGTGCTGCTGAATCTTGATGCAAACCACTTGGAGCATGATAAGACAAACCGACAATCGGTAAATCACCTACACGACGGATATTTACTGAACGTTCACCGTCTTGTGTTGGCTCAACCGTATACAAAGCTTGCATCGGTTGCTCAGGCTTTTGAATCGAACCAAACTTTTGCTCGATAAGTGCCATTGTTTTTTCTTTATCAAAACGACCGGCAATGGTTAATACCGCATTATCTGGGCGGTAATGCTTTTTGTAAAACTCACGTAATCGAGGAAATGGAAAGTTTTCAACATCAGAGCGGGCGCCAATGGTACTTTTTCCATAGTTGTGCCATAAAAATGCCATTGAAGACATACGGCCCATTAACATTCTAAATGGACTGGTTTCACCACGTTCCATTTCATTTCGTACAACAGTCATTTCACTTTTTAGCTGCTCTTCAGTAAACGTTGCATTGACCATTCGATCAGCTTCCATACCAATAGACCACTCGAGGCTGTCTTCATTGGCATCAAAGGTTTCGAAATAGTTTGTACGGTCTAACCAGGTCGACGCATTTTTTCCCATGCCACGCTTTTTAAACTCTTTATCAATATTTTGATAATTTGTTGAGCCTTTAAACAGCATATGTTCAAGTAAATGGGCCATACCGGTTTCACCATAATTTTCATGCAGAGAACCAACGCGGTAAGTAACATTAACTAATGTTTTAGGCTGTGAAGCATCAGGATAAAGTAAAACTTTCAAGCCATTTTCCAATGTGTATTCTTCAATGCCTTCAACAGTACGAACATAGGTTAACGGACTGCTTTGAACTTGCTCGTTCTGAGCGGTTGCGCTGGTTGTTGAATCAGCATTTGTTGCACACCCAGAAAGCCCAAGTGCAATAGATACAGAGAGACTAAGGAGAGTTGGTTTTAAAAATTTCATTATTTAACCTTCAAGTTTTTTAATTTGTTTTAGAAGACAGTAAGCGTATACAGAGCTTTTTGGAAAACAATGCTAATTAGCATAGTCTAAAATTGCTCGAACCATAGCGAATTTGAATAAAGCTGTATATCCAACAGACAATAATTTTCATTAATTATTTATCTAATTTTTATTTATTTGTAATTTAAACTAAAATCGCCATCCAAAACCATACTTAACTTCATGTTTATATTAAAAATAAGTTAACTAAAGCAAAAAAGACAATAATGGCCACAAGGTTCATGATTGCATAAAATATCGCCTTTCAAAGAGTGTTTAATTGTAACAATAGATGACGATGTTTATGCGATTAGCTGCTTTGTTCAATCTAATACATCAAGTCGGGCTTTAACTTTGCTCCCTGTAAACCATAAACGATATCTGAATGAGTAAAGTCGTCGATATTAGAAACTATGTGAACCACTCCCTGATTTAGATCAATATAGTATACGTTCTAAGATTTTAATATGACTTACAAAGCTTTATAGCTATTTCTCCTGATTCGTTAAGCTGATACAATTTAGCTCATTATTAATGGCTAACAAACTCTCATGACACTTATTGAAAAACTTCGATGCTTATTTACGTTCGGCCAAGGTGTTGCCTTACCGTTACCTCAAATACCAGAAAACAAGTCTCCATTTGAACTATTTGATCGTTGGATTGAAGATGCCAATAAATCAGGTATTTTATTACCTGAATCTATGTCGGTAAGTAGTTGTGATGAACATGGTCAGCCGTCGTCTAGAATGGTGTTGCTAAAATCTGTAGATGAGCAGGGGTTTGTGTTTTATACCAACTATGGCAGCCGTAAAAGCCAAGAACTGACCGATAATACTAAAGTAGCCCTCTTATTCCATTGGGGAGTTTTACAGCGCCAAATACGCATTGAGGGCGTTGTAGAAAGAGTCTCGGTAGAACAATCGGAACAATATTTCCACAGCAGAGATCGTGGCAGTCAAATTGGCGCTTGGGCATCAAAACAAAGTACAAAACTTAGTACGCCGACAGAGTTAATCGATCGAGACAAATACTATACGGAAAAATTTGCTGGCAAAGACGTGCCTTTACCGGATTTTTGGGGAGGCTACCGCGTAGTGCCACACTATATCGAATTTTGGCAAGGCAGAGCTAACCGCTTGCACGACAGAGTATGTTTTGAAAAGCATGAAAACAGTTGGGATATATTCAACTTACATCCTTAAATACTCGTAACGAATACATTTCATTTCGAATACGGCGCTTTGCGCCTTCGAATACATTTCATTCCGAATTACGAAGTAGCTATCGAAGCGTAGCGTATTCGTAGTACCGAAGGTACGTATTCGGAGTGCCGAAGGTGCGTATTCGGAGTACCGAAGGTGCGTATTCGGAGTACCGAAGGTACGTATTCGTAGTACCGCAGGTACGTATTCGTAGTACCGCAGGTACGTATTCGTAGTACCGCAGGTACGTATTCGTAACTAGTTGCCAATAAACCCCATATTATAATTAAGCTTTAAGTAGAACTGTCGATCGTTAGTGAAATCATGCGCGATGGTGTTATCTTTTTCACGTTCAAATTTTAACCCGGTAAGTAACGCCAAATTTTTAGTGATATAGCGAGTATGGGTAAATTCAATTTCAATCTCTCGCTCATATGAATTCTCTTCTCCTCGCCACCTATCAACATCTCTGTCAGTTTCATCCCATTTAACTAAGAATCGAAATACACGTTCGTCACTTCTACGATAATTGGCGGTAAATGTAGTGAAATTTTCTTGGTACAGTTCTTTGTTTTCAAAATCAAAGTTACGAAACGTATGTTGTAAGCTGAAATTAAAATCCCCTACTTGATAACGTACTCTAGGTTTAAACTCTTTCATTTTACCTAAAACAATATTGTCAGCATCAGCGATATCACCGTATCGTCCGTCCAAATTAAACGTCCAGTCTGTTATTGGAGAAGTTTCCAAATACCACTGAAAATAAGACTCATCAAATTTTGGCGCATTGCTGTTTAATTCAAGCGTGTTTTGCTGAATGCGATTTACCGCCTTTTGTTTAATTCTATAACCTGGGCGTAATACTGTTTGATATGATCCTCTAAACTCCCCCCAAATGTCATAACCAGTTTCAATTTTTTGACCCGACTGAGACTCTATATGTGTCGCGACTAGATAAATTCGGGCACGTGATTTCCCTTCATCGCCTCTAAATGTTTCAAAATACCAGTTACGGCCATACGCCACATTGTATAAGCGATAATCAGACTTCCTTAAAAACCCCAAATCGGCACGAAAGTCCTTACTGATATCAAAATAATTCCCCCAAAATAACGTATCAGGACCGGTATGTTTGTACTTTAATTGCACAGCATATCCTTCCATTTTCTCTTCAGGATTAACCCTTAATACTTCACTGGTCGTTGCACAGTCGCCTAACTCGCAATTATCCTCAGGGTCAACATCGAGACAGCCATCTTCTTCACAGATATTTTCAGCAAACTCCACTGGATACTCAGTTGATGATAACGCCACTTGATAACGAAGCTTATCGTCAATACCTAAATTTAACAGCCCGTCATGAGCAACAACCCCATTTTCATAGTCATCGGCTGTTCTTATGGTTGTTAAGAAGCCGTATGCACTTCCTCCCGCGGCACTTACGTACCTACCAGCCATAGATTGACTTTCCAAGGTATCTAACTCAACGGTGTCGCTACCGAGGTTATCTGGAATAATAACCTCTGTTTCTTCATCACTGGCCCAAAACACCCCCGAGGCAAACTCTTTAGTTTCATGGGATACACTCAAACCTAGGTCAGGGTCAATAATGTTTCGGGTATAAACCAATGACATCAAGGTAGAATATAAATCCATTCCCTCTTGAAAAAACCGTCGTTTTTCTGGCTTAAATACATTGAAAGGATTATTAATACTATCGCGTGCGATATCTGCTTCCACATCAGTGAAATTTGGGTTTATTGTCCCGGCGATAATAGTCGAATTATCAATGGTCAGGGTCAGATCCATACCTGCATCAAACTCTTCAATTTCATCTCTTTGCTCAAAGGGTTCTTGATAATCTCGCTTTTCACTTGAATGATAAATAGCGTATGGGTATATCTCAAGGTTCCTTGATGCGTTTTCAAATTGCATCTCCCCTCCTTGCGTTGAACCAATTTGTTGTCCTGAAATTGGATTAGGAGGATAAATGATATAAATCCCGCCCATGGTTCTATCTATTTTCCTTGGGTACGATCGCTTAAGTATCAAAGCCCACATATTACGCTCTTCACCTTCAGCTTTTGGTGAACGTAAAGAATCAATTGGAATTGCTATTTCTACCAGATATCCAGAGTCTGTGATTTTTGCAGCGGCTTCCCATTCTGTATCCCAGTCGTATATATAACGATCACTCACGGTGTTTTGTAATACATCTGATTTAGAGCCACTAGGGTTGACCCTAAATTCATATTTCTTGCGTAGGTTTCCAGTAGGGTCAATAACTACAGAAACGTAATCATCATCTTTAACACCATCTTCATCACGCACGGCAGTCCTAAGTTGAGAAACATCAGGATCGTAGGCATTAAAGGCAAAATATACATGAGTTTTGGTTACACCAATTAATGCATCCGTATCGACAATGGATTTAGCAAACCGGGTTGGGTACATTTCAAGGTCTATAGCTAAAATGCTCGAAGAAGCCCAGAACTTATCGGTTAAATCACCATCAATTACAGGCGGCGTGTCAAGTACTTCCAACTCGAGCTTTTCGATGTCTTCAAGAGAAAATGTGGCTGCTGCTGCATTATCGACTTCAGCAAGATCCTTTTCAGGCTCTTCATCAAGATCTATAGCAATTGCTGAAAATGCACAAAAATAAAGGAAAAATAAGGATAAAACGAAAAGGTTTCTCATAGGCTAACCAAGAACTCTCTAAAATTTAATAAATTGTTTTTATTAACAATAATGATAGCTGCTTTGGTAGTTTTTGTTATATTTTTTATCGATTTAGGCGATATTTTTAAAATTTAGAAATAAAAAAACCAGTCTATAAAGACTGGTTTTTTAAATAGATAAAAGCTTAGATTAAACTTTCTTCTTACGCTCTGCGGTATCGCGAATGTAAGAAGCCCAAGCGCGTGCTGCTTTCTTGGTTTTAGGATCTTCTTGTGCTTTTTTAATTGCTCTAGTCGCTTGTGTATATTTCTCTTGGTAGAAGTAAGCTTCTGCCAAAGTCATCCATACACGACCCGGGTTTTCAATACCTAAATCAATCGCTTTTTGTAATGCTACAGTAGCAGCATCATATTGCTCAGACTGTTGTAACAACATGCCTTGACGACGGTAATGTTTCGGGTTGTTCGATAGTTTAGCCGTTTCACCAAAGTATTTAGCTGCAGTCTTTACTTCTTGCGAAGCATGGAACGCATTAGCCATGGTGTAAAGGTTAGTATCGGTACGGGCAATTAAACCACTATCAATGTACTTTTCAAGTAACTTAGCAGACCTATAAGGAACATCATTTGTCGCGTATAAGTTAGCAAGAGTTTTAATTTCTGTCTCTTTAGTCAGATAACCCTGCTGATATGCTAAGTCTAACGTGTAAAGCGCCTTGGTATAATCTTCTACTAACATGTAGAACATACCAAGTTGAGTCCACCATTGCTTATTCTCTGGGAATAACTGCAATACTTCTTCAAGTACTTTAACTGAGTTTTTGTACTGTTTACGCTCATAGTAAGACGTTAACTTCAAAATGTAAGGATTTTGATTCGGCTTTTCAAATAAAGCAATAGCTCTATCTGCTGGCGCGATCATTTTATCCAATTCCTTAAGTTCATAATGAGCTTGAGCAATTTTTACATAAGTGTTTGAGTCTTCTTTACACGTATCGTCCATCCAGAATTGATAGTTCTTCAACGCATTTCTGTATTGCTTTTCTTGCATTTGCAAGTCAGCTAATAACTTAATCGTATCTGCATGCTCTTTTTCGTTAAGAACTTTATTCTTAACTGAACTTTCAAGATACGGTAATGCCTTTTTAGAACTGTCGCCGCCTTTGGTTGCATACATGTTCGCAATAAAGCGATCAACGTATGCACGATCGTATTCTTTGCTGGTTTCAATCTCTAATAAGATTGTAATAGCATCATCAATACGATCTTCCGAATAGGCTTCAAAAGCTTTACCAACTTTTTTACCTACACTTGGACCTACAATTTTAGTACGAGCTTTCTTCTTACCTACTTCCTTTGGACAAGCCGCTGCGTAAGCATTGGCTGTCATAGGAATAGTAGCAGTAGCTACAAATGCGACCATTACTGAAGAGGTGATAAGTTTTTTCAACATTACTGTGCTCCTCCTTCTTGGTTCATCTTAAAGTCTAACTGTACGGTCATGCCAGGTTGCATAATTGGCTTACCATCAACTATTTTAGGCTTGTATTTCCATTTACGAAGCGCACGTTTGGCTTCTTTATCGAAAACACGTTTTGGTTGAGCTTTAATAACTTTTACGTCTTCAACTCCACCTAAAGTATTGATTGTAAAGCTAAGTTGTACCCAACCTTCTTTACCGTCTCGTGCTGCTTGTATTGGGTATTTAGGTTCGATACGAACGATTGGTGTAGCTTCACCATCTCGTCCAAAACCGGCACCTGGTGCATCCATACCTGCTGACGCCCCTGATAACTGAACACCTGGTACGTTAAACGTCATACCTGCGTTGTCGTTACTCATTTCCGGCTCAGGCGCTTGTGGCTTAGGCGGAGTTTTAGGTGGCGGCGGTGGCGGTGGCGGCACACGTCTACGCTGTTGAACATTTGATTTAGGCGGTGTTGAAACGATGTCAATAATAACGCTATCAGCAGTATTATCGTTACGTTTCGAGCCACCTGAAATCAAGAATGCCATAAAGACAAACAAGAAAAATGTTACAGCAACGCCCAATAGTATTGATACTAAAAAGCGAACCATAATTAATTACCCGACGCTGCAGCAATAGAAATCTTATCGATCCCTGCATCCTTAATTGCATCCATAACTTTAACAACTATGCCATGTTCCGCTTTTTTGTCAGCTTGGATAATTACGATGTCAGTTGGTTGTTCAGCAAGTAGTTTTTCGATGTTTGCAGAAACACGCTCTACATCAACTACACGTTTGTCCATCCAAATTTCACCATTTTCACGAACTGCAATAAAGATGTTCGCTGAAGGTTTTTTACTAGCATTAGCCGCTTTCGGCTTTTGCACATCTATACCAGCTTCTTTTACGAATGAAGTGGTTACGATGAAGAAGATAAGCATGATAAACACGATATCTAGCATCGGTGTCATATCAATCGTAGCTTCTTCGTCTTCACGTTTTATTTTACGAGCCATTAGAAAATCTCTCTAGTGATGAGGTAAGCTATCAATTAGCTTAGCCTTCGCCATTTTAACTTTTGCGTCTAATCTAGAGCTAAAAAATACTCCAGATAATGCTGCAACCATACCTGCCATTGTAGGAATTGTTGCCATTGAGATACCCGATGCCATTAAGCGTGGGTTACCTGTGCCTTGTGTAGCCATTGTTTCAAATACTGCAATCATACCGGTTACAGTACCTAATAGGCCAATAAGAGGACACATAGCTACCAATGTTTTAATGGTTATCATGCGCGCGTCTAATACTTCTGTCGTTTCAGAAATCCATGTATCTCTAATTCTGTGAGCATACCATGAAGTAGTGTCGGTTCTTGCGTCCCAATTAGCGATAACATTTCGCTTAATTTTAGGGTATGTCGCTGATAAGAACCAAAACTTCTCAATCATTAATATCCACATTAAGAAGACTGCCATGGCAACGAAGTATAATACTCCACCACCAGTGGCTATAAATTCCCTGACAGATTCCCAAAGCTCTATCAGGTAAATCATTACTGTTTCTCCTTCTCGGCGATTTCAGCAACAATACCTGCGCTTTGCTCGTCAAGAATGTGGAAGATTGATTTACCGCGACCTGCTACAACTGAATGTACTAGGATTAATGGTAATGCAGCGATTAGACCTTGTGCTGTTGTTACAAGTGCCATAGAGATATCGCCAGCCATGATTTTAGGGTCACCAGTACCGTAAAGTGTAATTGATTGGAAAGTACCGATCATACCAACAACTGTACCTAATAGACCTAATAGTGGAGCGATAGCCGCTAAAATCTTGATGATATTAATACCACGTTCAATTTTTGGCGTTTCACGTAAAATAGCTTCATCAAGTTTAAGTTCAAGCGTTTCAGCATCAACATTCTTGTTATCTTGATAAACCTGTAACAAACGACCTAGTGGGTTGTTTGCATTAGGAGTAGTACGGTTCTTAAGTTGTGCTGCAATTTTGCCACCAACTAAGAATAAGAATACTAAACGTTCGATAGCAATTAATAGACCGAAAGCAAGAACACCAGCGATTACATAACCAACTGTACCACCTTGGTGGAAACGTTCTTCTAAAGTCGCTTTTTGCGTTTCTAGGTTTAAGATTGTGCCTTTAGATGGATCAAGGAACAATGGTGCGTAACCAGAAGTCATTGCGATGAACGGTGAAACCGTACCAACAATGCTACCGTCAGGTTGCTTACCTAGAGGTTGAATTTGACCTTGCTCATCGTTGTAGTTTAAGTAACCTTGCTCAGAAACTAGGTTAAACGAACCAATACGAGTAATTTGTTGAGAAGATTTAGAACCGTCTAATTGAGTAACTTCAGCTTCGAAAGAAGTGATTTTACCTGATTCAGTCATCTCTGTTTGCATTGCAAACCAAAGTTCTTCTAATTCAGAAAGAACTGGGATTTCTTTAGCGTTAGCTAGTTTATCAAGAGTTGCTTCACGACCTGGGTACTGTGCACTTACAATTGAAGTAGCGATTGTACCGTAAGCATTACCAGATGCACGACGAACAACACCAAACATTTCGCCTAAATCGCCTTTAGCTGCTTCTAGCTCGGCTTCTTTAGTTGTTAGCATTCTTTCGTTGTCAGCAAACGCTTTAGTTAAACGAGCGTTACGAGCTTGTTCAGCTGCACGTTCAGCTTGTGCTTTCTTTAAAAGAGCTTGTTTATCAGCGCGTGCTGCTAAAAACTCTTGTTCACGTTTTTTGTCAAGTTTAGCAACTGATACACGATCAGCTTTAACTTGCTTTAATAAGTCGTCTAATTGGTTAGCTGCAGCATTTGTAGAAATACCAGCTGTTAACATTAGAGTTGCAGCTACTGCTGCCGTTTTAATAAATTTATTCATTATTCACCAGCCCCCGCTGCATATACAGGTAACTTGATTAGATCTGGAGCAGTTTGCTTACGTGCCATACGTACGGCTTTAGTAATTGGGTTTAGGTATTCATCACCAAGCGCTAACCATGAGCGAGTGCTGTTATCCCAAATCCAAGCATTTTTTAAATCAAGAGATTGCGCTACTAACACGGTACGACCCATGTGTACGAAATCAACAGTAATTTTTTGGCCTTCAAACTCAAGTTCACCTTGGTAAGCACCAAACATAGAACCGTATGAAGTTTCAATGTCGTAAGCTTCAAGTACAAGACGGAATTGCTCAGCTACTGAGATACCTTGACGAGACATGATGTCGTTAAGTTGGTCTAAACGCTTGTTACGATCAACTAAGTTTACAGGAATATCTGCGGCAACAAATTGCTCTAAAGAAGCAATCATTTTGTACATTAATGGAACAACGCCCATTTTAGTCTCTGCGATAGTACCAATTTGACGTACTAAAGAATCAATACCTTTTTGTTGGTCGTTAACTAAACGTTGAACATGATCGTTATAAACTTTCAAGTTTTCAGTTTCGTCAACAACAGTACGGTATTCAGCAAGTAATTCTTGTGATTGCTCGTAGATGTTATTGATTTTTTGTTGTGATTTAACAGAAGCTTTAACTGTTGCTGCTTCACTCTTGTGTAATTCTTTAAGGCTATTAGCGTTAGCTACATTGCTACCTACTAATGCCATAGCCCCGATAATCGACGTTGCGATAAGGCTTTTCTTGCTTATTTTGGACATAGTTCCCAACCAATTGCTATTTAACTTTTATTCCAACAAAATCCATTAAATTAGATTTAAGGACCCAAACATAAATTAATGTTCAGTGCTTTTAAGTTGTTCTTCTTAGAAACACAATCTTGTTAACCTTTCGGTAACATTAATAACCTTTGAAGTTATCAAAATTGTTCTTTCTAATCTGTTCTTCATATGAGAACAGCACTATATAAGACAATAGCTAAACGCTAAAGTCAAACATTTTGCTCAAATCGAATAAAAACAGCACGAAAAACACACAATAAGTATGGTTTTTCCACTAATTTACCCAACCGAACAACTCAATTGCATTCAGATTACATTTTCACTGACCCCTTAAGGATAGTCAATCAGAAAAATTTCATCCATTTGTAACAGGTAAAATTAACTTTGTGTAACGAATATTAGAGAGATAGATATTGTTTCTTATTGACCTAAACCAGTAGCTTATATTAAATTTAACATTACTAAGGTACGTTTTTATTATTTTAAACTTACCTAAATTTATTATTAAGTAGAAGTTATGCCTCCCTCACCTCAACAAACCACACAATACATAGTTAAGCTAATTAATGAGCAGCAATTTCAACAGGCAAATTCATTGCTCAGCCCGTTAATCAAGTCAAACGTAAATAACGTGCAGCTCTGGCATTTACAATCAATAATATTTCATGGCCTGGCGCGGCATAAAGATTGTGAAAAGGCGTTAACTAAAGCGTTAGCGATAAACCCTAATTACATTCCTTCACTTAATAATTTAGCCACCTTATATAAGCAGCAACACAAAGTTGACGCTGCAATTAAGGTTTATAAGAAAATATTAACCACCGCACCAAATGACATCAATACGTTATTTAATGTAGGCGTTCTACTAAATGGCCAGTCTCAATTCGAGCAAGCTAAAAACGTATTAGCGAAAGCGCTAACGCTAAATAGCAAAGACGTTAATATTTTAATTGCCCTTGGTCAGTCCAACCTGCACTTAGACAACTTTGACGATGCAAAGACTCATTTTCAATCGGCGTTAAATCTTCAAAGCAACAACATTGCGGCATTAAATAATTTAGGCCTTGTATTAAAAAAACAATGCTTATTCAAAGACGCTATTTCGACATTCAGAAAAGCATTAACGTTTGCGCCGGCTAAACCTGAATTGCTGAAAAACTTAGCAAGCTGTTACACCCTTACCGGTGAAATTTCGAAGAGTAAACAGCTATATCAACAAATAATAGAGCAATCTCCTTTAGACTTGGATGCTCACCATTGGTTAAATCAAATGCTGTGGGAGCACCAAGATGAATCGTTCTTACACTCTTATCATCTCGCGTTAAAAACCAATCAAGGAAATCCTAATTTGCAGTTGGCGTTAGCCCACAAACTGCGTCAATCAGGAGAAGACAGTAAAGCAAAGGATATACTCGAAGGTATTTTAAAAGCGAATAAAAAGCACGTACCTAGTTTATTGGAAGTTGCCGATATATACCGACAAGATGGTGATTTTGAGCAATCATTAAAATGTTTGACTCTGGCTAATAAGCAAGAGAACTCAAACCCAGAAGTGAAGCAGGAATTAGCCAAGAGTTTTATCAGTATTAACCAGCCTAAAAGTGCACTATCTTTACTGAATAAACTGTTAAAACAAGAGCCGTATCATCAAGGCTACTGGGCTTATAAAACTACAGCACTGAGACTCCAAAATAGTGCAGAGTATGACTATTTATGTGATTACGACAAGTTCATACTTAAGGCGTTTATCGATATACCTAAGGGCTATAGCGATCTTAATGTATTTAATCAGGAGCTAAGTGAAGCGCTAAAAACGATTCACTATGGTAAGTCTCACCCACTCGATCAAACGTTAATTAGTGGCAGCCAAACGGGTGAAAAATTGTTTGATTACCACTTACCGATCATTAATGAGATAAAACAAAGCTTACAGCAACAAACAAAAGAGTTTTTGGCGCAACTGCCAAAAGACCCGAAACATCCTATGCTATCAAGAAACACGCTTAACTTTGTTGAAACAGATTCTTGGTCTGTGATCTTGAATAACAGCGGTTTTCATAAAAATCATTACCACCCGGCAGGTTGGTACAGCAGCTGTTACTATGTGAAGGTACCCAGCTTGGTCAGCAGCACTAACACGAAACAGGGATGGATTAACTTTGGCCAACCTGGTTTTAACCATCAAAGCCAACTAAGCGCTGAAATTAGTGTACAACCGAAAGAAGGGCTTATTGTACAATTTCCATCTTATTTCTGGCATGGCACAAACCCGTTTAGCAGCGAAGAAAAGCGAATAACAACGCCATATGACATTTTACCAATATAACCATTAAATAACTAAATTGTACTGAAATCCAAACTGTATTATTTAGTTACATTTTAGTTACAGTTTAATTGCGTTATTTGTGGATCTCACCAACGAGGCAACCTATTATGTTTTCGTTCAAAATTTAAAACTTGCTAAAAATAAGGATAATTATGAAAGTTAAAACATTAGCAATTGCAGCAATCACCGTCTCTTTAATAACCGCCTGTGCTGGTACTCCAGAAGGTGGCAGCAAAACGGCTGCAAATCAGAAAGGAAAAATTTGTAAGTATGAGAAAACTACCGGTTCTCATATCGGCACCAAAATTTGTCGTACTCCAGAGCAAATTCAAAGAGAAAAAGAAAATGCCCAACAGGCAATGAAAACTCTAACTCGCGGTCAAACTAAATCTGGCCAGTAATAGTTTTAAAAACTAGTACACTTATACCAAAATTGATTAAGAAGTGACCTTCTTAATCAATTTTTTTATTTTAACAGCACAGCTTAATCGATAAACGCTTCGTAGTTTTTCCATCTGCCAATGCTCTTTGTAAACAAAGGCTTTCTAACCTTCCATACGCTTGCCGTTTTCACTCTATTCGTTAAGCTAGGAAATTGTAAACATTGTTCATGCCAATCAAGCTTTAAAAAGGATAACAGGCGTGTAATGCTTGCTTTAGGCGAGTTAATCAACTCTTCATAGTTCGAAGCAAAGATATCATTAGGAAACATCTCCTTCCAATAATCCATCATTAAACTATGCTGATCAAAGTAATGCTGCGTATGTTCAAGGCTCGTTGCATAATTTAACGATTCGCCTAAGCGTAAAAAGTAAATCGATAAGCAGTTATCCAGCCTGTTTCTAGTCGTATGAATAATCTTTGCATTCGGAAATAATGTTTTGATTAAACCAATATAAAGAAAATTGTCAGGCCTTTTATCGGTTACAAAATTGCTGCCTGGGCAGGCTTCATTTAACGCGCTGCAGTATTGTTTGGCAAATTCAGTTAATTGCTTAGACTCTACCTTAGATATTGACTGCGGATAACCTGTAAAATTACTTGCCACTAAATTAGGAATAAAATCCAGCTCTCCAGCAGCACTCACTTCAGGATGTGAGGCTAAAATTTGCTCCGTTAGGGTTGAACCTGAGCGGAACATGCCACAAATAAAGATCACCTCTTTAGTTGATATTGGTTCAAGTTGCTCAAACCACTGTTTATTAAACGTAGCAATATTGTCTTTATGAAACTCTTCGGCTAATGCTTTCGAATATGGGTTTTGTATTGATTGATTCAGCTTATTCGCACTTTGATAATAAGAAAACGCCTGTTGATAATCTTTACATTCATCAAAGGCTTTCCCCAATGCATAATTTAAATTAATGCCTGCCTCAACATCATTACGGCTAACGGTTAATGCGTGTTTTAACTGACTGATCAGCGGATCATTTACCGAGTTAAACGTGTACAGCTCTGCTAAACGAGATAAAGCATTAAAATGCGATGCATCATACTTTAGAGTTTGCTGAAAATACTCTATAGCACGTTCTCTACTGCCCTTCTCTTCGTACAGGGTTGCCAAGTTATAATAGGCTGGAGCATAACGAGCATTATGTTCAATAGCGTTTAAAAACGCCTGTTCAGCTTCTTGCCAATTATATAAATGCTCTGCATAAATAACCCCAACACTTAAATAAACCTCTTCGCATCGGTCTATATTATGGTTAAGCGCTACGTTGAAATAATCAATAGCGTCTACATAGCGCTGAGCAAGCTTTAAATAATAAGCATAGTTAAAACTATGGGTGGCAAGCATTTGCTCAGAGCTTTGCTCCATAGTTTGATAAAAGCGTTCATAACACTTGCACACCTCATTCCAATTATTAGCTGAAGACAAGATTTGAATTAAGGTGTTAAGTAGTTTTGCATTACTTGGGTTTAATACCTGCAGTTCTATTAACAGCGGTAATGCTTTGTCGACTTTCTGCTGCTGTAAATACAAATTGCTTAATGCCGATAAAACATTGCTATCACTGTTATTCACGTCTTTTAATTGTAAATAAAGGGCTTCAGCCTGGTTAAATTGCCCTTGACGATGCAAGTTATTGGCTTGTTCTAATTGTTGCTTATAATCTTGAGGTAGAATCACTGTTGAACCTAAATAGCATTTATTTTTAAGGTAACTTCATTACCTAAATAATGAAAAGAATAGCATCAAATTATATCCATATAACTTTTGTTAACACAAGCTACAAACTTAAAACCATGATTTACAGGATGTAATGAATGCCATCCATGGCAGTTTGCATTCCTTCATCCCTGAAGTTACAAACTTAAAGCCATCCATGGCAGTTTGCATTCCATCATCCATGAAGTAAAAAAAAAGCGATGCATGAGCATCGCTTTTATTGTGTTTACTTAACTAATCAGATTAGAAAGTAACTGTAGTACCTACATAGTAGTTAACACCAACGTAGTGATACAAAGTAGTATCAGTGTTTGAGTCATCGTAATCAGAGTAGTACGGCGGCTCTTCGTCAGTAAAGTTATCTACACCACCACGAATCGTAACGTGTTCGTTGATGTGGTATGTACCACTGATGTTGTGAGACATAAACGAATCAGCAGTTGTATCGTAGTAATCAGCTGGATCAGCAGTCTCATCCCATGCAGTTGACTCTGTTTCTAACTCGTCAACCCACATTAAGTTGTAACCAACAGTCCAGTTTTCACCGCTAACACGTAAGCTGAAGTTTTGCTTCAATTCTGGGATAGAGCCAGAACCTGATAATGCAACACCTACGTAATCAACTGGTTCTTCACCTGCGAAACCTGTGATTTCCCAGCTTTCAATGTAAGAAGCTTCCCAATCAGCAGACCAGTCTAAACCGAACGCATCGAAGTTGTATTGAATGTTAGTATCAATACCTTCAAGAGCCCATGTTGAAAGGTTAGCGTTAGTTGCTGAAACACCATCGAAATCACCGATAGCATTACGTTGTACACTGTCATCACACCATACGCTAGCACCACCAACACCACCATCAGCACCTGCTGCATAACAGTTATCTAGTTTAGTACCAACACTTACAGAGCTTACAACATTGTCAATTTCAATATCGTAGTAATCAACTGTGAAGCTTAAACCTTCTAGAGGTTCAACAACTAAACCAACTGTGAATGTATCAGCAGTTTCTGGACCTAGGTCTGGGTTACCACCAACAACAGCACGTACTTGACCGTTACCTTGAGACCATGAACCGTCACCAGGGATTAAGCCGTTAGCAACATCGTTACCACAAGCTGTAGCGTATTGAGGGTCACCAGTTGGACCACCAACACCGTTACATGGATCGTTGAAGTTAGTGTAAGAATCAGATTGACCACCGAATAACTCACCTACAGAAGGTGCACGGAAAGCAGTTGATAATACAGAGCGAAGCATGATTGCATCGTTCATTCTCCAAGTTAAACCTAACTTGTAAGTATCGTCTGAACCGAAAGTATCGTAATCAAATGCACGGATAGCAGCTTCTAAATCTACTTGTTGTGCAAATGGTAAATCAGCTAATAGAGGAACAACAACTTCTAGGTAAGCTTCATCAACTTTGTAGCCACCAGAAGTAGGTTGTACAGCATTACCTGAACCGATCCCAGAAGATGAGAATGCATCTGGTTGGTTAAATGCTTCTTCTTCACGATGCTCGATACCGAATGCAAAACCTACAGTACCAGCTGGTAAGTCAAATAATTCACCTGAAATACTTGCCGCTAAGTGGTGCATTTCTGTACCAGAAGTACCTTGGTCAGTGTAACGGATGTAATCTGCATCAGCTGCAGAAACAGAACCTAGACCGAAGTAGTTAATACATGGAGCTGTTGGATCATTACCATCTACAGTGTAGTTGTCAGGTGTACCAGTAACAGTTACGCCTTCACAGTTTTCGTTAACTGATTTTATAGCGTTTTCCATGTTGATGTAGTTTTTAGAACGGTCAATCGCAGAGTTACGACCATACGTGTAGAACGCGTTCCAAGAGTAATCACCAATCATACCTTCAAAACCAGCAGTTAACTGAACAGTGTTAACTTCTTGTTCGAAAATACGTGGACCAACTTCTTGCATACGACGTAGTGGGTAAATTGTATCACCAGTACCAGCAAAGTCATATAAATTAACAAATGGGTATACTGAAGGATCATCACTCATAGTCCAATTACGACCGTTTGCACCGTATGCGTAGTAAATTGGTTGTGGAGCCATTTGTTGAATTGAATGACGGTTTGTGTAGTAAGCTTCTGAGAAGAAGTTTAAGTCGTCAGCAATTTCATAGTTACCCAATACAGATACGTTGTAACGAGTAGCTGGAGTTGAAAGGTAAGATAACGCAGAGTAGTTATATCTATCGTTGTTGTCACCAGCGTTAATCCAGTCATGGTAACCAGCAGCTGTTGAAGAGTTGTTTCCGCCTGGCTCGAATTGTACACGACGGCCGTCAGGTAAGAATGCATTCATACCTAGTGAGAAAGAAGAACCACCACAGTATTGGTTTGGAGTACCATCATCGTTAGTACCTTCCCAAATTGGACATTCAGAGTATGAACGATCAGCTTGACGAACTTCACCACGGTCATAGAAACCAAGGTTAACTACGATGTTACCTTTGTCGCTAGAGATACCAAATGTAGTACTTAAGCTAGCTTCATCACCGTCACCTTCAGCAGTTTCTGAATAACTTGCGTCAAATTCAAAACCTTCGAAGTCATCACGCATAATGATGTTAACAACACCAGCGATTGCGTCAGAACCGTATACAGCAGAAGCACCATCTTTAAGTACTTCAATACGCTTAACTGCAGACATTGGGATTGTGTTTAAATCAACACGAGCACTTGCACCAGTACCTGAAGCAACCATACGACGGCCGTTAACCAATACTAGAGTACGGTTAGAACCTAAACCACGAAGGTTAACAGTTGCGTTACCGTTACCACCATTGTTTACTGCTGCTGTTAAACCACCTGATTGGGCAGTCATGTTTTGAAGTGCATCTGCTACGTTAGAGATACCTTGGATTTTCATATCTTCAGTAGTAATTACTGTTACTGGAGATGCGCTTTCCATATCTGCACGTTTGATACGTGAACCAGTTACTTCAATGCGTTCTACTTCTTCTTCAGCTGTTGCTTCTTCTGCCGCGAATGCGTTTGCAGAAATACCAGCTGTTGCACTTGCGCCAAACACCATTGCTAGGCGAACTGCTTTAGCAAGTTTATTATTGCTATACATGTTTACTCCCTGGACCACTCTTAGGTGATTCTATTGTTTAAAAATCAAAGCTATATTGCTTTGTTAATTTTCTTATTGTTTTGGTCATTAGACCTGATCTGTCGAAGACGATAATAAAACGATTTTATTTAACAGGTCAACTACATAAATTACATAAATTCAATATTTCTTACATTTTCACACACTTCGGTAACAAAATCACAAGCAAACAATGCATAAACGCATGGATAATCAGAATATTTATTCATAAAACTGCATAGCAAAATTTAGCTTATTCCTATATTCAAAAAACCAAATCAAATAATATATCCCTTTAAAAACAACAACTAAAATCAAAACTAAAAACCAAAACTCAAAATACACTGGACACTTTTCTATACAAATAATGAGCATTTGCTATCTATTAGGTAATCTAAGATAAAAGTTTACAAATAATATTATTTTCTGGCTATTTTGCTTGGATTAGGTCACCCTTACTCAGATCCCGTAAACAATATCAATTTGTTTATGTATGTGATCTACTTTTTCATGAGGTAAAGCGGATAAATACAAGGCATGAAATTTAGTAAGTAGTTTTTCTTACTTATAAATATCATAACGTAGTAGTTTTCCGCGTTAACCATTAAAAATGAGCAGATATTTAATCAACTTGGTATTTAACCATTTGAATTGTTTTAGAGTCATTTAACTACCATGTTTGAACTTTTTTCAGATCCCTATCTATTATTAACATTATCGTTAGTTGGATTTATTGCCGGTTTTATCGATGCGATTGCTGGTGGTGGTGGCTTGTTAACCGTACCGGTTTTATTATCATCGGGACTTCCTCCTCATATTGCCTTGGGCACAAATAAACTCGCCGCCTGTTTTAGCTCTTTTACAGCATCGGTTACCTTTTATAGAAAAAAACTGTTTAATCCACTATTTTGGATATTAGCCGCTGTGGCCACAACAATTGGCGCAGTAATTGGTACAATCATTGTTAATTTTGTCAGTGCCGATCTCATAAACAAGCTTCTTCCTATTATTATCTTACTGTGTGCTTTATATACGCTATGCTCCAAAACAGCACTGAGTGAGTCTGCCAGTTTGCCAAAACCAAGTGTTGTTTTAAAAATAAAACAAAGCGTACAAGGTTTTGTATTGGGCTTTTACGATGGCTTTGCCGGACCTGGCACGGGAACATTCTGGACAGTTTCTTCTTTAGCTTTGTATAAAATGAACATTCTACTAAGCTCTGGCTTGTCGAGAAGTATGAATTTCATCAGTAACTTTACTTCTCTGTTAACCTTTATTTATTTTGGCCAAGTAAACTTTTTACTAGGTTTGGCAATGGGAGTGTTTATGATCCTGGGTTCATGGCTAGGTGCACATTCAGCGATTCGTTATGGCAGTAGGTTCATAAGACCAATATTTATTACGGTAGTAATGGTTATGGCAATAAAGCTTGCATATCAGGCTTGGTTTTAAAGGTTAACTATGGAACGCTCTTTAAATCGATTAAAATCAATATTAGATCAACTTGAAATTGACGCTAATGCAGCTGATCAAATAAACAAACAGCGAAAGTCACATTATTACCTACAAGACGAAGCCATGTTTGATGAAAAGCTGTTTCCCATCAACAGCTCCAGTTATTATGCGTATGTTAAGTACACCCAAAAGCGTCTGGATCATTTACAAAAGTTATTGAGCACAAAACATATGGAGTTTTGTGATGCGCTGATGGCTGAGCTGGAAGAGCAAATTTCTTCACTTATTACCGCAATAAAATCAAACGACAATCGTCATAATGACAGCGAGTATCGACTCGATCGTCGTAATCGACTTAATAAACAAAAAACACAAGCTAAGGCTAAGTTTAAAAAGCAAACCAAAGCAGTATTAATGTCGTCGCATCAGCTTTATGCAAAGCTTGCAGAATTTCGTGGTTTTGAGCGTCGTTTACAAGACATGGTACAAGTGAAAGAGCTTGAATTAGCGAAAACTAAGAAACATGATACTAGCAGTATGCAGCAAGAGCTTTTAACCTTACATCAACGATTAGGTCGTTGTCGAAAAGCAATTAGTGATGTAGAAAAACAAATAGAAGATTCTGAAAAAACAAGATAGAAAGAATAAATCAAATAGAGAGGCTTTGGGTGGCCCCTCTTTCAGCCACATCCCGGCACATGAGTCGTCTGCTGCGGTTGCTTCCTTCCGGACCTGGCCGAGTTCACAGAGTATCATTGCGGGAGGACCAAAAGAGGCACCATAATGGCGATAGGTAATTTACCTAAAGCGAGGCGCATTATGGCTAATTGTGCAGTTGTGTGCAAGAGCTATTTAGTGAAAATTAAGCAATTTTAATAACCACTAAAAATTATGGGGATTTTTTGCACAATCCTTACTAAAAATTGACTTGATCCCCTGCAACTCGTCTTCAATATCAGCGCCTATATTACGTGCTTGATAAAATATAATTTGTTTGGCTTTATAATCGATTTGAATCGGCAAAACCGGCACACTCGCTTTATTGGCAATATGTAAAAAACCAGTTTTCCACTGTGTAACCTTAGAACGAGTTCCTTCTGGTGCCAACGCTAACACCAACGACTCTTGCTGCTCAAACTTATCAACCATTTGCCCTACTACGCCATGTGGTGACTTTCTATCGATAGCGATACCTCCAATTGCCTTTAACCAAATATTAAAAGGCCAAAAAAATATCGCATCTTTTCCCAAAAAGTTTAACTTTAAATCAAGGGCGAGTTTTACGATCACGCCAATGACAAAATCCCAGTTTGACGTATGAGGCGCTACCGCTAAAATTAATTTTTTTTCGTTTGGAAAGCTGCCAGTAATGCGCCAGCCCAACATGATAAATAACTTACCCGCACACCATTTAATAAAACGCCTATTGGTTCTAGGAATATTGATTGGCACAACACTAGATAAGTTATTCATAGTTTATATATAACTACGTACTTTACTGGTTATTTTGCATGTTAAGTTGATTATCCAGCTCTAACGCAATGGCTTTTAATTGCAATAAGTTTTCTTTACCTAATCGTAATAAAAACTTGTCTGCATCTGCTAGCGATTCAAACTCAGGATTTTCATACTTATATACAACACTCGGTTGAACCAATGTGGGTTGTTCGCTGGGTACGTTAAAATCAAGTACTCGGTCAATGGCTCGATTTAACACCTGTTCAAAGTTTTGTTCTGGGTAACCTAATTCTGCAAAGGCTTGCTCAAACAAAGGTTTCATTTGAATAAAGTTACTTGCCAAGGCTTCTGGTTCAAAGGAATGAAGTAACTCAATATAATCTGCATAGCGAGTAAAGTTTGACTCGTTAAACTGATAGCTGTCTTGTGTTTCATCGACACTTGGTTTAACTGCAAACTGCCCGGTTAACGGTTTTAATGGTAAATGACTATAGGCCATTTCACCGCGAGAAAAATTATCGGTAAAGACCACAATCCTACGCACTAGATCATCGGTTAACATTAAGCTTAACAGCTCTTTTCGCCATGATATTTCAGTCACTTTAGCGACAACAAAATCATCACTTACATCCAACTCAGGTAATACTGGTTGTACTATTTCTGGCTCTATTTCAGCCTCAACAGGCACTTCTACCGGTGTAGGTTCAATGATGGTTTCGGTTTTAACTGGCACAATTACTTCCGGCTCAGCAATAACTTCTTCCTGAATCACTGGCGTTAGCTCTACTTCATCTTCTTGAAAAAATAAGTAAGCAAATGAACCAATAACTACCACAAGGATAATGATAAAAACTAATGTCGACGACGCATTTTTGTCTGGGTTTGATGATTCGATATTTGAGTGTTCTTCTGACAAAGGGATACCTTAAAAAATTGAATGTGGCATATATAAAGATAGTCAAAACACAAAAAAGTTTAAAGTGTTTTCAAATTATTTGAAAATAAATTCGTAACTTTGTAACTGCGGATACGTAGCTTCGCTACTTCGAATACGTTGCACTCCGAATACATTTTATTCCGAAGCAGCTATCGAAGCGATAGCGTATTTGAAGCGTCAGCGTATTCGAAGGCGCAAAGCGCCGTATTCGTTACTTAAGTAGCGTCATCTTGATTCTCTGGCAGTGCATCAATAAATGCAGGTAACTTGGCGCAGTTACTTTCAATGTGATTAATTAATGCAAATGCCGACATGTCTACATTAAATCGTTTGGCATTATAAATTTGTGGGATCAAACATAAATCAGCAACGGTAACCTTATCGCCAAAACAATACAGGCCAGAGGTTTTGGCTAAACGCTGCTCTAATGCTGAAAAACCTTCTTTGATCCAATGGTGATACCACGCTGTTTTTTCATCATCACTAATATTCAATTGGTTTGATAAATACTGCAGCACTCTTAAATTATTTAATGGGTGAATTTCACAGGCTAAATCATAAGCCAATGCTTTAACCGTAGCTCTATCTTTTATATTACTTGGGTAAAGCGTACTGTCAGTATGTGTTTCATCAAGATAATCAATAATGGCTAACGATTGATTTAAACTAAAGTCACCATCCACAAGTGTTGGCACTAAGTGATTAGGATTCATTTTTACGTAATCGTCACTGTGTTGCTGACCACCGTCTTTGACTAAATGAACAGAAATTAGCTCATGTTCAATGGCTTTTAAGTTTAATGCGATCCGCACTCGATAAGCAGCCGATGAGCGCCAGTATCCATATAAAGTAATCATCTTAAAATAGTCCTATATTTTCACGGTTTTTTTATTAATATTGTATTCACGTAACTTGTTGGCAATGGCCGTATGGCTTAAACCAAGCTTTTTAGCTAATTGTCGAGTACTTGGATAAGCAGGATATAGCTTTCTTAATAAATCGGCTTCAAATCCTTTCACCACTTCTTCTAATGTACCTTCAAACTCTTGTTCAAGATAACCATGGTCGGGCGTGTAGTTTGGCAGTTGTAAATTTGAAATTTTAATGACCTCACCTTCAAGTAACGATACTGCTCGTAAAATAACATTTTCAAGCTGTCTGACATTACCAGGCCAAGGATAGTGCTCAATAAAATCACGACAGTTTTTATCAAACTGAACATTAGCGCGATGATTTAATTGTGCAGACTTTCGAATAAAGGTATCGGCAAGAGGTAAAATATCTTGTTTTCTATCTCGTAACGGTGGGATCGACAGGCCTAAAACATTTAAACGATAATATAAGTCTTCTCTAAATTCACCCTTTTCAACCATCGCCAATAAATCTTGATTAGTTGAGCTGATAAAACGAATATCTACGGTGATTTCATCTTCATCATCAATACGTCTAAAGCTGCTGTTTTCTAGCACTCGAACCAATTTAGATTGAAGCTTTTCTGACATTTCTGACACTTCATCTAAAAAGATTGTGCCGCCATCGGCTAATTCGAAAATGCCCTTTTTGGTTTCTGTTTGGCTTAATAACTTACCGAATAATTCAGTCTCACTGGCATCATCAGGTAAGGCAGCGCAATTTAATACGACAAACGGGCTATCGGCCCTATCGCTGGCATTATGACATGAGCGTGCTAATAGCTCTTTACCAGTACCGGTTTCTCCCATAATTAATATTGAAGAATCAAGGTGGGCCATTCGACGAGCTTCGCGCACCACTTTACGCATTAAGGCAGAGCTTGCTTGAACACCGGCAAAATCATTATCTTTAGGGTGTTTAAAGGCAGTAATTTGTTGACCAAGGCGAGCTTCAGACTTAAGCATTAAAATAGCACCGGCAAGTACTTTTTCATCACTTTCACCAGATACGGTCACCGGTAAAATGTCGGCAACGTAATCTTCATCAAGAAACTTTAGTTTACGGGTATGCGGTAATGTTTCTTCTGATTCCAGATAACGATTAAAGTTAAAGCCTTTTAAAAATTGACTCACTTGCTGACCAACAATGTCTTTTAGTTCGGCAGAAATCTTTTGCTTGGCCACATCATTAACACCATAAACGGCGGCTTTCGCATCAATGGTAATAACTGGGTCGGGTAAGGTTCGAACAATGGTATCTAAAACTTCACGTTCTCGCTCAGAAGGCATATGAGTGGTTGTTTTAACATCAACAACACCATCTATCAGCCTTAGCTGTGGCATAAAATCTTGTAGTTGGCTGAAGTCTAAATCGGGTATATGAACAAAAATTTGTCCTGACTCGGTAACCGCATCTATCCCTCTTACATTTATTTCTCGTTCGACGAATATTGCTAATACTTCTTGAGCTATACCGAACCTGTCCTGACATTCAATTTGTAAACGCACGTTATTTTCCGCTACTTATTTATATGAAACCAACTGTAAACTTTATTTTACAACAAAAAAGACGATAAATACCAATAGATATTTATCGTCTTTGAAAAAAATGCTCAATTCGTTTCACTTCGGATTCGTTTCACTTCGAATACATTTCATTCCGAATCTCGAAGTAGTTATCGAAGCGTAGCGTATTCGGAGTAGCGAAGCTACGTATTCGAAATCACGAAGTGGTGTATTCGTTTCTAAAGTAGCTCATCCGTTTTTGCAGCACAAATAAAGTCATTTTGATGAAGACCTTTAATTGCGTGGGTCCACCAAGTTACCGTTACTTTACCCCATTCAGTGGTAATAGCCGGGTGATGAAATTCAGCTTCAGCTAATTCAGCAACCTTATTGGTAAACTCTAATGCTAATTTAAAGTTTTTAAATTTAAAAACACGCTCTAACATCATTATGCCATTACGTACTTCTGGTACCCAATCAGGTATTTGGCCAATAAGTTGTGCTAATTCTTCGTCTGAAACTTTTGGTGCGCCTACTTGGCATGCTTCACATTCTTGTTTTGCTAATGTAGTGGTCATTTGCATCCTTAACTTGCTTTCGCTGTTTGTTTAACTTGTTCTTTTGGTGGAAACATTGGCTCATGCAAACCAAGCTTTTTAGCCTGCTCTACCAATGCTAATAAATCGAGTTTACCAATTTTATCTAATTCTTTAATGCTGTTTAACATAAAGTAAATTGGTTGCATTATATCAATTCTATACGGAGTTCTATATACATCAACTAACTGCTCTGCATTATCCAGCTCTTTTCGAATAACCGATTCATCATGCATAGCGTATAAAGTTTCACCTGGTGAAGAAAGAATACCCCCCCCGTAAATACGTAAACCATTTTCAGTATTTAATAAGCCAAACTCTATAGTAAACCAATATAAGCGCGCCAGAAATACTCTATCTTCTTTACTAGCGTTTAAGCCTATCTCGCCATACAGCTGAGTAAAATTAGCAAACGATGGGTTTGTTAATAACGGACAATGGCCAAATATTTCATGGAAAATATCGGGCTCTTGTAAATAGTCAAACTCTTCAGTAGTACGAATAAAGGTCGCCACTGGGAATTTTCTTTCTGATAGTAACCTAAAGAACTCACCAAACCCTATTAAAGCAGGTACTTGGTGACACTGCCAACCAGTTTCTTTAAGTAATACCTTACTTACTTCATCAAGTTGAGGGATACGATCTTCTGGTAAATTTAGTTTTTCTAGGCCTAGTGTAAATTCATCACAGGCTTTATTTTTAATGCACGCCACTTGTCTCGCATAAAGCTTTTGCCAAGTAGAGTTTTCTTCTTCGGTCCAGTCGATAATGCCATGTTCATCGGCTGTTTTAGAAACATATGAAGTTGCCTTCGCCATGTATTTGTCCTTTTGATCCTACGAGAGGTTTCATACCAATTTCAAAACTTTATTGGTATCACAGGCCCAAACGATTCTGTTACGTAAAGGGAGCCTGTTTATTAGTTGGACCTAAGACTATAAGAACTGGTTCTCGATGAGAAATATTTGCAACGGAAATTTTACTGAAAACCTGTATTAATATCTTTACAGGGTATTAACAACCTAAGTTTTCAGTAAGTTAACGAAATAAAAGTAGGTATTACTTAACTTTAGAGGTTAATAACGCTTTAACTTGGCAAATCACCTGTTGGCGAACTTGGCTTATGCCTGGCGGGTTATCCGTAAATGGAATAGGACGACACAAATTAATGGTTTTAATCCCTAAACGGGCGGTTAACATCCCAGCACCGAGCCCCTGCGCTGCACGGGTGGATAATCGTCCCAAGGTTTCAACACCCAGTAAATCTATACCCACATCTGCAATTATTTCACTCGCTGCCGCATAAGCCATATTAGTAAACACATGCTTAATTAGTTTCAAACGGCTCCAATAACCAAGCCGTACACCGTATAAGCCGGCAATTTTATCCAGCATGCGTAAATTGCGCCACATCAAGACTAACATGTCGATAATCGCGACAGGGCTAACCGCAACTAATACCACCGCTTCAGTTGAAAACTTAGCCACTTGGTTTAACGCCTGTTCATCAACATGGCTGAGCACTTGTTTAGAGTATAAATTTAATACTTCCTGTTCGGTTAGCTCTTCACCAATGTTTTCTTCAAAGCTTTGCTGGTGTTCTTCAACGGCATCTGAAGGCAGTTTTAAACTGATTTTTTGACAAAATGATTTAGCATCAAACAATGTTTCATTAGCAATTAACTGTGCTGCTTTGTATTGGTTTTTGCTTTGCTGTTTAAACTGCCTTAAACCTCTTAGCTCTTTCAATAACGCTAAACCTGAAATACCGGCGATTGCGGCAAAAAAGACAGAATATATGGTTGTTATAATTGGCGAACTTGCAAAACCTGAGATCAAAAAATCAATTAATTCATATATAACCAAAGATACAGATGACACGCCGGCAATACGCCACAACCAACGAGGTTTGGATTGCTTAAGCTCAACAACTTCTTCATTAAAGCTTTCATCAATAGGCTGCCATGCCGCTTCTGGCAGTATAACCTGACTTTCTGGTTGGCCATTTACATCCGCTTGCACATTCTTTAAGTCAGGACCTTCATTAAATAAAATTTGCTGTTCATATTTATCGTTTTCCTGACTCATTTTAATTTATCTCCCAATAAAAACTGTAATACTTGATCTAACCTTATGTTTGGTAAGGCTTCATGATCCTCAATTTTATTCATCGGTTTAAAAGCAATGTATTTAAACCCTTGCTCATTCCAATACTCTTTACTCGGCAATTTTGCCGGTACAGAGCCAGGATAAACAGTAATTAATTTTTGTGTATCTAAGCGCTTGCCTTTTAACACCGATATAGATTTGCCCTGATACTCACTTTTGCCCTGCTGCGTAGTTTGAACAGAAGCAATGGCGAGGGTTTTCATTTTTATCGCATCAAAACTTAGCGCCTTTTTAGCTTTGTATACCAGCTGCTCGAGCAATGCAGTTAAATTTGCATGTTGCTCGCCAGTAACGTGATCAGCCTTAGTAGCTGCAAAAAGTAGCTTATCAATTTTAGGTGAAAACAACCGGGTTAATATGTTGGCTTTACCATAAGCAAAGCTTTCTAAAATAAGCGCGATTGCTTGTTGTAAATCATTAAAGGCCAGTGGGCCATTGGTTAATGGCGTTAAACAATCGGCTAAAACAATTTGCCGATCAAACTTAACAAAATGTTTTTTATAAAATTCTCGTACTATGCGTTCGCGGTACTCAAGATAACGAGCTCTAAGCATACCAATAAAGGTATCTTGCCCGGCAGATTGATACTCATTTTTTTCGACATAGTTAAAGAACGGATAAGGCACAAATTGCAAGATAGGAGCGCCTTCGTGCTCACCGGGTAAAATAAACCGCCCTGGTTGAATAACAGATAGGCCTTTTTCATGCCTAAACTTTAATAATAATTCGGTATATTCATTGGCAAATTCAGCCAATAAATCTTCATTAACTGGCCCTAACGGATCAACGTCTTTTAGCTTTGCCAGAAAGTCAGCGGCCAGTTCTTTGCGAGGCTCTTGTAACAGCAAGTCGCCCATGTACTGTGACCATTCTTCAAACGTTTGATTCAACATGGGTAAATCAAGCAACCACTCACCAGGGTAATCGGTAATATCAACATACAAGGTAGCCATTTCTTTGGCATATTTAAGCAGTGATTGATCAGGGTAATAGCGAATTGCCAAGCGTAATTCACTGATGTTTTTGGTTGGTACTGGCCATACCGGCTCATCTTGCCCTAAGTTTTGCATTGCACCGTCATAATCAAAACGGCTGATGTGTAAATTTGATTGCGGTACGCGCTTAGCAGCAATAAACCGACCTTCGTGCACAACATTAAAAAACGTTAACGGCTTACCATTCCCCTCATTAACAAGTTGATTAACTAGGGAAGTAATAAACGCGGTTTTACCACTTTGCGACAAGCCCGTTACTGCTAAATTTATATGCTGGTCAAGGCTCCGATTGAACAATTCTTTGGTGGAGTCTTTTACTCGCTGCTTTAAATTGCTAATTGTTTTTTTATTAATTATGGCCATTGGTTCACGCGATAAAAGCGCCTATCAATATGATGAATATCTAATGTAAAACAAATGGTTAAAACTTGCTAGAGACTTTTGGTCTCAGGAACGAATACGGCGCTCTGCCCCTTCGAATACGCTGCACTACGAATACATTTCATTCCGAAGCAGTTATCTAAGTTTCATCAGTAACTAATCACGAAGTGCCGTATCCGAAAAACTCGTCTATGCTTATTTTTATGCACAGGGTGTGCAGCTCATCTATAAGGATATTACAATGCAATACGAAAGTTTAGATCTATGGCAGCGAAGTTGCGAATTAAGTACTACTGTGTACAAGTCTCTTGCGTCATTGAAAGATTATGGCTTTAAAGATCAAATCACCCGCTCCTGTCTTTCTGTTCCCAGTAACGTCGCCGAAGGGCTCGAAAGGTATACCCCACAAGAAAAATTTCGATTTTTAACAATCGCTAAAGGTTCACTTGGTGAATTTAAAACGCAAACTTATGTAGGAATGAAAGTAGGCTACATTTCAAAAGAAAGTGGCGACGCCTGGCTCAAAGAATCTGAAGAAATTTCAAAAATGCTAGGTGGATTTATGAAATACTTAAAAACGAAAACAACTTCATAACTAAGTGACGAATCTCGAATACGTTTCACTTCGAATTACGAAGCAACTATCGAAGTGTAACGTATCCGGAGTCACGTAGTGACGTATTCGAAGTAGCGAAGCTACGTATCCGAAATTACGCTTCACTCTGAATCACGAAGCAACTATCGAAGTGTAACGTATCCGGAGTCACGTAGTGACGTATTCGGAGGTACGAAGTACCGTATTCGTATCTAAAGTTTAACCTGTTCCAAACAAATCACGGGTATAAACTTTTTCGGCAACATCATTTAACTCTTCGGCCATGCGGTTAGACACTATCACATCAGAGATGGCTTTAAACGATTCTAGGTCACGGTACACTTTCGAGTTAAAAAACTCATCTTCTTCAAGTACAGGTTCAAATATCACAACCTCAATACCTTTCGCCTTAATGCGCTTCATTATCCCTTGTATACTTGACGCTCTGAAGTTATCTGAGCCCGACTTCATAATTAACCGATAAACACCAACAACTTTAGGGCATTTAGCGATAATAGAGTCGGCAACAAAATCTTTACGGGTTGTATTAGCATCGACAATAGCGCTAATAATATTATTTGGAACAGAGCGATAATTGGCTCTAAGTTGTTTGGTATCTTTTGGTAAGCAGTAACCGCCATAACCAAATGACGGGTTATTGTAATGGCTACCAATACGGGGGTCTAAACCAACTCCTTCTATGATTTCTTTACTCTTGAAGCCATACGCCTCAGCAAACGAATCTAACTCATTAAAATAAGCGATACGCATTGCTAAATAAGTATTAGAAAATAGCTTTATTGCTTCGGCTTCGCAGGAGTGAACATATACTAGTGGAATATCCTCTTTTAAAGCGCCTTCAACAAGCAGTTGCGCAAACTCTTTTGCCTGTATACAGCCGTTACCCATAATGATACGAGAAGGATATAAATTATCAAATAATGCAGTCCCTTCACGTAAAAATTCAGGACAAAAAAAGATTTTATCATAGTTGAATCTTTTTCTTACTTGCTTGGTAAACCCAACAGGAATTGTAGATCGAATAATGATTGTCGTATTAGGGCTAATTGCTAATACATCTTCAATAACAGCTTCTACTGAACTGGTATCAAAAAAGTTATCAATTGGATCATAATCGGTTGGCGTGGCTATTACGACAAAGTCGGCCCCTTGGTAAGTGGCCTCTTTATTTGATGATGCAGTAAAGTTTAAAGCTTTACTGGCTAAAAATTCTTTTATATCTTTGTCATCAATTGGTGATTGTAAGTTATTCAATAACTCAATTTTTTGAGGGTTTATATCATAAGCAACAACTTCATTGTGTTGAGCAAGCAGTAAACCATTAGAAAGGCCTACATACCCTGTACCTGCAACTGCTATTTTCATTATTGTTATCCTGCAAATTTAAACGTAAACCTACACTTATTAATAATTTAATATAGACAATAATTCCTTAGTTTGACATTTTAGTAACTCAACGTTGCCTTTTGTTTCAACATTTAGCCTAACAATAGGCTCTGTATTTGAACTACGCAGGTTAAAACGCCACTCACCAGCTTCATCAATAAACTCTAAAGAAATGCCATCAGTTTTATCTACTGATACAGCCTTTTTCTCATAGTGATGAAGGACTTGTTGAATCGCTTGTATTGGATCTTTAAGTATTAAGTTAATTTCACCAGATGATGGGAAATCGGTGATTCTTTTTGCAACAAGTTCTGATAATGACTTACCGGTAACAGACAATAATTGCACCACTAACAACCATGGGATCATGCCTGAGTCACAATAAGCAAAATCACGAAAGTAATGATGAGCGCTCATTTCACCACCATATATGGCATTTTCCTCTCGCATGCGCTCTTTGATAAACGCATGACCAGTTTTACTCATTACAGCAATGCCATTGTTTGATTCAACAATGTCTATGGTGTTCCAGGTTAAGCGCGGATCGTGAATGATTTTTTCTTTAGGTTGTTTAGATCCTGAAACAAGTTCAGGAAGTTTTGAACTTATACTTTCTGAACTTGTTTCAGAATCTTGATGTTGCTGTAAGAACGCCTCTGCTAGCAAACCTACAATATAATATCCTTCAATAAACTCGCCGCACTCATCAAATAAAAAACAACGGTCAAAATCACCATCCCAGGCAATCCCCATATCGGCGTTGTGCTTTAATACTGCGTTGCGTGTGTCTGCTCGACATTCTGGTAATAACGGATTTGGAATACCATTGGGAAAGTTACCATCAGGCGTATGATTAATTTTAATGAACTCAATCTTCACATCATTGGCTTTTAATTCCTTCTCAATAGCATCCAGTGCAGGACCTGCTGCGCCATTACCAGCATTTACCACAAGCTTTAAAGGTTTTATCTTTGCTAAATCTATGAAGCTTAACATGCACTTTGCATATTCAGTTTTTAAATCAACAAACTCCACCTCTCGTTTCGGTTGGTCCGAATTTAATCGGACGTAATCCCCAAAGGATGATTTTATTTGAAGGTTATCTTCGAAAGACTGGTTAATTCCACTCCTGTAGTTTAATGACAATATTTCTTCAGCAACCGCTTTAATATCGTTTAAGCCAGTATCGCCTGACACAGGCTTTGAATTTTCTTGTACAAACTTCATGCCGTTATAATTTATAGGATTATGAGATGCGGTAATTTCTATACCGCCATCGGCCTTTAAAAATGAGGTAGCAAAGTAAACTTCTTCAGTTCCTGTCATACCAAGGTCAATCACATCAACACCTTCTGATTGCAATCCACATGCAACGGCTAACTTAAAGGCCTTTGAAGTTAAACGAATATCACCACCAATCACTACAGTTTTAGGCTGTAATACAATCGCAAAAGCACGGCCTATCGCATAAGCAATCTCTTCATTTAGCTCATCACCCAACTTGCCACGGATGTCGTAAGCTTTAAAACAAGTTAATTCTGTTCCAGACAATTTATTCCTCAGTATTTATGTTTACTAGTTACGAATTGCGAATACGTTGCACTAGGGATTACTCAGAAGCTATCGAAGCGTCAGCGTATTCGGCGGTACGAAGTACCATATTCGAAATCACGTAGTGATGTATTCGTAACTAAGCGCAGCGTCAGCATATTGACAATAGCTAAGCTACGTCCTTCCATACCTGTCCTCAAACCGAACTATATCGTCTTCGCCTAAATAACTACCGGTTTGCACTTCAATTATTTCCAGTAACTCTTGGCCAGGGTTTTCAAGGGAGTGCTTAACGCCTGCGGGAATATAAGTAGACTGATTTTCAATTAATAAAAATGTATCATCGCCATTGGTTACTTTGGCACTGCCCGACACTACAACCCAGTGCTCTGCCCTGTGTTTATGTATTTGCATTGAAAGCTTTTCACCAGGGTTTACCATAATGCGTTTCACTTTATGGTGGTTTCCTGAAGAACTTCCTTGGTCAAGATCGTCAAAGGATCCCCAAGGCCGGTAAACTTGACGGTGTATTTCAGCTTCACTGCGATTCAACTTGGATAATTGGTTTACTATTGCTTTTACATCCTGGCCCTGCCCTTTACTGGCAACCAGCACAGCATCTTTAGTTTGTATAACCACAGTGTTTTCAATGCCTACGGTGGTGACTAACATGTTCTCGGCCATAATTAAGTTGTTGGTCGAATGATGGCTTAGCACATCACCTGTATGTACATTGTTATTTTGATCTTTGTCAGATACATCCCATATAGCAGAAAAACTACCAATATCGCTCCAGTTTGCTGCTAGTGGCATTACAACTACTGAATCAGAGCCTTGAGACTTGCAAAGAGGTTCCATTACCGCGTAATCAATAGAGTCACTAGGGCATTTACCAAACTCCTCTGCATCTATTCGAATAAAATCAAGATCAGTAGAGGTTGCAGCCATAGCTCGGTAACAGCTTTTGTAAATGTCAGCACGATATTTTTTGAGTTCTTCAATATAGCGACTTGCTTTAAACATAAACATGCCGCTGTTCCATAAATACTCGCCGCAATTCAGATATTGTTCGGCCGTTGCTTGATTTGGTTTTTCGACGAAAGAATCTACATTGATTCCTTGGCTATCTGAACGCTTGTCACCTTTTTTTATATAACCATACCCTGTTTCAGCATGTGTAGGCACAATACCAAAGGTAATAAGTTTGCCTTCTTGTGCAAGTGCAACAGAGTTATTCACTACCCGCTCAAATTCAGCCACATTTTCAATTACATGATCGGCAGAAAGTACTAATAAAATGGGGTCTTCATCATTGCTAATGCAACTCAACGCTGCCAATGCTATAGCAGGTGCAGTATTTTTCCCTACCGGCTCTAATAATATAGGCCCTAACCTGTCTATTGCTCTAAGTTGTTCAGCGGCAATAAACCTATGATCTTCATTACAAATAGTAAGTGGTAGTTCACAAGGTAAATTTGATAAACGATTTACCGTATCTTGGATAAGCGTATACTCAGAATTAATTTTTAAGAATTGCTTAGGATATAAAGTGCGTGACAAGGGCCAGAGCCTAGTCCCACTTCCTCCAGCAAGTATTACAGGTTTGATTATGTTCATTTCTTTTTATAATTAATATCCGTTAGCTTAAATCTAGTTCAAATTTCAATATTTTCGATATTGTACCAAGTTGGCTGAGTTAATTCCCATTTTTGCAAATTCATACTATTTTCATTCCTACCCCACCACTTCCTGAACTTGTTTCAGGAGCTACCTTTCTTTTCCCGCTCTTCGAAACACAGCGAATACGTAGCGTTAGCGTATCCGAAGTAGCGTATCCGAAGTAGCGTAGCTACGTATTCGTATCAACCAAGTACCTTATCCAATAAAATAGTCTATGATTAATTCAATCAACTCTATTTAAATTTATTAACAATAAAAACAAGGGGTTTCATTGTGAATTTTCTCGTTAAACTAACTACTTGTACATTAGTGTTTTTATTATCATTTTCAGTTTACGCTCAAACAATTCAATACAATAATTACCAACCGAACCAACAGTATTACCTAGGCGTGTCAATTGGCCACGGTATACATGTTGAAGACTCTTTTAGTGAGTTTGCCTTAACCACTCTAACAACCAGGTTAGGTTACAACTACACAAGCAATATAGGGTTTGAGCTAAGATATGGTAACGGCTTATCTGAAGATGAAATAGGTTCATTAAAGAGAGAGTTGGACAGTTTAATGGGGATATATGCTGTATACACCTATTCAATACACAAAAAGGTTAATTTGTTTGGAGTTGTAGGTATTACGGACCTAGAGATTAAACAAAGCCAACGCATAAATGTAAATGACACCAGCGAAGCGGGTAATAGCCTTGGCGGAGTTACAAGTATTACTGCCCCAAACATTAACCAAAGCCAACACAGTATTAAAAAAGATTTTAGCGAAACCGGACCAAGCCTTGGTGCTGGTATTGAATACAAAGTAATTAACCGAGCAAGATGGATAGTTGAGGCAATGTTATATGTTGATGGTGATGATGTAGATTACGGGCAAATATCAGGAGGGTTTAGGATCAGTTTTTAAACTAACTAGATTCAAATACGGCGCTCTGCGCCATCGAATACATTTCATTCCGAATCACGAAGCAACTATAGAAGCGCAGCGTATTCGCAGTCACGTAGTGACGCATCCGTAGTGAAACGTATTCGAAACTTAAATGTAATATAAACAAAAACCAGTGCTAATTGCACTGGTTTTTAAGATGTCATATACGTTTTACTATCGAAGCGTCAGCGTATTCGAAATCACTTAGTGATGCATTCGTAACTAAAGCTATTAAGCGCCAGCACCTGTAGCACCTGTTGGATCACCGACAATATCTTTAGCATTATTGTTGGTAGTCTCAATTTCTTCAAGATTAACACCCTCGTTAGCAGCATTTACAATTTCAGCTACAGCTTCGGCCGCTTCTTCAGAAAGAGTAATTTCAGGGTTATTAGATACAGCAACGGCTTCATCTAGTAATACATCTTGAACTGCAATCCAAGCATTAGCCACGTCTTCATAATTAGAATCTTCTGATGAAGTTTCAGCTAAAGCTACTGAAGTATCAATAATAGTTTCAATTGAGGTCGCAATGCTGGTGCCTGCTGCAGTACTAAAGGCTGCGTTAATAATAGCAAAACCAGATTCACTTGCACCTGCTGCTGCAGTTTCAGTTGAATCATTTAAGTTAGGTAATTCAAGCGTAAATACGTTGGTATCGGCAGATACATCAACGCCAAACATTGCTGCTACAGTTTTAGTAACCGCGGTTTGACTCGCAGTAAAATCACTTGCTGTAATTGCAGCTAAATCAGGGTTGGTTGCTTCTAAGTTTGAAACATATAATTCGGTAGCAATTGTTGTAACTGCGTTTACAGGAACAGTAACAGATACTAGATCAGCTGTAGTATCAATGTATGTAACGTTACTTAATTCAACACCAACTAAAGCACTGCTTGGAACAGTTTCACCAAACCCAATAAGGCTTTCAGCAGTACCACAATTTTCAACATCACAAATCATGGTTGTGCTGCCATTAGCCGTTACAGTAACTAAATAAACACCATTAACATCTAAAGAGCCAGTAAGAGTATAATCACCATTACTATCAGTTGTAGTTGTTAAAAGTGGTATTGATATATCGGTGTGGTGATATAAGTTTACATCAGCACCGATTAAAATACCTTTTAATGCGTTACCATCAATATTAATTATAGTTTCTGGTTTATCGTCGTCATCGTTGTCAAATAAATCACACCCAGTTAGTGTAAAACTGAGAGCTAAAAGCAACAAAGTAGAAAGTTTTTTTACGTTTTTATTAAACATTTTTATATTTCTTTTTTAAGTGAGTAAATCCATTTAACACTTGGATGACAAGTGTTTAGCCTTAGATATAGTAATGCAACACAACCGTTACAACTATTTAACATCATATAAAACAATAACAACAACAACAACCCCTGAGCCATTGTTTTTTATGTGTTTGAGACATGTAATATTACAAATCACTAATCACGAAAACGTTGCACTTCGAATATCGAAGTAATTATAGAAGCGCTAGCGTATTCGGAGTCACGTAGTGACGTATTCGAAGCGAAGCGTATCCGCATCTAATTTCTATCGCGGTTAAAATAAGCCTGGTTTAAATTATGATAAAGCCTTGGCTCTTGGCCAAACCCTGTTTTGATCAAATTTGCATTGCCTTCGGATTCCAAATTAGTTTCAACGTAGTAATCCCATTGCTCTGTGCCGCGTACTTGTACACCGTAACTTGATTTCATCGACTTACCAAAGGTAAGAGGAATTGAAAAGCCAAAGGCGACAAAATCTTCTTCTTCACCACCATCAATGTCGTCAAACTTGGTTTTACGATACCTAACACCTACCTGTACATCGCCAAACCAGTGCAGCGAGCGTAAAGTAAAACCTTTGTCACCTTGCATGTATTCACCTGCCGTTAATTCTACATCCCAATTGAGCGGCTTATAGCGATATCTGTATTTAATTAATTTAGGCGTATATTCAAGAGTTTTCTTACCACCCCAAGCACTAATTTCAGATTCAAATTCACCATATAATACATTTACCCTATGCGTATTAGCTTCATTCGCCCAGCGGGTTTCATTTAATCCACCATCGAACTCGCCATCCATTCGACCGTAACTAAATTTACTGGTTATTTGAAACGGTAATTTAAACGATTGATGAAACATTCTGCGGTCTATGCCTTCTTTAATTCCATAATACTGTTTAAAGTACTCACCATCATCAAAATCATCAGAGTTTGCTAACGTATTAGATAAATGTCGGATATCAATAACAGCTCCAGGCCATAAGCTCATTTGAACATTTGAACTAAGCACTAATTGATAATCATAAGCCCCATATTCAGTACCAATAAACGAGACCAATTTTGGCGATAAAATCAAACGAGGTACAAAGTGTGCAGAAGCAGAATCATCTACTAGCCAATCAATAGAGTCTTCAGCAAACCAATCAGAGTCAGCTTGCAGCGAAGCGTATTCGCCACCATTTTGAAGAACAGCGTGGCTAGAAACAACTAAGCCATAATTAGTCAATTCAATAACAGCATCAACACCTAATCGTGAGCGAACCAAATCAGTAACAACATTAACCGCCTCACGCTCATCGCGATTAAATAAATTATTCTCAAATCGAACGACTACAATATTACCGTCATTCCCTCGAAGCGCAGCCGTTCCTTCCCCACCATTTACTGAACTTGTTTCAGGATCTGCTTCTACCTTTCCTCGAAGCGCAGCGGATTCGGAGCGAAGCGTATTCGAGCCGTTAGGCGTATTCGTACCTCTTTCCATAACACCTACCGACACAGATTCAAAACCATAATCAACAAGGTAAGCGGCAAAATCTTCCAACGTTTTCGAATCAACTTTTGACCTATCTCGAAGTGTAGCGGACTCGGAGCGGAGCGTATCCGAAGTGTTTTTCAGCGAACGAGTTTCTTTCCCAACACTTCCTGAACTTGTTTCAGGATCTGCTTTTGTTTTGCCTCTAAGCGAAGCGGATTCGGAGCGAAGCGTATTCGAGCCATTAGGCGCATTAGTACCTGTTTTGCTATTCGCTCTTGTATTACTATTGCCAAGCGGAACACTTATACCAAAACTAAACCATTGGTCTCGTTCATTACGCGCATCGTCACTTGAATACAACTGTGCCCCAACATGAATATCCCAACCATTTGGTAGCCACCGTTCGGGAGCAAACAATTTAACCCCAACATTTACTGCATTAGCATCGTATTCTGCTGCCACTTGCAAATATTCAACAGGCTGATATTCAACAGAGCCAATCACTCCATCCATATAGCCAATAGTATTGTCTGAAGTTGATACGCCTGCGCTAGTTCGTAACGCGCCAAATGACTTAAAGTTGAACTCTTTAGAGGCAGTTAAATAGTAGGCTTCAGAGAAAGAAGCGGCACCGGCAACGTCTTGCCCACCTAGAGCAACTGAAAACCAATCTTTAGGAATAAATGGCACTTGCCACTTAAATGAACCCGATAAATCACGAAAACCACAACCTGATTCTTCAAAACTGTTGCAGTCCCAGTTTCGAGTAGCCAACCGACCAACAACTTCCAAGTTTGGTAATAAACCCACTGCAAACTTCATATCGTTCGCAACGACGAAACCGGGTTTGTCGATAAATTGTGAGGCTCTGTCAGAGTAATTATCACTATAGCTAAACGCAAAGTTTCCCCAATCAACAACTTCTGCATTCGGGGTATTAAATACACCAGAATAGGCTTGCATTGATGAGCTGTTTTTTACTTGAGTGTTTTCACTACTTGTTGCATTAACAACGAGACTTGAGCCACAAGTAAGCAAAACAACCACAGAAGGAAAGAGTAAATTGCGCATGTCCATATATCTTTGATTTTATTATTTTTGCCAATTATAAAGCATCTTAAGTTACAAGTAATTAACAAATTAATCACTAGTTCCAAATCACGAATACGTTTCAATACGAATCACGAATACGTTTCACTACGAACCACGAAGAAGTTGTTTCTCCCCTACCACTTCCTGAACTTGTTTCAGGATCTGCTTCTTTACTCCCTCGAAGCATTATCATATTCGAAGGTACGAAGTACCGTATTCGAAGCGCCAGCGTATTCGAAGTAGCAAAGCTACGTATCCGTTACCCTATATTTCAATGCGGCAATAACACATGCCTGCATTAAGTTAACAAAACATAACAGCCTTTATCGTTATACTCCGGCCATCAATAATCAAAATATAGAAAAAAACCAATGAAAAACATTGTTCTAGCAGTATCAATATGTACAGCGTCGTTCTCCACTTTAGCAAATACTGAAAAATTAAATGAACAAACAGAAACTCACTTTTATGCTGGAGCATTACTCAGCCAAAGCATTCATTCCAGCGACAGTTTTGATGAGCTAAATTTCTCCACTGCTATCGCCCGGTTTGGCTACAGCTTTACCACTAACATGGCAATAGAGGCGCGAGTAGGAGCAAGCATGGATGAAGACGAGGTAAATGGCGTATCAAAAAATGTAGATAGCCTTGCTGGTATTTATGCGGTAGGTACAATGCCGATCACTAAAAAGTTTTCGTTTTATGGCTTAATTGGGGTGTCATCTGTAGAAGTAACCAGTACTTACGGTGATTCTGAAAGTAGTGATACTTTAACAGCTGCAAGCTTAGGTGCTGGTGTTGCGTATAACATTTCAGACAGCCTAGCAATAAACCTAGAAGCGGTAGACTATGTAGATGAAAAGCACAGTAAATACGGCGCAGTAAGTGCAGGTGTAAGCTATAGATTTTAATTAAAATCTGCTTGAGTTTGAATGAGAAATTATTCGACCTAAAATAAAATCTGGCCCATTGGCCAGATTATTTAAATCTTTCTAATATTATCGACCTACTTCTGGCGCTGTAAGTACTCAAGATCACAAATGTCATCTGAAGGGGTGAACCCTGTAGGAGCCTTCAATAAAATATCCCGAATTTTAACTTGGTCAAAATCAGCACAAGCACAGTGTAAATCATCAATCATCACAGATAATTCATCCCACGGTAAAAACACTTCTGATGCGGTCATAATACGTTCATTACCCGTAACACCTACATCTTCACCTATAAGTAGCTCTTCGTACAGTTTTTCACCTGGGCGTAAACCCGTTTCAACTATTTCAATATCACCATCAGGGTTACCTTCATGTTTTAAATGCAGACCAGATAAATGTATAAGCTTGCTGGCTAAATCGTAAATCCTTACCGGTCTTCCCATATCTAAAACAAACACATCGCCGCCCATGCCCATAGCGCCAGCTTGAATTACAAGTTGTGCGGCTTCTGGAATGGTCATGAAGTAACGAGTAATGTCTTTATGAGTTAAGGTAATTGGCCCGCCCTTGGATATTTGTTTTTTAAACAACGGTACTACTGAGCCAGAAGAGCCCAGTACATTGCCAAATCGTACCATGCAAAAACGGGTTGAGTGCTCGCCTTTATCGGCAAGAGCCTGCAAACAAAGCTCTGCCATACGTTTCGTTGTTCCCATTACATTGGTAGGTCTTACTGCTTTATCGGTAGAAATTAACACAAAGGTTTCAACCTTCGTATTAATTGCCGCCTGCGCACAACGTAAAGTACCTAAAATATTATTACGTACCCCTTCAATAACATTATGCTCAACTAATGGTACGTGCTTATAAGCAGCGGCATGATAAATAGTTTGTACTTTAAAAGAGTCCATTACTTTTTCTAACTGTTTTTGTTTGCTAACAGAGCCTAATAGCGGGTAAAGCTTTATAGCTGAGCTATTATCTTTAAGGTAAATTTCAAGCTCCCTATGAATTGAATACAGGGCAAATTCAGTAAGTTCGAATAATATTAAAGCTGTTGGATTTTGCTCTACAATTTGGCGACAAAGCTCTGAGCCAATAGAGCCACCCGATCCGGTAACCATAACCACTTTATTCTGAATGTCTGCATTCATCAAATCATAATTTGGCGGCACAGGATCGCGACCTAACAAATCATCGATTGATACTTCGACAAAATCATCAATTTTGGCTTTACCAGAAACCAAATCTGACATTCCCGGTATTACCAACACTTCCAATTTCGTTTTTTCAAGGGTATTTAAAATTCGAGAACGAGCCGTTTTACTGGCCGAAGGTAATGCAAGCAAAATACGGGTAACATTATACTTCTTAATAACGTTGTCTATATCTTTAGCCGACCTCACTCGTAAACCATTAATAGATAAATTTTGCAGGCCTTTATCGTCATCAATTAATGCGACAGGATCATACTCTCTGCCATTTCTTAACGCATTAATCAGTTGTATTCCAGCTGAGCCGGCACCGTAGATAAGTACTTTAGTCATGTGGCTACTGTTGCGACGACTTGCCCAACTGCGAATAACAAAACGGCTACCACCTATAAAAACAAGTAGAAATGCACCATAAATAATAGGAATAGAGCGAGGAACAAGTGCATCAAACATTAATGCACCTAAGGCAAGAACAGCCGATGAGACAAAAACACTTAAACAGACGGCGGCAATAGCTCGTGAATTTAAAAAACGAATTACCGCACGATATAAACCCAACACAATATTGGTAATAATAGACATGGTGATAACCAGAGCTAGTAAATACCAATAATCAGTATCGTAAAACTCAAGTCTGGTATCCAGGCGCAAAAACATTGCAAACCAAAACGCATAAATAATGGCTAATGTATCAATAACAATGCTTATCAAGCGTTTTATTGGTCGTGAAAAATAAAAAATTCTATCCATTGAACATATCTTATACTTCTGTATTTAGCTTATTCTAGCAGCTAGCGTTATCATTAAATGAAAACTAATATTCAATGATAACAAAGTTGAATTTTAATGCTAACAATATATTCGTTTCATTATGTTAAAAAAAATTATCACCATCGAAATAGCCTACTGGTATTTAAGCTTTTTTGTGGAACCGTCAAATAAACACACTCATATTGATACAAATCACAATAGTTTAATTAAATTATAAAGTAGGAATGAATTGATGGAGCTCAATAAGAAAATTTTAGTTCTGATATAGTAAAGTCTTCGACACTTTCTAAGCGCACAAACAATGCAAACCAAAAAAGTGATACTATAAAAAAAGCATCTACAGCAATGCTAATTAACCGTTTTACCTATCTAGATAATGAAAACATTCTGTCCATAAAAAACTTGAAGAGTTAATAAGTAAAGGTATTTAACACAAAATAAATACTAGAATTGTGCTTTTGAAAATACTTCTTTAATAGTTAATATCGTCTTTTCCATCTCGCTTTCAGTTAAAGTTGGATGTACTAAAAACATCAAGCTAGTATCACCTAGCTCACGTGCAACAGGCAATCTAACCTCAGGTCTAAAACCAGTGTTATCAAATGCTTTTTCTAAGTACACTTCAGAACATGAACCTTGCATACAAGGCACACCTAAAGCATTTATTTCAGAAACAATGCGATCTCTATCCCAACCTGAACCAAGCAACTCAGGACGAACAAATACATAATACTTATAATTAGCATGTTCCATGTATTCGGGTACCGTAGGTACTCGTATACATGAAAACTCAGAACAAGCTGACGCGATCATATCTGCATAATTACTACGTAAAGCAAACCACCCTGGCATACGGCGTATTTGAATACGGCCAACAGCCGATTGCATTTCAGTTAAACGCCAGTTTGTACCAAATGATTCATGTAACCAACGAAAGCCTTGTGGGTGTGATTTTTCATACACTCTAGCATAAGACTTGCCATGATCTTTATAAGACCACATCATTCGCCATAGCAGCTCATCATTAGTAGTTACCATGCCACCTTCACCCCCGGTAGTCATGATTTTATCCTGACAGAATGACCAACAACCAACATGACCAATAGAGCCAACGGATTTTCCTTTATATTTGGCACCATGCGCCTGTGCACAATCTTCGATAACCTTTAAGTTATGTACATCAGCAATAGCCATTAATTCATCCATTTCACATGGAAGGCCAACTAAATGGACAGCAATAATTGCTTTAGTATTCTCAGTCAAAACATCATTAACAGTATCTGCTGTAATATTTTGAGAGTTAGCATCAACATCGGCAAATACAGGACGAGCGCCTGCAGTAACAATTGAAGAGGCTGAAGCTAAGAAAGTACGAGAAGTTACAATAACTTCATCTGTGTCACTACCACCATTACGGGCACCGATACCTAACGCAACAAGCGCTATATCAAGAGCAAGTGTGCCGTTACCTAAAGCAATGGCATATTCACAATCAGTAAAAGTCGAAAATTCTTTTTCGAATTCACGCCCTTCTTGCCCAGTCCAGTAATTAACTTTATTTGATAATAAAACTTCAGATACTTTATCGGCTTCTTCTTGAGTAAAAGATGGCCATGGAGAGAATTTTGTATTTAACATAAATGGATTCTAATTAAGGCAGAACAATATAAATTGCTCTTGCATATTTTTAAATAGGTTTAGCAGGGCAACCTGCTACTTTAGTATTTACAGGAACATCATTAATAACCGCGCTACCTGCGCCAATCATTGAACCAGCCCCTAGCTTTAATTGTTGAATTACCGAGCTACCAATACCTACCCAAGTTAGTTCGCCTACAAACACTTCACCAGCAAGTGCGACGTTAGGGCAAATATGAGCAAAAGCCGATATTTGGCAATCATGATCGACAGCGGCATTGGTATTGATTATTGCCCCATCACCAATAGATGAGCCGATATTGATACACGCATTACCAACAATTAATATGCCTTTGCCTAACTTAATCGATGAATGAACAGAGGCAGTAGTTGAGATCAAATTAGCAATATTAAAACCTGCAGCGACTAATTCATTTTGAATTCGTTCACGTATTTCACAATTACCTATTGCAACAAAAGAAAAATCAAATTGTTCAATCCGAGCAATTAAATCTTTTTTAGTACCAATAATAGGCCATTTACCACAAGTACCAACCTCAGGAAACGCATCATCAAAAAACACGACTGTATAGCCAAGTTCTTCAGCTATGCTTGCGCATACTTTACCGTGCCCACCACCACCAATTAATGCAATTTGTTTCTTACTATTATTCATTATTCACTTTGATTATTGTTACCGGTAAACCTACTCATGGTTACTTCACCATCAGCAGAAATACCTTCTTTAACGAATACCTTTTTAATAGTTAAAAATAATATTTTAATATCTAACCATAAACTTTGATTATCTACATACCAAACATCTAATTTAAATTTATCTTCCCATGATAACGCATTACGACCATTAACCTGTGCCCAACCAGTAATACCAGGTCGTACTTCATGACGACGAGCTTGTTCTGAACTATACAAAGGTAAATACTCTACAAGTAATGGGCGAGGACCAACCAAACTCATATCGCCCTTAAGTACATTCCAAAGCCCCGGTAACTCATCCAAGCTAGAAGCTCGAAGCTTTTCACCAAATGGCGTTAAGCGCTCAGAGTCTGGTAATTCATTTCCAGACTCATCAACAGCATCTCGCATTGAGCGAAACTTAGTCATTTCAAAAATATCACCATTAAAACCTGGACGCTTTTGACGAAATAGAACTGGTTTACCCAAATTCTTACTTATTTTCCAGGCAACTAATAAAATAACTGGGGACAATAGAACTAAAGCAAAAAATGAAACAATAATATCGAGTGGACGCTTAAACATTAGTTCGCCTATTATCTCTTATTTCACTGCTATAAAAATCCACAAATTCTTTCACAATAATTGGTTCTGAAAACTTAGATTCAACCCTCTTTAGTCCATTTATACTAAATGAATGAAGTCTTTCCCTATCTGTAATTAATTTAACCATATTACTGTAAATTGATTGTACATTTTTGACTTGATGCAATACACCTGAATACCCATCCTCAATAGCATCAGATAATCCATAAATATTAGAGGCTAAAGTTGGTAATCCACATGCAGCAGCTTCAATAACAACATTGCCAAAACCTTCACGGTGACTAGGTAGGCATAGTAAATCAGCCATAGAAAAATAATGATTTATATTACTTGAAAATCCGCAAAAAATTACATTTGGAGTATCATTTAACGCAGGTAAAAGGTTCTCTTCATCCACTCCAACTATAACTAAGGTAGCCTCATATTTCTGTATAAGTTTTTTAAAAGCAGCTAAAAGTTCCGGAACACCTTTTTCTTTCTTTAATCGACCAGCAAATAAGAAAACAAACTGCTCACATGATAAACCTAACTTTTCTCTTAACGCGTATCGTTCTTCAACTGAATGCTGAAATTTAGTTAAATTTACTCCTGATATTGAGCCTTCGCCTAATACTTTACTCTTGTGTTCTTTAATGATTTTATTCTTTAATAAAAAGTCTTTTTGAGAAGGGCTATCAACCAAGGTATAAGTTGCGAGATTTGCTATTAACTTATCAAATAATTTAAGTACTTCTCTTTTCCATCCTTTTTGAGTCGCCCAAACTTGGCCAGTAAATGTATGAAACCGAAATTTTGCGCCTGAAAAATAACTAGCTAGTTGCCCAATCAAACCAGCTTTAGGAGTAAAAGTATGCACAATATTTATTTTATTATCTCTTAAAATTTTATTAAGTTTAAACAAAACAATCAAATCTTTAATCGGATTAGGATTTCTCTCCAACTCCAACGGATGCATAATAATATTCTTAGAAAACAATTCATTCATTTCTTGCGCATTAAAATTTGCAATAACATGAACTTGATACTCTTTTTCAAGAGCATTAATAAATGGTAAAATAAACGCTTTAAATGTAGCTGGTGATGAAGCAATAAGTCCTACTTTTATCATTGATTCGTAACCTTATGTAAATTAATTAGCCAAATCACTTATATATAACCCCTCTAAAGATAAGTTTTAACAAAAGCGCTTTTTTAGCTCCTAAAAGTTTTTTTGAAAAATCGAAAATAAACTGTGGTAATTTAGGTACAGGGATAGCCCTTCGATTTGAAAAGTCGCTAAGAGTTTTATGATTAGATAAAATCTCATCTGAATAATCTGAGTGTTTTATTTTATAAATTAGTTTTTCAATTAAAATTTTTCTTTCAATATACGATATATTCCCTTGAAATTTAAAACATTTTAACAATGGTATTTTATTAAATAATCGTTCAAATTTATCAATAGCACTTCTACCATTGTTTGAATAAATCGAAGCAGGGTAAACACCGCCAACTTGAATAGTATTCTCACAACTTTTACTTTTTACAATTGTATCAAAAGCATTTTTAGTTCGACCATACTCACAAATAAAATTCCTAGAAGAATTTAAATTGCAAATATCATTCACAACCCAACCAAATACTGCGAGAGAACTCAAATAGAGAAAGTTGCATCCATGTTGTTCACATAAATCCAATAGCATTGAAGGTAGCTCAATATTAAGTTGATTCATTTTATTCAAGTGCCGTGTTTCACCTGAAATATAAAGCATTGTTTCCGCACCATTAAATTCTTTTAATATTTCTTCATTATTAATTAAATCAGAAGCATCATATGCGTTTATTGAAAATTCACTATGTTTGCCAAGTGCACTAATTGTATCTTTGAAAAATGTTCCTTGATTACCAACTATCAATATCTTTTTAAATTCCACGGAAAGCTTTCCTTTTATTTAATATTTTTTCGCTTTGCGATATAAAATAGAAGATTAAAAATAGAAACATAGGCATAAACATCCATTTCTGTCTCATTGCAATTCCTAAGTTAGCCGTCGTCAAAGAGAGCATTAATAGTACGACCAATGCATAAACACCAATAAATGCTAAATTATATTTCAACAAGCTTTCATATTTTATTTTTCTTGTTGCAACACACTTAAACGCACCGTAAATAAAGAAAAGTAATAGAATCACATTATCAATAGATGAAATTAAAGAAGTAATACTATGAGCTTCATATGGTAATGGACGAAACATATAAGTAAATACTTTTCCTGGCAAAGACATATTTTGAATATCTACAGCACCTCCTCCGGATAAGTTATAACTCTGTCGCTTTTCGATATAACTTTGAAGTGAATTTGCAGTTACATCATCTCCGAGTCCTGCATACTTTAGAGCAAAAGGTAATACGACGACGGATGAAATTAATGAAATAATAAACATACCTATCCTTACTTTTTGGCCTAAACTTCTATCAATTAAAGTCGAAAATGCTATAGCTAGCACCATTACTGCGGCAACATGCGGCCTAACAAGAAGCATGAAAAAAATAGCTCCCCCCATAGTTACCTTTCGGCGCTTTAAATCTAACGCAGACCAAAGAGCTAGACTTACTGATAAAAATGACATCGCATCTTTGCCTATTGCAGCAGACCAAAAACTAATCGAAGGCAAAAAGATGATAATAATAGATAATCGAGTGATAAATTTATTATTTGAAATATTTACTTGCTTTAGGGAGCTATAAAAAAACAGCAGTCCTATGCTACCCAAAATATTAAAAAAAAGAAAACATGCTAAATAAGAAAAATTCAGTACCACTAATATACAAGTAATTGAGGATACTGAATTTGTCCCAAATTCAAAAGAACAGTTTCCGTTAACCGCGGCACTAAAATAAGCAATAGAATCTGCGGGACTTTTTAATGTATATATTAAAAACACCAGACAAAATAAGGTATGCCATACATATAATAAAAGCCCCATTTTCGTAGACACTTTGGTTTTTCTAGCAAAAAAGACAGCCAAGCCTCCTCCACCAATAAATGTTACTAAGGCAACGAATAACTGGGATATAGAATCAACGACAGACATTAATTATTTGACGATAAAATAAAGTGATAGAACTCTAAATGCTCTTGAGCAGAGTAATTTATATCGAATACTTCGATGTTACTTTGGGATGACTCTCCTTGCGACTCCCTAGTTTTTTTGTCCTCAATTAATTGAATTAAAGCACTAGCTAATGCGTCTGGCTTATCAGGCTCGACAACTTGTCCACCTTTCGTTCTTTCTATAACTTCTTTACATCCTCCCACATCTGTCACAATCGCAGGTAAGCCTGTGATCTGTGCTTCAATTAATGCTATAGGTAACCCTTCCCAAGCCGAAGACATAATAAAAATATCAGAATCATGCATTAATTTAGGAATGTCGGTTCTATTTCCTAATAAATAGACAACCTCACTCAAGTTGAATTCTTTTATTTTGTTTTTAATTAACTGTTTTATCTCTGGGTAACCTTCACCAGCAATCGAAACCTTGAATCTATACTTAGTTTTTTCATTAACAATATTGATAGCGTCAAGTAATAAGGGGTAATTTTTTTGTTCCTGTAGTCGCCCGACCGCAAGAACTTCAACTACATCAAAATCATTTTTTTGCTTTTTATAGTCCTTTAATATGAGCCTATTTTGATCAACAGAGTTATATATTGTTTTCAATGGTTTTTCTTTGGGCAAGTATGACTTTAAGTAATTAGTACAAACTTCAGAAATACCTATAAATCCCTTGCATGCATTCATCAACATGCGAAACAAAACCTCATTTGTGTCAATCACAGTATTGTGATGAGTATAAACGAGAGGGATTTTTCGAGCATAAAGAAAAGAATATATCACCCCTGATAATAAATGGGAGTGTATAATGTCGGGTTTAAAATATTGTATAGCTCTTTTGAAAGATTTAGCTCCAATAATTAGGTTTCGGCGACCTCCACTTTTTAAAAAGTAAAATGGTATATCTTCATTACCTAAATATTCTATGAAACTTTTTTGGTATTCAGGGCTTCGATTAACTTCTTCAGAGGTTGATATAAATAGCAAAGCAACATTTTGCCCCTTCACCTTTAGATTTGATATGAGGTCTTTTACATAAACCTCAGCGCCTCCAGCAGAAGGTGAAGATAAAATATGTAAAACACGTATATTTTTTTCAAAACTCATAGTTAAATAGCTCTATATCTTTTTTATATTTAGTTCTTATAATCTCGATCATTTCATCATCTACGTATGCGTCTCTATAATTGCTCATGCTTTCAGTTTTGTTGGAATGGGAAACCTCTATTTCCATACCTAGCTTTCTCTGAACAACTTCCATATCAGAATCTAAATTTTCAACCTTTCCAATAAAATCAACCAATAAGTCACCAGCGTCGTCATATAAAAATCTAAATTGAGGTTGAAAAACAAAGTCGATTTCCAGAGGGTCCTTATATTTCAACCAAGTTTTGACAAAAGATTCAAAAGAATCAAATTCAGTTATCCTATATTGTTCAGGAGATCTGATCCCCATTGATTCCGTCTTTTCAACTTTGGCAAATTTGTACGCAGATAGAGCTCTCGCCCAAGGGTTCCTCACAAAAGAAAACTTATAACAATTTGAAAATAGTGTAGGAAACTTATCTTTAATTTCTAAAGCACTATAATGGTCTAGAGTTTTACCATATAAAGCTAAATTAATACTTGTGCCTGCTGCTTTAGGTACATGAATAAATATACAATTTGCTTTATTCCAATATCTGTATCGTCGATAAATATTAATTTTAAATTTGAGGTTATGAATAAAGTTATTCATCTTTTACTATTTAGTCCTGTAATTTATTTCAGTTTAAGGCATTCAATTAGCTAAATGCCACTTGTGAGCTTTGTCATTTAAAGTAAATTCTTAAAAGTTAAATCCATAATTATTAACGCTTTATACCTACAATAATTATTCATCCCTTGCAGGCATAATTAATATAGGAAACACTGGTTAACTTTAATAATTTATGACTTACTCAAGTTACCACCCTATATCACAATCTAAATTAAAGCTCACCATTGACAAAGCAGCATTTACTTTAAGTAGAATATTTGGTAGGTAATTGATTAGTGATTTAATTTTCTTTTAACTTCCATGGCAAATTCCTTACTTGACAGAAAAGTCAACTGATTAACTTCAGGCTTAGCATTTAAATTTTTAAGAACCAAAGAAGAGAACTCTTTAATCTCTCTGTTCTTTGCAATACATTTACTTGGTAGCATTTCTTTAATCGCTCCAGGAACGTCTATTGCAACGACAGATGTATTTAAGGCTAAAGCTTGATTTACAACATTAGGGTAACCTTCAAAGTGGGACGATAACACTAAAAGGTTTGAATTTTTTATATATGGAAACGGGTTACTTACAAATCCCATAAGTTTTACTAATTCTTCTAGTTTATATTCGTTTATTAACGCCTCCAAAGCCCCTCTCTCCTCTCCTTCCCCTATAATCAACAAATTTATGAATTTATTCTGAGATTTTAAAAAATTAATCATTTTTATTAGAAATCCAAAATCCTTTACTTTGTGCAACCTTCCAACAGCCGAAACTATAGGGTAGTCGTTGCTAAACAAAATATTGTCAACACTTTCTTTAGAGCGCAGAGTTATTTCATTTATATCTATCGGATTATTAATTACAGAAATTTTTTTAGAGTCTATTTTTAAATATTCTTCCATATCCTTTTTAACATATTCACAAGTTGCAACCGTTAAGTTTGAATACGAATATGCAATTTTAGTTGCATATTTCAACAACAGGCCTTTAAGATTTCTAGGAATATTTTTAGATGGAGTACTCCCTTCTCGCACAACGACTTGTACGCGTGTTTTAAAAGATAGTTTTACGGCTATAAAAACAATAAAACATAGGTAATTTTGCGAACAAAAAACAATTTCAGGCTGAGTTTTCCTTATCACTTTAATCAATTCCAATAGATTGGCTGATGCTCTGTCACTTGTCCCTGTTAAAACTTTGATATGTCTATTCAACTCTGTTTTATATGCGCCGGTATCCTTTAATGCATATAACGATACAAAGTCCCCACAGTCAAAAAAACCATTAGAGACATCAACAGCAACTCTTTCAGCCCCACCACCTCCCAAACTCGACGTAACCACTAAAACTTTTGACATATTATCTCTTTTCTAATTTCATTAGTATCAAATAAAAACTTTCTCTATAAAAGTTAGCACGTTGAGTTTTCTCATCTATTACTCGACTCTGATTAACTTGTAACTTATTTTAATAATTCTTTATGATGAGGCAAAGCAAGCACATTTACCTGATATTTTTAAATACCGCTTCCTCATACTTCTTTAATTTTCTTAACTGGACTACCTACAAAAACCCCATTAGACTCTAATGGTTTAGTTACTAATGAAGAAGCTCCAATAACTGTGCTATCAGGAGTTATAGTACCATCTAATAGAGTAACATTAGTCCCAATCCAATTATTTTCGCCTATAGTTATCCCAATTTTGCTAGTACCTTGGTCCTTAATTAATTTATTCCTATCCGAAAAAATATGGTTGCTGGATATTATTGATGTATGTGACCCAATTCGAGTATTTGCACCTATGAACAGGCCGCCAGCGCCATTTAAAAAGCTAAACGCATTGATACTAACATTATTTCCAATACTTACTTTACCGTGATAACACCTTATCATCACATTTGCACCGATATATGCATTATCACCAACATCCAAACTCCCCCCTTTTTCTACTACAATTGTACTATTTGCATCGAAACGAACATTCTTTCCTAGCCTTATATCTCCATATATTTGAAAGTCCACATTGTGACTAACCTCTTTCATCCTGGACTTAAACAGCCAATTATAAAAAATAGTTCTAAAAAGGTTTTTACATTTTTTACAATAACGAAAAAAAGTAATCATATTATTCATTCTAAATCTCCTATTTTTATATATTCAGAACTTCATTAAAGAGAATTTCAAGCCAACTTTTTCTCTAACACAATACCAACAATAATAATTTGTAATAAATAGAGTAGAAGAATACATTATTGCAGCTCCTATACTCCCTAAATTTGAAACTAATAGTATCCCTATTAGAATAGCTAACGTTGACGAAATCATATTTGCATTTCTATAATATTTTTCGTTCCCTGTCATTACCAAAATATTCGCGACAGGACCGAAAAATGAATTTAAAACTTGCCCTAAAATAACAACGATTAAAACAGCAGCGGCTCCTTCAAAGTCATTTCCAAATATAGACAGAATATAGTTTGGAATAATTAGGGTTATGATAAAAATGGGGAGAGTGATTAAAATTAATATAGAGATTGTTTTAGATACCAAAGACTCTAGCTCTTCTACCTTCCCCTTTGCAAACATTACAGCTATTTGAGGTGATATGAACCTATTCATGGCATCGATAACTAACCCTATTATTCCTGCAACTCGAGTGCATACAGCAAAGAACGCAACGTCTGACGGGGTAAACCAAAAAGCTAAATAAAGTATCGCTGCATTATTAGATATTTGAAAGAATACTTTGCTAATAGCGATAGGCATACTTGAGGATATGATTTTTTTATAAGATACTCTTCCTTGGCCCCCAACTTTTCTTAATTTAGCCCAGTAGTAGATGGACAAACAGCAAACTATAACGTTGGAAATGATGAAATAACTTGAGGCCATCTCTGCTGACTTGGGGTTATCATAAAAAAAAAGCAATAATAATATTAAATTTAAAGCAGGGCCAGTCAAAGCAAAAGATAAAGAAACTCTATTTAAACCTTGGATTGCATATCCAATTATTTGTGATACAGCCCAGAAAGGCAATGCAATTGAGAATAAAATTAAAATATTTTGGTAAACTATATCTTCAAATATGACAATTGAAATTAACGAGGAACCTATAAATATAGATATTGACAAACTAGTACATAATATACTGCTCAGAATAATACTTTTATAAACCGCCTTATTAGCAACAGAATAGTCACTTTTCGAGTAATTTACTGATACCAACTTAAGAACCGTATTGGTCAACCCCATGGTTCCAATAGTCAATCCTACCGTAAATAAAGAGAATACAGTAAAGTAATACCCACTTTGGATGCTTCCCAGTTCATTAGTAAGGATCGAAAGTACTATTATTCCTAAAACACTTCCACCACCTTTAATTAAGAAGGATTTCCCTCCTCCTGTTAGTAGTGACTTAAACTGTTTGTCCTTTATTATCCAAAGCATAAAAATTACTTCAAGTACCGAATATACCAAGGCATAGCTTTGTCTATACCTTGCTGAATTCTATATTCAGGCTCATAGTTAAGGATACTTTGTGCTTTTGAAATATCAGCTTGTGAATGCCTAACATCACCGGCTCTAAATTCTCTATAAATAGGTTTTGATTTGCATTTTACGTCATTTGCATTTAACGAATTTTGAATACTTTCATATAGTGTATTTAATGTTGTTCTATCGCCTATCGCAACATTGAACACACTATTTTTTGATTCTTCATTTGCAGTTGCAGTTGCAGCAAGAATATTCATCTGAATGACATTTTCGATAAAACAAAAATCTCGACTGGTTTCACCATCACCATTAACAAAGACCTCTTCCTTAGAAATCAACGCCGCAGTCCACTTTGGTATTACAGCCGCGTATGCGCCATTAGGGTCTTGTCGTTTACCAAATACATTAAAGTAACGAAGGCCTATGGTGTTGAAACCATAAGTTCGCGCAAAAACATCTGCATATAGTTCATTGACGTATTTAGTTACGGCATAAGGAGATAATGGATTACCGATGTTTTCTTCAACCTTTGGCAAAGCAGGATGGTCACCATAAGTTGAACTAGAGGCTGCATAAGTAAAGCTAGAAACTCCTTGCTCTCTTGCGGCAACTAACATATTTAAGAAACCAGATATGTTTACATCATTTGATGTAAGAGGATCATTAATAGAACGAGGCACAGAGCCTAATGCTGCTTGGTGTAAAACATAATCAACTTCAGACACTGCTTTTTTACATGCATCTAAATTTCTAATATCACCTTCTATAAAGGTAAACATTGCCCACTGGTCTGCACTTACTTCTCCTTGCACTTCATCAAGGTTGTGCTGATGGCCTGTAGCGAAGTTGTCAAGACCCACTACTTTTTGATTTAATTTTAGAAGGTATTCTAAAAGGTTCGAACCGATGAATCCGGCTACGCCTGTAATTAGCCAAGTTTTAGGGCTGCCTAATAGGTCTTTTTTAATTTGTTCGTATTTTGTCATGAGTGGAAGGAACGGGAACGATGAACGAGAAACTAAAGTTACTCACTGCTATTCTCCGCTATTTCTCCTGATATTTGTATAAATTCAAAGAGGCCCTGAAACAAGTTCAGGATATCGAAAGTAAGTACTATAACCTTATGTCTACAGCTTCTTTAGTTAGCACATATTTTAAGTCGTATATTATGCTATCTGTTCTACCTAACGCACGAATTTTTTCTGAGCCCATGACTTTAAACTCGTTATGAGCAACGGCTAAGATTACTGCGTCATATTTATCGCTTTCAGCCTCCTTAATTGTGGATAAACCATATTCATGCATTGCTTCTTTCGATGAGCACCAAGGCTCTAGAATGTCAACAATCATGTTGTATTCGTGTAACTCAGAAACAATATCAACTACCTTAGTGTTACGTAAATCAGGGCAGTTTTCTTTAAAGGTTAAACCCATGACTAATACATTCGCATCTTTAATTTTGATGCCTTTCTTAACCATGTTTTTTACCAGTTGAGAAACAACGTACTCGCCCATGTTATCGTTCAAGCGACGACCAGCTAGGATCATTTCAGGATTGTAACCAATACTTTGCGCTTTATGGGTTAAGTAATAAGGATCAACGCCGATACAATGTCCGCCTACAAGACCTGGACGGAATGGCAAGAAATTCCACTTTGTGCCAGCTGCTTCTAATACTTCTAGTGTATCAATGCCAAGCTTGTTAAATATAAGTGCTAACTCATTAATTAAAGCAATGTTTACATCGCGTTGCGTATTTTCTATAACCTTTGCCGCTTCTGCAATTTTAATGCTTGCTGCTTTATGCGTACCAACAGTAATAACCGTGTTGTATAAGTCATCAACAAACGTCGCGATTTCAGGCGTCGAACCAGAAGTAACTTTTTTTATATTCGTTACACGGTGTTCTTTATCTCCAGGATTAATTCGCTCTGGCGAATAACCAGCGAAGAATTCCTTATTGAATGTTAAACCTGATACACGTTCAACAACAGGAATACAGTCCTCTTCGGTCGCCCCCGGATAAACTGTTGATTCATAGATAAGCACGTCACCTTGTGATACAACCTTACCTAGCATCTCACTTGCTTTGAGCAGCGGTGTAAGGTCTGGATTCTTATGAACATCAATCGGTGTAGGTACTGTAATGATGTACACATTACAGCCTTTTAAATCATCTACATTGGCAGAATAAGAAATGTGCTTTGATTCAGCTAATTCTTCAGGGCTGACTTCCAGAGTTGAATCATTGCCAGAATTTAACTCGGCAATACGTTCTTGGTTTATATCAAAACCAAGTGTTGGCATTTTTTTACCAAATTCAACTGCTAATGGCAGGCCAACATAGCCTTGGCCGATTACTGCAATTTTGATATTATCTAATGACAAATTCATAAGATGTCCCTGTTTATTCTCTTTGGATTCGAATCGATGATATTGATTCAGGTTTAATTTAAGTTAATTATTTTGGGTGCGACTTAAACAGCCTTTGCCGCAATTAAGCCGTACTTTTGATATCTTTGTCAGTTTTGCTTTTATTTAGCCAGTTAAAATTCTTCACAAAAGTACATTACGGAGTCAAAAAATCCTTTACAGCAGCACCAAAAACAAGACATAAATTATTAGTAGTGTTTTTAAGTTTCAATAAAATATTTTGAACAGCCTGAATGGGCTTACCAATTAATGTTACAAACAAATACTTCCATACTTGGTAAAGGCGCCTTTCAATTACTAAATGCATAAAAGCTGAAACTAAAAGTACAATTAAAAAAGTTAATATGTACATGAGTATTTTATTGTTATTTGTCGCAAATTTATTAAGAAACATGAAACCAAAATGCGCATGTATTAAATATATCGGATATGTTAATGCACCTGCTAGCTTAGACATTGGAAGTTTCAGTGACTTTCCTTTTTGGCTGTTTTGATAAACAAAAAACATGAAAAACGAACTAACAATTAAAGCAATGGTGAACGAAGAATATTGTACTCCCTTGGATGCAGACAGTGAATCAACTTTTCCTGTCGAAAATACTATGCAAAATACAAACACGATGATTAGGCTCAAGCAAGCTCGCCAACTAAATCTATCAGCTAGTAAAGCAAAAATAGTTCCAGCAGAAAAATAATAAAAATAATTACCTACATAAGGTAAAGAACCTATATCAAACACATACGCTATACAAAATAAAATAGGCCAACAAATGAAAATCACCCTTAAATATCTTTGAAGACCAAGGAGTAACAATAAAAATACAGCAAAGTAAAATATTAATTCGTAGATTAATGTCCAGTAAACTCCGTCAATATGAGCCACCCCAAATAAGGATTGTACCATTGAGAAGTTAACAAGAATTTGAACAGGTGACACTGACATTATGTTTCCTCCCCAAAAAGCTGCGAAAGCTGACGTGAACAGTACAGCAAACCAATAGGAGGGATAAAGTCTTATGACACGACCTATCGCAAATTCTGATGCAGTTCTATCTTTAGCGGAAAAAAAAATAACGTAACCGCTAATCATAAAAAATAATTCTACACCAAGATAACCGTATTTAGTTATTTCAATTAACATAGGGGTTTGACTTATTGAAAAAATTTTTCCATTCGTTATCCCACTAAGTGTATAGTGAAATACAACAACCATAATAGCTGCGAAAAATCTTCCGTAATCTAACAGTTCTAATCTTTTCATATTATCTTTTGGTAATGTTGATTAAGGTGCTTTATCGGTATTATTTAAAGCTGCGTGTTTAGGGACTTTCAATACGATATCCCAGCAGGTTGGCCTATTGGGCCTTACCCTGCAGCCCTACTTATAGTCGTAATTGTAATAGCCGTAATCGCTGTTGCGTTTTTCAACGGCGTTAAATATGAGGCCTTTGATCTCAACGCCGTTTAAATCGAATCGATTTGCCGCGGTAATGATCTCTTTTAACGGGCTCATGTCGTATCGGGCCAGCATTAATGTGGTGCCGGCTTGGTTACCGATAATCGCGGTATCGGTGACCGCTAAAATTGGCGGCGTATCGATGATCACTAAGTCATAATCAGCGGATGCTTTGTTGATGAAATTCGTAAAGTGCTCACTCATTAACAGCTCGCTAGGATTTGGTGGTACCTGCCCGCGTGTGACTATGTGCAAATTGTCAGTGCTGGTGTCTTTAACGGTTTGCTCGAAGGTTATGTCACCAATTAAGTGATCGGATAACCCATTGTCCCATTGTGTATTGAATACTTTTTGCAGATAGCCTTTGCGCATATCACCATCGACCAGCAAGACTTTTTGACCCGCTTGCGCAATGACAGCGGCAAGGTTTGATGATACGAAGGATTTACCCACCTCAGGGCTCGCGCCAGAGATCATCACCACATTGTTTTTCGCTTCCAACATCGCAAAGTGTAAGCTTGTTCTTAAGCTGCGAATGGCTTCAATGGCCATATCACTTGAATTGACCTCAGCAAGCAGCTCGGTGGCTTGCCTTTTCTTTGTGTTGGATTTCACTTTTTCACGCAGCTTTTGTTTTTGCGTGCGCTTTACATGCTCTTCTGATAATGGAATGGTGGCATATACCGTGAGGCCAACGTCTTCAAACTCAGACGGGTTGGTCACGCCACGATGAAACGCTGCCTTAAGGATCACAAACGCCACCGCTAAGAAGCCGCCTAGCATGGTAATGATAACCACGATCAATGATTTCTTGGGTTTAATTGGGTATCGGCCAACTTGGGCATAATCGACAATGTTGATGTTGCCGACAGTAGAGGCCTTCACCACGTTCAGCTCTTGCACTTTATTCAGTAGGGCTAAATAGATTTGTTGATTCACTTCCACGTCGCGCGCCATACGCAAAATTTGCTGTTGTGCTTTCGGTAACCCTTTCACGTTTTGGTTTAATTGAGCTTTTTGGGCTTCCAGATCACGTTTTTTGGCTAAGAGCGATACGTACCTTGGGTGTTCTTTGGTGTACTTTTGCGCAATGTCGACTTCTAAAAAGGACAATTCGTGAATTTTTGTATCAATTTCAACCAGCTGCTCAAGCACGGATTCGGTTTCTAAGGTCAGATCAACCGAGTCGTTGTCTAAACGATATTTGTTTAACTGCTCTTCCGCGGCAATTTGTTTACCGTCAATTTTGGGCAATTCGCTGTTTAAAAATTCAATCGACTTTTCCACTTCCTGGCTCATGCGTTTGACATTTTGCAGCAAGAAGGCATCCGCAATGGCGTTCAAAGTGCGCTCTGCCTTGCGTCGGTTCGGGCCTTCAAGCGCCAGGGTTAAAATGCCCGACTGTTTGCCTTTTTCGGCCACTTGCAAGCTTTGTTGCAAATTGGCAATGGCGTCAGCACGATATAATTTGCTCACCACAAACGCCGTGCCCGGTTCGCCGACCAAGTTGGTCACTAACAGCTGAATGTCGTTATTTGAGGTCTTGGCCACTTCATTAGTACTACCGCTGAGCAGTTTTTGCGTCACAAATATCTGTTTGAGAAAATACGTAACGAGGGCTGTCTGGCACCTCGGCTAAAGACTCTAAATTGCCTGCGTACGTTAACTTATCGACATTGATAACTGAGTCTGCAGTGCTTTGAATGATATGCCGAATGACAGCTGAGCCGATAAAGCCTGCGCCACCTGTTACTAATATTATCATGATTTATGATTTCTCATTTAGAAACTTAATGTACCAAGGCATTGCTTTATCAATTCCTTCTTGAATTCTAAACTGTGGCTCAAACCCAAGTAATGTTTTAGCTTTTGTTATGTCAGCTTGAGAATGTCTCACATCTCCTGCTCTAAAATCTCTGTAAGTAGGTTTTGAATCGCAAACAATACAATTGCTGTTGAGAGCATTTTGGATACTATCATACAATGTATTCAGGGTTGTTCTATCGCCGACAGCTACATTAAATACATTATTTTTAGCTTCTTTATCTGCAATAGACGCTAGAATATTCATTTGCACAACGTTTTCAATAAAACAAAAATCTCGACTCGTTTCACCATCTCCGTTAACAAACACTTCTTCGCCTTCGATCATTGCAGCAGTCCATTTTGGTATAACAGCCGCATATGCACCGTTTGGATCCTGACGCTTACCAAAAACATTAAAGTAACGTAAACCAACGGTGTTAAAATCATAGGTTTTTGCAAATACATCCGCGTATAACTCATTAACGTACTTTGTTACAGCATAAGGTGATAACGGGTTGCCGATGTTTTCTTCTACTTTTGGAAGTGCAGGATGATCACCATAGGTAGAACTAGATGCTGCGTAGGTAAAGCTTTCAACTTTCTCATCACGGGCAGCGATAAGCATATTTAAGAAACCTGAAATATTTACATCATTAGTGGTAGCAGGATCGTTAATAGAGCGCGGCACAGAACCAAGTGCTGCTTGATGAAGGACATAATCAGCACCTGATACAGTTTGTTTACAAGCATCAAGGCTTCGGATATCACCTTCATAAAAAGTGAAGCGAGCCCATTGCTCAGCAGTTACTTCACCTTCTACTTCATCAAGGTTATGTTGATGACCTGTAGCGAAATTGTCTAGGCCTATAACAGTTTGATTTAGTTTTAATAGATGTTCTAAAAGATTTGAGCCAATGAAACCGGCAACACCTGTTACAAGCCAAGTTTTAGGATTAACTAGTAGGTCTTTTTTTATTTGTTCGTATTTAGTCATAATTTTTTACTATGGATTCCCGTCTTCGCGAAAACGACTGCTGTAGGTGAATATTTTAGTATGGTTCTAGTAAACTGCTACGCTCTAACTTCACATCAAGGCAGCTGTTTGCGAAACTAAGGTTAAATATATTCGTTTAATATAGATTCCCGCCTGCGCGGGAATGACGTTGTAAAGTGGTACGATTGTAAGCTTATTATTAAAGTCTTATGTCTACAGACTCTTTTGGAAGTACGTACTTCAAATCGTAAATGACGCTATCTGATTTACCTAATGCTTTAATAGCTTCTGCGCCCATAACTTTAAATTCATTATGAGCGACCGCTAAAATTACGGCATCATATTTTTCGCTCTCAGCATCTTTGATCGTAGATAAACCATATTCGTGTTCGGCTTCCGTTGATGAACACCAAGGATCTAAGATATCAACATTCATGTTGTAATCTTTTAGTTCCGACACGATATCAACAACTTTGGTGTTTCGTAAATCAGGACAATTCTCTTTAAAGGTTAAGCCCATAACTAAAACATTGGCATCTTTCACTTGAATGCCTTTTTTAAGCATGCTTTTAACAAGCTGAGAAACAACATAGCTACCCATGTTATCGTTTAAGCGACGACCCGCTAAGATCATTTCAGGATGATAACCCGCAGATTCAGCTTTGTGAGTTAAGTAGTACGGATCAACTCCGATACAATGTCCACCAACAAGACCAGGACGGAACGGTAAGAAGTTCCATTTCGTACCAGCTGCTTCTAGAACTTCTAATGTATCAATGTTTAATTTATTAAAGATGATGGCAAGTTCATTGATTAAGGCAATGTTAACATCACGTTGGGTATTTTCGATGACCTTTGCCGCCTCTGCCACTTTAATGCTTGATGCTTTGTGGGTGCCGGCAATGATGATGCTTTTATATAAGTCATCTACAAACGTGGCAATTTCATCGTTTGATCCTGATGTGACCTTTTTAATGTTGATAACACGGTGTTCTTTATCCCCAGGATTAATACGCTCAGGTGAATAACCAGCAAAGAAATCTTTGTTGAAGGTTAAACCAGAAACTTTTTCAACTTCTGGTAAACAAACTTCTTCGGTTGCACCTGGGTATACGGTAGATTCATAAATGATAATATCACCGGCACTAACCACTTTACCTAGCATTTGACTTGCTTTAATAAGTGGGGTTAAATCGGGTTTTTTATGTTCATCAATTGGCGTAGGTACGGTAACAATATAAATATTGCAGGCTTTTAAATCATCTACATTGGCAGAATAGGAAATATGCGTAGATTCGGCCAATTCTTCAGCGCTCACCTCGAGTGTTGAATCTGTACCTGATTGGAGTTCAGCAATTCTTGCTTGGTTGATATCAAAACCTAATGTTTTAAATTTTTTTCCGAATTCTACCGCTAATGGCAGGCCAACATAGCCTTGGCCAAGCACTGCGATGTTTGAATTTTCTAATGAAAAACTCATAATGCTTTCCTACTGTGATTAATTAAGATAGTTTGTTTTACCAGAAAAATAAATAAATTCATGTTGTCTGGTCAGTGTTTTTTTGAGGCCTTTGTCAGTTTTTTGTTTGATTTAGCCAGTTTTTAATTTCTTTCCGAGCCACAGTATAACTGCAGGAGGTCACGGATGTCGCTAGTGCTCCTCCGGGATGACGGTGTTTCTAATGGATAATGTGTGAGTATTTGCCACAAGGTTGACCTATTAGGCCTTTACCCGTCTGCGCTACTTGTAGTCGTACCCGTAGTTGTAATAGCCGTAATCGCTGTTGCGTTTTTCAACGGCGTTAAATATGAGGCCTTTGATCTCGACGCCGTTTAAATCGAATCGATTCGCCGCGGTGATAATTTCTTTTAACGGGCTCATGTCGTATCGGGCCAGCATTAATGTGGTGCCGGCTTGGTTACCGATAATCGCGGCATCGGTCACCGCTAAAATTGGCGGCGTATCGATGATCACTAAATCATAGTCAGCGGATGCTTTGTTGATGAAATTCGTAAAATGCTCACTCATTAACAGCTCACTAGGGTTTGGTGGTACCTGCCCTCGTGTGACTATGTGCAAATTGTCAGTGCTGGTGTCTTTAACGGTTTGCTCGAAGGTGATGTCACCAATTAAGTGATCGGATAACCCATTGTCCCATTGTGTATTGAATACTTTTTGCAGATAGCCTTTGCGCATATCACCATCGACCAGCAAGACTTTTTGACCCGCTTGCGCAATGACCGCGGCAAGGTTGGATGATACGAAGGATTTACCCACCTCAGGGCTTGCGCCAGAGATCATCACCACATTGTTTTTTGCTTCCAGCATGGCAAAGTGTAAACTTGTTCTTAAGCTGCGAATGGCTTCTATGGCCATATCACTTGAATTGACCTCAGCAAGCAGCTCGGTGGCTTGCCTTTTCTTTGTGTTGGATTTCACTTTTTCACGCAGCTTTTGTTTTTGCGTGCGTTTTACATGCTCTTCGGATAATGGAATGGTGGCATATACCGTAAGGCCAACGTCTTCAAACTCAGACGGGTTGGTCACGCCACGATGAAACGCAGCCTTAAGGATCACAAACGCCACCGCTAAGAACCCACCCAGCATGGTAATAATCACTACGATCAATGATTTCTTCGGTTTAATCGGGTAACGACCCACTTGGGCGTAATCAACAATATTAATGTTGCCGACAGTAGAGGCTTTTACCACGTTCAGCTCTTGTACTTTGTTTAGTAGCGCTAAGTAGATTTGTTGATTCACTTCCACGTCGCGCGCCATACGCAAAATTTGCTGCTGTGCTTTTGGTAACCCTTTCACGTTTTGGTTTAGTTGTGCTTTTTGGGCTTCCAGATCACGTTTTTTGGCTAAAAGCGATACGTACCTTGGGTGTTCTTTGGTGTACTTTTGCGCAATATCGACTTCTAAAAAGGATAACTCGTGAATTTTTGTTTCAATTTCAACCAGCTGCTCAAGCACGGATTCGGTTTCCAAGGTCAGATCAACCGAGTCGTTGTCTAAACGATATTTGTTTAACTGCTCTTCGGCGGCAATTTGTTTGCCGTCAATTTTGGGCAGTTCACTGTTTAAAAATTCAATCGACTTTTCAACTTCCTGGCTCATGCGTTTGACATTTTGCAGTAAGAAGGCATCCGCAATGGCGTTTAAAGTGCGCTCTGCCTTGCGTCGGTTCGGGCCTTCAAGCGCCAGGGTTAAAATCCCTGACTGTTTGCCTTTTTCGGCTACTTGCAAGCTGTGTTGCAAATTGGCAATGGCATCTGCACGATATAATTTACTCACCACAAACGCCGTGCCCGGTTCGCCTACCAGGTTGGTCACTAACAGTTGAATGTCGTTATTTGCACTCTTGGCCACTTCATTAGTACTACCGCTGAGCAGTTTTTGCTCACCCGAATACAATGAGAAGCGGTTATTGGCTTCTAGGAACAGCTCAAAGTAATGGCCTAAATACCGATCCGCAACCTTTAATTGACGAACCGTAATGTCTTCGCCGCCCCAGGCATATGAGTCTGAAAATAACGACGCGATGAGTGGGTTGTTGAATGAAGTTGCGTTATGCGTACGATCGTAATATTGACCAAGCTTTCCGAGGTATTTCGGCGTGGCGACAATGTCTAATTTTAAATGATCGACGGCATCGCCCAGTACTTTACGCGATTTCAACAATTCGATTTCAGTGATGGCCTTACTTTCAGCGCCAAATAACTCTTCCATATCACCAAGACCGGGAACACCAGAGGCTTTTTGTTCAATTTGAACCAACGCATCGGCTTTATAAATGGGCGTTTGTAATAAGGCAAAGACGATCCCAACCAGCGCAAAAATGCCGGTTACGGTTACGATCAAAAACTTGCTCTCAAGGAGCAGGTTAAAATATCGAGCAAAATCGATATCATCACTTGCTTGTTCGTCGTTGTTGGCGCTTAATCGCGATTTTTTGATCTGTTCAGTCATGTTTTTTAGGTTCTACAGTCTTAATTCAAGTCTTGTTCAAGGTCGTTTAAATCATCCAAGCCACGAACGGTTGGCAAGAGTAATGAAATCACCTTGTTCCAACGAGCAATAGGGGCACTGGTGACATAGACCAAATCAAGCGGTTTTAACTGGAATTGCGTGGCCAATATTAAGGCCGCCGCATTGGATGCGTCTAATTGATACACATCGGCGATTTTGTTTTCATCGGTGCTCGCACGTAAAATAAAGATCCCGCTGGCATCAGCAGTCATTTCATTAAAGCCGCCCACATTACCCAGCGCTTCCGCTAACGTAAGGCCTGAGCGATGAATAGGTAACGTGGCGGCGCGTTTCACCTCCCCCATCACAAACACTTTTGTCGCATCGTTTCTTGGCACATGAATGATGTCATTGTGTTTCAGCAAACGGTTTTGGCTCATGTCGCCTTTTTGATACAACGCATATAAGTCCAAGCGTTCATCTTTTGAATCTCGGGTTAAAATCACGCTGCGCCAATCCGCATCATCTTTTATGCCGCCTGCGCCATTAATGGCGTCCAATAACGTTACCGGTACATTACCAATGGGCATAACCGTAGGTTGCATGACTGCGCCCGTCACGTACGTACGCTTAGAGCGATACGCGGCCACTTTCACATCAATTTGGGGATCTTCAAGGTATCTGCGCAGCTTTAACGTTAACGCTTCACGAATGGTGGCGACACTGTTGCCCGCAACATGCAATTGGCCAATAAACGGGAAAAAGATATTACCCTGAGCATCAACTAAGTTACCCATTTGCTCTGGATCACGAAATTGACCGGCAGGGATAGTTAATTCAGGGTGATCGTAAACAATAATATTTAATACATCACCAATGTCGACGGTATAGGAATAATTGGCGAGTTGTTTTTCTAAGGCCGGATTTTGGCTTGCCGTTGGCTCTGTGCCTTTGATGCTGCCCAGTACGGTTGGCGTGATTAAAATGGTATTGACTTGATCGGTAATATCAAATTGCTCATCTTCGCTTAGCTCCTCTTGATCGTTCACGCTAACACCTTCAATGTGACCACCAGGGATGGTACAGGCCGTTAGGGTAAGCAAGAGTAGAGAGCTGGTTAAATGTTTGAATGTATTCATAGTTTATAAGCTTAGTTGAGCTTGGTCGTTATTCTTGATTTATGTGCGTATTGTGCAAAGTTTTTAACGGTAGTGCAAATAACCGTTTACTGAACTGTCGAACTTATTGGCCTATGTGCAACACATAGTCGTGTCGAGATTGCACGTGTTAGCCAATTTTATCGGCCCAGGCTTGGGCATTTTTCTTGATCAACACAAAGGTGTGATTAAACACATCTTGGCTTTTCTTGTACGGATCTGGAATTTCTTCTTCATTATGCCATTTGCCCAGCAGCATTATTTTACCAGACGCCGATGGAAACTTTTGCATCAGTACGTGTTGATGCTTTTTTTCCATCACTAAGATTAAGTCGGCGTCGTTAATAATGTCGGTGTTCACTTGGCGCGCGTTATGATCGTCCGCATTATACCCGGCGTTAACCAACAGCTCTGCCGCGTGTTTTTCAATACCATGATCAACCAGTGCGCCAATCCCGGCAGACGAGATCTCTTTGTTTGGTAACAGGTCCATTAAGATCCGCTCAGCACTTGGGCTACGACATATATTGCCAATACACACGGTTAAAATTTTATTAAACATAATACTTTTTAGGTTCTAATACGGTACTTCGTACCTTCGGATACGCTTTGCTGCGAATACGCTGCGCTTCGATAGTTGATTAATAACGCAGGCATTTTAGGCACGCTTCCGCCCATTGGTTTGGCTCCAAAAGGCATAAATTCAATACACAGTTGTTTCGAATACGGTACTTTGTACCTTCGAATACACTATCGTTTCGGATACGGTACTTTGTACCTTCGAATACGTAGCTTCGCTACTTCGAATACGTGTCACTTCGAAGACGGTTAGGTATCTATCAGTTGTTATAGAGAATTAATTTTATCAAAAAATTGATTTTCTATCGCAACGTCATTGTCTTGGCCAAGCATGTTTATTAACAAGATGCTGCGCTCTAAACCATCTTTGGTTTTGTAAATGGCTTGCAAGCCTTTAAACGGACCATCGCTTATTTCAACACGTTCTCCAGCCGAATAATTAAGCAACTGCTCCAGGCTGTTGTGCCCGTCTTTCGCTTCCACATCACGTTTAATCGCGTCAATAAGACTTGACTGTATCGTGGCATGATGCAGGCCAAATTTTACAAACGCACCAACCCCTCGGGTGGAACGAATGGCATTGAAATTTGCATCAACCGTATCAAGGCAAATAAATAAATAATTAGGAAATAATGGGACAAGTGATACCGACTTAACTCCCTGTCGTTTTACTACCTTAGAAATCTTCGGTAAAAATACGTCATGGCCTTGTGACGTTAAATTATCAAACGCGCGATGCTCTTCTCTAGGCTTGCTAGTTAACAGGTACCAATGACGGCTGGCGGTTTTTGACATGTTCATTCCTTATGAGTCGAATAAAAACAAACGCTCCTTTTTTATTCTTTTGTATTATCCTTTTTTATACTGTTAAATAAAACCACAAAACATGAAGAAAATGTGTCTTTTTGTTCGAAAAACAAACGCACTACATTCAAGAAAACAGTGCTCAACGCTCAGCTAAATCGTTAATGGGACGTTGTTTTTTTACATCACCATTGGTTTATTATTTAGTAAAGATAATCTGCTCAACAATCGTATATAGCACAATTTAAAGCGATAAGATTATAAAGGCATTAATGGGCTAATACCACTCATTTGTTGCAATAATGTAATTAAATTACATTATAGGGTCACCTGTTTTTTTACAAAAAACAACAGGCTCAAAAATAAAGTATATGCACACCTGTGTTGTACACGTATTATGAGGAAAAGACTTTTTTAATAAAGCGAATTAACGATTTAGGATTGACTGCTGTGAGTAAATGCCGTTTTAAAAGCTTCATTCGAGCCGATAAAACAGGAAACGTTCCTTGACCGCCATAACTCATCAACATGTTCTCTTTCCTGTATTCGTTTAAAACCCCCTGTAAATAACTAAATGGTCTGCCAGGCTTTTGCCTATCTACATAGTGTTTTATACACGTTTCAACATGACGCATAGCCTGTTTATCATCTGAATTGGTGATGGGGGTTGTTAGTTCGAAGTATTTATAGGCGGCGCATAACGTTGCGGATAACGAGCCTACCTTTCGACATCGTTTAAAGTGGGCGAACACATCATCCCAGTGGATCTGCTCTTGATAATGAGTGGCAATAGCGTACACATTTAACAGTTGGCGCCAATCAATATGCTCTGTTTCATACCCTTTATGCGACAGTTCGCTGTGGGCAATTGATAACACCACTTGCTGGCTTGGTGACATATGCAATGCAGTAAGTGTGTCGGTCAATACAAGTGCGGATGCTTCTTGCCAGATCTCATCGGTTGATAACACATCGCTTTCCGATCTTTTTAATGCCCAGCGATGAAGTTCTACACTGCAATAACCACCGTCACGAAACAGTGGCGGTGCATGGTGATGTTCGTCGTAAGTGTGCTCATGCCCTTCAACATGAGGCGAATATCCGTACGTCATTAATACCTGGTTAGCGCGTTCGTGGAAATGCTCTGGAACCAATAAATCGATATCGGTCATGAACCGATCACCAATCGTTTTGAAAACGCCATTAAATAAACTGGCCCCCCCTTTTAAAATAACAACGGGAATATTTTCCTCGCTTAATTGCTGACACGCAAAAATGGCTTCATGTTTAATGCCTTCATTGCGTTGATGATAAAATGATCCTAACTCAGCTAAGTAACCTTGAAGCTCTGGATCCAATCCGTGCCAAACCTTGCTAGCGTTTAAACTGTTATGCAGCGCGCCCCCTAACCAGTACGTATTAACTAACGTGATCAAAGGCAAACGTGCATCTTCATCCAGTAAGGTTTCAAGCTGCTGCGCAGTGTGCTCATTTGGATGAGTCAGCCACATGCCCATATCAATAAAGGTTTGCTCGGTGATATTAGGCGACGTTGATTGCTGAGTTACTTCTCGCATATTTGATCTACCAATTGTTGAGCGTGTTCACTGCTTGAATACGTTATTTGGTATGCGCTTATTTGTTCGCAAAAACGTATTAATTGCTCAACCCTCTCCTCTGTTAATTCAACGCCTAGTTGGTACCCGCCGTTTGTGACTAAAGCGATGGTGTGGGTCACTGAAAGTTTGGTGGCTTTTGGGCTTGCGTTTTTGCTGTAGCTTGGGTTTATGAGCAGTGTTTTGTGGGATGTTGAAATAGATCCTGAAACAAGTTCAGGAAGTGATGATGAAGGTTCACCGTTTTCCTGATGAATATCTGATTCAGTATGTTCTGCTATGTGCGCTGGCCAAATGTATTTTAAAATACGGCCGTCTACTCGATGCCATTCTGGCTGAGTATTAAGCTCCGGGTATAGGTTTGCAATGTGTTGCCAACTGCCTGACTTTATTGCCATCGGTAAGCTCAGCCCTATAAGGTTAAAGTCATCATTCAGAGCGATGATTTCATCTGAGTATACCGCGAAGTTTTGTGTAGACAACTCAGCCGTTAAGGTTGACTTACCTGCACCCGATACGCCGGGTAGTAAGATGGTTGTAGAAGAACTAGGAACTGTCTCGTCGTCTTCCTCGCGCATGCGGGGATCCATGTTTTTTGATTCAAAATCGTTTATGGTTTCCGTAACAAGTACGGAATGACGGCTTTCAGCTTCGCTTGTGGTTTCCCGAACGAGTCGGGAATGACGGACTTCAGCTTCGCTTGTGGCTTCCAGAGATCCTGAAACAAGTTCAGGGCGGAAATGACAGTTTGTTAACGCCGCACCATGAAAACCAAAACAGTAGTCACTGTGCTGGTAAGCGAGTATTTGCAAACGGTCGATAAACACCGGCATGACTTGATTTTGAGCTAAGCCTTCCTCAACCACGATATCATTTGAAACAAGCAGATAGTTGCCTTTGTATATCTCGATATCAATAGCAAAGTGTACTTCATTTGGCGCTATGATTTGAACCGGCGCGAGCAGTTCTTTGATCTCGTTTAATAAATCTTCATCATCACTGGTAATTGCAAACGTTGCATTGGCTACTTTTAAACAAAATGAATCTGGCTCTGGTTGTTGGTTCAGATGACTTTGTAACTCAGGGTATAAACCATCTGCATAGGTGTGCTGTTCTTCTGTCTTTTTAAATAACGCTTTTACTTGCGCTAAGCTAGGCTTTAGTTGCTCTTTGCTAAGACTACTGTACTGTTGCAGTTCAATTAATGCTTGCTCATTAGTCAAGCCTTCATCTAAAGCCATTAATAGGGCAATAGAAATAGGCTCTATTTGCGATAACTCCTTTTTACCTTCGTGAAATAATAGGCCGTTATCCTCACTTAACCATAAGGTTAAATGAGGGGCGTTTAATTGGACTTTTTTGAATGACATGGGAAAATTAATGAACAGTAATTACTTACGACGGACGATATGAGCAGGACAACCAACGACTGTTACTTCTGACGGTACATCGTTAAGGATAACGGCACCTGCACCTGTAATAACGGTATGACCAATGTTAATTTGGTGTATTAAGTTAGAGCCAATACCAATCCAACAGTAGTTTCCTACGTTCACTTCGGCAGCAATGTTTACTCCTGGTGAAACGTGTACAAACGCGTCAATAGTACAAGAGTGATCAATGTTTGCTCCCGTATTAATGATCGTCCCTTCGCCTATTTTAGTACCATAGTTAATACATGCATTTGCCACGATCATGGCACCAACACCTATTTCACAAAAATTGCTCACCGTGGCGTCTTTTGAAATAAGCGTCGCAATATTGAAGCCTAAGTTTTTAAATTGAGTAAGTTTTACATCTCGGCGTTTATTGTGACTAAGGGCAACAAAAATTTCATCGTACTTATTGCCGTGATTAATTAGATCTTGTTCTGTGCCAACAACTTGCCAGTGGCCACACTTTTGTTGTTGTGGGTGTTGGTCGTCAAAAAAATAAACTTCGTAACCATTTCGTTGAGCGATTTCTGCTGCGACTTTACCGTGGTCATCTATGCCTAATATGGCGAGGGTTTTAGGTTGTAATGGCATTTAATTTTTCCTTGGGAGAATAGGCGAGATTGAAATTATATTTAGAATACAAGGTTGGCGTAAATATACAATAGGAGGATATTAAAAAGTGCGCTTTACTTAAGGTACGAATACGTAGCTTCGCTACTTCGAATACGCTATCGCTCCGTATACGCTGTGCTTCGATAGTTGTTTCGTAATGCAATGTATTAGAAGGAACAGAATGTAGTATTCGTAAAAGAGTATGGATTACCGCCTCGGCTCTGGCATCCTGCTTCGCTCTACCTCACCCATCCATGGAGTCGTTCGCGGTAATGACGGGTTCTGATTTCGTCATACCCGGCTCGTTGGGTATCCAAAATTTTGAGATGGGAATGCGCTTTGCTGGGAATACGTTGCACTTCGAATACGCTATCGCTCCGTATACGCTGTGCTTCGATAGTTGTTTCGTAATGCAATGTATTAGAAGGAACAGAGTGTCGTATTCGTAAAATAGTATGGATTACCGCCTCGGCTCTGGCATCCTGCTTCGCTCTACCTCCTCCATCCATGGAGTCGTTCGCGGTAATGACGATGGTGAGATAAAGAGTTCATGCTTCTCTTACCTCCTACATCCTTGTAGTTGTTCACGGTAATGACGGGTTCTGATTTCGTCATACCCGACTCGTTCGGGTATCCAAAATTTTGAGATGGGAATGCGCTTTGCTGCGAATACGTTGCACTTCGAATACGCTATCGCTCCGTATCCGCTATGCTTCGATAGTTACTTCGTAATTCGGAATGGAATGTATGCGTTACTCAGTTAAGAATACTGTGTGCTACTTAACTTTGGTACCTTCTGAACGGTATTTATCCAGGATAATCTTGTATGGCGAAATCAATTTGACTAACTCTTTGTTTTCACTGTCTGCTAATGCGTAACCAAGCTGCTGCCACAATTGTTTAACCTCGGGTTTATTTTTACCAAATTTGTGGGCATTTAACAGGTAGGTGATCATCTCTTGGTCAAACTCTTGCAAGTGCCATTTGTTCAACGCAAGTGCAGCCCAAGTGGTTGGCCAAGTTGGTCTTAATCGGACCGACTGTAAATATAAAGCGTTTGCTTGATGTAGTGTTTTTACTTTGTTTGACTCTATTCCTAGGCGTACGCCCCATTCTAATAATTGCGCTTTGCTTTCAATGTATTGCGGAAGTCTGTGCAAGGCGATGGCTTTATCGATGCTCTTTAAGGCGTTTTGATAACTTTGGCGCAAAGACACATTCGTTGCAGTGGCGTATTCTGAGTGACTGGTAGGCTCGTCAAGGGCGTTCGCTTTATCTTGCTGTTGTACAGTCAGCAGTGTAAACAGCTCTGAATCTTCCGGTAACTTTTGCCAAAATGCTATCTGCTTTTCAACGTCTTTAAACGCGACATTAGCCAACCCATATTTACCGGCCACATAGCTGGCAAAGATAAGGCTAGAAATGATAATGACTTTAATGAATTTGTCCATAAGCTAATTGGCTACGAGTTGTACCCATAACGGTCATAGTAGCCTTGAAAGTCATCATATTCAGCGGCTTTATCAAGATCAACTTTGTTTAACACCACACCGCTAATGTTCAGCTTTGCTTGTTGAAGTCGTTTTAAACTTGTTTTGATCTGACTTTCTTTGGTCGAATCTGAATTAACCACATAGATCAAATTATCTGCTTGCCTTGCCACAATCATCGCATCACTTACCGCTAAAATTGGCGGCGTATCGATGATTATTTTGTCGTATTTGGCTCTCAGCTCTTTCAACAATTGTTTAAATTGATTAGAGGCGAGCAATTCTTGTGGGTTCGGCGGGATGGTGCCTGCGGTGATCACATCAAGGTTAGACTTGCTATCATGCTGTATGCATTCTTCTAAAGAATTATTACCGGCAATATAATCAGATAAGCCCGTCGATTGAATGCCAAAATTTTTGCCAACTTTAGGTTTGCGTAAATCGGTATCGATCAATATGGTTTTTTCAAGTTGGCCAACGGCAAAGGCCAAGTTTGACGTCACCATTGTTTTACCTTCATTAGGAATGGTCGACGTAATGGCAATCACTTTAATCTTTTTATCGAAGCTCAATAATTGAACACTGGTCCTTAATGTTCTAATGGCTTCTGAAAATGCATGGTCATCTGCATTGAAAAAATAGTGATGATCGATGCTTTGATCCGCTGGTGACTTTTTGCCATCGTGTTTGATCAACGGCACAATCCCCAATAAATTGGTGCCAAGGCGCGTTTCAATATCTGTCACGTTACGAATTGTACTATTCAATGCTTCCATTAATAATACTACGCCAATGCTCAACGCCGCCGCCGTCATCATGGCAATGGTTATGATTAATTTTTTATTGGGTTTTATCGGGCTATATGGCACTTCAGCACGCTCAATTACTCGCCCTACTGTGGCTTCAAAGCCTTCCAGCTCTGACGTTTCTTTTAATCGTGCAAAAAATGAATTATAGAGTTCTTTATTCGTATCCACTTCTTGCGTTAATTCGCGACGTTGATTTTCTTTGCGCGTTAATTGTTGGTAATTTGCCTTTGCCTCGGCTAAATCAAACTCTTGTTGCGCTAACGCACGTTGAGCCTTTTTATAATCGTTACCAATGGTAATTTTTAAACGTCGTATATTTTTATTAACGTTGTCTTTTTCTCGTGCTAAATCAGCAACCGCAGAGATCATTTTAGGGTGTTTTTTACCGTAAGTTAACGCAAGCTCATCAATTCTTTCTTCCACTTGGCGCGTTTGTTGATTTGCCGATTTGATGGCTGGGTGATTGAGCACTTCGGGTAAATTCGCGATATCGTCAATACTGGTATATTGCTGATATAAATTATAGATGATCTCGGTACGTTTCAATAATTGCTTTGCGGCAAGCACTTGCTCAGATAAGCTCTCAACTTCATTCGCGGCTAAGCTTTTTATGCCGCCTATATCAATTAACGATTCTTTCTCTTGAAAAGCCTGTAATTTATCTTCTGATGTATCTAGTTGTGTTTTTAACCCCGACAATGATGCATTCAACCATGTTGCCGACTTTTCAATTCGCTCTAAACTTACCTGCATATGATTATCGATATACGCTTGTCCGACGGCATTTGAAATTAATGCGGTCATTTCAGGATGAGCAGACGTAAAGCTAACACTAACAAGTTGTGTTTGTTTTATTGGAGAGGCACCAAGTCCGCCTCGAACGTAGCCAAGGGCCCTGTTGTATTGGATGTCGTTAAAGCGTGCTTCCAACTCGTCATCACTTAAGCCGATGAAATTTGGGTTTTGTACTAACCACTGTTGTTTATCCACACGAAACAACGGATTTTTATCAAGGGCTAAGTTTTTAACCACTAGCTCTGCAACGGCTTTAGAGCGAATTATTTCGAGCTGAGTATAGTAATACTCTTCGCCGGCAGTATAATCCCGATAAACATCATTTAAACTGTCTACTTCAGAGTTATCTGAGTCAAGATGTAATGTTGCGGCGGCACGATAAATTGGCGTTAAAGAGTAGGCATAAATTGTGGTAAACAATCCAACAACAATGGTAAAGGCAATGATTTGCCAACGAAACTTTAAAACAACTGTTAATAGTCGCTTAAAGTCGATGTCATCAAATGAATCGTCATGATCTTGTGGAAGAATGTTTTCTTGGTATTGGTTCGATTGATTCATAAATAATTTAGAAAAAACTTTGCTTAACAGTAATAATATCGCCAGGCTCAACCAACGTATTAATGGATACACGAATTTCTTCATGGTTTGGATCGTTGGCTTTTACAACAAATAACTTGTCTTTCGACGCTCGTTCAGTAAAGCCTCCCGCCAACACGACCGCTTTGGCAATGGTTAAGCCTGGTTGATAGGCATAGGCCCCTGAATTTTTAACCTGGCCTTCAATGAAAAACGAACGGTACGTGACAATGGCAACCGATACATTGGGGTTAATGAGATAATCGGGCTTTAACCCTTGCGTGATTTTTTCTTCGATTTGCTGCAAAGTCAAACCACGTACATTCAATTCCCCAAGAAATGGATAATTGATACTACCGCGGTTATTAATTAAGACTTGCTTAGACAGGTCCTCCTCACCAAAAACACTGATATTAATTACATCACCAGTATCTAAACGGTACAAACGTTGGTCATTGGTGTCAGTAGCAGCCATTACACTCGGTATGCAAAGCATGACACTCAACAAAAACAGTAAGCCATGAAGAAAACATTTACGGATTGGTAAATCACATAGTCGATTATTGTTGCGAGAAAAAGCTGTAAAAAAATGCATATTCAGCTGAGGCCTTTATTGTTGTTACGTACTACTATAACGCGAACTTCATCGATACGGATATAATATTTTCAGTAAATGTGAGCTTTTCTATATTACTGTCTCTTATGTGGTGTTTTAATGATGATGAAAACGCAAGGTTCTTACGCATTTGGTACGTTACAGTAGCGCTGTAAATATCAACATCATCTTCTCTAAAAGAATCCCCGTATTCATCATTCATAACTCTTGTAGATAATTTTGTTTTTAAACGCGTTAACCACTGATGGTGCCAACTCACGGTGTAGTTGGTATTTTTAATATAACTGCCTTGTCCTTTTGCTTCGGTTACGTTTTGCGCCGATGAAAAGTCAAAATTTGAATACGTCAGAGGCTTCCATATCACACCAAGTTGCCAACGAAAGCCACTTTCATCGCTACGATATTGACTATCAAAGGTTTTGCTAGAATAACCTACATTAACAAAACCAGTGGTTAGTGCAGAGCCTTGCCATTTAAGTCCAACAAAAGCAGAGCTTACTTCACTATCACGATTATCAACTAAGCCTGTTGCATGATGATAGTTAATATCCTGGTAGGTAATAGACGTATTAACTTCAGTATATGCTCCCGTTTTATATCGAAATGTCGACCCTACTGAAGTAATCTCATGTTCTCTGTCTGCGGTGAGATCAATAAGTGATGTGTCTGTGGGCGGACCAATTGTTAAGTCGCTAATGCTCAATTTTTCCCAAAGCACTTCATAATAACCCAAACTAACATCAACATTGGCTTTTGCGCTTTTTGCACCATAGGTATACAAGCTCTTTGCTGTTAATGATTTATATTCAGTAGGCTTTTTTAATAAATCGCCATAACCTATAGAGTAATCTTTGCCTCGTTCTTCATACATAATGTTGTATTGTGCACTTAGTTTTAGTCTATGCGAGGTATTAAAATCAAGCGCGGAATTAAGATGAAATTTATGATCGGTAATGTTATCTCGACCTTTTGCCGAGTAATTACTGTGCAAGAGTCCATAACCAAATTCTACCTGATTTAGCCCGTAGGTTTTACTAAGTGACACATTTGGGTTGATGAAGGTTTTCCATGTATTGATCTTGTTATCATCATCTTGCAATAAATTATCGGTATAGCTTTCTGTGACATTGATCTGGGAATGTAATTTAAAACCGGCGAAGGGAATGCCATCTTGAAAAAAAGCAAATACAGTTTTAGGTACCAAGGACAAAAAGATCATCTGGTATACAAAGATAGAAACAACAATAGATCTACCAAAGAACATCATTAACGCTCTACGCCCTAAAATTATTATTATTAAAAAGAAAAATATTCCATCATGTTTCTTTAATGTTTTTATTCTAATATTTATTTAACGATAATATCACAAAAACTTAAAGGTTTTTGATTATTTTTTTGTTGCACAATCGTCTAAAAAACAAGGTTTTAAGTGAGGTTTTCGGTATATTTTTTAGATTTCAAACCCGAGTGAGCTATCCAAGCAAGGGCTAAAATAATATGAAAAACAGCCGCAATGGCTGGGGCTTGTAAATTAAAGTCAACGGTCATATGAATTAACATACCAATAATTGCCATAGCCGTGGCAAATCCAACACCTTGTAGCATCTTGCTGTTTCGATGTTTTATCGCTCTAAATGCATGTATCAGGGTAACAATGATCAATAACGCCAACCACATTGTGGCAGGAATTCCGTATTCGATAGTAAATTGCAAATAGTCATTATGGGCATGGTCAAAAAATGCCTTTATATCACTGCCTTTAACCATCTCAAAGGTACTGTAATAACTGCCACCGCCAGTACCGGTTTCTGGAAATAACTTTATTAACTCGACACTGTACTCGTTAACATTCCCCCGTATTTCAGTTTCAACACGAGTATTTTCAATACGCTCTTGGACTTTATCAATGCCAAAGTAGGAGCCTAAAATTACCGCATCAATAAAAAATATGCTGATCAGTAATACGAATAAGCTTTTACTTTTATCCCGCATTAACCACAACGCCATCAAACCACTTATTGATAAGGCGATAAAGAATGCGGCATTGCCCATTCGTGAACGAGATAACACAATGGCTATCACCATAATCGCGAGCGCGATCCGTAACGTTACTTTGCCTGATAGAAGCATTCTCAAAAAATGAGTAACATGCGCTCGACCAGCTCGAACTTTCCCTTTATTTAACATGGCCACTAAATACCCCATGCCAATGGATAATGACAACATCAAAAAGTTTGCAAAATGATTTCTATAAACAAAGCTACCATTAGCAGTATTACTATTGTTGAACTCCCAGAAAAAGCTTTTATCAACACCACTTAACGCCATTATGCTGCCATAAAAAGCCTGCCAGGTACCAATAGCAATAATACAAATTAACAACCACTTTAAGCGATTAAAGTTGTTTATTAACAATAACGTTGACAATAAAAGCAAATAGTAACTTATGCCCTTTAGTGTTGAGATCACGGCTTGTGTTGGATCAAGTGCCAACGTCATCCACGACTCAGTATCGTTTAGAACATAACTGCTTTTGATCAAATAGATATTAGAACTCAATACAGCAACAAGTTGACTTGGAAGCGGTAGTATTTGTATCAGCTGGAATACAATAAAAATCCCCAAGCCAAGTACAATGGGCCAATAAAGACCTAACGTTTGCTTTGTGTAATTTAGCGAATAACTGAGTAGAGTAAGCCCAAATAAAATAAAAATTGACACTTCCATAATCGACCATGCCCAAGGCCTATTTGAACCAAGCGGTATGGGTAACCAAACAAGTAACAGGAGTAGTACGATATACGAGGCATTACTTAGAAAATTATTGGTAATTTGCTTACGGGATTGATTATGCACAGTATTTAATTTGAAGACACACTTTGTTGGCCAGCACCAGGTCCGCCATTACCATTACCACCTCCTAATGTACCGGGAGGCATTGGCGGGCTAAGGTTTAATAGATCCAGTTTTACCGTAAGAGGTTGCTCTTTGTCAACATAGAGTTGTTCTACCAAAGCAGTTTTCACAAGACTATCATCTAGTTGTTCAACACTATCGTTGTGCAGTGGTGTATTGAGCGGTACGGGTGTTGATTCTTGACTTGTTTCAGGGGCAATAGTCTTAATGTTGGGTTGTTTTGTATACGATGCGTTTACATTGGCTCCTCTTACCACATTTGTTGTTGCTGCAATGTCAGAAGTTTCAATCGTATTATTAACAGCCGAAGGGGTTGGCTCTTTCGTTTCTGTGTTTGCTACCGTTTTGGGGGCACTGTTTATTTGGTTTTGTTGTGTATCAACAACACTTGCTGAGTGCTTTCTTACACCTTTTGCTTGCACTGCAGTGTTATTAACTGTTTTAGGATGATCGATGACAGTAGCGACTTCATTATCTGTTAATCGCATTTTAGTATCGGCGGATAATGTTGGGTCATTTTGCTTAAATTTATTTATAGCCGCCCCACTACTAAGCAATAAGAGTAAAATAATAATCGCAGTAACAACTCGTTTCATAGAATTCACCCTTGCTTTAAATTAATTTGCCGACGCTGTGATTTGCGCAGCCCCCGGACCACCATTACCGTTGCCACCGCCAAGCGTTCCAGGAGGAATTGGCGGCGCTAAGTTTAGTATTCGCTGCTGGTCAATATTCTGCAAAGTAGCTGACACTCTGGCCAGCTCAACAATAGGCTGCTCATCATCAAACGTGGTGTGGGTTGCTTTTGTTACTTCAACGTTAGCGACAGCGTTAGATTTGGCAGGTTTTCCGGTTTGTTGTAATTGCTTTTGTAGGGCTAATCGTGCTTCTTCATTCAGCTGTTTGGTGATTTTTTTTTGTTGTTCTTTGGCAAGTTGACGTTGCTGCTTTTTAAGTTTCGCTCTATCTTCTTTGCTTTCATCAAGCAAAATGTCTGAGTAAAAATCTTCATTCGTCGATTCAATCTGATCTGCATTTTCATACAGTTCTGCCTCAAAGGCATAATCACTCATAACACTGTGATTATCTTTAAATGAAGTTACGGCCAACAGTGATGAGGCAAAACAAAGTGGTCCAATAAACGCCGCGGTTCTTATTTTCATATTAGTGTCCGACTCTTAATTGCTAATTAAAAACCATTGCCGTTACTCGCACTATTAAAACGGCGATGACACGGGTGGCTTGGTTTTTTATTTGCACATTGTGCGGATGTCATTGCGTACGATGTTTTTGGGGTCATTAACACAGTTAACCCGATAGGCGTTACTGCAGCCAACTTACCAAATTTTTGGATAAAATCTCGACGAGTTTGCTCACAGGTATCAGCACTATTCTCTGTTTCAGTTATTTTTTTATCTTTCATAACAACATCTACTTGGTAATTTTTATTGTTTTGGTTTGTTGTTTTTCCGACTTTTTCGAGTCGTTACAAAGCCGTTACAATAGAAATTTACCATAGAGCCGCTGTTATTGTAACTGCTTTGTAACGAAGATTTGTAACAGAGGAAGCTTTTAAAGTGAATTTTAGACAAGTTCTAAGCCATTAAAATAAAAGCGATTATTTAATAATTGGCAAAATATGGTTGTATTTACAGAGGGATTTATGTGGCAAAAACCTAAATTTCAGGCGTGCAAAACGGGTAATAAACAGTGCATAAAAAGACAACTAAAACCTCATCAAGCCCACTGTTACACTACTGTTACACTAGCTTACAATTTCAGCAGCACCATCATGATATAGTCGAGAGTAAATTATTTGTTACTGCTATTTTTACATAAAATAAACACCGAAAAGCTCTTACCAATTTGCACTACCAATGTGTGCAAGTTCTGGGTTTGGTCAGTAACAAATTTGTTTCCATTACACAGACAACATATTGAGATGTATTGATGATAAAAAATGCCAAAATAGATTTAACAGGCTTTTGGGAAGTTTTTGCCGGTGATACTGACACGGCTGCTGAAGTTGTGAATATGTTTTCTGATTACGCCCCAATTTTGCTCGATGAAATCGATGTAGCTCTTGAAAACCTCAACTCAGAGGTAATGCTATTAAAGATACATCAACTTAAAGGCACTATCGCTTATTTAGGCTTTAGCGATATCAGTCATTTAATTAAAAGCATTGAAGAAAGCATTAAAGAACGAGGTTTACCAAGCGGTGCTAACGATTATGAACGCTTGAAAGAAGAAATAACGATTCTTGAAGAATGTTTAGTCAAAGAAGTTCTAAAAGAATAGCATTATGAAAGTTTTAATTTTAGAAGATGACCCTATTCAGAACCATATTATTTATACGTATATAAATAATATGAAATCTTGCTCGGCCAAGTCTTTTTTTGATGTGCACAGTTGTTTGTTTGAAATGGCCGTAATTAAAGAGCCATTTATTTTAATTACTGACATTCACTTACATCAAGATTCTGTTGTTAATATTATAAAAGAACTGAAACAATTTGACCTGTTGGCAGGTTTAATCATTGTAAGCGCCCTTGATAATGAAGTCATTCAATCGATAACCCTGCTGGCAAAATTAACTGGGATTGATCAGGTAAAACAATTTCCTAAACCCTTTCACAAAAGCGACTTAATTGAAGCAATTGATGAAATATCGAGTAATTACAGCAATAACTTACTTGAACCAACAGTTATACCTTCGCATCAGTTTAGTAACCACAATACGATGGCTTACTTATTGGATAATAAATTTCAGCCTTACTTTCAACCACAGCTTTGTGCAAAAACCTTGCGAATAACCGGTCTGGAAATATTAGGCAGATTGCAGGTTAAAGGTAAAATTTATCAACCAGATACGTTTATACAACCTCTGATTGATTACCATCAAATAACCCGCTACACGCTTTATATTCTCGATAAAAGTTTAAACTTGCTGAATCAATACAACATAAAAAACTTAACCTTGTCGTTAAATATGGAATACGACAGTTTATGCGAAGCCAATTTTGCCTTTAAGTTATTAAACATATTGAAAAAGCATAATTTTCCATCACATAAATTAATTGTTGAGATGACCGAAAACCGTTCAATATTAACGCAATCGGTGGTGGCCAATCTGGCCGAATTACGTATTGCCAGAGTAAATATTTCGGTCGACGACTACGGAACTGGGCAGTCCGGCATTAAAGAGCTGATTAACTTTCCATTTTCAGAGCTTAAAATCGACCGTTCACAAATCAAAGACATGCTCACCAGTGAAAAAGCCGCCAATGTGGTCAAAGCCATAGCGGCTATGGCAAAAGCATTGAATTTAAATTGTGTTGCCGAAGGCGTAGAAAATCAGCAACAAGTAGACGCATTAAAAGCAATGGGCGTAGACAGATTACAAGGATTTCATTTTTGTAAAGCTGTGCCGTTGTACGAGTTACAGCAAATTGATGAAGACTGGAATTTGCCAATATTAGTATCAATTGAAAGTAGCTATGAGCTTTAGTTATGAAATCTAACAACGTAATTCAACGTATCGATACTAGCCTACAACATGTTTGTTTACTCAACAAAATGGCAGGTGTTTTGTGAAATTAAAAAAGTATTTTTACCTATTACACAGCGTTATTTTTATTTTGTTGGTAAGCAATTTGATCATCAGTTTTTATTATATCGACAAAGTTGAAGATACTGCGAACCTTTACGATAAACGACAAAACTTTCAAAAAATTGCAACAAGGTACCAAGAAAACACCGACAATTTAACGCGTTTAGCGCGCAGTTATGCGGCAACATCTAACCCTAAATACTTGACTAAATTTAATGAATTGCTTGCTGTTCAGCTTGGCGAAGAAGAACGCTCATTAGAAGATTTGTTACCTTATGCTAAAAATACAAAAGTAGAAAATAAGCTAATGCAGCTTGCTGGTCAAAAAATATCTCAAATTGATTTATTAGAGGCTCAAGACTTTAGCATGAGCGAAGCATTGCTATTGAAAAAAGCAGTAATGAGTTCTAATGAGCTTGCTAAAATAGAAAACAAAGCATTTGAGCTGATTAAAGAGCGACAACTGACTCAAGATTCAGAGCATTTTAAAAATGACCCGGCCATAGACTTACTGTTTAGCCAAGAATATGAACATCATAAAGTTACCATAAACTCATACATTGAAAACTTCATCACGCTGGTAAATTCGCGTATTAATAAAGAATACCAAGTTGCTGAAGAGCAACTGTCGTTCTATACCTATTTACTGATTTTTCAAAAAATTTGTATCACCATAGCATTAATTATTAGTGGCATTGTTGTGCTGCAACATATTGCAAAACCGCTGGTGAGCTTAAGTGAAAAAGTCGCCTCGTTTACTCATGATAATTTTGTTCGACACCTTGATATTAAGAGCCCAATTCAAGAGGTGAACTCTTTAACCAATAATTTTAAGTCGTTGTTTACCCGTATTGGGGAATATATCAATGAGCTTAATATGCAGGTTGAAAAATCATCTGTGCTTCGAGAAAAAGCGGAAGTAGCAAACCAAGCCAAAACTGATTTTCTTGCCAACATGAGCCATGAGCTGAGAACCCCGCTAAATGGCTTGATGGGATTACAATATTTGCTTAAAGAAACCCCGTTAAATGACACTCAACAAGAATACGTAGATAAACTAATAGGCTCGTCAAAGTCGTTATTATTTATCATTAATGACATTTTAGATTGGTCTAAAATAGAAGCGGGAAAACTTACTTTTGAAGAGGTTGAAACCAGCACAGAGAAAATGCTTGATGAAGTATTGGGATTAACTTACTTACAAGCATTTGATAAAAAACTGAAATTTAGCTGTGAAATAGCGGACACCGTGCCACAAATGATCAAAGTTGATGCAAATAGGATCAAACAAATATTACTGAACCTTATTAATAATGCCGTTAAATTTACCAACAAAGGCCAAGTAGAGGTAACCGTTGGTTATGAGCAAAACTTGGGCGAAAATTTTATCGTTTTCAATATTAAAGATACCGGTGTTGGAATTGATAAAGCATTGTTAGAAAATATTTTCACACCGTTTGATCAAGGTGACAATTCCACTACTCGCAAATTTGGCGGCAGCGGTTTAGGTCTGGCCATTTCGAAAAAACTGGCCACCAGCATGCAAGGCAACTTAGCAATCAGTAGTGATAAAGGCATTGGTACCGTTTGTACACTGTCTTTACCTATCCATGAACAAAGTGTCTCTACGTTTGCTGATGTAAAGATTGAAAAAGTTCCTGTTTTCGATGTTATAAGCTCGCCTGCAATAGACGATTACAAAGTGGTTCAATTACTGGAAAAACTAGGTATTCAAAGTAATCGCTTGAGCCTATCTCAGGCAATAACAGATACTCCTAACGAAGATAAAAGCAAAGCAACTGAATTGTTAATGTACGTTAATAATGAAACGAATATAAACAGCGTATCTCTTAGGCAGCTACACAATAGCTACTCGAAAATACACTTTTTATGGGATCAAAAAATTGCTAAGCAACATGAAGATAGCAGAACTACTCATAACTATGTTCAGCTGCCGTTGCTACCAAATAAGTTTTTAAAAGCACTACAGCCAAAACCATCCGGAAGTCAGTTACCAGAGAAAAATGATGGTCATTGGACTCATTACGACCTTAGCAACATAAACATATTACTCGCTGAAGACGTTAAATTAAATCAGTTGGTTGCGAAACAAATTATTGCAAAACGTAATGGCAAGGTCGACATAGCTAATAACGGTATTGAAGCCATTTCAATGTTATATAAAAAGCATTATGACGTTATTTTAATGGATTTACATATGCCTGAAATGGACGGTTATGAAGCGACCATGCGCATTCGAAAACAAAGAGACTGGGATAATATTAGCATTATTGGATTGACCGCTGATATTAAGGAAACAACAAAGGATTTATGTTTAGAAATTGGCATGAACAGCTTTTTAGCAAAACCATTCAATCCTGATGAACTGATGCGAGAAATTAACCAGCATTGTGTCCCCACATCTCTAAAGCAAGCAAATGAGGGCTTATTATGATTGCTGAAAATACTTTACCCGTCACGAATACCAGCGTACTGATTGTTGAAGACGATAAAATTGTATCATTTACCTTAAAGCGCCAATTGGAAACGCAAGGTTTTATTGTTCATCAAGCGTTTAAAGGCGACGCGGTAGATAGAATGGTGATACGTCATACTCCAGATTGTATATTACTTGATATTGGTTTACCCAATATTAATGGTTATGACGTTTGCGTAAAATTACGTGAATACTACAAAGGCCCTATTATCTTTTTAACCGGCAATGACACCGACGATGCCGAACTTAAAGGCTTACAAATAGGTGCTGATGATTTTATTGCCAAAAGTCGCTCTTTCAAAGTGATTTTGGCCAGGATCACGCGGTTATTGGAAGCTAAGCATACCGAATCTGATGCGAATAAATCATTTCACTTGGGCGCGCTTAACTTCAATAAACACTTGCATTTATGTGAATTTGATAACGAAGAAATTGCACTGACCAATGATGAATTTGAGTTGCTTTATTATTTGCTTATCCATAAAGATAGCATTGTTTCAAGAGATCAAGTATATCAAACACTTAAAGGCATAAGTTACAACGGCGTAAGTCGTGGTATGGACGTAAGCATTTCACGCCTTAAAGCCAAACTGGTACGTGCTGGAATCAGCCCTGACGTTATAAAAACAGTTCGTTCTAAGGGATATCGTTTATCGACTCAATCTCTAATAGAAGCAAAGCTATAGAGCTGCTGTTTTAATGATGTTTAAATTTTGTAAGTTTCATGCTCTATCAGCAATGTTAGTGGCAACAATCATAGGCTTTGGTGTTTATACGTTGGTTGTTGTGAATCAATCGTCTCGCTTGTTAGAAAGATTCTATGACCATCCTTTTACCGTGTCTAAGTCATCACATTCTATTGTGTACCACATTGCCGAAATCAAACATCTAATTTATCGGCAAACCGTTATTACAGATGATAAACAAAATGTTATTCCAAGAATAAATCAGTTAGAACAGGACATTGTTAAACAGTTTGACGTGATTTTTAAACAGTTTTTGGGTGATAAAAAAGACATTGAAGAGGTCTACCAATCGTATTCTAAATGGTTTCCCGTTGTTGAACATATTCCAAACATTGAAAACATCCAGGACAAAAACTGGTTACTAAACAACAAAGCTGAATTAGATACGCTTTTTCTAAATATCGAAAACACCGAGCAAGAAGTTAAAGACTTTTATGTCTTTGCGTTCTCCAAGGCCAATGAATTTAGACAAACGTCTGCAACAGCCCAACAACATGCTGTTGTATTTTCGTTCATTACAACCCTATTTATTTTACTGTTAATTGCCGCTACTTTTTATACATATAATAGACGTATGTTGGCGATAAAACGTGAGAAAAATGAACTGCAAGGTTTGGTAAATCAATACGTTATGGTTGCCGAACTAGATGTGGATGGCAAAGTAGAAAGAGCATCTGATGCATTGTGTCATTACATTGAAAAAACTGAACAGGAATTGCTAGGGCAACCCTCGCACTTTTTCGACCTGTCACCTACTCGTGAACAAATTGAGCAAAAGATTTGGTCGGTGATAAATAGTGGCAATATGTGGCATGGTGAAATTCGTCGATATAATAATGCCGGAAAACTGCAATGGTTAACGTCAAGAATTCAGCCCATATTTTCTCGTGATGATAAAATACGCGGCTTTACCAATGTCCTTATTGACAGCACCAACAAACAAATATCGTTAATTGATCCGCTTACCAGCTTGCCTAATCGAAGAAGCTATGAGCAGTGTATAGTGAGCTTTTTAGAAACATCCAAGCAGTACCAGTTGCCTATTGGATTAGCCATTTTAGATATTGATTACTTTAAAAAATACAATGACAACTATGGCCACCCGCAAGGTGATAAAGCGTTAGTAACAGTAGCAAGTTGCCTACAACAATGTTTGCTGGATACCGAACACGAAGTGTTTCGATTAGGCGGTGAAGAATTTGCTATTTTGGTTAAAAACTTCACCTATGATGAAACAGAGTTTTGGTTGAATGACTTAAGAAAACACATCCAACAACTGGGCATTGTGCATGAGTTCAGCGCTAAAGATAAATTTTTAACCGTCTCTATTGGTTGCCACTTTAAAAGCAATATTATTGATATGAGTGATGAAGAAATTTACCTATGCGCAGATAAAGCGCTGTACTTAGCTAAATTAGAGCGTAACAGTGTATTTATCAGTAAATAGTATTAAAGGGTTCGTTTTGGCTTTCTAAATATCACTAACAATATAATACTGACGACAACGAAAAAGACCAAAATTAAATAGAGAAAACGGGTCGAATGCACTTCTAAATGCGACTCTGCACTTAACCACCTATCCATAATGTCTTTTCGTTGTTGCTCAGATATTTCAGCAATGGCGTTATTAATTACCGGCAATAAGTGTTTATTTTGATGTGAGATTAACGCTCGTACATCCATAACAATTGGTGATATGCCACCAATTTCAATATTACTATACGCCATGTTATTAATGCGATACAGGATCACCGGTAAAACATCAGCAACGGCAAACACTTTTCCTTGGTTTAATAGCTCTAAGCCTTCATAGGTTGTCGAAACTTCAATAATGCTTATTTCAGGGTATTTATCTTTTATAAGGTAATAAGCATTGTAGTTTTTTCCAATGGCAATTTTTTTACCTGCCAGGGTTGAAAAGTCCTCGACAAACTCAGTACCTTTTTGAGTTGCAATAGCGATTGGCACATGAGTAAACGGCTCACTTAATAGTCCGATTTTTTCCCATTCCCCAACCATAATACTGTTACCTAAAGTGATATCAGCCCCATTGGTTTCAACAGCTTGCAATACATCGGTCCAGTATGGCTGACGTTCAATGCTATAACTTAGCTCAGCCTTTGCCATTATTAATTGAGTAAAGTCAGGGATAATACCTACAACGTCGCCTTTATCATTAGCAAAGTTAAACGGTTGCCAGTTTCCGGCTAAGGCAACAGTTAAATGCGGCAGCTTTTGGGAAGTTACCTCTTGCTCAAAGTTTTGCTTTTCAGTTTGTTGAGATTGCTGGGCATACATCAATGGCGAGAAAACAATTAAGATCAATATGACTGTGCAGTTTAAGTGTTTACTCATATGATGAAGAGTCCATGATCTGAATATATTAAAGAGGAAAGTTAGATTAAAAAAGTATAGCTGACATTTTCAGCTTTTTTTCTAACTGGTTGTTTCCCCATTATATTCAGACTAGAAACAAATTAACTGTTAATAAGTGAAAGAGTTTTGTCAAAAAAGTAAGTTTTTTAGTTGGAAAGTGTGCTGTGAGTATTAAAGGCCTCACACTAGGGAAAAAACATGTCATACCTGGCTTTTCCGGGCATCTATAGAAAAGGCCACTTGTTAGTATCTAATCAAGTGACCCCATATTTTCATCTAGCTACAGATCATTCGCTAAACTGAGCTTATATATTAAGTTTAGAATAAATACCGTAAATTAAAAATGCAATACACATCCAAAAGGTAACAGCTTGTATTGCTAAAATTCCTTTGATTTTATTATCCTTAAGAGAAATAAACCTAAATAAACCAACATAACCAATGATATATGTCATCTTATTAGCATCAGTCCAATAATGCACTGGTGAACCTAATGACTCATGTTCTTTTGGGTGGCTTTTTTTTAATAAATAAATACCAATTGCATCACAAATCAACATAGTAATTAACGAAACAAAAAAACAATTATTCATATTTATCTCTCGCATCCACATTCTGTTTCAAAAGCATCCGTCACCGATGACTCTCCTAAAGTAAAATCAGTCCAGCTAGCATCAACACCAACAACAAGACCGCTTGATGCACTATATGCTTGACCTATTTGAATAGTCGATACCCCATATCCCAAAAGAGCAGCTACACTAACCCCTGAATATGAAAAGTCACCTATTAAATTAATAGGCTTGGCCGTTGGGTATGGGTCATTTAACTCGATTTTTGAAGCCATTATAGACCAAGGGAACCCGGCTGTTGTACCGCCGGCTTTAAAACTCACCTTAACATTCCAACGTTTTCCTTCATTACAATCAGAAGTCAATATGGCACGACCGGCAATACCGCCTACGATTTCTCCACCTGCAACAGCTTCTATTCTCCCCTTCCACCTTGCAAGCCCTAACGGATCTGTATACATCAACGGATTGCCACCAACATACCCAAAGGTATTCATCCCTCCATTTAATCCTATCGGATCACTTTGTAAGTAACGGCCAGTGGTTGGATCATAGTCACGGTAGTAATTGTAGTGTAGCCCACTTTCGCCATCATAGTATTGGCCAGGAAAGCGTTTATTGTAGTCAAAAGTAGTACCATCTAAATCTACATCATTGTTTGCTAACCCTTTACCGAATGGATCAGATTGCCATTGCCAAACCTCAGTTTTGTCTTGTTTAGTGATGGCTCTTGGCGTGTTTAGATGGTCACTATGAACATAGAACAGTTCACTTCCTGCAGTTTTATGCTTTATAACTGCGATTGGCATATTACCTAAATAAATATGTTCATCGGTGACGATGCCGCTGACATCCATTTCGGCAAGTAATTGACCATTTATACCGTAAACAAATGTTTTTATATCAGTGTTTAGCAGTAATGCTTTTTGAACCCGTTGCCCTAAGCCATTATATTTATACTGAGCAACATTGGCTATTTGACTCAGTTGATTATAAGGCGTGTATTGTAATGTTTGACCATTACGATTTAACCGATTACCGTTAGCGTCATTGTTAACGATTAACGTATTAATGCTGGTAATAATATTGCTGTTTATTGCAATGCCATACTGTGTTTGTATGCTGTTTTCAGTAAAGGTTAAACGATTGCTATTTTTATCATAGCTGTAATCTAGATCTCCTAGGTTGGTACTCGCGCTTGCTAACCTATTCAAAGCATCATAACTGTATTGGTTTGTCGATTGACTAATTATGTTTGCTGCACCATCAAAGCTGTGCAGTAAATTCAACGGACCATTAGTTAAGCTTGTCACTCTTCCAGCTAAATCATAGGTGTTATTTAGTGCGAGCCCATTAGCGAAATTCAAGTTTGTTAGTAAACCACTAAATGTGTATTCTGCACCGTTAATAATATTTTGCGTATTGCCGTTTTGCGTTAAATCCACGGTTTGAACATTACCCGCATTATCATAACTGTAACTGACAACACTACCACTTGGGTAAGTAATATCTTTAATTCGACCTTGTAAATCGTAACTATAACTTACTGTGGTTGTGATACTTCCTATATTCTGAGTTTGAGACGCTAACTCACCAAAACCGTTGTAGGAATAACTTACTTCAGTATTTCCTTTAAGTACCCTGCAAAGTTTACCTATACCGTTGCTACATACATCATAAAAATAACTGACGTCTTCACTTGTTCCTAAAGTGTCGGTTAATAGTAAGCGATTGTAGGCATCATATTGATAATTAAATGTTTGCTGCTTAGCATCAACAGCAGTAAGTCGGTTACCAGCTGAATCATAAGTGAATAACCACTTACCTCTATCAGGGCTGTTCTCACTTAATAAATTACCTAAATCATCAAACTCATACTCCGTTGTATTACCATTAGCGTCGGTTAAATGTGTTTGATTATTGTGAACATCATAGTTAATCAAATTTTGACTGTTTGTGGTTGATTGTTCAGCGCCGTTAGTGTCATTACTTATGGTAGTTAAACGCTTAAGATCATCGTATGTGTATTTGTTAACCACATTATTGCCGTCTGTTTGTTGTATTAAACGCCCATCGGCAGCATGAACTGATTTAACTATTTGGTTTGCAGAGATTTGCTGACTGATGTTGTTATAACTATCGAAAACTGTGGCGATTTGTTGCTGTAAAACAGCCTTGTTATCGTATACATTTTCAGCAACAACATTATTATTTGCATCAAATTCAAACTCAATATAATCACCAAGACTGTTACTAACCCTGATTAATCGCTGAGTGTTATCGTAGGCCAAATTAATTGTAGTTGCATTATCACTGCCATAACCTGTTGTAATTGATTCAATTTGTTTTGTTGAGGTGTAAGTAAAAAATGTTGTCCTACTAATGTTATTGGCTGTTCTGGTATGCGTTTCTAAGGTGTCATCGTAGGAATAATATGTATTATCAACCTTTAAACCGTTGGCTGTTGTATATGACGATAGACTGCCATTGGATTTAAATTTCATATTAGTTTTCAAAACACTACCATCAGGGCCAATAACGTCTTTTAAACTAGCAGGAACAAATGAAGTAGCATCTAAAGGATGGTAATTGAAGTGATAGCTATCATCTACATCAATTCGAGCACCGTCAATACGACTTACTTGCCCGAGAGGGCCATTATATTCATAACTAATAACTCGCTCTAATGGCGTACCATTTAACTCATAGCCTTGTTCTCGCTGTTGAAGTAAATGACCACTATCATCGTAGGTTAAATGGCTTATTTTATAACCCACACTCACAGAGGGTCGTTTAATATGAGTAACTCTGTTCGGAAATCTTGGATCATAGGTATAATCAGTTCTACGTTCATCTTCGCTACCATAAGCTTCTATTACAAAACCTGGGTTTCCATTGCTATCGTAATTACCAAAAGTGGTAGTTATGCCATCTACAGTTTTAGAAAGAATATTATTGGTTTGATGATCATAAGTAAAAGATTTGGATTTTTCTTCGCCGGAATCACACGTGGGTCCATCTACATTAGTTAATAACCCCAAGCCTAGCTGTGCAGTCGCTAACAGTTCAGTAGTTTTACCATCAGCATGAGTGACCGTTCGACTGCCATCCATGTGGTATTGAATATTGACCTGATTTAACCCGTTACCATTAAAACTGCTAATTGCCTGCCTTTTGTCGTTGTATTTCCAAGTAGAAACTCTGTCACCATTTTCATCCGTAATTCCACTTAACAAAGAAACGTAATTTGCATCTTCATAATGATACCTTTTAGAGCTGACATTATCTTGAACGAAGCTAAGCATGCCACTATTACTTTCATAGTACCGATAGTAATTGTCAAACGATCCAAATACACGCTTAATTTTGTCATCGGAATTATATTCAAAGCTTAGGCGTGACCTGTTAGGACTATAAACGTATTGCAACTTACCATCATCTAGATATTCTAAGGTGTATACATTTCCATCAATATGAGTGATTGATTCTAACTGCCCTTGTTGATTATAAACTTCAACAATATTTTGCTCTGTTGTATAACGCCACTTTTTTGAAGCCAGCGTTAATTGGCTACGAACATCGGCATGCACGGGATACCAGCTTTTTCGGTCTTGATAAAAACTTACCACTTGCCCATTATCACGATATAGTTTTGCTACTGTTTTTTCTAAGCCGTTAACTTCTTCAGTCGTTGACGTAATGTAACGTGAGTAGGAATGCGACCATTTCAGCCCGAAACCAGACGACGAGTTGCTGTGGCTATTGTAATAACGAATAAACTCTAACGGCATAAACCCTTTACCTTGGTAGTCAATTTCTTGTTGAAATTTATTACCTGTTATTACGTTTATAGGATTACCAACTAAAGCATCACATTGTTTAGGCTTTCCAAGATTCCGACCAGGCTCAAGCAATTCAGTGAGTATATCTTCTTCTTTGTTCGGATCTTTTCCCTCTTTTACTGTAACTTGAAATTCAATGGGACTTTCTGGCGCCCAATAGCTTGTCGCTTTTATTATGTAGGTGCCGTGATTACTACCTGACTCAAAAAATACCCTGGCAATTCCATTAAAATTGGTGGTTGCTTCAATGCTATTAATTTTTGAACCAGTAAAGCCCTCTTTATAATAATAATTTAAACCGCCACTTGCTTTACCTTTGGGCCTTTGTATAACTTCAAAAGTAACAAGTTTATTAGGAGTACCAGAAACATGGTCATAATCGATAAGTTTTAAAGCTAAGGGTTCGTCAGAATTATCATTTTCATAAACGGTTAAATTAACACCTTTGGTTATTTGCATTTCACGGCCTCTAACTTCAAATGGCTCTGAAGATATTAGTGTTTCAACGCCATCTGAAGAGTCGTAAGTTTCAACCCTCCAGAGGCCAATTTCATCAGCAACAAAAGCAGGAGCTTCAATTGTTCCACCAGGCCTAGTGCAGGAGTAGTATCCAGTCCAGCAAGAGCCTGTCCATCTTGTAGAATCTTCTTTACTTTTGCTTCCATCGGGGGCAAAGAATCTCCAAATAATTTTTCCTTGTTCTCCTGTTGGCCAACCATTAAGTGAAACTGTTCTAGTGACCCAAGAGTTGATTCGAGCAGGCGATGTTTGAGACACCTTATATTTAGGACGTTTAATCCATTCAAGTCCAGAATTGGCAATTTTGTCTTCATCCTCATAACCATTCAAACTTCCTATTGCTTGGTGATAGGGTTGACCAGCATTAGCTGTAATAGAAAACAAAATGGTAATAAAAATGATTAAACTTAAAAATGGTAGACGTGTAATTGGATGACAAGATCCATAAAAGATTGGGCGCATATCTCCTCCTTGAGATTAAACCTTAAAAATATAAGTAGCCAATAGTATTGGCTTTGTTCACGCAATTCCTTTGCGCTGTAAATCATCATTAAGGCTAGTTTAGAAATTCAGGAATGCAAATTGTTTTAGTTACGAATACATCACTACGTGATTTCGAGTTCGTAGCTTCGCTACTTCGAATACGCTGACGCTTCAATAACTATTTCGAGATTCGGATTACGTCATACCCAACTCCCCCACGTCATGCCCGACTCGTTCGGGTATCCATAAAGAATGGATTACCGCCTCGGCTCTGGCATCCATGCTTCGCCCTACCTCCTCCATCCTTGGAGTCGTCCGCGATAATGACATGAGTCGCTTTTCGACATAGCCTAACTATCCCCCGTCATACCTGACTTGTTCAGGTATCCATGAAACGGTATAGAGACAAATACATTTTGGTTAGGATACGCGATACTTCGATATCTGCTTCGTATCTCGGAATGGAGTGTATTCGTGATAAGCAGCTAAGCATAAAAAAGGCGACCTATTGGTCGCCTTTAAATTTAAGATCCTGAAACAAGTTCAGGACAATGCATACGATTCGAATACACTATCGCTTCGAATATGGTACTTCGTACCTCCGCATACGCTTTGCTTCGATAACTACTGCGGAATGAAATGTATTCGTGATTCGGCTCAGTGTTAAAAATAAAAAAGGCGGCCTATTGGTCGCCTTTAAATTTAAGCTCCTGAAACAAGTTCAGGATAATGCTAACGCATTGATTACCAAATTTTTACGCGTTTTTCAGGAGCGATGTACATTTTATCGCCTTCTTTAACGTCGTATGATTGGTAGAACTCGTCCATATTAGATAATGAGCCAAGCGCACGGTAGTGACCTGGAGAATGACTATCTGTTGCTAAACGTTCACGAGCAGCTTTCTCTGTGTGCTTTTGACGCCATATTTGTGCGTAGCCCATGAAGAAACGTTGATCGCCAGTTAAGCCGTCAATTACTGGAGCTTCAGCACCATTTAAAGAGGTTTTGTAAGCACGGTAAGCGATAGTTAAACCAGATAAGTCACCGATATTCTCACCAAGAGTAAGTTCACCGTTTACGTGTGTGTCTTCGAATGGGAAGTAGCCATTGTATTGCTCAACCAATTGCGCACCACGCTTTTTAAACTCAGCTAAATCTTGCTCAGTCCACCAGTTTTTCATGTTACCTTCAGCGTCGTATTTACTACCTTGGTCATCAAAGCCGTGGCCCATTTCGTGACCAATAACAGCACCAATACCACCATAGTTTACAGCTTCATCCGCTTCTAGGTTAAAGAATGGCGGTTGTAAGATAGCGGCAGGGAATACAATTTCGTTCACTGTTGGGTTGTAGTAAGCGTTAACTGTTTGTGGCGTCATGCCCCATTCCCAAGTGTGGATAGGACCACCAAGTTTTTCAACTGATTTAGCAAAATCTACTTTATCAACATTAATCAAGTTACCAATTAAGTCATCTTTTGAAATAGAAACTGCAGAATAATCTTCCCACTTGTCTGGGTAGCCAATTTTAGGTGTAAAAGCAGCAAGTTTCACACGTGCAGCTTTTTTAGTATCTGCTGACATCCACTCTAGTTCATCAATTGATTCACCGTACGCTGAACGTAGATTTTCAACTAAAGTAACCATTCGTGTTTTAGCACTTGGAGTGAAGTGACGTTTAACGTAAACCTTACCAATAATTTCACCAAGGTTACCGTTGATTAAGCTAACACCACGCTTCCAACGAGGCTTCTGCTCTTGTTGGCCGTTAATTGTTTTGCCATAGAACTCGAAGTTTTGTGCGGCAAGGTCTTCAGATAAAGATGATGCAAAACCACCAACAACTTGCCAGTTTAAGAATGTTTTCCAAGTTTCCATATCAGTGCTTGCAACAAGCTCACCAAACCCTTCAACGAAATCAGGTTGGTTGATAATGATGTTTGCTTGATCTTGTACGCCTAATGCTTCTAACCAAACATTCCAGTTGAAGTTTTCAGTTAGGGTATTTAATTTAGCTGTTTCAAACTTGTTATAGCGAGCTTCACTGTTACGTGTAGCAACACGAGTCCAATGTAATTTAGCCATTTTAGTTTCTAGCGCCATAATTGCGTCAGCAGATGCTTTTGGATTAGCAAGGCCTGCTAATTCAAACATTTTTGCTACGTGAGCAACATATGCAGCACGCATTTCAACAAAACGAGCATCTTCGTTGAAGTAGTAATCGCGATCTGGAAGACCTAAGCCAGAGTGCCATACGTGGCCAGCATAGGTACTAGATTCTTTAGCATCAACCGATACGTAGTAGTATAAAGGTGAGTCTAAGCCCATGATTTGCGCTTTAGCAAAAAATGCGGCTAAGTCATCTTTTGTTTTAAGAGCAGCAACATCAGCTAAAAATGGAGCGATAGGTTTAGCACCTAATTCATTTAATTGCTCAACATTCATAAATGAACGGAATAAGTCAGCCACTTTTTGCTCGTCTGAACCAGCAGTTAAAGTTTCGGCTGCAGCAAGCTCTTCAATGATGGTATTTACGTCTTCGTCAGATTTGTCACGTAAGTCGTAAAAAGAGCCGATAGATGTTTTATCTGCAGGAATAGTATTCGTTTCTTCCCACTTACCATTTACGTATAAGTAAAAGTCATCTTGTGGACGTACGTTTTCGTCCATGTTAGCGCGGTCTATACCTGACGCTAATGCAGTTTTTTGAGTTTGAATGTCAGCCGCTGGCTCTGCTGTTTTTGCAGATTCATTACAACCTGCTAAAAGTAGAAGTGACGAGCAAACAACGCCCGTTAATAAAGATTTCATGTTTTCTTCCCGAATATTTTATTTTTACTTCAATGGTCTTAACGCCATTAAAACTTTAGAATTATTTCGATCATGATACTACGAGGAATTAAAGTGAATATCTAGTGTAAAGCGGCAAGATTAATGATTTGTTACAAGTTTAATTGCACAAGTGTAAGGTTTTATTGGCAAGTTAACTTCATTTTTACAAGCAATAGCCAATTGCTTACGTTTTACAAAAAAAAAGACGCCTTTCGACGCCTATGGATGTTTAAGTCGGTTTGGTTAACTAAATGATTAAATATTACTTTAGAGATAAAGTTAACCGTTAAATGTGCGAGCATTTAAAATTTAATAGTGGGAGTACATAAAGCAAATTTTAAGCCACTTAAAACTAATTTATTGATAACAGTTACTTAACGAACACTGCATGTTAACTAAATAGTTTATTGTAAAGAATATTGACAGAAAACTTACTCTAATACGCCTGCTTCGATAGTTGCTTCGGAATACATTGGCTTCGATAACTACTTCGTAATTCGGAGTGAAACGTATTCGTTACTTAGTTATGTATCCGTTTTCAGTTAAATAATTCACAATCTGCAACGCGCATTGTTCAATACTTTGGTCTGCGGTTTTTACATGGATCTCTGGGTTTACAGGAATGTCATAAGTTGAATCAATACCGGTAAAGTCTTTGATTTCACCTGCTCGTGCCATCTTATAAAGCCCTTTTGGATCACGTTGCTCACAAATTTCTATTGGCGTGTCGATATACACTTCAATGAACTCGCCCTGCTCCAGCATATCTCTGGCCATATTACGGTCTGACTGGAATGGGGAAATAAAAGCCGTGCTACAAATTAGTCCTGAATCGACAAACAATTTACCCACTTGACTTATGCGTCTGATATTTTCGATACGGTCTTCATCGCTAAAGCCTAAATCGCCATTTAATCCGTGACGAACATTGTCACCATCTAATAAATAAGTATGGCTTTGTCGTTGGAATAAAATATCATCAACAGCATTCGCTACTGTAGACTTACCCGAGCCGCTTAAACCGGTATACCAAAGTAAACAAGGCTTTTGGTTTTTCAATTGTGCACGCTCTTGCTTGGTTACAAGGTGAGCATGCCATACTGTATTTTCGGTTTTTTGAGTCATGATAATAATCTTTATTTAAACGGAAATATTAGTGGGATCATATATAACACCACTGCACTATAGGTTATTGATATTGGCAAGCCTACCTTAACAAAATCTTTCAGTCGGTAGTTACCGGCATTGTATACCATTACGTTTGTTTGATAACCATACGGGCTCATAAAGCTGCCGCTGGCACCAAATGCTACCGCCATGATAAATGGCAGTGGATTTGCATCCAAACCAATGGCAATGTTATAAGCAATTGGGAATATCAGCGCTGCTGCAGCATTATTAGTAATTGCTTCAGTTAACAATAAGGTAATTAAGAACACCGCAACAAACGCTATCATCACACTTTTATCTTGTAAAAAACCATGCACAACATCGGCAATTACTTGTGACATACCTGTGCCTTCCAGGGCTGTAGCTAACGTTAATGCGCTGACTACTATTAACCAAATCTCTAACGGAAAACGACGCTTTATTTCATTGATCGATAAACAATTAAACGCAAATAGTGCCGCCATATAAAACATCAAACATTTAAGTAAGGATGCATCAAATAATACCGAAATACTAATCGCACCGATAAAGCCAAACAGAGTAAACTTATCTCGCCAGCCACTCAGCATATCTTCGGGTTCTACACCGGTGAGAATAAAAAAGTTTTTAGTTAAGTTCGTTCGACTGGAGAAGTCATTACCAACGGCAAGTACTAAAAAGTCGCCTGATTGAATGACTAAGTCGCCCAACTTACCCGATAAGGTTGAGCCTTCTCGTCGAATGGCAACTACCGCAGCATCAAATCGAGCCCTAAACCCAGCTTGTTTTAAATTCATGCCTATAATGGCAGAGCCAGGCTTTATTAATACTTCAGTAAGGTTATCTCGTAATAAACCGTCTTGCTCAGCAAACAATTGTAAGCCGTCAAATTGTTGCAGTACAAAAACCTTAGAAATATCACCGGTAAAAATAAGCTTGTCGCCCGGCTGAATGTACTCTTCTGGCGTTACTGGCGAAATTAAATGGCCATGACGAATAATTTCAATTAGAAATAATGAGTCCATGCTACGCAAGCCATTATCTTCGATAGAGAGCCCAATAAGTTTAGACTCAGGCATTACTTCAGCTTCTACAAAGTAATGTTTATCATCTTTTGGATCGGCAGCCGTTTTAGGCAACGCTCTAATGCGGATAAATAATACCAATAAACAGGCACACATAGCTGCTAAACCGACTAAGGTAAAGTCAAAGAACTTTAAGCCAGGTAAGCCTCGTTCAATAAGCATAGAGTTGACAATAAGGTTTGTAGATGTACCAACTAACGTTAATGTGCCGCCTAAAATAGCAGCGTAAGATAGAGGCAGAAGTAGCCGGCCAGGATTAATAAATTTATTATTTTTGATCGGAGAAATTAAAGTAGCAACGACTGCAGTATTATTAAGGATTGCAGACGCAAATGCCGTAGTAAGTAAAGTTTTAGCATATGATGCGGGTACTGATTTAGTGATAAGACGACTGGCTAACAAACGTAAAAAGCTAGTTCGCTCAAAGGCAAAGGAGCAGTTAATTAACAGGATTAAGGTTAATAACCCAGGGTTTATTGCGTTGTTGAATATTTGTTCTGTGGTGACGAAAGATAAAGTAAGGCAGGCCATGGTCGCGGCAGCAAAGACACGCTCAGGGCTATTTTGGTACTTCACTAATCCGATTAATGTGCCAGCAAAAATAGCTAACATCATCCATTGATCAATGCTGAGCATGGAGAACCTTTATATTTTGCTACTAGGAATGAGAAACTAACAGCATAATTTTTATAATTATTTAATAAACATATATCAAACAGGTACGAAATGCGAATACATACTTAGATACGAATACGGCGCTCTGCACCTTCGAATACGTTGCACTCCGAATCTCGAAGTAACTATCGAAGTTAAACGTATTCGAAGCAAAGCGTATCCGAAGCGCTAGCGTATTCGGAACTGCCGTTTATACCGGTTTACAGTTCCACTCAGGGAAATTCTTACGAATGAATGCATTCAACTCCACTTCTGTTGGGCTGTATTGTCTTGCTTCTTCGACAACATCTCCATC